>DATEOF010000315.1:0-32275 GCA_035274465.1 Polyangiales bacterium
CAGGACAAGTTCCCCGTCTGCAAGATGCGCCACGACGCTTGTTCGATGGCGATGGGCACGGCCTCGGCAGGTCCGAAGGCAGGCGCCAACAAGATGCAGCTGTGTGAGGACTCGCTGAAGTGCGTCTACAACAGCAACTGCGCGGACATCCCGGCCGGGGGCACGATGATGGACGCGGACACGCTCAGCTGCCTGTGCGGTGCGGGCGTCATGCTCGAAGCGTGCACGAGTGGCAGCGGGCTGAGCAGCGCGCAGGGTATGTGCAAGGCAGAGCTCTCCGGAGCGGCCGAGAGCATGATGGCGCAGGAGGTCAGCACGCGCCTGGGTGATCCCACGTACGCGGCAGGCCTGGCGATTCGCGCGGTGCAGTGCGCGCAGCGCTACTGCCCGAAGACGTGCGGCCTGTGCGCGAGCACGGACGCGACGTGCGTGGACATGGTGCCGATGCCATGAGTACGCGCTTCACATCGCAGGGTGCAGTGCTCGCGTTGCTGCTCGTGCCTGCCCTGGTGCACGCGCAAAGCGCCAAAGAGGACGCGGATGCGCTGTTCGCGAGCCAGTTCGGCATCGACGAGAAGGACCCTTCCCGCTCGATCCCGTCTGCCGAGGCGCGCGACGCCGCGCCGCTGGACTTCGCCTACTTCCTGATGAACCTGAGCGAACGCGCCGACGAGGCGGAGAAGGCGGGCGACCGCACCAAGCAGCTCGCGTATCTACGCGCGCTGGCTGCCGCGGTGCCGAACCAGAGCATCGGCTTCGGCAAGCTGTGCAAGGCCTTCGAAGGCACCAAGCAGTATCCCGAGGCGGAGGAGAGCTGCCGCGCGGCGATCATGCTGCCCGGTGCAACCCTCGAGGACTTCGATCGCTACGTGCGCGTGGTGTTCGCGCAGGAGCGCGATCTGAACCCGGAACAACTCGCGCAGCTCGAGCAGGTGGCCGCGCACGTGCACAAGGAAGCTCCGCGCTCGCCCATGTTGCTCGACCTCGAGTGCCAGCTGGCGATCCGGACCAAGGACGCCGCGCGCTACGCGACGTGCAACACCGCACTTTCACGGCTTCCTGACAACGACGTCAAACGCTTGTCTTACAACTGGTCATGGGCCATGGCGCAGGGTGACTACGCCGAGGCCGGCGTGCTGATTCAGCGCGCACAGGAGTCGGCGCTGCCGAGTGAGCTCGTCGAGCGCATGGCGCACGTGCGAGCAGCTCAGTTGCCGTGGTGGCGGCGGTGGTACGAGCGCGTCTTCACGAGCACGCGCGAGCAGTCCCATTAGTCTCCAACACACATTCTCTCGACAACTCAACAAACCATAGTGGCTGGAGTGACATCATGAGAAAGACTGCAGGACTGATCATACTCTTGACCGTGGGAGGCTACGGCTTGTCCGCCAGCGCCCAACTTCGAGGTTCGGACACCCTCGAGGGCATCACGAAGCAGTTGCTGCTCAACGCGGCGTGCAACGGCGGTGGACTCACCTACGGCGGTGGTGGATCGGGCATGGGCGAGGACGCGATGCGCGCCGGTACGCAACAGATCGCGCCCATGTCGCGTCCGCTGAACAACAACACCAACGTGTGCACCACGGCGGGCGGTAACGCCACCGCGGAAGGCATGCTGTTCGGCCTGGACGGCATGGTGGTCGTGGCCGACTCGGAGCAGACCGAGCGCTGCGGCAGCACCGGCAAGATCCACACGCCGCGCGGCGGCACGCTGGCGGCGCCGAACGCCTCGCCGATCACGCTCACCACGCCCGGCCTTCCCGCGCCGGTCTTCTCGGACATGGGTGCCGACTGGAACACCAAGCTGCGCTTGATCTACTGGGGCCTCCCGGCGGGTACGGCGAGCACCGGTGGCAACTGCAACAGCGCGGACCGTCAGACGCTGTTCAACAACTACAAGAATTTGTTTCCGAACACGTGCACGGGCGGCAGCGGTCAGGCGAACACCTGCACCGGCATCTCGCACGCCTACCGCCGCGGCGACGCGTCGGGTACCACCGACCTGTTCCGCACGCTGCTCAGCGCCGGCACGGGCACGTCCGCTGCTCCGTTCTGCAACGGCAACGACCAGCAGGACAAGGACCCCCTGCGCCGCAACTGCACCGACGCGGAGCAGGTGTGCTCGCCCGACGGCAAGCTCGGCTTCGTGCTGCCGATCCTGGTTCCCGAGAGCGATGACATCAACCTCGACTACCCGACCGCGACCTGCCCGGACGGCCGCTTCCGTTACGCTGCGGGTCCGTTCGACGACAGCGCCTGCTGCTTCCGCAACCCGGACGGCACCTGCAAGCTCGCGACCCTGGGCCTCAAGTGTCCGCAACCCGTCACGACCGCCAACGGTCCCTGCCTCAACGGCTGGACGCAGGATGAGTTCGACGGCAACCAGCTCGTCGGTACGCGCTTCGCGTTCGACGCTCGCGCCTACAACCTGCAGGTCCGCCGCCCCGGCGCGACCGGCCAGATCCTGACGTACACGAACGGCACCGAGGTGCTCTCGGCGTACTACCGCATCCACTCGACGCGCGGCGGCAAGTACCCGTACCGCAACAACACTGCGGTGTGCCGCGAGTCGGACTCGACCAAGACGATCGGCTGCTTGGTGCAGACGCCGAACTCGAGCTGCAGCATCGGCTTCGCCGGTGGTGAGGCGGTGCAAGTGACGCACGCGGAGCCGCTCGCGCTCAACGGCATCGACTGGACCGACCTCAACATCCAGAACCTGGTGAGCGGCGGCACGCCGGTCTACCCGCTGGCTCGCAAGCTGTACGTGAACACGATCAAGGGCTTCCAGGCCGTGACGAATGCCGCCGAGCGCAACCTCGCCGCATGCTTCGCGACGCCCGGGACCATCAACCCGCTCCTCGACCAGTTCGGCTTCACGCGCCTGCCCAGCCAGGATCCGGTCTGCGAGGAAGCGTGCCCGAACGGCCCTGCTGGCGCGCACTGCAGCGGCAACCCCGCTCCGTTCAACTGAAGTTTCTTCATCGCGCAGCTGTCGGCGGTGCGTGCGCCGCCGACAGCTGCTGTTTGTATTTTAAAACCCAGTTGCGTCTCAAGGTCCCATGTCACTACTCGCTCGTAAGTCGATCCACTTCGTTGCAGCCTTCATCTCACTCGCCGCGATCCTTCCAGCCTGCGGCGACGACACAGGTCAGAGACCAGTCTGGATCGGCGATGATCCCAAGCGGGACAGCGGCGCCGACAACGACGCGGCGGACGCGAGCGACGCGAGCAGTACGTCCACCGAGACTCCGTCGGATACGAAACCGACCACGCAGCAGGACGCGGGCATGCCGAACGCAATGCCCGCGGCCAACTGCGTGCCCGCGCAATCCCCGGAGACCGTGCCGGCGCGCAGCGAGGTGATCTCGCAGGTCGCCGAGCCCGCCAAAGAAACGGTGTTCACCCGCGACCTGTTCAACAAGTTCTACAAGCAGTGTGGCGGCTGTCACGCGCAGGACGCGGCCAGCGGCGGCTTCAATGTCCCCAACCTGCAGGGTTTCCCGGCTGCGGCGCTCGCGCGTCAGGACAAGATCCGCCTGCGCATGACCTCGGACGACCCGCTGCTCTACATGCCGCCGATGGCGTTCTTCGGCAAGCCCTGGAGCGAGCGTGCGGCCGACGATCCGGTGCGCGAGCTCTACGAGCTGATGGATCTCTGGCTTGCCGCCGGCGCTCCGACCGAGTTGTTCTACAAACCCACGACGGATGTGACGATGATGTCGACCGAGAGCCCGTACCTGCTCTCGGCCGAGCTCGGCAGCTCGCTCACCAACCTCGGCAATTGCATCCCGAACAAGTCCATCGTCGGCACGGCTGCGGACAAGATGAGCGAGCTCGACGCGATGTTCGACGAGGCGAACACCCTACCCGAGCGCCTGGACCAGACCGACCTGACGTCGTTCGACTCCGAGAAGCTCGCGCGCGAAGGCGTGATCTCGATCGCGCCGGCGTACCCGCTGTTCTCGGACAACGCGCGCAAGATGCGCCACGTTCGCGTGCCGAAGGGCGAGACGATCAAGTTCGACAAGACGCGCCAGGAATTCGTGATCCCCGCCAACACGCGCTTCTACAAGACCTTCTTGAAGCGCGTGATCGACAAGCAGGGGGAGGAACGTTACCGCAAGATCGAGACGCGCCTGATCGTGTCGCGCCCGGATGGGCCCGATTCCATGGATGGCTCCCACGCGACGCACGCCTTGTTCGGCACCTACGCCTGGAACGAGGCCGAGACCGAGGCGCGACTGGTCACCGATCCACTGCGCAACGGCAAGCCGTTCGCCGACCGCGTGGTCACGTACTTCACGGACGAAGGCAAGGCGCAGGAGGTGCTCGACACGCAGCCCCTGCGGCCGCTGGTCGCGCTGCGCGAGGCAGGAGTCACGCGCACCTACGCCATCCCGGGTAGTGAGCGCTGCATTCAGTGCCACATGGGCAGCCACAACCACAGCTTCATCCTGGGCTTCTCACCGCTGCAGGTCGCACGCCGGCCCATGGGCGAAGGCGGCATCATCGACGAGGCGGGCGATGACGAGCTGACGCAGCTGCAACGCTTGATCGACTACAAGGTGATCTCCGGGATCGAGAAGGCCGAGGACGTGCTGCCGCTCGAGCATTCTCAGGGTGATCGCGCGCCGCGCAATGACAACGAGCTGCGCGCGCAGGGCTACATGACCGGCAACTGCTCGCACTGCCACAACCCGCGCGGCTACGCCACGGTCCAGAACCCACAGCTGCGAGATCTACTGCGGTTCTTCCCGGATAGCGAAGGCGGCGTGTTCCAGTTTCCGCTCGAGCGCGTCAGCCCACGCATCAAGCGTGGCCTGCGCCAGGACGTCTCGATCCCGTACATCACGCCGTCGCTGTTCGATCGCGAGGTCAAGGATCAAGACGTGGACTCGCACCGCAAGCAGTACACCCCGGTCAATCGGGAGCGGGAGGTCCACTACCAGGCGGCTCCCTGGCGCAGCTTGATCTACCGCAACACGGACACACCGTTCACGTACGCCGAGGACTTTGCGCTCTTCCCGCACATGCCGATGAACGTTCCGGGCTTCGACTGCCGCGTGCCACGGATCATGGGCGACTGGATGGTCAGCATCCCTGCTCGCAAGCGCACCCCGGGGCTCAACGAGCGCTTCGACGTCGACTACCCGCACAGCAAGGAGTACACGGGCGAAGAGAGCCCGCAGCCGTACGTCGAGGTGAAGCCGACCGAGCCCGACTACGCCGAAGCGGTCCGAGAGGCCAAGCGCCGCCTCGACCTCTATCACCGCGGTGGTGTCGATACGAACTACTTCGACTGGGTCAGCAACCAGCAGCCAGTGGCGGCGGATCGATTGATCCAGCACCCGCGCTACGAGGACTACTGCCCCGACACATCGGACATCGTCGACCCGACGGTGGGCATCTCCTCGGAAGCGGAGACCGAGCGCCTGACACCCGACGACTTCTCGCGGGCGCCGGAGCTGCTCATGACCACGGACCTGCAGAGCGAGGACATCAATGACACGCTGCTGATGAACCTCCCCGATGCCGTGCCGGATCGACCGCACTGGGTTGAGACCGATGTCACGGACCCGCCGGGCGACTGGGCCCCTCGCCGGCCGGACTGGAGCGACATCCTGGTCAGCAAGAAGTTGGAGGGCCTGGATGCACGGCAGCAGACGGTCGTGTCACTCGTCCAGTCGCTGAAGGCAGACGAGGCTTTCCGCACGTTCGCACTCGGGACTGCGCCGTTTGGCATCTGGCAAGCGAAGCCCACCTGCAACTTCGCTTCGGTGCCCAAGGTCAAACAGTTCAGCGGTACGGACCGGCCGAGCTGGATCACCAAGCGGATCGCCGCCGAGGTCAACAAGACTGCGGCCGAAGAGCTGCCCGTGTACATGCAGTCGCCGGGCGGCATGGTGTTCAGCGAGATCTGCGTCAACTGCCACGGCCCGCGCTTCGACTCGCGCGGCCGGCAAGCCGACACGCTCATGCTGATGACGGGTGGTGCGACCCGCGTCGCCAACTTGCGCGACGGCTTGCTCGGCCCCGCCCTCGATCCCGGGGCGAACCGCATGCGCGTGTACGGTCAGTTCGCGACGGATACCACGACCGCTCAAGACTGGACCGCGCGCTACGTCGCGTGGATGGGTCTGGGCGGCACGCGGCGCACGATCCCGCAGGCCATCCTGAGCCTGGTGGGCACCTCGGAAGTGCTCGGCGAAAAGCGTAACGGCGTCTTGCCGGTGACCGACGCCAACATGCTGACCTTGGCGCAAACCCTGTGCGCCCACGTGCTGGGCAACACCGGCAGTCACGTCAAGTTCGACCCCGAGGCTGGCAGCATCTCGCACGAGAGTCGCGACGGAACATCGCTGGTCAGCGACAACGGCGACGCGGACACCTGGCTCGAGCTCTGCAGCTTCCGCAACCCGCCGCCCGTGCGGATCATCTCGCAGTCGGGTAGCGCGCTCTTCCTGATCGACCCGCTGGGCTGGTACCGCCAGTACGGCTATCCCGCGAACGCGCCGGTCGGCAACGAGCGAGGCGAGGTCGTGAACGGCATCACGCCGGCCAACCTCGCTCCGTGGTGCGTGGTGCCTCCGCCGGATGACTTCACGAAGAACCTGTCGGATGAGTACGTCGCGATGTACCGCCAGGGCAAACCGCTGCCGTTCTGCCCTGACTGGTGGATCGAGGATGCCGCTCGCACGAACGTGCTGAGCGCGAAAGAGCTCGAGGCCTGGACGCTGCGCGGCGCGATCAACGCCGGTGTGTCGGTGTTCTTCTACCTCGATCAGCGCCTGCGCGACGAGCAGATCGGCAAGCAAGCGCTGCCCGCGTACGACCATTGCGAAGATCTGAACAAGTGAGCGGAGGCGGGAGATGACCAAGCTCGTCTACTGTGTCAGCGCCGCAGCGCTCGCGCTGTACGCGTGTAGCCCCGAGACTGCGCCGGGAAAACTCTCGGACTCCTTCACGGCGCCCTGTCCGGGCGGCCGCTGCGGACAGATCCAGCTCGACACGGGTGCCGCTGGTTCACTCGGATCCGCGGATCCACAACCGTCGCACGCGGGACAAACGAGCCAGGGCCAAACCCAGGCGGTGCCGCGAGCCGACCCTCCGCCGAGCGCGCCCAACGCTCCGAACACCGCCGCCGTGAGCGGCGCGGCGTTGTTGACGTGCCCGGCGGGATCGGTGCAGTGCCAGGGGCAGCTGGTGTTGCGCTGCGATGCTCAGGGCGTGCCGCAGCCGGAGGAAACGTGCGCGTTCTCGTGCAAGGACGGCGCGTGCAGCGGCGTCTGCCAGCCGGGAACACAGCAGTGCGCCAGCTCGGTGCGCCAGACGTGCAGCGACCACGGCGAGTGGATGGACGTCGAGCGCTGCCCGGCGTTGTGTACGCCGGCGGCGTGCACCAGCAACTGCAAGGAAGGCGAACAGGAGTGCAGCGGCACGAACCTGATGGTGTGCCGCGGCGGGCAATGGGTCGCGGATCGCGTCTGCACCTTCGTGTGCAAGGACGCGCAGTGCACGGGAGAGTGCGCGCCCGGCGTGAAGTCGTGCAACCAACAGGGCGTGGCGGTCTGCGACGCGACCGGCCACTGGGAGACCGCGGTGTTCTGCGCCAACGCCTGCGTCGATGCAGCTTGCAGCGGCGTGTGCGAACCGGGCAGCCAACGCTGCGGCGGCTTCGGTGGCTATCAGACCTGCAGTGCCACGGGTCAGTGGGGACCGACGCAGTCCTGCCCGGGTCAGAGCTGCTTCCTCGGCTACTGCAGCGGCGAGTGCCTGGCCGGCCTGACGCGCTGCGACGACGACAAGTCGGTACGCACGTGCGACCTGACCGGGCAGTGGGGTGATCCTGTTGCGTGCGTCGGGCAAGTCTGCCGCGATGGCCGTTGCAGTGGTGAGTGCAACCCGGGCAGCACGCGCTGTGAAGGCGACGACGCTGTACGCGGCTGCGACTCGAGCGGACGCTGGGCCGAAGCCGTGCACTGCGTCGGCCAGACCTGCCGCAACGGACGCTGCAGCGCCGAGTGCGCCGCGGGCAGCACGCGCTGCGAGGGCGCGGATTCGATCCGGACCTGCAGCGACCGCGGACAGTGGGCGAGCACGTCTCGCTGCGCGAGCGGCATGTGCAAAGACGGAAGCTGCACCAGGGTCTGCGAGCCTGGCACCACGCGCTGCGAAGGCACGGGGGTCGCGACCTGCAACCAGAATGGTGTGTGGGAAGCCGCGGTGGCGTGCGCGAGCGGCATGTGCAAGGACGGAAGCTGCGCCAGGGCCTGCGAGCCCGGCACCACGCGCTGCGAAGGCTCCGGCGTCGCGACCTGCAATCAGAGTGGTCTGTGGCAGTCCGCGGTGGCGTGTGCGAGCGGGATGTGTCGCGACGGCCGCTGCGCCACCGAGTGCGATCCCGGCGCGCGCCGCTGCAGCTCCGTGCAGCAGCTGCAAAGCTGCGCCGCAGATGGTCGCTGGCAGAACCTGACGACGTGCGCGAACGCCGCGTGCAGGGACGGGGCGTGTCAAGGCGAGTGCACGCCCGGCGCGCGCCGCTGCGATCCCAGCAACAGCAAGCGGGTCCTCCACTGCAACAACGACGGCGGTTGGGTCGAGGTCCAGCGTTGCAGCAATGCCGCGACGTGCGTCCGCGACGGAGAGTGCCAGTCGCCCTTACCTCCGCCTACGGGCAACGCGGGCGGCGGCAGCGGCGGCAGCGGCGGCTCCGCAGGCGAACCTGAAGCTGGCAGCGGCGGCTCTGCAGGCGAGCCCGAAGCGGGTAGCGGCGGCGCCGCAGGTGAACCCGAAGCGGGTAGCAGCGGCGCCGCAGGTGAACCCGAAGCGGGTAGCGGCGGCTCTGCCGGTGAGCCCGAAGCTGGTAGCGGCGGCTCTGCCGGTGAGCCCGAAGCTGGCAGCGGCGGCTCCGCCGGTGAACCTGAAGCTGGCAGCGGCGGGGCCGGCGGCAGCAACTGATCAGTCGTCAGGCCAGAGCGTGGAAGCCGCCTCGAAGTCGGGGCGGTGCACGTTCACCACACAGAACGGATGCCCGCTCGGCGCGACCATCACGACGTGGTTGCGGATGCGCGCCTTGATCGTGGCACCGAGCCGTTCGAGCCGCTTCACCTCGGCCTCGATGTCGTCGGTTTCGATGTCCAGGTGCACCGCGCGCTCCTCGTCCGGAACGCGCTGCAGCCCGACGATCGGCCCACCCGCACCGCCGACGCGGCCGCGCAAGGTGCGGTAGCGCTCGTTGTTCGGCGATACCAGCAGCTCCTTCCCCAGCGCGCCGCTCCAGAACGACGATCCCGCCTCGAAGCTGTCCGACGGACAATCGATGAACAGCGTGCTCAGCCGACTGCGATGCATGACCTCGACCTCCCTCAAACGTCCAGCTCGAGCCGGCTGGCCTGCGGACCGGACTGCCCGTGATAGTGGCTACCCCGTGCCGATCCGTACGGACGCTCGACCGCCGATGTCAACTGCTGCAGCACCACCTGCGCAATGCGCATGCCGGGATACAAACGCACCGGGATCCGGCCGAGGTTGGACAGCTCCAGCGTGATCTGGCCCGCAAAACCGGGATCGATGAACCCCGCCGTGGCATGCACCACCACGGCAAGCCGCCCTACACTGCTGCGCCCGTCCACGCGCGCCACC
Source organism: Polyangiales bacterium (assembly GCA_035274465.1). Classification (GTDB taxonomy): domain Bacteria; phylum Myxococcota_A; class Polyangia; order Polyangiales; family JAFGIB01; genus JADGRF01. The sequence goes on from DATEOF010000315.1 coordinate 9,646, forward strand.
AGGTCCGGTGGAATGCTCACGCGCTCGACTGTCGAACCGAGCGCGAACTCACCCGGATGGATGATGAACGCCTCGCCGTCGGGGATCACCACCCGCTCGGTGGCCGCGTGCAACGTGTCCGGCTGGCGAGGATCCAGGCATGCCACCTGCGCCGGCTTGTACACCAGGAACTCGTTCGCCAGGCGCAGGTCGACGCTGGCCGGCTGAATCTGCAACTCGGCATCGGCGATGGGATCGATCACGAGATCGCCGGCCTTGAGCCGCGCGCGGAGGTCTTTGTCCGAGAGGATCATGGCCGGAGTCTACATCGTCCGTGCCCACAAACGGCGATGGGTTCCGCGACAGACGGTTTGCAGTAGGCTTGCAGCAGTTTTGCAAGGGAGGCCGTGTGCAGCTTCAACTCAGTGCGGGCCGCGTGCGCGGCGTCGAGGCGGCGGGCGTGTTTGCATTCACCGGGTTGCCGTACGCGCGGGCGCGGCGCTTCGAGCTGCCCCGGGCGGTGAGCTGGGACGGGGTGCTGGATGCGAACGGCTGGGGACCGGACGCGCCGCAGAACCCGGGCGAGAGCTATCAGCGCTCGGGCGTGCTGCAGAACGAGGATTGCCTGCGAGTGAATGTCTGGACGCCCGATGTGCACGGCCGGCGGCCCGTGATGTTTTGGATCCACGGTGGCGCCTTCTATCAGGGTTCCAGTTCACTACTCAGCTACGACGGTGCCGAGTTGGCTCGACGCGGCGACGTGGTGGTGGTGAGCATCAACTATCGTCTCGGCGCGCTCGGCTTCGCGCATCATCCCGAGCTCGCGCGCGAGGATGGAACCTCGGGCAACTGGGCGTTGTTCGATCAAATCGAGGCGCTGCGCTGGGTGCAGCGCGAGGTCGCAGCGTTTGGCGGCGACCCGCACAACGTGACGATCTTCGGCGAATCTGCAGGTGGAAGTTCTGTCACCTTACTGATGGCCTCACGCCTCGCGCGCGGGCTGTTCCACAAGGCGATCTGTCAGAGCGGCTCCCCCGGCACGTTCTCGAAGGAGTCAGTCGGCACGGCAACCGAACAGCTGGCCGCGGAGCTGGAGACGACCGTCTCGGGGCTGCGCGAAGTACCGCTGCCGGCGTTGCTGAAGGCGGCGCGCGCGGTCGAGCAGGAGAGCAGCACCGGCATGGTCTTCCTGCCGGTCGTGGACGGCTCGCTGATCGAGAAGCCGCCGCTGGAGGTGTTCGAGGCAGGGCAGGCAGCGCCGGTGCCGTTGATCATGGGCACCAATGCCGACGAGTACCGGCTGTACGCGCCGCGCGATCCGCACAGCCGCAAGCTCGAGGCCGAGCACCTTGCGCACCGCGTCTCGGCCCTGGTGCGCGCGGGCACGGAACGCATCATCGACACCTACCGCAGCGAACGCACGGCGCGCGGCCTGGGCGCGGCCAACAACGAGCTGTGGTTCGCGATCAAGACGGACGAAAGGTTCCGCGCGCGCACCCGGCGCGTGATCGATCGGCACAGCAAGCACCAGCCGACCTATCACTACCTGTTCCGCTACGGCTCGCCCGCGATGGGCGGCTGGTTGGGCGCGGCGCACGGCATCGAGATCCCGTTCGTGTTCGGCACGTATCGGACCGAGCCAGTCGATCGCTTCGCGGGCACCGGCCCGCGTGCCGACGCGATGTGTGAACGCATGCTCCACACCTGGGCGAGGTTCGCGCGAAGCGGCAATCCTTCCGCTTCGGACCTCGCCTGGCCGACGTATGACGCCGAACGCAAGCCCACCATGGTGCTCGACGTCGAGAGCCGCATCGAACACGCCCCGGCCGAGCGCGAGATCAGCACGCTGGAGGAGTATTTGATCGGTTAGTGCTAGCCTCGAGGCCATGAACTGGGAGAGCTTGCTTTGCATGGGGGATAGCATCACGCACGGGGCGCGCACGTATCTCGGGTACCCCGAGATGGCCGCCGGGATGCTCCGCAAGGCCACTGGCGTGCAGTGGTCGGCCTGGAATTTCGCCTGGAACGGCTTCAAGGCGATCGATCTGTTGCGCGCGATCGATGAGCGCGGAGCCGACCTGGTGCGGTTCAACGCCTCGTTGTGCACGGTGATGATCGGCACCAACGACGCCAAGACTAACACCGCGCCCGAGCACTACGGCCTGGTCATGGAGCAGCTGCTGCTCAAGGCCAAGCTCGTGACACAGAACCGCAATCTGCTGGTTCTCGGGATCCCTACCCTCGCGCCCGGCATGAGCCTGCCTTACAACGCGGGCATGAACACGCGCATCGCCGCGTACAACCAGATCCTGGCCGACCTCGCCGCAGCTCGCAGCTGCGAGTTCTTGGAGCTACGCACCGCGCCGAGCGACTTCGTCGACGGGGTTCACCTGAGCGATGCGGGCGTGAGCTCGTTTGCCCAACAGTTGTGCGAGCGCATCCTGCGCGACCGGGGTTTGAGTGGCTAGGGTCTTGTTCCTCACCTCGCGCTTCCCTCACCCGCTGGACAAAGGTGACAAGCTGCGAGCATTCAACCAGATCCGCACGCTCGGGTCGCGCCACGAGCTGCACCTGGTGAGCGTGGATCTGCAACCTCAACGGGAGCCTGCGCTACAGGCGCTGCGACCGTACTGCGCGAGCATCACCGAACTGATCCTGCCGATGTGGCAGCGCGTGCTGCAGTTGCCGCTGGCGCTGCGAACGGGCTTGCCGTTTCAGGTCCAGTACTTTCATTCGCGCAGCCTCGAGCGGCGCATCCAGCTCCTTTCGCGCGCGCTGCGCCCGGACGTGGTGCACTGCCACTTGATCCGCATGGCGCCGTACGTGCATCACGACATGGCGCCGCGCAGCACGCTGGACTACATGGACTGCTTCTCGGTCGGCGCGTTGCGTGAGGCCGGCTGGACGCGCGGTCCAAAGCGTGCGCTGTTGCGCTGCGAGCACCTTCGCCTGTCGCGCTACGAACGCGAGACGTGGTCGCGTTTCCAGGGTCACTGCGTGATCTCGCCGGAGGACCGCGAGCGTCTGCCGGTTGCCGAACCGAGCGCGCTTTCGCTGGTACCGAACGGCGTCGACCGCGAGGTGTTTCGTCCGCTGCCGCGCGAACCACGCTACGACATCCTGTACACCGGCCGCATGAGCTACCCGCCGAACATCGCCGCGGCGCTCTACACGGCCGAGGAAGTGCTGCCGAAGCTGCGCGCGAAGAAGCCCGACGCCAACCTCTTGATCGCCGGCATCGGAGCCACGCGCCGCGTGCGCGCGCTGCACGGCGGGCCGATCAGCGTGATCCAGCACTTCGAGCACATCCGCGAGGCCTTCGCCGCGAGCCGCGTGCTGCTCGCGCCGATGCGCATCAGCATCGGGCTGCAGAACAAGATCCTGGAAGCCATGGCGATGGGCATCCCGGTCGTGACGAACGGCCAGGGCAATGCCGCCATTGGCGGCGAGCACGGCCGGCACCTGCTGGTGGCGGAAGGGCCCGAAGCCCTGGCCAGCGCGGCTCATCAGCTGCTCACGGATCCAGAGCTGTCCGGGCGCATTCGCGCCGCCGCCACGCAGTTCGTGGCCGAACGCTTCAGCTGGGAGCACGCGGCGGCCGCGCTCGACGGCGTGCTCTTCCCCGCGCAGGCGAGTCGATCATGAAGGAAGCTTGGATCATCGGCTCGGGTCCGGCAGGTCTGTGCATGGCCTACCACCTGCAGCAACGCGGCATGTCGTGCACGGTGATCAGCGCGGACGCCGAGCCCGGTGGCCTCGCGGGCCCGAAGCAGCTGGCCGATCGCCTGATCGATCCCGGGCCGCACAGCTTCTACACCTCGTATGCGCGCGAGGCGTTTTCACTCCTGCACGCCATGTTCGAGCCCAGCGAGCTGCACTGGATCACGCCGCACAAGCTGATCCGCGCGCCGGGCTTCGTCTGCGCCGTTCCGCCGCGCCTCACGGACCTGCGGCAGCCTCGGCTCGTGTTGGCCGCTGCGCGCATGGTGGTGCAGCCGCGGCTACCGCAGTTGTTCCGGCCGCGCGCCGACGACAGCGCAGGCCAGCGCGTGCGCTCGCTGCGGGGCCGTACCTTTCACGATCTGTTGTTCGATCCGTGGTGCCGCAAGCAGTTCGGCGTGAGCTCGGACCGGCTCGATCCCGATCTCTCCGACATGCTGGCGCTCACACGCCGCCAGGGCGACGACGGCTTGCTCGTCCACCCGTGCTCGGGCGCGATCGGCGAGCTCTGGACTCGGCTCGCGCGACGGCTGTCCGAGAGCGGCGTGCGCTTCCGCTATCGCGAGCCCGTGCGCGGCATGACCGTGCAGGCTGGGCGTGTCACGGCCATCGAGACGGCGGCCGGGTCGATCCCGGTCGAGGGGCAAGTATTCACCTCGACGCCGCTGCAGGCCGTCGCCGCCTGGACGGGGGTACGCCCGCAGCCAGGAGCGGCCTTGCGCTCGACCATCCTGCTGTTCTTCACGGTCTCCCGCTGCCGGCGCAGCGAGCTCTACCTGACCGATCACTGCGTCGACGAACCGCTGTGCCGGCTGACGTTCTGCGACAACTGGCGTGCGGCGCCCGAACGAGACGGGCGAGCCGTGCTGTGCGCGGAGTTCTGGTGCTCTCCGGGCGAGCCGATCCACGACGCTCCCACGGGTCAGCTGCTCGAGCACGTCCAGCGCTACGTACGCAAGCACAGGCTCGCGGTCCCCGATCGCAACCCCGAGCACCTGCGCATCGGTCCGCTGCGGACCACGCCCGTGCCGCTGATCGGCTACCGCCAACAGCAAGAGGCGCTGCGAGCCTCGCTACCGACGCTGAAGAACCTGCATCCCATCGGTCGCCACGCGGCGCACCGCTGGGACGGCGTGGACGACGCGATCGTGGAGGCTGAGCGCCTGGCGCAATCCCAGGCGCAGGCGCTCAATTGAACCTGGCGATCGCATCGAGGATGCGCGGCGCGGCTCGGCCGTCGCCGAACGGGCTGCGCAGCGACGACATCGCGGCGTAGTGCCCGGGATCGCTGAGCAGCCGAGTTGTCTCGGCCACGATGCGCTCGGGATCGGTGCCCACCAACATCGCCGCGCCCTGCTCGAGCGCCTCGGGCCGCTCGGTCGTCTCGCGCAGCACCAGCACCGGCTTGCCGAGGCTCGGCGCTTCCTCTTGCACGCCGCCCGAATCGGTGAGGATCACGTGCGCGCGGTGCATCGCGAGCACGAACGCTCGATAGTCGAGCGGCTCGCTCAACTTGACGCGCGCGTGGCCCGACAGCTGCTCGAACGCGCATGCGCGCACCCCGGGGCTCGGATGCACCGGAAAATCCACCTCGAGCCGAGGGTGCCGCTCGAGCAGGGTCCGCACCGCGCTGCAGATGCGCTCGAGCGGCGCGCCCTGGTTCTCGCGCCGGTGCGCGGTCAACAGCAGCCGAGGGCTGCCGACGGGTTCCGTGCCCTGCGCTGGCCGTGCGCTGCCGAGCACGAAGTGCAGCGCATCGATCGCCGTGTTACCGGTCACGACCACGCGCTCGGCGGCGATGCCTTCGCGCAGCAAGTTGTCGCGCGCGGCTTCGGTCGGTGCGAAGTGCAGGTCGCAGATGCGTGCGGTCAGGCTGCGATTGGCTTCCTCCGGAAACGGCTGCCGCTTGTCGTAGGTGCGCAGGCCGGCCTCGACGTGGGCGACTCGCGTGCGCTGGTAGAACCCTGCGAGTGCACCAGCGAACGACGTGGTTGTGTCACCTTGCACGATCACCCAGTCCGGACGCTCGGCCGCCAGCACGTCTCGAAGCTGGCGGAGGGCCTCGGTCGTGACGTGCACCAGGTCCTGATCGATCCGCATGATGTCGAGGTCGATGTCCGCGCGCAGCTCGAAGTCGCGCAGGACCTGGTCGACCAGCTCGCGGTGCTGGCTGGTCCGCACCACCCGGATCTCGAACTCGTGCGGCCTCTTGCGTGCGGCCAGGATCAGGGGTGCCAGCTTGATGGCTTCCGGCCGCGTGCCTATCACGATCACCAAGCGTTGAAGCATGTCGAGTTGTACGATCGGCTGCACACTCCGTCACTGACATGCGACACTTCCCAGGTGACTTTGTCTACTCGTGATCCGGACGCCGAGCGGCCCCGTGCAGTGCTGCTTGCGGTGCAATTGCCAGAAGTAAACGACGCGGCGTTCGAAGCGTCCCTCGTCGAGCTCAGCCGATTGGCCGACACGCTGGGGCTCGAAGTGGTTGCTCGCGTGACTCAAAAGCGCCCGGTGCTCGCGAGCGCCAGCGTGGTGGGCGCAGGCAAGCTGAAACAACTGGGCGCGCTGACCGGAGGCAACGGGGTCCTGTTGCCCTACGCGCCCAAGGGCAAGCGCCAGGCGCGCCCGGAGGACGACGACGGCTTCGAGGACCCCGACGAGGATGCCGCCAACAGCGGCGGGATCCGCGCCAGCGTGGTGCTGGTCGATCACGACCTCACGCCGAGCCAGGGCCGCAACCTCGAGAAAGCCACGGGCGCCGAGGTGCTGGATCGTTCGATGGTGATTCTCTCGATCTTCCAGCGTCACGCCCGGACCCGCGAGGCGCGCATCCAGGTCGAGATCGCCCAGCTCAACTACCTCGCCCCGCGCCTGCGCGAGGCCAGCGGGGGACAGGATCGGCAGCGCGGCGGCATCGGCGGCAAGGGCGCAGGTGAGACCTCGCTCGAGCTGGATCGGAGGCGCATCCGCGACCGCATCGCCGAGCTGCGCGAGGAGCTCGAGATCGTCCAGCGCGAGGCCGAGACCCGGCGCAACCGCCGCCGCGGCGGCGAGACCAGCTCGATCGCGCTGATCGGCTACACCAACGCCGGCAAGTCGTCGCTGATGCGGGCGCTGACGGGCGACAGCGTCTACGTCGCCGACCAACTCTTCGCCACGCTCGACACCACCGTGCGCGTGCTCACCCCCGAGACCAAGCCGCGCATCCTGGTCTCCGACACCGTCGGCTTCATCCACAAGCTGCCGCACGACCTGGTCGCCTCGTTCCGCTCGACCCTGGCAGAGGCCAAGGATGCCGATCTCTTGCTGCACGTGGTCGACGCCGCGGATCCGGCGCTGCACGAACAGCTCGCGGTCACGCTGGCGGTGCTCCGGGACATCCAGGCAGCGGACGATCCGCGCCTGTTGATCCTCAACAAGGCCGATCGACTCGGTGCCGAGCAGAGGACCGAGCTCGCGCGCGAGTTCCCGGACGCGCTGATCGTCTCGGCGCGCGATCCGGACGACGTCCGACGCTTGCACGCCGCCGTGGTGGCGTTCTTCGAGCGCGCCATGCAGGAAGCCGAATTCGTCATCCCGTACGATCGCCAGCGCCAGGTGCGCATGCTGCACGAACGCAGCCGGGTGCTCGATGAGCAGTACGACCAAGCCGGCGCCCGGCTGCGCGTGCGCGCACCAGCAGCGATCCTCGCCAGCCTGCGGCGCGAGCTGGAAGAGTAGCTTGCTACTTCAGCGAGTCGAAGATCGCGAGCAAGAACCCGCGCGCGAACTCGTCCCAGTGCTCGCTGCCCGCCTGGTCGTTGGCCAGGCGTACGACCACGAGATCCGCCGACGGAGCCACGAACACGAACTGGCCGTTCACACCCTCGGCGAAAAAGATGTCCGGCGGCAGATCGACCAGGTCCGTGGGCAGGCAGAACAAGCTGTCGCAGTCCGCCGGTTGCTTGCCGAGCCGGATCGGCGGGTTGAGGTGCCACAACCACTGGTTCCAGTCCTCGCAGAGGTTCTTGGCCTGGGTGGTGCGATCGACCCACTCGGCGGGCACGACCTGCTTGCCGTCCCACTTGCCGCGGTTCAGGTACAGGTAACCGTACTTGGCGTAGTCGCGCGCGGTCGCCTGCAAACCTGCGTAGGTCGTGGTGCGGCCCTTCGTGTCTGCGTTCCAGCGGATCGACGTGGCGCCGATCACGTCGAAGACCTTCGTCTTGCCGTACTGAAAGGCGGTCATGCCCGTGGCTTGCTGCAGGATGCCTGACAGGAGCGCGGGATCGCCGGTGGAGTAGCGCTTGGTCTTGCCGGGCTCCTCGACCGCCTCGCGGCTCAGCTCGGTATCGAGCAGGTTGAGGTTGTAGGCATCGTTGGCGCCGGTTGCATTGCTGCGCCAGTCCTCGCTCCAGCGCAAGCCGGTCATCAAGTTCATGGCGTGCTCGATCGTGATGCGGCTGCGCGGATCACTCGTCTTCGAGCAGTCCCACTGCATCGGGTAGTACTGGCAGACCTTCTCGTCCGTGGACTTGATCTTGCCTTCACCGATGGCAATGCCGATCAACCCGCTGCTGAAGCTCTTGGCCATCGAGTAGCTCTCGTGCGTGGAGCTCGCGCTGAAGCCGCCCACGTACTTCTCGAGCGCCACGTAGCCGTGACGCACCACGAACACGGCTTGCGTGCTGGAGTACTGGGTCTTGTAGTCGGCCGCCGCCATCAGCTTCGCGGCGTCGAAGCCTAGCTTGTCCGGCGCCTCCATCTTCCAGGCCTCCGTGGGCCAGTACGCCGCCAAGCCCGCTGCTTCGGGGCCGACCGCGAACGGTGGGTCCTTGGCGAGGGCGCGCGGCGGCAGCTTCATGCCGCGACATTCGGTCGGGTGCTGCGTGGCGGGCGGCTGGGTGGCCATGCCCGCGCTGCCTCCGCTGCCGGCCGCAGGCGTACCGCCGCTACCAGCTGCAGGATTGCCGTTGCCGCCTCCACCCGTGCCGCTGGCGGCTGCAGGCGTGCCGGCTCGGCCGGCCGAACCCGTGGTACCCGCTGCGCTCCCGGTTCCAGCCTGCGAAGTCTGGGTCCCGCCGCCGCCAGCTGCAGGCGCCGGCGTCGACCCTGCGTCGCCGCCCGTGCCAGCGGTCCCGGTCGGACCCTCCGTCGACGACGGCTCGCCGCTGCAAGCTGCGAGCGCGAGTAGCGTGAAGCACCAAAATGCCCGGAAATCTCGGCGAGTTTGCTGCGACATGTTCTCAACCTAGACCAGCACCCAGGACCCGAAAAGGTCCTGATTTAGAAACACCGCTGACGTCGCCTTTTCGGCCACTATCTAACGCCTCGAGGCAGTGCGCTCCTCCAACTCGGCGAGCGTTTTGGGCCAGTCGTCTCGGAGGAGGCGCGACAGCGAACGATCGGCCAATAACTTTCCGCCCGTCTGACAGTTCGCGCAGTAGTTCGTCTCATTGTCAGCATACGCGATGCGCTGCACCTTCGACCCGCACACCGGACACGGCTTGCCGTAGCGCCCGTGCACGGCCATGCCCTCGCGGAACGCGGTGACTTGTTCCGGGAAGCCGTCGGGACCGAGCTCGGCGCGCAGCTTGTCGATCCACAGCCGCAGCACGCGCTGTACCGAGGCGTGCAGGCGCGCAAATTCGTCGGCGGTCATCTTCTGGGTCAAGCGCGCCGGCGAGAGCCGCGCGTCGTGCAGGATCTCGTCGGAGTACGCGTTGCCGATGCCGCTCAGGATGCGCGGGTCGGTGAGCGAGCGCTTGATGGTGTGGTTCTCTCGGGTCAGCGCAGCCACGAACGCGTCGAGCTCGCAGTCCAGGACCTCCATGCCGCCGGGATCGATCGCGCGCAAGGCCGCCTGACCTTGCAACACGTGCAGTGACGCGCGCTTCTTGCTGCTGGCCTCTGTCAGGATCACCGTGGCATCGGGCAGATCGAAGGCCGCGAGCCCGAGCTTCTTCGGGATGGCGAAGCCCTTGTCGCGCAGCCGTAAGCGGCCGGCGATCATCAGGTGCAGCACCAGGTACAGCTCGTCGTCGAAGTGGAAGACGATGCGCTTGCCGATGCGCGAGAAGTCCTGCACCACCCTGCCGTGCAGGCTGCCGAGCGGCGGGACTGCCGTGCGCACGAGAAACGGGCTGGCCAGGCGCACGGCTTCCAGCGGCCGTCCCTTGACGCGTTGCGAAAGCCGCTCGATATACAGCGCAATGTCGGGCAGTTCCGGCACTGCCTCGAGCATGCGATCTAGGTCGAGGGTTGGCCAGCAGTAGTGCTAGAACACCGGCCGGTGCCAGCCCTTCCAGCAGAAATCGAGCTCGACTTCGGGCTCGACGAGCCGCAAGACCCCGAAGCCCTGCGCGCGCGGGCCGCCCGCGCCCTGTCCGTGCCCGAAGCAGAGCTGCCGGCCGTGGTGCTGCGGAAGCGCTCGGTCGACGCGCGGCGCGGCTCGGTGCGCTTCCACGTGTTGCTGGAGGTTGGCGGAAGTGAACCGTCGGAGCTCGGGTTGCCGCACCCGCGGCAGGTCGGGGAGCCTCGCGCGATCATCGTGGGCGATGGGCCGGCCGGGCTGTTCTGCGCGTACGAGCTGGCGCGCCACGGTGTGGGGTCGATCGTGCTCGACCGCGGCAAGCCGGTGCAGCCGAGGCGCCACGATCTGAAGGGGTTGAATCGCCACGGCGTGGTGGACCCGGACAGCAACTACTGCTTCGGCGAGGGCGGCGCGGGCACGTACAGCGATGGGAAGCTCTACACGCGCGCGCACAAGCGCGGCAACGTGCGCGACGTGATCGAGATCCTCGCGCGGCACGGGGCCCCGGTCGAGATCCTGACGGATGCGCGGCCGCACATCGGCTCGAATCGCTTGCCGCAAGTGGTCTCGAGCTTGCGGCGCGAGCTGGAGCAGGTCGGCGTGAAGTTTCGGTTCGGCGCGCGGGTGACCGAGCTGTTGCGCGGGCCCGCGGGCGTGCGCGGCGTGCGGCTCGCTGATGGTGGTGAGATCGAGGCTGCGTGCGTGGTGCTCGCCACCGGGCACTCTGCCGCGGATGTGTACGCGATGCTGGCGGAGCAAGGGGTGCAGCTGGAGGCGAAGTCGTTCGCGCTTGGGGTGCGCATCGAGCACCCGCAGCCGTTGATCAACCGCATTCAGTACGGCGCGGCCGCGACGCATCCAGCGCTGCCGACCGCGTCGTATCGGCTGGCGCATACCGTGGGCGCGCGCGGGGTGTTTTCGTTCTGTATGTGCCCCGGTGGGTTCATCGTGCCGGCGTCGACCGAGCCCGAGACGCTGGTGGTGAACGGGATGAGCTTGGCGCGCAGGAGCTCGCGGTTCGCGAACTCGGGGTTGGTGGTGGGGGTCGAGCCCGAGGATGTGGCGAGGGCGGGGTTTACGGGAGTGACTGGGGGGTTGGCGTTGCAGCGGCGGATCGAGCAGGCGGCGTTTGCAGCTGGCGGCGGCGGGTTGAGAGCTCCCGGGACGCGCGTGACGGATTTCGTTGCGGGGCGGGGGTCGAGTACGCTGCCGGCGAGTAGCTATTTGCCGGGCGTGGTGGGGGGAGATATCGCGGCGGTGTTGGACTGCGCGGGGATCGAGTTTTCGCGGCGGTTGCGGGAGGCGTTGATCGCGTTTGACAAGAAGCTGCGGGGGTATATGACGGCGGAGGCGGCTCTGATCGGGGTGGAGTCGCGGACGAGTAGTCCCGTGCGGGTGGTGAGGGATGCGGAGACGTTGCAGGCGCCGGGGGTGCAGGGGCTGTATCCCACGGGGGAAGGCGCCGGCTACGCGGGGGGGATCATGAGCGCTGCTATGGATGGGATGCGGGTGGCGCGGATGATCGTTGCGGGAAGCTGAAGGCGCGGACGTAGTCGGCGCCGCTGCCGTGGCAGTCGATGCAGAGCTGGGGTTGGCCGGAGTAGCTGGCGTCGCCATCCGGGGCGTATTCAGCCCAGTACCAGCCGGTCGAGCGCTTCTGCATGACTGCGACAATCTCGAGAGAGGGGCCGTCGAAGCCGTCTTTGATGATCAGCGAGCCTTCTGGCCAGGAGGCGATGGGTTCTGATGACGCGAGGGCCGTTGCGACCAGGTCGTTGATGTAGATGATGACTTTGTCGCCGTGCGGGGCGTTCGAGTGGCGCCTGGCTTCATAGCCCGGGGCGCGCTGGAAAGCGCGGTAATCTTGCGCGTGGATGTCCTGCCAGAGGGCGTGGGCGGCCGCGGGGTCCTGGTTGTCGCCGCAGGCGGCGAAGGCAAGCGCGAGGGGGAGGTGGTGCCAGCGCATGTGGAGGTGGATACGTGCGAGCACGGGCGGCGTTTCATCGCCACGCGAGCGGTACCGGGACCGTAAGCGTGCATCGGCTGGTAGCCCTCCCCGGCGCTGCGCGTTCGAGACGCGAGCCTGCGATCCAGCGCGCTTCTCCGCCGCTTCGAGCCCCGCGCGGAACGCTGATGCGCTTGGGCTCATCGCGGAGAGCTTTCTCTCGCATGGGGATGCTGACGTGGCGGGGGCGGATCGGCAGTTGGTGACGATCCACGTGGATGAGGCCGTGCTTCGTGATGAAGCGGCGGAGGGGCGCTGCGAGATCGAGGAGCAGACTGCGGTGCCTGCTGCGACCGCACGGCGCTTGGCTTGCGACGCGAGTTTGATCGAGATTGTGGAGCGGGATGGCGAGCCGCTAAGGCTTGGGAGGAAGTCGCGCACGATTTCCACGGCGCTGCGTCGGGCGCTGTTTTCGAGGGATCGCGGGTGTCGATTTCCGGGGTGTACCAACCAGCGGTTCTTGGACGCGCACCATATCGTGCACTGGGTGAACGGCGGGTTGACGAATCTCGAGAACCTGGTGCTGCTGTGTCGGAGGCACCATCGGTTTCTGCATGAGTATGGATACTCCGTCGCTCGCAGCGGCGGGGTGGTGGTGTTTCGTCGGGCGGATGGGCGGTTGGTGCCGGATTCTCGAGTCCATTCGCTACCGACATGAGTGGATGGTGGGTACCTGGTGCCCTACCTGCATGCAACGTACACGTCGTACACTCAGAGGTTGGTTTTGGTGTCCACGCCAGACAACCACAACGGCTTGATCTCCGGCCGCTATCAGCTTCAGGGGAAGCTCGGCGAGGGGGGGATGGGGTCGGCTTTTCGAGCGCTGGACCGGATGACCGGGCGCAGCGTGGCGCTCAAACGTCTGGATCAGCGCGCTGCCAAGTTTTGTGCGCTGTTCGAGCGGGAGTACCACACGCTCGCTTCGCTTCGACATCCCTGTGTGATCGAGGTGTACGACTTTGGGATCGGGGATGATGGGCTGCGGTTCTATACGATGGAGCTGCTGGAGGGCGATGATATCTCGCAGCTGTCGCCGCTGCCCTGGCGCGCCGCGTGTCAGCATTTGAGGGATATCGCCACCTCACTCGCGTTGCTCCATGCACGCAAGCTGGTGCATCGCGATGTGAGTCCACGCAATGTTCGGATCGCTCGCGATGGGCGCGCGAAGCTGCTGGATTTTGGAACTGTCACACCGTTCGGCCGTGCCGCCGACGTCGCAGGCACGCCCGCATCCATGGCGCCGGAAGTGCTTCGCGGCCTCGAGCTCGATGCGCGCGCTGATCTGTTCTCGCTGGGGGTGGTGGCCTATTGGGCGCTGGCCGGGCACCGACCTTATCTCGTGTCGCGACTGACCGACGCGGAGGTGGCGTGGCGGACGAAGCCGCGGCCTTTGTCCGAGGTGGCGCCGGATATTCCGCGCGCGCTCGAGCAGCTGGTGTTTTCGCTGCTGAGCATCGATCCGATCGGGCGGCCTGCCAGCGCTGCGGAGTTGATCGCACGGCTGGTCGCAATTGCGGATCTGGACGACGAGCCGCTCGAGGGGCTGACGCACAGTCATCTTTCCAGTTGTGTGCTGATTGGGCGCGAGCGCGAGACGGCACAGTTTACGCAGCACTTCGAGCGGGCCTCACGCGGGCAGGGGTCGACTGTGCTGATCGAGGGCGCTGCTGGGACGGGCAAGTCCCGGTTGGCTGCGGAGATGACGATTCGCGCGAGTTTGCTCGGTCTCGCGACGCTGCGCATCGACGCGCTGGAGCACCCGGATCCGAGCGGGCTGGTGGGGGCACTGATCGCTCGGCTGATGGAGATCGTTCCTGCCGAAGCCGCGGAGACGCTTCCGGCACACGGGGTGCTGTTTCAGGCGTTTCCGCACCTGCGGGAGTTTGCCGTGGCACCGGCGCTTTCCAAGCCATTGCCTCGCGATCCACTCGAGCAACGCGCCGTCATCCACAACACGCTGGCAGCTTGGCTCGTCGATGTGGCGATCCGGCGGCCGATCGTCATTTCGATCGACAATGCTCACGCCGCGGATCTGGCTTCGGCGGCCGCACTCATCACGATCGCACACACGTGTCCTCGGGCTCGCATCGTGTTCGTCGCGACGTTGCTGCGCGGAGCAGCCGCGCCGGTTGCGGTGCAGCAGCTCACTCGCATCGGCTCGCGCGTTCGGCTGCGACACTTGCCCCCCGAGGCGATGGCGGAGCTGGTGCGGTCGGTGTTCGGGGATGTACCGCATCTGTCGCGCCTCACCAGCTGGATCCAGGCGACCTCGGCTGGAGTTCCGGGCCAGGCACTCGAGCTGCTGTCGGTGTTGATCGATCGCGAGGTGATCCGCTATGCCGGTGGAGCCTGGGTGTTGCCGGCACAGTTGTCCGAGACCGATCTGCCGCAAACCGTCGACCAGGCGCTGTCGACGCGCCTCGAGCAGCTGGATTCCAACGCGACTCGGCTCGCACGCCTCCTGGCGCTGCACCATGCTCCCGCCGCGCTGACGCTGTGCCAGCAGCTGCTGCAGGATCTTTCACCCAGCGACTTGTTCAGTGCGCTGAATCAACTGGTCAGCCATCAGGTGCTCGTCGGCTCCGGGGACAGCTATCGGATCCGCAACGAGGGTCTGCGCACGCTGCTGGTCCAGAGTCTGGAGAAGAGCGAGCTCGAGAAGCTGCATCATGCGCTGGGTAGCGCGATCCTCGCCGGTTTGCCCGCGCACGTGCCGGCGAATCCGCGCACGGCCGACTCGGTCCACGAGCTCGCACTGGCGCTGCAGGCTGGATTTCATCTGCTGCAGGCCGGTGAAGGCGACCGCGCGCGACACATCCTGCGCGAAGCAGGCTTTGCGCTCGCGTACCGCGGGGATGGCTTCGCCGACGCGGTGCCCGCCTTGCAAGCCGCGCTCACCGAGTACGAGCGCCTGGGTCACTCGCGCTACGAGCGCGCGTATCTGCGCGTCCCGCTCACGCTCGCGGGGCTGTATCTGGACTGGCGCCTCGCCTATCAGCATGGAGAGCCGCTGATCGAGCTGTACTCGCAGACGACAGGGCTCACGCTGGCGCTCCGCCTGCGTCGCTGGCTGGGCCGACCGCTGGCGCTCGGGGTCTCGCTGGTCGTCGCGTACATCGCGTCGATCGCGACACAGCGGCGGCGCGCCGCGAAGGACTTCCGCGAGCAGATCATGGGGTTGATCGCCGTCGCGTCGCCGGTGTTGGGCAACTGCTCGGCCCTGGCCGAGGGCCAACGCGCACGCGCCGTGCTCCGTCACCTCGAGCCGTTGAGCTGGTTCCCGCGCTCGCACATGTTGCGCGTGATCCACGCGTTCTATTGTGCGCTCGCGGAGGTCGCTGCGGGGTCGTACGCAGAGGGGCTCGCACGGTCGCGTCAGGTGTTGGAACGGTTGCGTCAACCGATCGCAGGTATGCCTCGCGACGGTCACGTGCAGCTCGAATCGGGCGTGCTGCTGTGCGTCGGCTCGCTCGAGGTGTTCCGAACCGACGGCAGTGTGCACAACACGCTCGAGGCGCTCGGTCGGTCGCCGACCTGGACCGCACGCCAGTCGGCCGCCGGGATCCGCGCGAACTATCACGCAGGACGTGGTGAGCGCGCGCAGTACGAGGCCTGCCGCGAGGAGCTGGACGTCGTGGCCGCGCAGACCGGCTCGACCTGGCGCCAGGACGTGCTGATGCCGCGCAGCGACTGGTGGTACGCGGCGCTTTGCGAGGACGTGCTCGGCCTGAAGCGCGCGGCGCGCAAGCTCGAGGAGCTGGCTCAAGAGCACCCTACCCTCACGAGCACGTTCGAGGCGGCACAAGCCTGCTACCTGCTCGAACGCGGCCGAGCTGCCGATGCGCTGGCGCGCCACGGCGCGGCGCTCGAAGCCGAATTGCGCGAGCCCTCGCTGTACGGCATGCGATTCGTCGCGACGTTTGCGCGAGTGGCACGCGCCGCGGGCCAGCCTGCGCGTGCGCGCGACGCGTGTGAAGCGGCGCTGGCGCGGATGACCGCGGCCGACCGCGAGTTCACGGGTCTGGTTCACTTCGTCGAGCTCGAGCTCGCACTCTCGCGCGCCGAGTTGGGTGAGCGCGAGCGCGCCGCCGCGGATCTGGATCGGCTGATCGAAGCGCAATCCAAGCACGACAACGCGTTGATCCACGGCTTGACGCACCGAGCGCGAGCGCAGGTCGCCCTGCTCGAGCGCGATGCGAACACCTTCGCGCGTCACTTGAGCGCGATGGAGCAGTGGTTCGTGCGCACCAACAACACCACGTTGATCGCGCAGCACCAAAGGTTTGCCGATGAAGGGCGCCGGTCTGGTTTGATCGACGTCAAGGTCGCGACGCGCCCGCCGCGTGCGCGCCAGAAGCACGTACACGTTCGACGCGCGTTCACGGAGCGACGCGGCCCGGGCGAGCGTTTGCAGCTGGCGATCGATCTGGTCGTGGAGAAGAGCGGCGCCGCCGACGGCTATCTATATTTACTAGAGCCGAGTGGACTGCGTTTTGCCGCGCCGCTGGCGGGTGCGGAGCCGCCGGCCAGCCTGCTCGTCGAGCTCGCGGCGCGCGTGGAGCAACACGGAGCTGCGCACGCACAGCCGACGAACGACGACGTCGCATCACCGGCTGCGCTCGTGACCGTGGTGGAGTCGGGTGAGGAGAATTTGCTTCGCCACGTGCAACCGGGCGTCACGTACAGCTACGTGCTCCTGACCCTGCAACGCCCGGAAAACCTGGTGATCGTGGGTGCGATCGCGCTGGTTCCAGGCGCCGAACCGACCATACCGATCGACTGCACGTACCTGGAGGAGGTCGCGCGCGGCATCTACGACGCGGGCGACGTGCAGACCGTGTACTTCGAATCGCGAGGCGAACGCGCGAGCTGATCCGATTGCGGGAACTTGGCATTTGCTTGCCGGAAGATCGAAGTCGCGCGTGGCGTACTGAGGTACGCCGTCGTCCATCCCCATGGACGTATTTCGTTGTCTCATCGGTTGTGTCCTCCTGGCCGCATGTTCGAACCAAGCGACCACCACACCAGGTGCCCAAAAAGCAGGCGGTAGCCCGGGCCTTCCCGTTCCAACACAGCCCGCCGCAGCGGGAACAGCCGGCACCACCCCCAGCGCCGCAGGCTCGACTCCCTCCGGCGGCAGCGCGGGGATGGCCGGAAGCACGACTGTCGCCGCTGGCTCGACCGGCGGTGCAGGCGCGAGCGGCTCGCCCGCGATGGCGGGCAGCTCGGGAGCGCCGGTCGCAGGCGCACCCAGCGCCGGCGCTTCGGGCGCTGCGGGCTCGATGAGCACACCGCCCGCCGAAGACGCCAAGGGCTGTGGCGAGACGAAGCTGCTCGCGGTGCCGGAGGATCCGGGCGCTGTCGGTCCGTGGCCTGTAGGGGTGAAGACCGCGAAGCTCATGACCCCGAGCGGGCCCACGAACGTCGAGGTCTGGTACCCCGCGCAGCCCGGGAGTGAAGCGGGCAAGGACAAGACGAAGTACGACCTGTCGGCGTGGTTGCCGCCCATGGATCGAACCAAGATCCCCGCGACCGAGAACGAGCCGCAGCCCTGCAACTGCTACCGCGATCTGCCGATCGATACCGCGCACGGCCCGTATCCTCCGGTGATCTTCGTGCACGGCCTTGCGTCGTTCCGAACCGGCTCGCTCACCACGATGACGCAGTGGGCAAGCCGCGGCTTCATCGTGGTCGCGGCCGATCACCTCGGCAATTACCTGCTGGATTTCTCGGCTGGACTTTGCGGCGGTGGTGGCTCGGGCGCGGTCGGCGACATGAACGCCGACGTGGATGCGGAGCTCGCTGCCCTCAACGCGAAGAGCGGCGACTTCTCGTTCCTCGGCAGCTCCATCGACATGACGCGCGTCGGCATCAGCGGGCACAGCATGGGTGCGATGACCGTGTCCAGCGCGAGCAGGAAGCCGAACGTGCAGGCCGTGATCTTGATGGCGGAGCTCGGCGGCTCTCCCGTGCCCTCGTCGTCGAGCCTGAAGCAGGTGCTCGTGATCGGCGGCATGATCGACACCGTCACGCAGTGGTCGGCGGACGTGAGCGCATACAGCGGCTCACCGATGCCCAAGCGCCTGGTGGGAATCACCGGCGGCGATCACCTGGACGTCACCGACATCTGCTCGCAGACGAACGCCAAGGGCGAGACTTCGATCGACGTCGGCACGCGCAACAGCGTGTGCGCCCTCGGCATCGTCAGCGGCCTCGCGCACTGCGGCAGCATGCAGGATCCGAAGCAGGGTCCAGGCATCGTGAACTACGTGAGCACCGCGGTGCTCGAGGAAGTGCTGCACTGCGCCGATCGCAAGGCCGTGCTCGCCGACGACGTCGTGAAGAAGAAGTTCTCGGCCCTGGGCGACTACGAGCACACGCCGTAGTCGCGCGGTCACGTCCAAAAACGCCACGCCCTTCATGTTTGCGCGCTGTTAGTGCGCGCGCGAAATGGCGCGCCGCGAACAGCACAACAGTGACAGTCTTGCCGAACGAGACGGGGCCGAGCTGAGAGGCACTTGCCTCTAGCCCAAATGGCATGGGCGTTGCCCTTCTACGGAGCAGGCACTCAGGAGGCTCCAGTGAAACAGTTCAGCTTCGTGTTGTTGGCGTGCGCGGGCATCGCGCTGAGCAATCCCTTGGTGAGCAAGGCGCAGGATCCGACGGTCGACACCGGCGGTGGCCCCTCGCGCAACTTCGGTTCGAAGGGCGATCTCGCGATCTCGAGCGACGCCGCTCTCGAGATTGCGCACTATTCGCCGGGGGATGTCACACGCATCCTGTTGTCGCCTGCAGTCGACTGGTTCGTGATCAAGAACCTTTCGATCGGCGCGTTCGTCAGCTGGACGTACATCACGGCCGGCGATTCGGACAGCAATCGCTTCGCGATCGGGCCGCGCGTGGGCTACAACATCCCGCTGTCTGACCTGGTCTCGATCTGGCCCAAGCTCGGCTTCTCGTTCTCGACGACGAGCGTCAGCAACGAGGAGGGGGCAACTGACGAGGGAATCCTGGTCGAGGAGCAGGGCAACGACGGCGTCGCGCTCAACATCTTCGTTCCGATCATGTTCTTCCCCGCCCAACACTTCTTCGCCGGCTTCGGTCCATTCCTCGACACCGACCTGAGCGGCGACAACAAGGTCACGTCGTTCGGCGGACGGTTGACGCTCGGCGGCTGGTTCACACCGTAAACGCAGTGGTCAGCCCAGACCCAGGTGATGGGCCAGAAATGACAGGCGCGCGTACAGGGACGGGAAGCGATCTTCGACCCCGCCGAGCGGATGCAGCAGGAGCACCAGGCCCCAGACGCACACGAAGGACTTCGCGCGCGTCGCGAAGCCCGTGGGTTGTGTCATCGTGGCAGTGTTGCCCTTGCGCGCCTGTGAGATTCCGATCGCCGAGGCGAGGATCACGCAATACACCAGGTAGCTGGTGAAGCCTTGCGTGGCTGCACGGACTCCCTGGGTGAACAGCAGATCGAGCTGTCGGAAGAAGTGAAAGATGGCATTACCCACGCCGGCAGCCATGAACGTGGCGAAGAAGACGCGCAGCCGTGGGTGCTTCTTGAAGCAGCGGAGGAAGGTCGGGTAGAAGAAGAAGTCGACCAGCATCTCCTTGAAGTAATAGTAGTAGCGGTTCCAGAACTCGGCGATCGAGCGTGACGCGAGCGGGCGGCAGGTGTTGCGCGGCAGCTTGAAACCGGCGAACCGCAGGCAGGCGACGGCGCGATGGCTCCAGCCCGCGAGCTCGAGTGCAGACGCAGCCGTGGCGACGATCAGCGCCGTCCAGCCATGGGTGATCGGCGAAAAGCTGCCGTGCTCCGCGCTCGCGAGCTGCAGCTTCAGATCCGGGATGCCGAGCTTTGCCATCACGGCCTGGAGCCCGTGGCTCAGCCCAAACATCGCGAACGACCACACCAGCAGCTTCACGGCTTTGAGCTGGCTGACCGCGAGCTCTTCCGGCGTGCGCACGCGGACTCGCTCGAGGTACGCGGCGCCCTTGCCGATCGGCGGCGAAAACGAGCACCAGAAGCCCCGCAGCGTGCCGAGCGAGAACGCGATCGGCTGCCGCTTCGCCGCGCGTTGATCGACCACGCCATAGCAAACGAACCACATGTACACGGCAGCGGTCTTGATCGCCACGATCAGCCAGACCTGTGAGAGACCCGGCGGGACCACGTACAGACCCATCGCGGTCGCGAAGCTCAACAGCGTGAGCATCACGGCCACCGGACGTCGCGACACGAGCGCCTTGGGATGCCGAGCTACCCACAAGAATGCCGCAGCTGCTGCCGCGAACAGCGCAAGTGTGAGCACCCGCTGCAGCGTGCGCGCCGAAATCGCGGTCCCCAGCGTCGCCTGCACCAGGAACTGCTCATACTCATCGTTCGCGTGCCAGAACGGCTCGAGCCATACGGTCGCCAGGGTCCCAGTCAACAACGCGAGCTCTCGCCGTGGCGACGACAGGTGAGCCACGGCGACTGCGCCGAGCAATGCGAGCGCAGCGATGCGCACCTGCCACGCGAACGCGAGCAGCCCACCGAACACCGTTGCGAGCGCAAGCTGCCCCTGCAGCGTGGTGGCGAAGCGCACAAAGGCAGGGCGCTCGTCGATGGCGAAGAACTCGCGGACCGAAGGCGCCCCTCGCGCGGACCAGCCAACCGAAGTGGGAGCGACCACCTGGACTTGTGGGGGCATGACGGGGCGACCAACCCGCCGGAGGGCAGGCCAAGCTCCCAGTGATTAAGCGCCTGCGCCCCGAGAACAAGATCAGCCGAGCCACTCCGGGTTCTGCGTCGTGCCATCGAAGTGCTGGCTCGTCTTGTACAGCTCGAAGCGCTTCTCGGCGCTCGGCTTGGCCGTGCGAGCGAGCAGTGCGTCGCGAGCCGCGGGCGCCAGCGGTTTCCAGGCGCGTGCAAGCGTGAGCGCTTGCTGCAGCACGCGCATCGAGTCGCAGCCGGTGATCACGACGCTGGTTGGCAGACTCAACGCGTATTGCAAACACTCCAACGCGGAGACGGTACCGCTCTTCAAGATGATCCCACCGCCGAGGGGCTTCATGCCGAGCACGCCAATCTTCTGCGCTGTGACCAGCGGCAGGATGCGCTTCTCGAAGCCGTCGTCGTGCGCGTCCATGACGTTGAGCGGCATCTGCACGGTGTCGAACTTGAAGTTGTGCTGCGCAGCGACGCTGAGCATCTTGGCGTGGATCACTGCGCTCTTGTGACCGGTGAAGCCGATGTAGCGAATCTTGCCGGCCTTCTGCGCGGCGACCAGCGCCTCCAGCGCACCGCCCGACGCGAACACGCGCTCGGGATCGCTGTCGCGGATCACTTCGTGGATCTGCATCAGATCGATGCGGTCGGTCTGCAGCCTCTGTAGCGACTCGTCGATCTGCTTCGCGGCCGTGGCGCGGTTGCGGCCGTCGATCTTGCTCATGAGGAACGCCTTGTCGCGGTATCCGTCGCGCAGTGCCCGGCCCATGCGCCGCTCGCTCTCGCCACCGTTGTAGTCCCAGCAGTTGTCGAGGAAGTTGACGCCGGCATCGAGCGCGGCGCGAATGATGCCGATGCTCTCGCGCGGATCCTTCTGCGTGCCGATGTGGGCGCCGCCGAGCCCGACCATCGACACCTGCTCACCCGTGCTGCCGAGTGCACGCCGCGGGATCGAGCCAGCCGCGGCGTGTGCTTTCGAGAGCCACGAGCGAGTCAGCCAGGCCGACGCCAGCGTCAGCGGTAAGCCCCAAAGCACTTGCCTGCGTTGCATGTCCGTCCCTCCGATGCTCCGTGACCAAGTAAGCGCAGCAGAGAGCGGCGGTTGAGGCGAAACCGGTTGCGCCAGCGCGGCCTCCAAAAGGCGGTCGCGCGGTGCGCACTGAGCGCAACTGCTGAGCCAGTTAGTGGCGCTGTGTCCACACAGTACACGCCAGACCACCCCTGCCATGATCCCAAGCGGACAGCAGCTGGCAGGTGGAGTTACCGATCGCGCCAGATCCTTTGCAGTGGGCGTCCGAATCTCTGTTCACCCGTAGTGAAGTGTGTAACTATGTCCGAACTGCGCCGGCGACATCCTCTGCGAGCCCCATCGGTCCCAGGGGGCCCCACCCGGGTGGAGACGGTGGTTGTTAGGCGAGCTGGTCGCCGGCCGAATCCGGGCGACGGCGAGGGCAATGAATAGGTCGTAGGTAGGTCCATTCACCAGGCGGCGCGCTGTAGCGCCAGCCCCGTGGAGGCTCCCGGACGACTTCAATCTTGGAAACAAGGCGGAGGAACGAATGCGACGTATGAAATGGCTCAAGCGCAAGAAGACAGAACAAGAGCTTCCGCTGGAGACTCCGATTTGGCTCGGCAATAGATCCAACGGCGAATTCTACCATCAGAGCACGCCGCTGGAGCAGAAGCTCCGCGCCGAGATCATTCGGCAAGCAGACGACAAGGCGCGCAAGCTCGGAATGGAGCGTCGCGAGTTCCTGGCGAGCGCGATGGGCATGGCCACCTCGCTCAGCGTGTTGAATCTTGCAACAGCTTGCTCGAACAGCGGCAAGAAGCCGGCGTTCGTGGACATGGGCGGGATCGGCGGCAACAGCGTGCCGGCAGCCGGCGGCAGTGTTCCTGCAGCTGGTGGCGGCGCAGG
>DATEOF010000316.1:0-13934 GCA_035274465.1 Polyangiales bacterium
CGCCGTCATTCACCCCGGCGTCGCCGTGGCTCGCGTCGCGATCACCGGCGTCGGGTTTGTCATGGGCCGCGCAGGCCACGAGCGCCACGGACAGCACACTGTGGAAGCTCGCCCAGCGCAACCGCGTCATCCCCATCAAAACACCTCTCAGGCGCGAGAGGCCACTGTATCACATTGATGTGTCACCACCCGCGGAGGTCAGATGCTTTTGGTGGGCCGGTGTGGTGCCGCTGCCGCTGATGGCGGCATCGGTTTCACTGTGGACCGACCACCGTGATGCGCTCCAGATCGAGACCACCCGGATACATGTAACTCGTGTAGCGGCCGTAGCCGTACACCACGAGCCCGAACGGATCGTCGGCGCGGATGCGGTGCACGCCGCTGCCGGTCGTGGGCAGGCGCGCGCGAAGCACTTGATAGTCGGTCTCGCCCACGTCGTGCGCCTCGCCGCTCAGCAGCTGGCCGTCGAGCATGATCTGTGTGCCGATCGGCGCGATCACGTTGATGAAGTTGGAGTCGTAGGTGGTGGAAGCGGTGAAGGTGTATTCGCGGCGGTACTGTGCGGTCGGCACGGCCAGCGCCATCGAGGGGTCGCCTGCGCCACTCGGCACCGAGTACTGCCCCTGCATGTACTGCGCGATCAGGATCGGCTTGTCGGCGCTGACGCGCACATCGACTGGAGGCATCTCGGTGCCGCGCGTCTCGCCGGTGCCGCGCATGTAGTCGCCGATGCGCAACTCGAACGGCTTGTCCTCGGGGCCGAGTGTGATCGCCTCGTGCAGCGCGGGCTCGAAGCGCACCTTGGTGTTCTTCTCGACCGCCGCGATGCGCACCACGTGCGGCGACTGGCTCGCGACCGCGGCCGGATATGAAACGACGTAGTCGTTGCCGAGGATCTGCGTCGGGAACAGCGCCTGCTCCAGGTGATCGCAGGCGGGTGTCTCGGCGGTCGGGATGTTCGCGCACGAGTGCCCGCCGATGACCTGGACCGGCTTGTCGGCGTGGATGCGCGTGCCGCTGAGGTCATCGGTCGCGTCGCCGTGGGCTGCGAGGACCTCGAGCACGTCGCCGCGGTTCAGCGTGACCTCGCCCTTGCCTTCGCGATCGAGGCCGCCGCCCGGTCGGAAGCTGGCGCGGCCGTTGACAGTCACACGTGTGCCGTCGGTCGTTGCCGTGACTGCGAAGAACGACGCGGTGTTGCCGCGCGACTGCCAGCTCATCACGATGTAGTCGCCGCTCAGCGTGGTGGCGGGCAACAACAAGGACGCATCGTTCGAGTACGACAGACACTCGGGCACCACGCCGCCCGGGCACATCGTACCCACCGGACAACCGGCGGGCGGCGCGCCGCCCTTGCCGAGCTCGTACTGCAACGGGCTCAGCTGATACACAGTCACGGGGCGATCGCTGCGTAGACGGTACGCTCCCTGCTTCACCACGCGGCTGTCGCCGGGCTCCGGTGGAACCTGACAGGCGTTTTGATCGCCTCCCTTGAGTCCAGTCACCCAGTCGAGCTTCACGACCTCGAGCCCGTCCACCGGCACCGTGAGCTCGCGTACCGTGCTGTCGCCGCGCGTCACGATCACCTTCGCGGGCTTGTCGCTGGCGTTGGAGACGGCGACGGCGAAGTCGAAGCCGCTCCAGACCGGGTTGAGCGTGACGGTGGGATAGTAGTCGCAGCCGATGTAGCTGGTTGTCACCTCGGGTGGCGCGCACGCACCCTTACAGCCATCGGCTTCGCAGGTCATGCCCTGCGCCGAGTCGCAATCGAACTCGAGGAAGCCGGTGCCGTCCTCGCGGCAGACGGTGGCCTTGCCGCCGTTGCAGCTAGCCTTGCCCGGTGTGCAGGCCACGCAGCCCAGCTTGAGCATCGTCCCCGTCGCGCTCAAACGTGAGCTCAGGCACGTCTGGCCCTTGTCGGAGCAGTCGACGGAGGTCTTGAAGCCGCCCTTGCCGTCGCAGACCCGGGCGTGCGATCCGTCGCATTGCACCGTGTCGGCCTCGCACGCGAAGGGCGCGAGGCCGCTGTCGCCTGCGCCGCCGTCAGCGGCTGGTTTACTTACCGAATCGTCGTCGCACGAACAGCGAGTCACGCTCAGCAGACATGCGAGCATCCACAACCGGACACTGCTTGCCGAGCGTTGAGGCACCGTGCGTCAGTATTTCAAGGCCGATCGTATTACGCCATGTGAGACGAGCTGACGCGTTACGCGTTGTGTCACACACGCCCGCCCAAAACTTGAGCTCGGCGCTGATCGTCGTGCACCCTTTCTCTCTCCAATCTCACTTACTATTGCGCAGATCGCGTGCGCACTCTGAAAGGCGGGCATCCGATGCGATGCCGGAATCAGCGTGTTCGTGGCAGCGCTCGTAGGCAACTTCGCCGGTTGTTCTCCGGAAGACTCTCAGTCCAGCCGCACGCTGGACAACCAGTTCTCGAAGGCCGGCGGCTTCGTGATGAACTGCGACCACGGTGGCACCCACTGCGGAGCGCCCTCGGAGCTCCAGACAGCGGGCTGGAAGTTCATGCAAGACCACCCGTTCGGAGTGAGCCCAGAGCCGTACGCGGGCGGAATTCCGAGTGGTTACCCGCGCTACTGCCAGAAATTCGCCAACTAGCGGGCGCGTTGGGTCCCTCGTGGTAAGTAATGACCAAGCGAATGCTCGACGACATCTTCGGGCAAATCGATGCGGACGAAGACGAGTAACGTGCGGCGTGCTGAGCTTTCGCGACCACATGTTCGACCGCGAGTCGGCCTCGAAGGTGTTGGCTGATCGGCGATGATGCTGACACATCCAGAGATGATCCTGCGCATGGCGATCGGCGCAGCGCTGCTGCGTGATCGGTCAGGCTGTCGCAGTTGCCCGTGTCGCGGCGCACGACGTCGGTGCAGCAGCGTACGCCATCAGGGCAGCACGCGCGGCGGCGCCGGAAGCCGAGCAGCACGAAGCCGGGCATCAGGAATGCGTCTGGCAGCGCGCGCAGCTTCCACTCGACATCCGCGCGCTCGTTCTGGACGACCAGCAGAAGCGGAACCGGATCTGCTGGTTCGCGTTCGACTGAGGCCCATGCGCGGGCAGCACGGCTGGAAGTGGTAGTGAGTAAGCATGGATGCAGGCCCGCGCCGGCGACTCGTGTTCAAACCGATCGATCTCGACGCGCATGCGTCGGTGTGCGTCGCGTTTCGGCACGATTCCTTTCTGTGCAGCTTCGGAGTCGACAATTTCTTCGACGAAGCAGGACCCGGTGGCGTGGACTACATCGAACGGCTTCGCGTGCGGACGACCAAGTTCCGCGACGGGTACGTACACGCTTGGCACGGTGACGAGATCGTCGGGCAGATGGAGATGCAGATTCTCGACGAGCCGCGACGCGGGTACGTGAATCTCTTCTACCTGGTCGAGGAGATGCGCGGCCGAGGCGTCAGCGGTGAGTTGCAGGAGTACGCGATGGATTTCATGCGTCGTCATGCCGTGCAGGCCGCCCAGCTGAGCGTCAGCCCCACGAACGCGCGTGCGCTCGAGTTCTATCGCAAGCACGGGTGGCGGGATCTGGGCGCGCGCCCCGGGCGGGACAACGTGAACTTGATGGACGTCGATGTGCCGCCTGGTTCCGGATGCTAGGCTCCGGTCATGACGGTTCAGCATCTCGCCGATCAGCTCACACTTGGCGGTCTCCTCGATGAGCTTCGGCGCCTCGCCGGACCGTACGAACTCGTGGACCACTGGAAGCAGGGCGAGTTTCACCACGATACTGTCCTGCGCGTGGACGCGGGACGGGTGAGGGTGCCCGGGCCGATTCTGATCGTGGCCACGAACTGCAACGGCGGAGTGAAGGAGGTGCTGTGCTTCGAGCAGGTGCCGGACCGGTCGGCTCTCTGGCATCGCCGCTGTCCAGATAATCCGGAGTTTGCAGGTGAGATCGTCGCGCCGCTTGCCAGCTCGAGGACGCTGCACTGGTTCGATCCGTGTGACCTGCTCAAACCGGACGCGCGCAGCGAGTATCGCCCCGAGTTCCGTGAGCGTCAGCAAGGCGGTGGTTGGCAGATGAAGTCGTGCGGCACATCGAGTTCCGCTCGCATGCGCGAGGAAGAGTCCGCGTAGATTCGGTCGACGGGGGTCCCGACATGTACTTGGGTAGTCGTTGCAAGCCGAAATCATCCGCGACGATGTTCGTGCTCCTCGGCGCATGTTGGGGGTTGGTGCTGACGAGTGGATGTGCGGATAGACACGTTCTGGCGAACGGTGCAGACGCCTCGATCGATGAAGATGTTTCTGCGGAACTGGCGTCCGAGACCGCGTTGGCTGCGGACTTGGGCGAAGCCACGTCGACGGATCGGCTGTTCGCCGATCTGGCCGTGCCCCACACCGAGATCATGGTCTCCGACTATGCGCACGGCTGCGGCGCGACTTCGAACACCGGGCGCTCGCTTTACCTCGAGCTGTTTTCTTCGGACTCTCCCGAACGCTTTGCGGTGACAGGCAAGTATGCGCACTGGCAGCCGCACGTAGAGAATGGCCTGCCGAACGACAATCGGTTCGTCGCAGTGCTGTCGGACACCACGCAATTCTCCCGCACCAATATCCTGGCGCGCCTCGGCGCAGTGGAGGTGCTCAAGACGGATGGCGAGCACATCACGGTGAAGTACTCGTTGACCTTCGAGGGCAACGGAGAGCAGATCTCTGGATCGGCGCGCGCCAGGTACTGCGGTGCATGGGAGCATTCGTGGCTGGGGATCTCACGACTCAACCCAACCGAATCGAGGAACTGACGAAGAAGGCGGGGGTCAAGGGGAAGGAGCAGCAAGATCGGATCGGCGGTGGACCTCAGTCGTTAGTATCCTCGCGCTCGATGTTTGCGCCCAGCGCCCGCAGCCGCTCCTCGATCCGCTCGTAGCCTCGATCGATCTGCTGCGCGTTCTGGATCGTGCTCTCGCCCTCGGCCACCAGCGCCGCCAACAGCAGCGCCATGCCCGCGCGGATGTCAGGGCTCGACACGGTCTGCCCGAACAGCTTGGACTTGCCGATCACCAGCGCACGGTGCGGGTCGCACACGATCGCCCTCGCCCCCATCGAGATCAATCGGTCCACCCAGTACAACCGGCTCTCGTACATCCACTCATGGATCATCGACGTGCCGCGCGCTTGTGTCGCGAGCACCAGCGCGATCGACGTCAGGTCGGCCGGGAACCCCGGCCATGGTGCATCGTGGATGCGCGGCACCGCGCCGTGCAGCCCTTCCTGCACGACCAGCTCCTGGTCGCGCGGAACGATGATGTCGTCACCGTCCACCTGGAAGTGCACGCCCAGCTTGGCGTAGGCCGCGGCCGTGACGCGATGCTCCGCCGGCCTCGCGCCGCGGATGCGCAGCTCGCCGCCGGTGATCGCCGCCAGCGCGATGAAGCTGCCAACTTCCAGGTAGTCCGGGCCGACGCTGGCGTTCGCGCCGTGCAGCCGATCGACGCCTTCGATGCGCAGGGTGTTGGTGCCGATGCCTTCGATGCGCGCACCCATCGCGACCAGTAGCCTGCACAGGTCCTGTACGTGCGGCTCGGAGGCGGCGTTCTGGAGCAGCGTGGTGCCGCGCGCGAGCACGGCGGCCATCACCACGTTCTCCGTCGCCATCACGCTCATCTCGGTCAAGAAGATGTCGGCGCCGTGGAGGCCGCGCGGGGCGGTCATCCTGTAGCGGTCGGCGAGCACTTCGACTTCCGCGCCGAGCTGGCGCAGCGCCTCGACGTGGGTGTCGAGTGGCCGACGTCCGATCTTGTCGCCACCCGGAGCGGGTAGCTCGGCCCGCCCGGCCCTCGCCAGCAGCGGCCCGGCCACCACGAAGCTCGCGCGCATGTGCCGGCAGATCTCGCTCGGCAGCGCACAGCTGCGGAGCTCGGTGGTGCGACAGCGCAGCGAGCCCGGACCCAGGGCGTCGAAGCTGGTGCCCAGCTCCGCGAGTAGGGCGCGCATGGTTTGCACGTCGCGGATCTGCGGGACGCGCGAGAGGGTGACTGCCTCGTCGGTCAGCAGCGTGGCCGCCAGCATGGGCAGCGCCGCATTCTTGTTGCCGGCGATGACCACTTCACCGCCCAACGCCCGTCCACCTTCAATCCGCAGTGTGCTCACGGCAGAACAGTATCGCGACTCGGGGCATCCGAGCAAAAGGCCTTCGCGCTCCTGTCCGGCCCCGGCTCGAGGGCAGCCAGCGCGCTGCCAGCGTGCTATTGGGGGGCTCACGTGCCCGCCCGCAAACATAGCGAGGTCCAGCCTGCCGGAGCGGAGCTGTACGGGCAGTTGGCGGGCGAGTACCGCATCGGTCGTAAGCTCGGCGCGGGCGGCTTCGGTACGGTGTTCGAGGCCGAGCATCCGGTCTTGAAGCGCAAGGCCGCCGTCAAGGTGTTGCACGCCAACCCGGCCGTGGACTCGATGGCGGTGCAGCGCTTCATCGAAGAGGCGCGCTCGGCGAGTCAGATCCGGCACCGCCACATCGTCGACATCTTCTCGTTCGGTACCCTGCCGAACGGTCGCTACTTCTACGTGATGGATCTGCTGGAGGGCGCTCCGCTCGATCGCTATCTGCACGAGCAATCGCAGCTGTCCCCCGAGCTCGCCTTGCAGCTGCTGCGCCCGATCGCATCGGCCATCGACGCGCTGCACGCGGCCTCGCTCGTGCACCGCGATCTGAAGCCCGGCAACATCTTCCTGGCCTGGGAAGCCAGCGGCGAGGTGGTGCCGAAGTTGCTCGACTTCGGCCTGGTCAAGCTGTTGGGCACGACCAATGTGCAAACCACGACCGGCGCGCCGATCGGCACGCCTTACTACATGGCGCCCGAGCAGTGTCAGGGCGCGAAGGTGGATGGCCGCGCAGACATCTATTCGCTGGGCGTGGTGTGCTTCGAGCTCTTGAGCGGCAAGCCGCCGTTTACCGGCGACTCGGCGACCGCCGTGCTGATCGCGCACGTACTGCAGGAGCCGCCCAGGCTCTCGGCCTTTCGTCCCGAGCTGCCTGTCGCCCTGGACGAGCCGCTGCTGCGCATGCTGGCCAAGGCGCCCGAGGCCCGGCCGAGCTCGGCTGCCGAAGCGCTGGCCGAGCTCGAAGCTGCCGTGAGGTCCGCCGGGCTGACGGTCTCCGATCGGCCTCCCGTGTTGCCTCGACCGCAGCTGGTAGCTGCGAGCCTGGAGAACGACGCGACGGTCGCTCAGAGCGGCACGCGCACGGGGCCGGGCGCGCCCGCAGCCGCGCGCCGCAGGACGCGCTGGATCTGGCTCGCCGTCGCGCCGCTCGCTCTGCTGATCTGGTACCTGGGCGGGCTGTCGATTGAAGGCGTCGCGCCTCCGCCTCCGCCCGCGCCGAGTCGGGTCGCGCCGCCGCCAGCGGCTGCAACGCTGCCCACTCCCTCGCCGCAGCCCGCCGTTGAAGCGGTCGCGCCCCCGCCGCCGCGGATGATCGCGATCCGCCTGCGCGGTGCACCGGCGAGCGCAGAGGTGTGGCTGGACGATCAGAAGCTCGGCACTGCGCCCGGGCCGGTGCTCGTCCCGTACGCGGAGCAGCCGCGCCAGCTGAGCCTGCGCGTCGCCGGCCGTCCAGACCGTACGCTGAGCGTCACGCCTGACGCCGACCAGGAGCTGACGCTGCCGCCGGAGAAGCCCGCACGCAAGCGGCAGACTCTGCCGCGCGACCTGGAGAATCCGTTTTGAGTGCGGCAGCGCGCGGCGGCCTCGTGCTGGCTGCGCTCGCCGCCGTCAGCTGCCAGGCATTGCCCGAGATCTCGGCTGGAGTCTGCGGCAACTCGGTCATCGAGGCCGGCGAGACCTGCGACGGCTTCGCGCGCGGCGACACCGAGTGCCGGCCGCCGGGCGCGCTCGGCGAATGTCAGCTGGACTGCAGCCCGCGCCACGACGGCTCGCTGCCCTCGTGTCCCGCCGGTTGGGGCTGCGACGAGAACGGGCTCTGTCACGAGGCCAGCGGCGGCTATCGAGCGTTCGGTGCACCGATCTTCGGCAACGCCTTCACGCTGACCGCGGGTGACTTCGACGGCGACGGTCGCGCCGACGTGCTCGGCCAGGAGTCGCCGGGCAAGCTGGGCGCGACCAAGTTTCGCCTGCACTACTTCGAGCGCGATGGTCGGCTGGCGCGCAGCTGGATCTCGTCGCGCACGCTGGCCTGGTTGGCGGTCGGGCGAGTATCGCGCGATGAGCGAAGCGACGTCGTGTTCACGGATGGTTCGGTGGGCGTGCTCCTGGGCGACGCGGACCGCAGCTTGATCGCCGAGACCTATCCGACCTATTTCCTGCCTGACGCCGAGCTGCGGATGGCCGGTCCCATCCACGACGCAGAGGTCGGCCATGCCGGACCGCTGTTGGTTCTGTCCGAAGAGGCCGGCAAGCTGCTCTTGACTCACCCCGATGCAAACACAGCGGGGCTGCTGCCGAACGCGGAGCGGCCGGGCCGGATCGCCGATCTGGCCGGTGATCCGGCGGTCGGTGATCTGTTCCCGGATGATCCCGACGATCCCTGCCTCGACACGGTGATCGCCCTCCGCGGTGAGAGCGAGGCCAACGTGTACTCGGTGTGTGCGCGCGGCGCAGCGCCGAATGAGGCAGTGTGGCTCGAGCACGCGCGCGAGCGAGCGGTACCGCTTTCGCCACCGGCGGCGATCGAGAGTGGCCCGCTGCTGGCTGATCTCGACGGCGACGGGCACCTCGACGTGTTGTTGGGCACGTCGGACGGAGCCTACGCTGCGTTTGGCGACGGCGTCTCACTCGGCGCTGCACGGCCGTGGTTCGCCGCGGTCGACGACAAAATGGCTCAGGTGCGCATGCCGCTCGCGGCGGGCGACTGGAGCGGCGACGGCCGGGCCGACCTGGTGTACCCGTCGGACTTTTGGCTGTCGCAGCCCGCAGCTGAGGGCGGCATGCAAGCGTTTGGCGTCGAGCCGGCGCGCTACGGCGCGGCCTGGACCAGTGCGATCGTGGTGGACTTGAACGGCAACGGATATCCAGACGTGGTCGCTGCCTCGAACAAGCGGCTCGACATCGACTTCTTCAACGGCACGGGCCACGGCGGGCTGAATCCGTTCGTGATCCCGACCGAGCGCCCGGTCGGACGGCTGGCGATCGGCGACCTGGATGGTGACTTGCTGAACGATCTGGCGTTCACGCAGCTGGCTCCTCCGTCGCAGCTGGGCGAGGTGATGGTGGCCTTCGGCGCGCTCTCGGGCCCGCCGACCACCAGCGTGACCGCAGCGCGCGCCGGCGAAGTGGTGCAACTCGGCGCGATGCCGTACAGCACAGCGCAGTCCCAGATGTTCATTGCGTACAGGCAGATGGATCGCGAGGGCCGCAAGGGCGCGGCGCTGGCCTGGCTCACCGGCTTCGATCGCAACTTGACGTGCATGGTCGATCTGACCACCTTCGCCTCCGACGGCAGCATCGAGTCCATGCCGGCGCTCGGTGTGGCGCTCGGCCACTTCGGCGAGCCCGACCGCACCGACGCCGTGTTGGTCGCCTCCAAGTTGGTCGGCAACGAGGTCGAGCTCTGGTCGATCTCCGATCTCGGCAGTCAGAGCAGCTCGCCGCTCCTGCTGGGCTGGGGCCTCGACCCGCGGCTACAACCGCTGCGCGGTGTGCCGGACACACCCGCGCTCGAGCTGCTGATGGCGGCGGGCGATCTGGACGCCGACGGGCTCGACGAGCTGGTGCTGGCAGCACCGGATCCCGATGCCGAGCACTGCGACTTGGTGAGTGTGAGCGTCGCAGCTGACGGCGGCAGCGTCACGCAACGTGGCGAGCTGCTGCGCCTGGATCAGGCCTGCGCCCGCACCGGTCAGCTCGCGGTCGCAGATCTGGACGCAGACGGCGCGGGCGAGCTCGTGCTGCTGACCGGCCAGCCCGGTGCAGAGCGCGACCTGATCGTGCTCTGGAACGACGGCAGCGGGCAGTTCTCGGCGGACTTCCGCTCGGATCTCGCCCCGGGCGACCGGCCGCAGGGCTTCACGCTGTTTCGCGCCACCCCGCGTGCTCCGCTGCGCCTGGCGTACGTGACCGAAGATCGACTGCACGTGTCGCAGATCGAGCGCGGCGGGCACGCGTTCGAGCCGGTCTCGGGCACACCCGACCTCGCGCTGCAACAGGCCACCGGGGTGGCCGCGGGTGACGTCGATGGCGACGGCATCGCAGACTTGATGCTGGCAGACAGTGGCAGCGTGCTGCTGCTGCGGGCGGCGCTCGAGCCATGACGCGCTCGCTGCTGATGGCTGCATTGTTGACGCTGATGGCTGCGAGCGCATCCGCCCAGCAGCGTGCCGAGCTGATGCAGGCCAAGAGCTACTTCAACGCCGGTGCGGCGGCCTACGAGATGGGTGACTACGCCGCGGCCATCCAGGCGCTGGAGGCCGCGTATCGGATCACGCCGCTGCCCGCGATCGCCTTCTCGCTGGCGCAAGCCGAGCGCCGGCAGTACTTCGTGTCGCGCGAGCCGCAGCACCTGTCGCGCGCGATCGAGCTGTACCGCGCGTATCTGCAAAAGGTGGAGAGCGGCGGCCGCCGTGCGGATGCTACCGATGCGCTGGCGCAGCTCGAGCCGCTGGCCGCGTTGAGTGCGCAGGTGGTCACGGCCCCCGAGCCGCAGCCGGACGCGGCGGCCGACAAGACGCGGTTGATGATCAGCTGCTCGGCGCCGCAGGCGCGCGTGGCACTGGACGCCGCCGAGGGCGTGGCCTCGCCGGCGATCGTGCGCGTCGAGCCGGGGATGCATCAGGTGCGGGTCAGCGCGCCGGGTTACTTCGACGTCGAGCGTTCGGTCGAAGCGGTGGCGGGCGAGCTGATCCCGATCGAAGTCGAGCTGCGCGAGCGGCCTGCCAGCGTGCTGCTGCGCTCCGAACCCGAGGCCGAGCTGCACGTCGACGGCAGCCCGGCGGGGTCGGTCGGCGCGGCCCGGACGCTGTCGTTGCCCGGCGGCAGCCATACGTTTGGCTTCGCGCGCAACGGCCACCACGCGCGCTTGATACGCGCACAGCTGGCCCCCGGCGACTCGCGCGAGATTGCGGTGCGCCTCGAACCCACGGCGCAGCGCACGGCGGCCATCACCCTGTTCGTGGTCGGCGGCGCTGGCCTGGTCGCGGGCGGGGTGTTCAGCGCCTTTGCGCTGGAGCGCGAGGACGCGGCCGACGACGCGCTGAGCAAGCGCCAGCGCGCGAACCTCAGCCCGGACGAGTTGGTCGACTACAACGAGGCAAAACGCGACCGCAACCGCTGGCGCGTCGCGGCGATCACGAGCTTCGGCGTGGCGCTCGCTGCGGGCGTCACGGGCCTGTTCCTGTACGCGCTGGATCAGCCGGAGCTGCAGGAGAGCGGGGCCGAGCTGCACGTCGCGCTGCCGATACCGGGTGCTGCGCAGGACGTGGCCGTGACCGGCCGGCTACGCTTCTGACGCCCTGATCGGGCCGGCACGTATATGCTGCGCGGCATGGGTGCGATGTCCAGCCAGCCCGAGTCTGCCCCGAGGCTTCTGCCCTGGGCGATCGCGGCGGGTGCCATCCTGGCGCAGCAGGTCGGGAGCAAGGCCGTGCGCGACGGCCTGTTCCTGAACCAGGTCTCGGTCGCT
Organism: Polyangiales bacterium; assembly: GCA_035274465.1. GTDB lineage: Bacteria > Myxococcota_A > Polyangia > Polyangiales > JAFGIB01 > JADGRF01. The sequence continues at coordinate 11,600 of DATEOF010000316.1, forward strand.
GCGTTGCCGCGCGCGATGCTGGTGGCCGCGCTGCTGGCCGTGCCGATCGTGCTCGGGGTGGCGTACGCGATCTCGCGCCTGGGGCCGGGCAGGGTGGCGGCCGGGCTGCTCATGCTGAGCGCGACGCTGTTCGGGATCGAGTGGACCTTGCTGCCCACCGCGGGCCCGATCGCCGCCTGGCTACTGTTCGTGCACATCGCGACCCTGGGTGGCACGACGATCAGCGCGTTCTACTCGTGCGTGACCGAGCACTTCGATCCGCACACCGCGCGCCGCGCGAGCAGCCGGATCCTGAGCGGTTCGGCCATCGGCGGGCTGATCGGCGGCTTTTTGGTGACGCTGTCCGCGCGCGCGCTGGGCGAGCGGGCGCTGCTGGCGGTGCTGGGCGTGATGAACCTGGTGAGCGCGCTGGCGTTGCTGCGCATGGCGGGCCGCGGCGCGTCGTCGGGGGAGACCACTCCCGTCGGCTTCGTGCTGGTCAGCCTGTCGAAGTCCAGCTACCTGCGCAGCATCGCGTACCTGGTCGCACTGACCGGCCTGGTCTCGGCGCTGCTCGACTTCGGCTTCAAGAACACTGCCACGAAGGAGCTCGGGTCGGGTGCCGAATTGCTGCAGATGTTTGCGGTCTTCCACAGCGCCACCGCGCTGCTGACGGCTGCGGTCCAGGTCAGCTTTGCGCATCGCGCGCTCGAACGCTGGGGGCTGTCGGCCACGCTGGCCACGCTGCCTGCCTCGATCTTGCTCGGCGGCGCGCTGGGCGCAGCGTTGCCTCGCCTGTGGGGCGCCACGTTGATCCGCGGCGCGAGCAGCGTGCTCGAGAGCTCGCTGTACCGCTCGGCGTACGAGCCGCTGTACACGCCGCTGTCCCAACGCACGCGGCGCTCGACCAAGACCTTGATCGACGTGGCCGGCGGTCGGTTGGGCGAGGCGCTGGGCAGCGGATTGCTGCTGCTGCTGGCGCTGCTCGACACGCGCAACTCCGGGCGGCTCTTGTGGTTGATGATCGTCCTGGGTGCGGCGTTGTGCCTGCAGCTGTCGCTGCGCCTGCACAACGGCTACGTGGCCGCCCTCACCGCCAGCTTGCGCAAGGGCTCCGTGCAGCTGCAAGCGGCGGAGATCGCGGATAGCACCACGCGCCTGACCATGTCCCAGACGCACGCCGAGATCAGCCGCGCCGAGCTGCTCCAGCAGCTGGCGGCGCTGCGACCGCAGGCAGGCGCGAACGGGCCGACGGCCTCGGAGCCTCCGACTTCGTCTCAGCCGGCCGGTCGCTTCTCGTTGCCTCCGAGGCCGGTCGACGCGCGAGAAAGCGCGCCGCTGCTGACAGCCGCGGGGGACCTGCTCAGCCTCGATCGCGCGCGCGTGCTGCGCGTGCTGGAGCGTGGACCACTGGATACGCGCCTGGTCGCGTTCGCCATCCCGCTGCTCGCGCACAGCTCGTTGATCGAGCCGGTGACGCACGCGCTGCGCGGTCTGGGCGAGCGCGTGGTCGGCCAGTTGGTCGACGCCATGCACGATCCCAGCTTGCCGCTGGTGGCGCGGCGGCGCATCCCGCGCATCCTGAAGAGCACCGACCACCCGCGCGCTGCGAATGCGCTCACCGCAGCGCTGCGCGCGCCCGAGCGTGAGCTGCGCCACAGAGCAGCCACGGCGCTCGCCGAATTGATCGCGCGCAACCCCGAGTTCGCGCCCGACAGTCGTCAGGTTTTCGAGCGCGTGCGGGACGAGCTCCATAGCACCGAGGAAGAGCCGGCGACCTTGCACCACCTGTTCGCGCTGCTCAGCCTGGTGCTCGAGCGTGACGCGCTCTGGCTCGCCCGGCGCGCCCTGACTCACGGCGACGCCATGCAACGCGGCACCGCGCTCGAGTACCTGCACAGCACGCTTCCCGAGCCGCTGCGCAGCGAGTTCGTCGCGCGGCTCGAGTCGGGGCAGATTCGCACCGGCCCCAGCCTGCGCGTCAGCAGGCCGCCCACGGGCTAGCAACGAGCCCCGCGTTGACTTAGAGTCCCAGTACCCTGACAGGCGATCGAATGTCTGAAGCCGAGCGCAAACGAAGTTCCCTGCGCGAACAACTCAGCCGCGCGAAAGGTGCACTCGCCGACTCGCTCGGCATCAGCGCCAACGCCCGCGCGAGCAAGCGAGCGGCGGCCGAGAGCAAGCAGCGCCTGAGCGCCGTGCTCTGGAACGATCGCACCATGGCCGCAAGCCAGGTCGCCGCGAGCGACCACCCGCCCACGCCTACCGCTTCTCAGCCAGCGCCAGCCGCTCCGCCTGCCCCACCGGCCGGCGCTCCACCGCTGCAGATGCCCAGCCCGCACACGGCGCGTGCGCG
>DATEOF010000317.1:0-28659 GCA_035274465.1 Polyangiales bacterium
AGCAGCGCAGGGGCTGCCGGGAGTGGTCGCGCAGGCGGTGGTGCGCCTGCGGTCACGGCAGGCACGCCAGCCATGATGGCCGGTGGCGCGGGCGCAGGCGGCATGCCTGCAGCTGGCAGCGGCGCCACGCCTGCAGCGGGCACGGGCGAGCCGAACGGCGGCGCGTTCGAGATGTGCGTCGCTTCGCTCAAGGCCAAGTGCGCCTACGAGGACAAGGAGACCGGCTGCTCCAGCTTGATGACGCCGAGCATCCCGCTCACCGCAGGTGGAAGCTGGGGCAACACGGAGCTCAAGGGCGGCCCGTACGGTGGGTACGTCGAGTGGAACGAAGGCATGGCGTTCGCAAATCCGATCAATCCGAGCGAGGACTCCTGTGCCGTGCTGGCCGCAGCGTTCGGCGAGCCTGCGAGCACCACCGAGGATGTGCTCGATCTGCGAGGAGCCGAGCTGAACCTCTACACCGTGTTCCGGCCCGCGTGCATGAAGGACGGAGAGAAGTATCCGGTGATCACCTGGGGCAACGGCACGTGCGGTCAATCGGGCGGCTACGCGTCGTTCCTGGCGACCGTCGCGTCGCACGGCTTCGTGATCTTCGCCGCGAACTCACGCTTCACCGACCAGGGCAACAACGAGATGTTGAAGGCGTTGGACTTCGCCAAGGCTGCGAACGAGGATCCCAAGAGCGTCTACTATCAGAAGCTCGATCTGGAGAAGGTCGGCGCGATGGGCCACTCCCAGGGTGCTTCTGCGACCGCGAACGCAGCTCGCGATCCGCGCATCAAGGCCGTGATCCTCTGGAACGGCGGCAGCTCGGCGTCGAAGCCGTTCCTTGCGGTGTCGGGCGAACGCGACATCACGGGCTACTCCGCATCCTCGATGGCCACCGCGACGAACAATGCAAGCCAACCCGGAGCGTATCTCTTCTACCACAAGGTCCTGGAAACGGGCGGCAGCGTGACTGGTCACCTGACACTGATGGAACAACCCGAACGCGTGACAGAACCGACCATCGCCTGGTGGAAGTACATGTTGAAGGGTGACACCGAGGCCAAGAAGATGTTCGTGGGTACCGACTGCGGGTTGTGTAACAAGAAGGACGAGTACGAGGTCGGTAGCCACAACTTGCCATAACGATTAACTACAACAATGCCCCGGCCGGAAGGCTCGCGCCTCAGGGCGCGACCCTTCCGAATGATTATTGGTCGCCGGCGCTGCGCGGCGGCTCCCGCTCGGTGCTCCGATGCTATGCTATCGGAGTCGATGACGAGCCCAGCCGCCGCGGACCGCCTCGCCGACCGCTACGAAATCCATGAACTCCTTGGTCGGGGCGGCATGGCAAGCGTGTACCGCGCCACCGATCGTGCGCTCGGGCGGCAGGTCGCGCTGAAGCAGCTCACGATGGATCCGACGGCGCCCGAGCGCAGCAGCGCGGCGGCCCTGTTCGAGCGCGAGTTCCACACATTGGCGCAGCTGCGCCATCCGCACGTGATCGCGGTCTACGACTACGGTGTCGGCACAGATGACAGCCCGTTCTACACCATGGAGCTGCTGGACGGCGGCGACCTGCGAGAACGTGCGCCGCTCGGCTGGCGAGACGCATGTCGGCTGGTGTTCGACGTCTGCTCCGCGCTCGCACTGTTACACTCCCGGCGCCTGCTACACCGCGACATCAGCCCTCGCAACATCCGCTGCACGCAGGACGGTCAGGCCAAGCTGATCGACTTCGGTGCCATGGCGGCGATGAGCGGTGGCGGCGCCGAGGTCGTGGGCACGCCCGCGTTCACGGCGCCCGAGACGCTGCAGCGCCTGGCGCTCGACGCGCGCACCGATCTGTATTCGCTCGGCGTGGCGCTCTACTACGCGCTGACCGCGCGCCTGCCCTACCCCGCGCGCTCGTTCTCCGATCTGCTGAGCGCGTGGGGACACAAGCCGGTTCCGCCTTCGACGCTGGTCGCGGACATCCCGCCCGCGCTCGATGATCTGGTGCTGGCCCTCTGCAGCGTCGAGCCGAGCTTGCGTCCGCAGACTGCCTTCGACGTCATGCAGCTGTTGGCTGCATGCGCAGGCCTGCACGGCCTGGAGTCGGAGGCCGTCTCGCGCGCGTACCTGTCGACGCCCACGCTGGTCGGACGCGAAGACGTGATGACGTCCCTGCAGCACCAGATGCGCGACTCGCGGCTGCAGCGCGTGCGCGGCGTGATGCTCGAAGGCCCGCCGGGAGCCGGCCGCTCTCGGCTGCTGGACGCCTGTGCGCTCGAGGCCCAGACCCGCGGCTTTACGTTGCTGCGCGCGACCGCGACCGGCAGCCGCGAGCCATTCTCGATCGCGCACAGCCTGGCAAACCACCTGCTCGACGCGCTGCCCGTGGGGGACGCGTGCCGAGACTTTCCCGATTTGTTCGCGAGCCCGCCGGCCGCCAACGACAACACCGACGAGGCGCGGCCCGAGCTGCGCAACTTCAGCGACCCGGCATTCGAGGCCGCAACCCTACAGCGCACGCTGCGCCGCTGGCTGCTGCGCGTCTGCCGCACGCACCCGCTGTTGATCGCCGTCGACGACGTGCACAAGATGGACCAGCCCTCGGCTGCATTGCTCGCCGAGCTGATCGACAAGACCAAGCGCGGCGGCATTCTGGTCGCGCTCACCGTGGACAGCGACGACGCCGGTAGCGATGCAGTGCGCGCGCTGGCGCGGCGCTGCACGGCCATGCCGCTCGCGCCGCTGACCCGGGAGCAGACTCGCGAGTTGTTCGAGTCGTTGTTCGGCGACGTGGCGAACTTGAGCATGCTTGCCGACGAGATCCAGCGCGTGGCGCTCGGCAATCCGCGCCAGACGCTCGAGACCGCGCAGCACCTGGTGGACCGCGGGCTGATCCGCTACGCGGCCGGACACTGGACGCTACCCAATCGACTCGCCGCCGGCGATCTGCCGCACAGCGCTGCGGCGGCCATGCACGCGCGCATCGAACGTTTGTCACCGCACGCGCGCTTCCTGGGCGCGGCGCAAGCGCTGGCGTACTACGAGACGCTCGCGGATCCCGACTACCGCGCGCTGTTGCCCGACGCGAGCTCGCAGGAGATCGAGCTGGCGATCTCGGAGCTGCTCGCGGCCCAGGCACTGGTGCGCGACGGCAGCGTCTATCGGTTGGTGAACCGGCTCTGGATCGCAGCGTTCACCGACCAGCTGGATGCCGAGCAGACGGGGCACTGCCATCGCGCGCTCGCCACGATGTACGGCCCAGCGGCCAACGTCCCGTACATCCATCACGCATTCTTCGGCGGGCTCGACCGGCAGGCGCTCGAAGTACTGGATCGGCGCAACGAGCTCGAAGGCAGGCCGATCGACACCAACCAGCTTGGCGAGCTGAACGTAGCAAAGATGCAGTGGTGCTACCCGCGCGCGATCGAGACAGCTCGCGCGCTCGGCCGCAGTCCTCGCGAGGTGTACGACCTGCGGCGCTGGCAATACCTCGGCAACATCCTGACCGAGGGCGCGCCGGACTTCGAGTCTTCGCGCGTCTACTTCGAGCAGCTTGCGCACGACTCGGGCCTGGCACTCTACCGCAGCGACACGCAGAGCGCGAACCCGACCGAACGTCTGACCAGGGCCTTGCAGACCGCGCACGAGCGCTACCTCGCGACCCCCGAGCACGAGCGTGTGTACCCGGTCGATGAAGCCATCCGCAAGCTCGGCGAGTACGTGGTCGTGTCGATCGCGCTCGGCTCGCGCACCCTGAAGCGCGATCTGGTGGAGAGCCTGCCAGGCATCGTCGAGCCATTCGTCGCGCTGGCGCCGATGCTCGACGTGATCTGGAACAACGCGCGCGCGACCAGCCACAGCCACTGTGACTGTCGCTACGAGCTTTGCCGGGAGCTCTGGCGCAAGGCGTTGACCGCGCTCGACGCCATGGCCAACACGGAGGAGCAGTTCGCCAAGCCGATGGGCAACGCGATCGCGTACGCGCTCGGCATGATGGAAGCGCAGCTCGGCCTGGCGTCGGCTGCGGACTGGGCGGGGCGCCTGGACGACGATCCCTACCAAAGGGTCAGCGCGCTCAACTTGCGCAAGATCGTCCGGCTCGAGCAGGGCGACAGCGAAGGCGCCGATCGCCTGCGCCGCCAGGCCGAGGTGCTCGCGCTGCAGATGCGGATCCCGCAAATGTTCAAGAGCTTGTTGACGGTCGAGCTGGCAGCGTACGCCAAGAGTCGTGACCTGGCGGGCGTGGCGCAGGTGATCGAGCAGCTCAAGCCGATCGCAGCGCAACACCCCGCCTGGGAGCCCGCAGTCATCGGCGCCGAGGGCTATTTCCAGTTGGTCCGCGGCGACTTCGCAGCGGCCAAGGCCAAGTTCGAGCAGTGCATCGAGCTCTCGCGGCTCGACGGCCCGAGCCCCGCGCCCAACATGGGGTTCTGGTTGGACGCGCAGGCAGGCTTGACCGAATGCTTGCTCGGTCTCGGCAGGGACGAAGAGGCCCGCAAGCTGGCCAGCGAAATGCTGCGCTTCTGCGAAGCCCACGACATCAAGGCGCCTGCCTTCGATCTGATCCGTCCGCTGGCGCTGGCCGAAGCCAGGTTGGGCGACACGCGCGCGGCCGTCGAGCGCATGGACGCGTTGATCGCGCAGCAGAACCAGCTCGGCTCGACCGGCCTGCGCATGGGCCTGACGTACGAGACGCGCGCGCGCATCGCGATCTGGACCAAGGACATGGAGGCCTTCGAGCGGTTCGCGGAGCTGACCGCGCGCGAGTACCGGCACGGCGCTCGGACACCGCTCGGGGCGCGCTACGAACGGCTGATGAACGAGGCCACGCGCAACGGCATGCGCTCCAAGGTCTCGATCTCGGACTTCGAGGTGCTCGCGGGCGCCGACAGCGACTCGCTCGGCAGCGACGAGCTGATGACCGTGATCACACGCAGCATGGCCGGCTCGCGCAGCTCCGACGAGCGCACCCAGCTCGCGCTGCAGATGATCTGCGCGTCGCACGCCGCGCGCGCGGGCCACCTCTACTTGATCTCGCCCGCAGGGCTGCTCTTGCGCGCGTCGCACGGCCAGAAGGAACCAGCTCCCGAGCTCGCCGCGCACGTCAGTGACTACGTCACCGAGAAGCAGCAGCGCGCAATCGACATGGACGACATGGTCACCGGTGACTTGCCGCAAGACGACGCGCTGACGTCGCTCATTCAGGCCTCCGGCACCAGCTACGAGCTGCTGCCGCTCGGCTGCGTCACGGACGCCACGAGCACACTCGCCGGAATCGCCGTGGTGGAAGTCAACAACGCGCGCATCCGCAACGAGCGCCAGGCGCAGTTGCTAAATGCAATAGCGACGAGCCTGCTGCAGTCCGGCGACAGCCAGGGCTTGCGGCTAACGGCGGCGGACTAGTCTAGAAGGCTCGCGCCTCAGCGCGCGACCCTTCCAGGTGATTATCGGTCGCCGGCGCTACGCGGCGGCTCCCTGTGCTCCGCAGCCGCACACTACGTACACGCAAGGCTGCATCCGTGACGTGTATCATCGTAACGTGACGCAACCTGACATCAGCTCCGGGCGCTATCAGATTCTCGGTGAGCTCGGCGGCGGCGGCATGGCGGTCGTCTATGAAGCGGTGGACACCGCCTCGGGCCGACGCCTGGCGCTCAAGCGCCCGCGCTCGGACGGCAGCTCCGAGCTGCAGCGTCGCAGCCGGGAGCTGTTCGCGCTCGAGTTCCATACGCTGATCCAGCTGAGCCACCCGCGCATCGTGCAAGTCTTCGACTACGGCGTCGACGCGAGTGGTCCCTTCTATACGATGGAGCTCCTGGACGGCGGCGATCTGCTGAGCGCGATGCCCGTCGACTGGAAGCGCGCCTGCGCGATCGCCAGCGACATCTGCTCGGCGCTGTCGCTGCTCCACTCGCGGCGCATCGTCCATCGCGACGTGAGTCCGCGCAACATTCGCTGCACGGGCGATGGCCTGGCCAAGCTGATCGACTTCGGCGCCATGACGCACATGGGCGCGAGCAAGGAGCTGGTCGGCACACCGGTGTACTGCGCACCGGAGATCTTGAACATGCGCGCGCTGGATGCGCGCACCGATCTGTACGCGCTGGGCGCGAGTCTGTACTACGTGCTGACCGAACGTCACGCCTATCCCGTGCGCGACTTCGCCAGCCTGCCGAATGCCTGGCGCTTCGGAGTCGCGCGGCCATCCGAGCTGACGCCAGGCATCCCCGAGGCGCTCGACACGCTGGTGCTGGATCTGCTGCAGCTCGAGCCGGACGCACGGCCGAGCAGCGCAGCCGAGGTGATGGCGCGCCTGGGAGCGATCGCCGGCACGCAGTCGGGCGAACAGCTGCTGGTCGCACAGGCGTACCTCGCAACGCCCGCGTTCGTCGGCCGCCAGGCCCAGCTCGCGCGCGTGAAGACCAAGGCCATGCGCGCGCTACGCAAGCGCGGCGCGGTGCTCCTGGCAGACGGAACCGCGGGCTCCGGACGCTCGCGCTTCCTCGATGCCTGCCTGCTGAGCAGCAAGCTGCTGGGCATGACGGTCGTGCGCGCCGATGCCGACGATGGCGAGTCGGACTACGGCGTCATGCGTCGCCTGCTGTCTCAGCTGCAGCAGATCGTGCCCGAGGTGATGCACGAGGTGGCGGAGCCCGTACTGCCCGTGCTCGCTCACATCGTCCCCGAGCTCGGCGCGGGCCGCGATGTCGCACTGGTCCCGGCCGCGGACCGCGGCGCCCTGCGCCCGCAGCTACAGGCTGCACTGCAGCAGGTGCTGCTCGCGGTCGCCGAGCGCAAGCCGCTGCTGCTCGCGATCGACGACCTGCACGCGATCGACGAGCCGTCGCTGGCCGCGATCGGCTTGATCGCGCAAAACTCCCGGCGCACGCCGCTGGTGATCCTCGCGACAGCAGTCCGCGGCGAGACACCCACCGCGGCCACGGCCTTCCAGCTGTTCGCGAGTATGGCCAGCGATATCGGGCTCGAGAACTTGACGCAGGAGGAAAGCCAGAGCCTGCTGGCGTCGGTATTCGGCGCGAGCCGCACGCTCGACGCGCTCGCGCAGCGCCTGCATGCGCTGTCGGGCGGAAGTCCGCGCGACCTGATGCGTCTGGCCCAACACCTCGTCGACAGCGGCAGCGCGCGCTACCACGCCGGCACCTGGTCGCTGCCGGCCGGGGTCGAGGCCACCGAGCTGCCTTCGAGCGTCGCGCAGATGCTCTCGGGGAGGCTCGCGCAGCTGCCTCCCTGTGCCCGCGATCTCGCGCGCGCCCTGGCGTTGTGTCCAGAGAAGAGCTTTAGCTTCGAGGAGTGCGGGCAGCTGTCCGAACGCGCAGGAGCCGGCGAGGTGTTGGCCGATCTCGAGGCGCTCATGCAGGCCGACGTGGTGCGCGCGCTGGGCGACCGGTTCGTGCTCGCGGATCGAGCCTGGGTGCCCTTGCTCGGCTCCGAGCGCACGCGCGATCTGCACCGGCGCCTCGCGCACGTGTTCGAGGTGCGCCCCGACGAGGAGTTTCGGCACGCGCGCCACTTGCTGCACGCAGGCGAGATCGATCGCGCGCTGGACGGCTTCGTCGCGCACTCCATCGCGTCGCGCGCGGTGACTGATCACAGTCCCGAGGCGTTTCACAAGCTGCTGCTGTCGCTGCCGGCAGACTGGTTCCAGACCTACGAAGAGGTGCTGCGCGCGTTGCGCGAACGACGGCGCCCGAAGCGCGACGAGTTCGTGGTGCTGGCGCGCGTGTGCACGATGACGACGGTCACGGACTTCGGCCTTGCGCTGACGGTCGAGCTGAACGCGATGCTCAAGCAGGCTTCGGGCCTGACCGACTGGGAGCAGGCGGATCCCACGCTCGACCAGGGTGCGCGGCGGAAGCATGCGCTCGGGCAAGCGCAGGCGCGCTACGTCAACAGCCCCGAGCACGAGCGCTTCGCGGACCCGGGCGCCGCCATCCGCGAGCTCGCGACTTCGGCGCGCTTGCCGCTGTCGATCAGCGCGCTGGCGATGGATCTGAACGGGGCACTGACGGCGCCGTCGGTCGCACCGTTCATTCCGCTCGCGCCGGTCCTCGGCGTGATCGAACAACTGACTCAGGGCGTGCAGGCACGGCTGTCTGGGCGCTTCGAACGAGCACACGAGATCTACACGGCCTTGCTCGAGCTATTCGCGGTCCCGGAGCGCACGGGCATCGATGCGACCCACCTGCAATACACGCGCATGATGGTCATGAACGGCCGGGCAGTGATCGACGCAGCCTGGGGCTCGGCGGCCTGCGTCCAGGTCGCGGACCAACTCGAGAAGCACGTCACGCTGCAGAGCAATGCCTGGCTGATCCGCATGGTGCACCAGCTCTGGCAAGGCAACAGCCACGAAGCCGAGCGCTGCCGCAAGCAGTTCGATCTGGCGCGGGTGCAGAACAGCGCCGCGCAGACGTTCGAGAGCGTCCAGCTGCCCTGGCAGTTGATCGCGCACATTGCGATGGAAGACCTGACGCGCGTCCAGCGCAGCCTGGAGGAGATCGCCCCGCTCGCCGCGCGCTTCCCGGCGTTTCGCATCGCACAGCGCTACGGCGAGGCGGAATACCAGCGCATCCGCGGCGATGCCAAGACCGCGCTGGCCGGCCTGACCGACCTGCTACGCTCGTGCGCGGCCGGCACGCATCAGATGTGGCCGCAGCTGGCAGCGGCACACGTGCGCGCGCTCGACGAAGCTGGCCACGAATCACTGGCTGCCGAACAGGGCCGGACCTACCTGGCAGAAGCCGCGCGCGTGGACCTCGGGGCGAGCGCGCAGCACTGGATCTCGCTCGCGCTGTGCGTGATCGAGGCCAAGCTGGGCCGCGCCGATGCCGCGCAGGCGGCGGACGCCGTGATCGAGCACTGCACCGCGGCGGGCGCCACGGGCCTGCGGCTCGGCCTGGCGTACGAGGCGCGCGCGCGTGTCGCCATGTTGCAGGCGGACGTGAAGGGCTTCGAGACCCATCGCGCCCTGTGCGAGCGAGAATACACCAAGGCGGCGAACCCGGCGCTCTCGAGCAAGCTGCAGCGCCTCAAGCGCGAGGCGCAGAAGCACAAGCTCGTGGCGGAAGCGCCCATGCTCGAAGGAGTGCGCGCGGCCGGCGCGACTGCGATCAAGTCGCGGCTGAACACCTGCAACGACGCGACCGAGCGCGCGCGCGTGGCACTGGCGCTGCTCACGCAGCAGAGCGGAGCCAGCGAGGGCCACATCTACCAGCTGCGGCACGACGTGCCGACGTGGATCGCCAGCAGCGGAGCGCGCGTGCCCGACGAGGCGCTGCACGCGATGGCGCGCGAGTACGTGATGGCCGAGCTCCACGGCGGGGCGCAGAGCACCGGCGCCTCCGAGCTGTCGGTGAATACCGATTGGACCACCTTCGGCGAGACCTCGTACCGCCCGGTGCTGCTGAGCCACTACGTCGGCGGGGCGTGCACGATCACCGGGCTCGCGGTGCTGGTGGTCCCGCCAGACCGGCCATTCGTACATCCCGGTGAAGTGGCCACGCAGATCAGCCGACTGACCCAGGAAGCGGGCGATGTGACCGGCTTGTTGGTCAGCGAGGACTAGAGCGGCCGCTTGAATCTACCGAGCAGCTGGGGCACATGGCGTACTCCATGGCTCTCACGCTGGTCCACCTGCCCTTCTCTCCCTGGTCGATCAAGGCACGCTGTGCGCTGCGACATCACGGTCTGCCCGTGAGCGAACGCGAGTACATCCCCGTGCTGGGTGAGGCGATGCTGCGCCTGCGCCTGCGGAAGCTCGGCGGACGCGTGACCGTGCCGGTGTTGTTCACGCCCGACGGTACGCTCACGGACTCGTGGGATATCGCGCTCTACGCAGATCGCGTCGGATCGGGCAGCCCGCTGATCCCGCAGGAGAAGCGTGCGCGGATCGCCGAGTGGAACGCCGCCAGCGAACGCGTGCTGAGCGCGGGTCGCGTGTGCGCGATGTTGCGCGTCGTGGACGATGAGCCGGATGCGGCGACCGAAGCACTGCCTGCGCCTCTGGCCAAGTTGCTCGGCAAGCGCGGGGCCGGCCTCGCGGCGCGCACCTTCAACGCCAAGTACGCGATCACCAAAGACAAGCAGCCGAGCAGCCACGCGCTGATGCGCGCCGAGTTTTCGCGCATGCGGCAGGCGCTGGCGGACGGCCGGCGCTATCTGCTCGAGCAGCTCAGCTACGCCGACTTCGCGATGGCCGTGTGCGTTCACACGCTGCGCGCGGTTCCGAGCTCGCCGATGGGGCCGGCGATGCTGCGGGTCTCGACTGACGCCGCGCTGGCCGCAGAGTTTCCGGACCTGATCGCGTGGCGGGACGCGCTGTATGCAGCGCATCCCTGGTGATGAAGACAGTTGAAATACGCGCGTATGCCGTGCCTGCCGCGGACCGTTTCTGACCTGAACGGGGATTATGTTGCTGGCAGCTCGAAAGGGAGGTCAGCCATGCAAACGCGCGACGTTCACGTGTACGTTTTCGACACGCTGGCGGATTGGGAGCCGGGATACGCGATCGCCCAGATCAATCAGCCTGCGTATCAGAGCCGACCGGGGCGCTATCGCGTGCGCAGTGTGGGCATCACTCGCGAGCCAGTGCGCACCACGGGTGGGTTGGCCATCCTGCCCGACCTGACATTGAGCGAGTTGAAGCCCGAGGACAGCGAGCTGTTGATATTGCCGGGCGGCGACGGCTGGATGAGCGGCGCGAACCACGCCGTGCTGGAGAAGGCCAAGCAATTTCACGCCGCCAGGGTGCCGATCGCTGCCATCTGCGGCGCAACTGCCGGGCTGGCGAGCGTGGGACTCTTGAACGAAGTCGCGCACACCAGCAATGCAGCCGAGTTCCTCGCGCAGGTGCCGGGGTACGCGGGCGCCGCACGTTATCGCGACGCGCGCGTGGTCAGCGACGGTGGCATCATCACGGCCCCGGCCTCCGCGCCGGTGGACTTCGCGCGCGCGATTTTCGAGGCGCTGGAGGTGTACTCGAAGGCGACGCTGGAGGCCTGGTACGGACTCTACACGACAGGCGAGGCTCGCTATTTCTACGACCTGGTAAAAGCCGAGCATGCTGCTCAATGAGTAGCTGGTAAGCTCGTCGGCCCCGATGGAACGAACGAGCACCCCGCCCAGTCACGTGACACAACCGCGCAGAGCGCGCGCGGTCGTGTTAGTCGTGCTGGGCGGCGCGCTGATCGCGTGGGCGATGTGGTGGACGGAGATCGTGTGGGTCAAGGGCTGGAACAGCCTGGCCTGGCTCTCGGGCTACAACTGGTCCGCGATCCCGATCTGCTTGTGCATTGCAGCCGTCAGCAGCATCGCGCTGGGCCGCGCGATCCCACTCGTGCAGCGGCTGCGCTTCATCGGCATCGCCGCGCTGCTGATGTGGGCGGCGTTCGACATCGGCCGCGCCGCGCTGTTCGAGGTCGGGACGGCCTGGACCACGCGCTCCGGCCTCCTGTTCGACACCTGGCTCGCGAGCCTGCTGCTGGCCGACGTCGGCGTCGCGTTCGCGTTGTTCTTCTGCGCGCACAAGCTGATCGCACCGCTGCGACCGTGGACGGGCCTGCTGCTCTTGCTCGCGCTGTCGGCGGTCGCGCCTTTATCGGCCGCGACCATCCACCTGATCCCCGCGCTGCGCGGCCAGACCGACGCGGTGCACGCCGTGAAGATGGGATACCCCGTGTTCTGGACCGCGTTGCTCGTCCCACTCTGCCTGTGGCTCGGGCGCAAGCCGCTGCTCGACTCGCCTTAGTTGGCGCGCACCAGGTCGCGAAAGCTCGTGGCGGTGCTGGCGTATTCGATCGACCGCCAAAGCCAATCCGCGTGCCGCTCGCGTCGACGCGGATGCGGTGCCTCGTGCTCCATTCCGCCTGGATACTCCCGAGCGGTGTTTGCGACGAGCAATCGTGCCGTGCTTACATCGCCTGCCAGAGGGAATGGATCGCAGATGCGTCCGGCTCGGGAGAGTGATTTTATGTTCGGGCTTGCGAACTACCAACGAGCTTTCGGCTTGCTCTGTGCGGCCTTTGTGATTGCGGCTTGCGCGACGAAGGAAGGAGCCGCGAACAACGACACAGGAGCATCCGGCTCGCCGAGCGGCGTTGACCCGAGCCCCGCGCCTCAAGCAGGCACATCGGCACCCATGCCAGCAACCGCTCCAATGACGACGAGCATGGACGCGGGCACTGTCAAACCCGCACCTGCGGCCGACGCAGGCACGTCGAGCCCAACTTCCGATGCGGGCACAGCCAACGCCGGTGCTGGCGGAGGAGCGGGTACGGACAACGCTGGTTCGGGAGGCGCGGGTACCGGAGGCGCGGGTACCGGAGGCGCGGGTGCGAGCGCGTCGCCAGGGCCGCTGGGGGACCCCAACATGCCGGGACCGTACGAGGTCGCAAAGCTGGAGAACGTCGGCATGGGCTTCGAGAACCCACCGACCGCCGCGAATGACAGATCCGACGGCGCCGGTTGCGCGAGCTTCATCCAAAGCTTCGGTGGAACTGCCGAAGCAGCACGCGACTACGCGCTGTTCGGACCGGACTACAAGGTCGAGCTCTACACGCTCTACCATCCGAAGAACATGGTGGAAGGTCAGCTCTATCCGGTCTTGAGCTGGGCGAATGGCACGTGCGCGAAGACCAATGGCTACAATGCGCTCCTCACGCACGTGGCCTCGCACGGTTTCATCGTGATCGCGACGAACTCGCGCTACACGGGTAGTGGCAAGTTTCAGCTGCGAGGGGTGGACTACATCGAGGCGGAGAACGCTCGTGAAGGCAGTCCGCTCTTCAAGCACGTCGACACCTCCAAGGTCGGGTTGTTTGGCCACTCGCAGGGCGGCGGCAGCACGGGTGCTGCAAGCGGAGATCCACGCGTAAAGTCGAGCGTGCTGATGCACGGGGGCAGCGGCAACATGTTGCATGCGCCCGGACTATTCTTGACCGGCGACGGCGACTTGAATCCGTCCGGCGTGCGCTCGGCCTACAACGCAGTCAGTGGCCCCGCGGCGTTCGGCAGCCTCAAGATGTCGGACCATATCACGATGATGAAGGAGCCCATGCGCATGGCCCCGGAAGTTGCGGCCTGGTTCCGCTACACGCTGCTCGACGACGCGGTGGCGAAGAAGTGGTACGCGGGTACAGATTGCCTTCAGTGCACGGACTCTGAATGGGTCTACGCGCAGAAGAACCTCAAATGAGTGGCGAACAGCGGGCGAGTGACATCGGCGAGGGCTGCCTCGCTCAAGTGAACAACTCCGGCAGCGGCCCTGTGATCTCACCGAGCGTTTGGGTCGCAACGCCTGCGGCATTCATGGCGCTGATCAGCACCTGAACCGGGTGTTTGCCGGTGGCCTTGATGTGCTTTCCGGGCTTGAGGCCGCCAGCCTTGCCCGCGATCAGGGCGACCATGTTCTCTCCCGAATGCGGCTCGCCGTCGTCCCAGCCACCCTCGGGCATGAAGACCATCACGGTATTGTCGAGCACGTTACCCGCACCTTCGGGCGTGTCGCGCAGCTTGGCCACGAGATACGCGAAGTGTTTGATGTGCCAGGCAAAGGCGTCGGCCTTGTCTTGATCGCTGCCCGCGCCGTGCCCGAGCTCGTGTACGTCGGTTTGCTGGATGCCGAGCAGCGCCTTTGTGTCGATGAAGCATTGCGCGAACGTGTACGCGAGCGTGGCCGAGCGCGTGAGATCGCAGGTGAATGCCATGTGCAGCAGATCAGACATGACCTGCGCGCGCTTCTCTTCGTTCGCGTAGCCGAGATAGCGCGGGATGTCGCCCTCGACATTGCCTTTCTGGACCTTGCGTACAGCCTCGTCCTGGCCTGGATCCGCGATGACCTTGCAGCCTGCAGTGGTCGCGACCGCCGGGATCTCCGTGATCCTGCGCTCCAGGTCGCGGATCTCGTCGAAGTGTCGCTCGACTCGCCGGCGATCGGCGGACCCCAGCCGCGCGAGCAGCGACTGCGTTCGATCTCTCACGAGGTCGAGGATGCTCTTGTCTCGCTCGAGCAGTGCTCGGCGCTGTGCGCTGTCGTCCGGATTTCCCGTCGAGAAACCGGTGAAGAGCGAGTCGAAGGCCAGACGCGGGCTGGCCTGAGGCTCGTTCGCTTGCAGCTTTCCCGTGGCCGCATCGCGCCGGTAGGAGATGATGCCGAAGGTTCCATCGTTCTCGCGGTACACCTCGGGCTGAGCGCGCAACTCGAGCGATCGAAAACGCGTGGTGCCTGCGATGGCATCGGCCACGACTTGATCCGAGGTTACCCCCTTGGCGACCGGATCTCCGTGGCCGAGGGGATTGCCGGGCGCCGCAGTTCCCGAGGCGCGCATGCCCGATATCAGCGGACCGACGCTGCTCGAATGCCACCTGCCGGTCCAGCCACCCGCACCGCTCGCAGGCAATCGCAACTCGGAGACGACGCTCACTTCGTTTTGAACGCTGCTGAGCGGCGCGAGCGCGCGTTTGACGTCGTAGCTGCGCCCGACCGTATTCGGCACGATCAGCTGGGGATTGCCGACCGACAAGCCGCCGAAGGTCACGAGATAGCGCCTGGGGGGCTGCTGCTGAGCGCGCGCCGGTGATTCCAGCATCAGCTCGAGCAGCGGCAATGCGACGGCAGTTCCGGCAAAACCCCGGAGGACGGCGCGACGGTGCAAGGGAACTCGTTTCATGATCGCTCCTCAGCGCTCGTCGACGATACGGTTGCGAAAGCCCTCGCTGGATACCCAATCGAGCACCAGCTTCCGCAGCTGCAGGCCAGATCCACCGCCGCTGAGCGCGAGCGCGTCGAGCATCGGCGCGTCTTCGCCGAGGCTCGCCGAGCGACCCACGCCGAGTTGGTAGAGTCGCTGGATCAAGCAACTGGTCAGCTCCCCGCCCTCCGAGAGCAGCGCGCCCAGCTGCGCCGGGCCCTTGAACTCGCCGACGCCCGAAAGCTCACCCTTGCCCTCGATCAGACACTCCGGCTTTCCGGCATCGGTCGTTCGATACGCGCCCTGGCGATCGTAGTTCTCGAGCCCGAAGCCGACGCCATCCATGAGCGCATGACAGCCTGCGCACCGGGCTTCGCTGCGATGTGCGGCGTATCGATCGATCTTACAGTTCTTTCCAGCAGTCGCCTTGGGTGGCTCATCGGTCTTGACGTCAGGGGGTGGCGGCGGGATAGGCGTGCAAGCCAGTCGCTCCCGGATGAATTTTCCGCGTCGCGTGGGGCTCGTGTCGGTCCCGGTAAACCCGTTGGACAGCAGGCTGCCATGCGACAGGATCCCCCGGCGGTCGGCGGTCGGGTATTTGACCCAGCGAAAGTTCGTGCCGACCACACCCGGCAGCGCGTAGTTCTTGGCGAGCGCTTCATTGGCCCAGGTCTCCGGCGAGCTGAAGAGCTCCAGCCAGGGATGTTGGTCCTGGAAGATCACACGGCGCACCAGTGCATCCGTCTCCTGGCGCAGCGCGGCGTTGAGCTCGGCGGCGTGCGGGAGCGTGTCGTATCCCAACCACAACGCATGAAATCGCTGGATGCGACGCATGCCGCGCTCGTCGGCGAGTAAGCGTTCCGCTGCCAACCGCACATCGCGATCTGATCGCAATAGACCCTGATCCGCTTGATCGAGCAGCGCGTCATCGGGATTTTCGCCCCAGAGAAAGTACGCGAGCCGCGTCGCAGTCTGCCAGTCGTCGAGACGGAACACACCCGGCCGGCTCGGGATCGGCTGTCCAATCTCGACGCGGTAGACGAACTCCAGATCCTGGAGCATCGCGCGCGTCACCATGCTGACCGCCACGTAGAAATCATCGTTGGCGACTGCGAACGACTGAAAGCCCTGATAGGCCTGGATCTCCGCCGCGCTGAGCGGCCGGCGCAACGCGCGCCGCCCGAAGCGCCGGATGAAGCTGGACAGGCAATTCGTGTCTGCAGCAGCGGTGGGTGCGCAACCTACCAGGTTCGAGCGCAACGCGGGATCCGCGAGTACCCTGTCGACCGCACGTTCCGCGACCGCTTTGAGTCCGTCGACCAGCGCCTTCGATGGCACCTGAAGCGTGTAGTCGTTGTCGAACGGAGTGAATGAATCCGCGGGCAGCAGCTCGACATCCGAAGCCATATCGACGCCGAGCAACGACCGAAGCGTCGCGCGGTACTCCTCGCGGGACAGTCGCGTGATGCCGTTCGCACCGAGGCCGAGCACGCCCGCGCCGGCGGTGACAGTCGGAGCACTGCCGCCCGCGGCACTCGCGCCGGGAAGCTGCGCTGCACCTCCGGGGAGCGGCGTCCCATCGGGTGGAACTACGCCGGCTTCTTGAATCGAACCCGTGCAGCCAGCACACGCCAGCCAGAGCAGCGCCATCCACCGGCCACCAAAGCCCCGCGCCGCCATGAGGTCGCCTCCATTCGGTGACATTCCGATGCGATGGATGTCCGTTCCCTCTGTGGCGCGCGATCGCCGGAAGGTGGTCAGGTGGGAGAAAGATTGCTGCGCGATCGCGATGCGGATCGACTGCGGCTAAACGCACCACTTGGACACAACCCCGAAATGAACCCGAAATTCGACACGAGGTCGAAATGGTCCGGATCACGACCGTAAACAGCCTCCTGTCATCAAGAAATACGCGGCCGCAGTTCGAACCTCATACCAAGGGTGTCAATGTGTCATACCTAGTTCCGACCGAGTTCGTCACCAAGATGGTGGATGCTGGTGAGTCCAAAGTCCTGATGTCCACGCGCGACACCGTGTTGCGCGCCTTCATGGCGGGCGCGCTGCTCGCGCTGGGCGCCGTCTTCGCCGTGTCGATCACGCAGCAGACCGGATCCCCGCTGCTGGGCGCGATCTTGTTCCCGGTCGGTTTCTGTATGCTGTACTTGCTCGGCTTCGATCTGCTGACCGGTGTGTTCGTGCTGTCACCGCTCGCATTGATCGACAAACGCCCCGGCGTGACGATCCAGGGCGTGCTTCGCAACTGGGGGCTCGTGTTCACGGGGAACTTCCTCGGTGCACTGACGGTCGCGGTGATGATGTCGATCATCTTCACGTATGGCTTCACGACGGAACCGAACGCTGTCGGCAAGTTCATCTCGCACGTCGGAGAGCTGCGCACGATCGGCTACAAAGAACACGGGCTCGCGGGCATGTTGACGTTGTTCATCCGCGGCATGATGTGTAACTGGATGGTGTCCACGGGCGTCGTCGGCGCGATGATCAGCACCAACGTCACGGGCAAGGTCATCTCGATGTGGATGCCGATCACGCTGTTCTTCTACATGACGTTCGAGCACTCGGTCGTGAACATGTTCTTGTTCCCGTCAGGCCTGATCATGGGCGGCGGCTTCTCGCTCATGGACTACTTCGTCTGGAACGAGATTCCGACCGTGGTTGGAAACCTCGTTGGAGGGCTGACCTTCACCGGCCTCACGCTGTACACGACGCACATCAAGACGGCGCCCAAACGTGCAGCCCACGGTCGCGCACCGCAACAAGCTGCGACGGCGAGCGCGCCAGCGCTCCACGTGAGCTGACCGAGCGAGGCGACGATCGGCGTGCGCTCGGCCGAATATCCGGGGACAGCCTCTCGCGACTCGGACTACTCTCCGCTGCCATGACGCGCTGGAAGCGACGACCCGAAGGCTCTACCTGGGGTGACTTTGGCCCGGACGATCAACTGGGTCGGCTGAACCTGCTGACGCCGGAAAAGCTGCGCCAGGCGGCTGCCGAGGTGCGCGAGGGTCGGGCGTTTTGCTTGAGCCTGCCGCTCGACTACCCGGGCGGCAACAAGCTCAACCCCCGCCGCCATCCGCCGCAGCTGCGGCCGACCGAGCTGCGCGGCGAGCCGTTCATGAACCACTTGCTGACGCACGTCGATCCGCGCTTCACCGACGTGATCTGCGACGACCAGGTCACGTTGTGCCTGCAGTACTCGACGCAGTGGGACAGCTTCGCGCACGTCGGAGCGCTGTTCGACGCGGACGGCGACGGCACGGCGGAGAAGGTCTACTACAACGGCTATCGTGCCCACGAGCACGTGCTGAGCCCCGGCGACTCCGGCCCGAATGCCAGCGCGACTGCGCTCGGCATCGAGACCTTTGCCGCGCGCGCGATCCAGGGCCGCGGGGTGCTCGTCGACTTGCACGCGCACTTCGGCCGCGCGCGCGAGCTCGTCGACTACGAGCGCCTCCGGCAGATCCTCGAGCGCGATGGCGTGCAGATCGAGCGCGGCGACATGCTGCTCTTGCACAGCGGCTTCGCCCAGCTCGTGTTCGAGATGCAGCGCGAGCCCGACGCCGAGCTGCTCCACGGCGCCTGTGCGGTGCTCGACGGCCGCGACCCCAAGCTGCTGCAGTGGATCAGCGACAGCGGCATCGCGGCGCTGTGCGCCGACAACTACGCCGTCGAGGCTTACCCCGCGCGTGCACCGGCCAGCGAAGGTCCGCGCCCCGCGCTGCCGCTGCACGAACACTGTCTGTTCAAGCTCGGCGTGCCGCTCGGCGAGCTGTGGTGGCTGACCGAGCTCGCAGCCTGGCTGCGCGCACACGATCGCCACCACTTCCTGCTCACCGCGCCCCCACTGCGCCTGCCCGGTGCAGTGGGGTCCCCGGTCACTCCCGTCGCGACCGTGTGAGCGATCAGTTCTCGGTCGCCTTCATGTCCTCGGTCATCTTCAAGACCGCGGCGGCGTCCCACGCGTCGGCGTGCTGGCCCGGTGCCATGAAGTACGAGTGGGTCCAACCCTTGTCGCAGTTCGGCCACGCCCACATCTTGGTGTTGCCCACGTCGGTCGGGCCCATCATCGCGTCGCAGCCGTGCATCGTGGCGTAACTGTCGATGCCGGCCTGCTTGGCGAACATCACCTTCTGCTCGGGAGACAGCGCCATGCCGCCGCCCTTCTCGAGCTCTTGCTGGCCGACCACACACGACATGCGGTTGCTGCAGCGCGGGCAGCCGCCGCCGACGATCAGCTGAATGCCCTTCAACTTGTCCTGGTACTGCGGATCGCAGGCGAATGTGCCGGCCAGATAGGCCGCGCCCCACGAGCCGCCCTGCGCCCACATGCTGCGGATGCTGAACTTCTCGCCGAAGGTCTTGTAGACCCAGTCGACCACCTCGACGAGGTGCGGCTTGTCAGCACCCATGTCGCCGTTGCCCCACTGCGTGCCGATCGCCTTGGGCACCGCGACGATCACGTTGTGCGAGTCGACCAGCTTGTGGATCGCGAACGCGTTCATCGTGAACGGCACCTTCTGTGCCTCTTGCAGCGTGCCGTGGAGGAAGAGGAAGAACGTCACCGCCGCACCTTCGTGCGCGCACGGATAGGCGATCACCACGTCGCGATTCGTGATCTTCACGCTCGGCGGAGTCGCGCCGAAGCCGCCCTTCGGCGGACCGCACGGCACGCCCTCGATCGCAACCATCGGTTTGGCCGGATCGCCGTCCAGCGGGCCGACGAACGGCGGCATCATGGGCGGAGGCATCGCGGGAGCGCCGGCCGCGGTGCTCGGCGGCGGCATCATGCCGGTGGGCGGAGGAGGAACCGCGCCGCGACCCGCGCCGCCGGAGGCAGGCGGCGTGGAAGGCGTCATGCCGCTCGGCATGTTCGGGGTGGTGCTCGGAGGCTGGTTCACGCCGGTTGCAGGAGGCGTGGTGGGCGGGTTGGCGCCGCCCCCGATGATCGGACCGACCGGTGCTTGACCCTTCGTCATCATCGCCGGTGCCTTGTCCGAAGAGCAGGCCAAAAGCAGAACCGCTGCGCTCAGAACCTTTGCCTGCCATAGGCTCAACCTAGTCATCGCTCACCTCCACGTGCCCGGCAGAATGCGAGCTGATCCCGTGCAGATCCTGTCCGCTTTGCTACATTGGTTGTCGCTGTGTAAGAATGTGGCAGTCGCCGCTATTGGCTGCAGCTGCCAGGACTGAGCCAACAAATTGGCTCGGGCCGATCCACGTACGGAAGTCCGCCGATCTTTGACGCGACGTCCACAGCGTGGGAGTCGCGCGCACCCGAACGCCACACGAATTCCGCCGAAAACCCGCGGATGTCGCGGTGGGGTTGCGCGGTGCCCTAAGATGTGGCACGGGGCCGGGCCGAATCCGGCATACTGGCCCGGCTCCGTCCCCTCACGCCCGGGACCTCCTGGCAACGAAAAGGCAAGTCAGTGCACGACCTCACCAAGCAGAGAAACATCGGCATCTTCGCGCACGTAGACGCCGGCAAGACAACCACGACCGAGCGCATCCTCAAGCTCACCGGCAAGATCCACAAGATGGGCGAGGTCCACGACGGCGCTGCCACGACGGACTTCATGGTGCAGGAGCAGGAGCGCGGGATCACGATCCAGAGCGCGGCGACGACGTGCTTCTGGAAGGGCAACCGCTTCAACATCATCGACACCCCGGGGCACGTCGACTTCACGATCGAGGTGTACCGCTCGCTGAAGGTGCTCGACGGTGGCATCGGCGTGTTCTGTGGATCGGGCGGCGTCGAGCCGCAGTCCGAGACGAACTGGCGCTACGCCAACGACTCGCGCGTCGCGCGCATCGTGTACGTGAACAAGCTCGATCGCCTGGGCGCCGACTTCTACCGCGTGGTCAAGCAGGTGCGCGAAATCCTCGGCGCGAAGGCGCTGGTGATGGTGCTGCCGATCGGCACCGAGAACGAGTTCGTGGGCGTCGTCGACCTGCTGACGCGCCAGGCGTTCATCTGGGACGACACCAATCTGCCCGAGAACTTCGTGGTCAAGCCCGTGCCGAAGGACATGGAGGAGATCGTCGAGAAGTACCGCGCGGAGCTCATCGAGACCGCCGTGGAGCAGGACGACGCGGTGCTCGAGAAGTACCTCGAAGGCGTCGAGCCCGACATCGACACGCTCAAGATGTGCATCCGCAAGGGCACGATCAAGCTCGCGTTCTTCCCGACGTACGCCGGCTCGTCCTTCAAGAACAAGGGCGTGCAGAACGTGCTCGACGCGGTCGTCGACTACCTGCCGAACCCGATGGAGGTCGAGCCGCAGCCCGAGGTCGATCTGAAGGGCAACCCGACGGGCGAGTACGCGATCGTCGATCCGAACAGGCCGGTGCGCGCGCTGGCGTTCAAGATCATGGATGACCGCTTCGGCAGCCTGACGTTCACGCGTGTTTATTCCGGCACGATCACCAAGGGCATGGCGCTGCTCAACACCTTCACCGGCAAGACCGAGCGCATCGGCCGGATGGTCGAGATGCACGCCAACGACCGCACGCTGATCGACACCGCACAGGCGGGCGACATCGTGGCGCTGGTCGGGCTGAAGAACGTGCAGACCGGCCACACGCTGTGCGACGAGGATCATCCGGCGACGCTCGAGCCGATGGTGTTCCCGGCGCCCGTCATCTCGGTGGCGATCACGCCGAAGGACAAGGCCAACGAAGAGAAGCTGGGCACCGCGCTCGGCAAGATGGTGGCGGAGGACCCCTCCTTCCACGCATCGGTCGACCCCGAGTCGTCCGAGACGATCTTGAAGGGCATGGGCGAGCTGCACCTCGACATCAAGGTCGACATCCTGCGCCGCACGCACGGCGTCGAGGTGCTGGTCGGCAAGCCGCAGGTCGCCTACCGCGAGACGATCACCAGGAGCGTGACCGACGGCTACACGCACAAGAAGCAGACCGGTGGTTCGGGTCAGTACGCGAAGATCGAGTACCGGATCGAACCGCAGGAGGTCGGCGCGGGCTTCACCTTCGAGACCGAGATCGTCGGCGGCAGCATTCCGAAAGAGTTCATCCCGGCGGTCGAGAAGGGCTTCGAGCTCTCGATCGAGAGAGGCGTGCTGGCGGGCTACCCGGTGGTGGACGTCAAGTTCGTGCTCACGGACGGCGCCTTCCACGCGGTCGACTCGTCGGCCATCGCGTTCGAGGTCGCGGCCAAGGCCGGTTACCGCCAGACGCTGCCGAAGTGCGGTCCGCAGCTGCTCGAGCCGATCATGAAGGTCGACGTGTTCGTACCCGACGCGCACGTGGGCGACACCATCGGCGACTTGAACCGCCGCCGCGGCATGATGAAGAGCCAGGAAGCTGGCCCGACCGCCGTGCGCATCCGCGCCGACGTGCCGCTGGCCGAGATGTTCGGCTACATCGGCGAGCTGCGCACGATGACCTCCGGACGCGGCCAGTACTCGATGGAGTTCAGCCACTACGCGCCCTGCCCGCGCAATGTCGCCGACCAGGTGATCATCGAGGCGAAGGCGCGCGACGAAGCCAAGAAGAAGAAGTGATGGATGTGCGGTAGCAGGGCGCTGCAAGGCGCCCTGCTCTCGTGCGCCGGAGCTTTGAGGCTGGCGGGGCCGGGAAGTGTCGCGCGCAGTCACGCTCGCGCAACGGGTAGCGCCTGCGTCGCGCGCACCTTCGTCATAGCCCTGCGCAGCGAGCACGAGTACGAGTGCAAGCGCGTGGACGCATCCTGAGCGAAGGGAGCTGCTGTTGCGCGAGCACGATCCCTCGTCCTTCTAGCCGTGCCGGTGCGCCCCTCGTGGCCGCCCCTGTGCTCGTGCTCGTGCTCGATCTTCCGGCCCTGCGAGGACCGTGCGCGCGACGCAGCCGCTTCCGGTTGCGCAGGCGTGCGTGCGCGCGACGCCTCCCGGGCGCGCCGCTACGGCAGTGTGTACTTGAGCAGGAAGTCGAAGGCCATCTGCACCGCATCGATGTCGTCGTTGGGCGCGCCGAGCTGGATCGGCAGTCCGCTCGCGCTCTTGGTCAGGCAGTTGGTGGCCGACTCTTTCTTCATGCCGGGCACGCAGTGGCCCATGCCCTCGACCGCGCAATACGACACCTCCGTGCCGGCACCGCACTGCGCGTAGCGCTTGCAGGTGGCCTTGCCCTTCATCAGGAACGTCTCCGGCGTGCCGGTGCACATGTCCTTGTCGACCCAGAGCTGCACGTCGTCGGTCGCCGAGATTCCACCCGCGAAGCCCGCCGCGCTGTAGCCGACCAGCGGATCCTCGGTGCCGTTGATCAAGAACATCGGCACCGCGCGCTTGGGCGTGCACTCGGCCTTGGGGATCGTCAGCGTGCTGCCCATCGGTGCCGCTGCGGCGAACAGGTCGTTCACCTTGCAGGCGATCATCTGCGACATCATGCCGCCGTTCGAGAAGCCGTTGGTGTAGATGCGCTTGGGATCCATGCAGGCCTTGGTCTGCATGTCCGCCACGAGCTCGCGCACGAATACTTCCTCGTCGCGGGTCTTGCCGTTGACGATCGAGGTGCAGCAGCTGCCGAGGTCCCAGGATTTGTCGGGGCTGCGCGGGTACACGACGATCACCTTCGCCGCCTCCGCCTTGGCGTCGACGCTGGTCAGCGAGCGCGCCTCTTCGGGATCCGAGCTCAGCGCGTGCCAGTGCACGACCACGGGCGAGCGCACGTTCGGATCGACCGTCTTGGGCACGCTGAGGATGTACGAGTACTTCTGGCCGTTCTTGGAATCGATCATGTACGTGTGGTCACCGGCGGCGAGCGGCGTCGCCGGACAACCTTCGGGCGGACCCGCGGGCTGTGCCATGCCTGCAGCGCCGGCCGAGCCGGCCGCGGAGCCGGAAGAGCCCGCGGCAACCATGCCACTGCTGCCCGCCGCGGGCGCGCCGGCTTCGACCATCCCGCCGCTGCCAGCCGCAGCGGCGCTGCTGCCGGCCACAGCCATGCCGGATGACCCGCCGCCACCAGCTGCAGCGCCCGCAGCGCCGGAAGTCGTGCCGCTACCAGCTGCGCTGCTACCAGCGACCGTAGACACGGCGCCCGCAGCGCCAGCCGCGCTGACGGCCTGAGATCCCGAGCTGCCCGGCCCGCTGCCCGCCAGCGGCACCTGACCCGCGGGAGTACCGGAGCTCGAACAAGCAGCGATGATCCAAGCGCCTAACACAACTCCCCGACGTGCACGTCTGAACATACGGCGCATCCTAGCCATGCAGGGCTGCGGAAATCGCTTGCACGGTCTGGATTTATTGTTGGTGAGACATGGGGGAGGTGTTGCAAAAAGCTATGGCGTTGCTCGCGAGCTGACACTAAACCCGTGAGACGATGGAAAGCACACAGCGCAGCGTCGTGATCACAGGAGCCTCGACCGGCATCGGGCGAGCCGCCGCACTCGAGCTCGACCGGCGCGGCTACCGCGTCTTTGCCGGCGTACGCCGCGAGCAAGACGCCAGCGCCCTGCGCGCCGAGAGCTCGGCGCTCCTCACACCGCTGATCCTCGACGTGACTGACTCTGCTTCGATCGTGGCTGCACGCGCACACGTCGAGGCGTCGCTCGGTTCAGCGCAGCTTCACGGGTTGGTGAACAACGCCGGTATCAGCCTGAACGGACCGCTCGAGTTCTTTCCGCTCGACTCACTGCGCCAGCAGCTCGAGGTGAACGTGATCGGGGCGGTGGCGATGGTGCAACAGTTCGCACCGCTGCTGCGTCGTTCGCGCGGCCGCGTCGTCAACGTCAGCTCGGCCGGAGGCTTCGTCTCGACGCCTTTTCAGGGCGCCTACTGCGCGTCGAAGTACGCGCTCGAAGCGATCAGCGACAGCTTGCGACGCGAGCTCCGGCCCTGGGGGATCGAGGTCGTGCTGATCCAGCCGGGCAGCATCGACACGCCGATCTGGGAGAAGGGCATGGCCGAAGCCCAGCGCACGAGGGCAGCCTGGACGACACAGGCGCGCGAGCTCTACGGCGACGCGGTAGATCGCACGATGCGGGCCGTCGAGAAGATCGCCGAACGCGCCGTACCGGCCGAAGTCGTGGTGTCGAAGCTGTGCGCCGCGCTCGAAGCCAGGCGGCCCCGCACGCGCTACCTGGCGGGGCACGACGCCCTGGTGTTGCGCGTCGCCACGTGGGCCTTGCCCGACCGCGCGCTCGACTGGTTCTTGCGCAGCGCGATGAGCACCGAGTGACAGGATGGCGGCCATGTCCTTCCGCGTACGCCAGGTCGACTGGGCCGAGGCTGGCCCCACCCTGATGGCCATCCGGCGGCGCGTGTTCGTGGACGAGCAACACGTGCCGATCGAGCTCGAGCAGGACGGGCTCGACCCGGAGTGCGTACACGTGCTGGCAGAAGATCAGGGAGGCCAACCGATCGGCACAGGGCGGCTGCGCGGCGATGGCCGGATCGGACGCATGGCCGTGCTCGCAGACCAGCGCGGCGGCGGTGTCGGCGCGGTGATCTTGCGCGCGCTGACCGATGCGGCGCGCGCGCGAGGCCTGCGCGAGCTAGAGCTCCACGCGCAGACCAGCGCGCAGGCGTTCTACGAACGCGAAGGCTGGCAGGCGCACGGCGAGGTGTACCTCGAGGCCGGCATTCCTCACGTAGACATGCGCAAGCGGCTGTGACGCCGTTCTCTGACACGCGCTCACACCGCGACCGAATTCTCGGCGCAGCGCGGCATGGGCTACCATCGCAGCTCGAGCTCGCGTTCGGCCCACATGACACAACCTCGGCTCGCTTATGCCGCGCTCGCAGGCGTCGTGCTTCTGGCCTATGCGCGCGTGCTGTGGTTTCCCTTCATCGCGTTCGATGATGCCGTGCTCATCCTGCGTAACCCGCAGATCACGCGGCCGCTGGCGGCACCGATCGATCTGCTGATGACGCCACACGTCGGCTACATCGTTCCGGTCACGATCGCTTTGAAGGCTTCGCTGTTCGCCGTCTCGCACGGGCAGCCCTGGTCGTTCCACGCCGCGTCGCTCGTGTTGCACGCGCTGTTCGCAACGCAGGTCTGTGCGTTCGCTCGGCAGCTCGGCGTGCGGCCCACCAGCGCATTTCTCGCAGCGCTGCTGTTCGCCTTGCACCCGCTGGTGGTGCAGCCGGTGGCCTGGGCGGTCTGCCTCAAGGATCTGCTGATGGCCAACCTGGCCTTCGCCGCGACGCGCATGTTCGTCGCCGCGGCGCGCGATCGCGATCACGTGCCGCGGCCTCGGATCGCAGCTGCCGTGGTCCTCGCGGTGCTCGCCATGCTTTCGAAGCCGACGGCCGCGTTGCTCGGACTCGCCTGGCTCGCGTACTCGCTCGCGGGCTCCGAGCCCCACGCGGCGGCAAGGCGCGGCGCCCTGGTCCTGACGGGCATCGGCGGGCTGCTCGGGCTCGCCAGCCGCACCACCCACGACGCATTCCTCGGCGCCGAGACGGACCCCGCCTGGAGCCTCCTGACGCCGCTGATCGTGCTCGGGCGGCAGTGTCTGCACGTGCTCTGGCCCGCCAACTTGCTGATCGCCTACGCCCCACCGGAGACAGACCCCGCGCGCGTGCCGACGGCCCTGCTCGGGGCCGCAGTCGTCGCGCTGCTGCTGTGGCTCGGCGTGCGCGCGCGCAAGTCACCCGAGGTGCTGCTGCTGCTGTGCATCGCCCTGGGCGTGTACCTGCCGACCAGCGGGCTGATCCCGTTCGGCCGCGTGATGAGCGACAGCTACGTCTACGTGCCGCTGGCGTGCCTGTGCATCGGCGCCGCGCGCGCGTTCGATCACCACTGCCCTGGCCCGCTCGCCGCCCGCACCGGACTCGGCCTCGCTCTGGCGCTCGCGGCAGCCCTGGCGACGAGCGGAGCGCTCCAGCTGCCGCGCTGGCAGGGCGGCGCCGCGCTGTGGGGCCCCGTCGTGCGCACGTACCCGCAGTTCGCGATGGCGCACCGCCTGTTCGCCGACGAGCTCGTGTTCCGCGGCGAGCCCGCGCGCGCGGTCGCCCCGTACCAGCGCGCGTTCGCCCTCGACTACGACCCACGCTTCCTGCTCGAGTTCGGCACCACGCTCAGCATGGCCGGCCGCATCCCGGAGGCCGAGTGCGTGCTGATCGAGGCCATCGCCTACGGCAACGATCCCGGCTACGCGCTCTTCAACTTCGCCGCGCTGCTCGCGTTCCACCCCGACTACGCGCCGGAGCACACCGCGCTGGCGAAGCAGCTGCTGCGGCGCTTCGAACGCATGCGCAGCTCACAGCAGCTGCAGTTCCCGCCCGGGCTCGAGCCGGGCCTGGCGCGTCAGATCGCGCGCCTCGGCCCGGCTGCCGCACAGGATGCCCCCTGGCCACGGCGCAACTGCGCCGTGCTCAGGGCGGCTACCACCACATGATCGCCATGATCATGAGCGCGTCGGAGTCCGGCGGCAGCGCGGCGTTCGGCCAGGCCGGTGTGACGGTGTCGCCGTAGAAGTAGTGGGTGTACTGCAGGACGATCTGCTCGTGCGTGACGAACTGCGAGCGGAACACCAGGCGCGGGCTGATCTGGCTGAACGACTGCGTGCTGTCGGACATGTCGGGTTGGACCAGGTCGTAGCGCGCGCCGATGCCCAGGAAGCTGAGCGGCGTGTACGTCGCTTCGAGGCCCCACTTGAACTTGTCCGAGACGCCGATGAACATCGGATCGTCGCTCGTGACGTGGTTGTACATGCCGAACAGCGAGACCACGACGTCCGGGCCCTGGCCCCAGAACGGCTCGGGGTACAGCAGCAGCTTCGTGATGCTGAGCGTGTACTGAAACATCACGCTGTCGATGTCGCCGCTGCCGGTCGACATGTTGCCGAAGAAGTTGTCGCGCAAGCTCCAGCCGGCGATCGAGTGCAGGATCTCCAGGCCATCACCGAGGCGCAGCGGGTCGCGCGACTTGACGTGGGAGTAGCCGATGTACGCGTCGCCGTACCGGCTGTCGATCAGCTTGGCGTCGACGCCGTACGTGGTGATCCGACCGTCCTTCTCGCCCATCGCGCGCGCGTCGTCGGTCCAGGTCGTCATGTAGTGCAGGCCGATCGACAGCTGATCGCCGACGCCCAACATGACGTGCGCGTGGTGGACGAGCTGTCCGCCTTGCTGCGTCGGGCCGGGATACGGGAGCCAGGGCGGGCTCGGGTCGGGCAGTCCGCTGACGCGCGGGAAGATGTCCATCTTGGCGCCGAAGCCGTCTTCGATCGTGAGCGTGAGCAGGTCGGTCAGGTGGTAGAACGCCGTCAGCGTCTCACCGGCGATGTGCGTGCGACCGATCAGGTACGTGTCGTACTTGCCCGCGTCGTAACGACCTGCCGCGCCGTAGCGGTTTTGAAAGCCGCCGACGTTCAAGACGAAGCCACCCTTGCCGTTGTCGATTAGATCCGAGAAGTCGATCGTGACGAATGCCTGATCGATTCCCAGCTGCGATTGCAAGTTGCGGTAGCCGGAGTCGGTGATGTTGTAGGCCGCGATGTGTGCGTTGCCGGTCACGCGACCGTTGCCGTACTGGAAGCGCAGCTCGACCCAGGGGCCGGGCAAGTTGCCGCTGTACCGCCAGTCGGTGAAGGTGCCGTCCGGGATCTGTCCGGGTACGTGCACCTTGCCGTCCTGCCCGGCCTCCGGCGCCGCCGTCTCGCCCGAGCCGAAGCCGAGGCGCATGGGCGCGCGCAGGTAGCCGTGGAAGTCGAACTTCCACTCGCCGTTCTGCGGCGGGCTTTCGTAGTCGGAGATCTCATCCTGCACGGGCGCCAGGATCAACGAATCGACCTTCGGCGCGTCCGGCGACAGGCCGACCTGTGGCGCGCCGCGCCGTACGGGAGCCTTCTCCTTCTTCTTGGTTTCAGCCGCCGGCTCCGCAGCAGTCGCGGCTGCTGGCGGCGGCGCTGCAGCTGGCGGCGGACCATCCGGTGGTGGTCGACCGGTCGGCGGCCTCGGCGTGGCTGCCGCCCGTGCTCGAGGCCGCGCCGGACGACGCGCTCCCG
>DATEOF010000318.1:0-14641 GCA_035274465.1 Polyangiales bacterium
CCGAGCTCGCGCTCTGCCGCCTCGCGGTCGGACCGCGCCAGCGCCTCGTCGAGCTCGCGCAGCTCCTCGTCCACCTTGGCGCGGGCGCCCGCGCCGTCGGGCCAGTCGAAGCCCACGCGCGCGGCCTTCTCGCCCACGCGCAGCGCGCGCAGCAGCGCGGGCAGCGCCTTCGGCACGCCCTCGATCACACCGCGGCCGCGCTTCTCCTCGGCCTTGATCGCTTCCCAGTTGGCGAGCACTTCGTCGCTGTCGCGCACGACCGCATCACCGAACACGTGCGGATGCCGCCGCACGAGCTTGTCGCAGATGGCATTTACCACGTCGTCGGGACCGAACCAGCCCTGCGCGCGCGCCAGCTCGGCCTGGAACACGATCTGCAGCAGGAGATCGCCGAGCTCCTCGCGCAGCTCCTGGGGCGAGCCGCCGTCGATCGCGTCGACCACCTCGTGGGCCTCCTCGATCACGTAGGGGCGCAGGGTCTGCAAGGTCTGCTCGCGGTCCCACGGGCAACCGGTCGGCGACAACAGCCGCTGCATGATTTCGACCAACCGCGTGAGACTTTTGCCGTTCTGTTCAGAGAGCTGCATGTGGCCGCATCGTAGCCTGAAAATTGCTATGGTACCGCCCCGAGGTCGACGATGACAGGAACCGAAACACGACCGCGCACGCGTATTTCAGCCGTGGTGCTCGTGGCCGTGCTCGGCGCATGTCAGCACGACGTCGCGGCGTCCTGCGGCAGCTGCCGCGAGACGTTGATGCTGGGGGGCTCGAAGAAGAGCGCGCCGGCTAGCAAGCCCGTGCCGCGCCAACCGAGCTCGCACAAGTTCGAGCAACCCGGCGTCCCGCTGGGTCTGAACCTGGGCACGGTCAATTACTACGCGACGGCCATCCCGTTCGTCGACGTGTGGAAGATGGCCGACCCGTTCCAGAGCGCGAACGCGGTGTTCGTGCAGGGCGACAAGAACCCCTGGAACACCGAGGTCGCCGAGAAGATCCCGCGCGACGCCGCCGGATATCCGCTCGAGATCCCGGCGCGCGTGCCCGGTGTGTCGGCCCCGCAGATGGTGCGCGCCTCGGTCGTGTCCGCGGTGTACAGCGGCCGCTACACGCTGCTCTACGACGGCGACGGTGAGATCGAGTTTCCGGCCTCGCCCGTGCAGGTGGTGAGCTCGGCACCGGGCAAGATCGAGCTGGACGTACAGGCCAAGCCCGACAGCTCGCTGTTCCTGGCGATCAAGCGCTCGAACAAGAGCAACCACGTGCGGAACATCCGTCTGCTCCTGCCGGGCTTCGCAGCGAGCTACGCACAGCAGATCTTCCACCCGACCTACCTCGCGAAACTCAAAGGCGTGAGCACGCTGCGCTTCATGGACTGGGGCCGCACCAACGGCAGCGAGCTCGCGCACTGGGCGGATCGACCCACGCCGGACATGCCGCAGGGCGTGAAGGGCGTCTCGCTCGAGACCATGATCGACCTGGCGAACCGCGCGGGGACCGACGCCTGGTTCTGCGTGCCGCACATGGCCGACGATCAGTACGTCGAAGAGATGGCCAAGTTGATCAAGACGCGCCTGGATCCGGCGCACCGCGCGTACATCGAGTACTCGAACGAGCTCTGGAACGGCATCTTCCCGCAGGTGGCGTGGACCGCGAAGAAGGGCTGCGCCGCGAAGCTGAACGAAGTCGGCGCGTACACCGGCGACTGCGACGACGACGGCCCGCGCTACTGGTCCGGTCTCAAGTGGCAAGTGCGGCGCTCGGGCCAGATCTTCAAGATCTTCGATCAGGTGTTCGGCGGCGAGGCCAAGCGCGTGGTGCGCGTGATCGCCGGCCAGGCGCAGTACACGGAGCTGAACGAGAAGCTGGTCTCGTCCTTCGACGACCCGAAGGTCAACACCGCGCGCGCGCAGGCCGATGCGCTGGCGGTGGCGCCCTACGCGGGCGGTGGCGTGGCCAGCAGCATCGTCGAGGACGGCAAGAAGGACACGATCAACGTGCTGCAGATCCTCGACCTGCTCGAGAAGGACATCGGTCCCGCGGTCGTGCAGAGCACGCGTGCCAACAAGAAGATGGTCGATCAGTACGGGCTCGCGTTGATCGCGTACGAGGGCGGCCAGCACCTGGTCGCGTACGGCGATGCGTCGCACGACGAGCGCTTCGTGGGCAAGCTGATCGAGGCACAGCGCTTGCCGCGCATGGGCCAGATCTACCAGCAGCTGCTCGACGCCTGGTACAAGGAGAGCGGCGACGGCTTGATGGTGTTGTTCAACTACGCCGAGGCGCCGACCAAGTTCGGTTCGTGGGGCCTGCTGGAGAACCAGGAGCAGCGGCCGGAGCAGGCGCCGAAGTACAAGGCGTTCATGGACCGGCTCCAGAAATTGAGCTTCAACGCAGCGGAGCGCAGGCTCAAGGCGGCAGGCTCGACACCGCCGCCGGGAGCTGCCAGCGCGCCCACACCGAACCCGCCGCCGACAGCTGCAGGCCCGGCGCCCACGCCGCCGCCCGGCGCAGATACCAAGGCTACGTCGCCCAAGCCCGCGCCGGGCTCACCCTGAGGACGAACCGCGTATGTACCTCGTCACCATTCACGTACCCATCTTCGTGCGCGGCCAGGAGCAGCTGCTCTCCACCGACTGGAAGCGCTCGCTGCTGCTGCTTCGCGACTCCTTCGGTGGGCGCTACGGCAAGCTGCGCGTGGTCGCGCCCTCGATCGACGTGGACTCGACTTCGCACGACCAGCTGCTCGAGCCCGTGTACCCGAACGACGAGCTCGAGCTCTTCCACTCGTTTCCGTACTACACGCGTGCGCGCGCGTTCTGGAGCGAGCACGTCCACACCTGGCGCCGCGATCTCGCGGCCCACGTGCCGTACGCCGACGTGGTCCACACGGGTTTTTGCGACGTCTACCGGCCGATGAACTTCATCGGCTTCCTGCTCGCGCGCCGGGCCAACAAGCCGACCGTGTTCGTGCAGGACACCGACCAGGTGCTGCAGATGGCGGAGCTGACGCGCGATGCGGACCTGAAAGAGAAGCTCAAGGGGCGCGCGTACTCGGTGGCGTACGAGCAAGCG
The DNA here is from genome assembly GCA_035274465.1 of Polyangiales bacterium. Taxonomy (GTDB): domain Bacteria; phylum Myxococcota_A; class Polyangia; order Polyangiales; family JAFGIB01; genus JADGRF01. Next base: position 3,073 of record DATEOF010000318.1, read on the forward strand.
GTGCGCTACGGCGTCGCGCGCGCCTCACTCAGCTTGCTCAAGGGCCAGGCGCTGATCGATCGCTACGGCGCGTACGCGAAGAACGCCAAGAACTTCCACGACACCTCGTTCTTCAGCGACGAGCTGATCGACGAGCCGCGCCTGGACCAGCGCTTGCAGGCGCTGCAACAGCTCGGAAAGCCGCTGCGCCTGGTCTACTGCGGCCGGCTCGAGGCGCGCAAAGGGCTCGCCGAGTCGATCGAGGCGATCGCCCACGCCCGGGCGCGAGGCGCGCACATCAGCTTCGACATCATCGGCGACGGCGCGGTACGCCCCGACCTGGAGCGACAGGTCGAGCGCCTGGGCCTGCGCGACAGCGTCCACTTCCTCGGCATGCGCGTCTACGGCAAGCAGCTGCTCTCCGACCTGGCGGAGTACGACGCGCTGTTCTTCACGCCTACCGCCGAGGATACGCCGCGTATGATCTTCGACGGCTACGCGGCCGGCTTGCCGCTGATCGGTTACTCGATCCCGTACGTGCTCGAGCGCGAGCGCGAAGACAACGCCGTCGTGAGCACGCCGCGCGATGCCCACGGTGCCGCTGCCGTGCTGGTCGAGCTGGACAAGAACCGCCCGCGGCTCGCAGCGCTCGCCAAGCAAGCGCGCCAGGCAGCGCTCTATCACGCCGCCGACGCCTGGTACCGCCGCCGAGCCGACTGGACCAACGACGCAGTCGCACGCCACCGCGCATCGGGTGGCAGCTGACGGCGGCGATCATTCGAGCACTTCGGTGCGCTCAGCCGGCTGGTTGGTGAGCGTAGGCCGCATCAGATACGAGTAGAACTCGTAGCGGCAAACCCACTTCCCGTCCTCGTGCCGCACCTGCCCGACGCGCGCGCCGCTGGTGTTGTGGCCCTCTTCGCCGACGCCCTCGTGAAACACGCGGCACGCTTGCACGCGGCCGTCGCCGAACAGAAGCGTGCCAGCAGGCGCTCGCTCGGCCTCGAGCGCAACCCAGCTCAAACAAGGCTGGCTGTTGCGTGAGATCAGGACCTCGACGTCGGTCGTCACCGTTGCCGCGGCCTCGCCTGCGACCGGAATGTAGCAGCCCCACTTGCTAGCCTTGCCCAGCAGCTTGCCGCTGATGCCCGGCGGCGTGGCGAGACAGATGAACTGCTTCACCTCCTCCGCCGAGCCGTCGCGCTGCTCCGTCCCGGCAACGAATGCCGCGGGCATCAGGGTCTCGACCTCGGCGATCTTCGCAACCTTGCGCCAGCTGTAACACCCCGGCTCGCTGCTCGCGGGCTCGGCCGGCATCCCAGCGCCACCCGCGGCGCCAGCACCGGCACCACCCGCGCCGGCGCCGCCAGCACCAGCGCCCCCCACTCCACCCGTGCCCGAGCCCGACTTCCCCCCTTCCCCACGGCCACCCATGCCCGCGGCCGGCATCAACTCCACGGTCATCCCGCCGCCACCAGCTGCCCCCCCGGCCCCCGCCATCGGCAGCTCCTTCACGCGGAACTTGCACGTATCGATCAGCTCGCGCGCGGTCTCCGACGCAGTCTGCTCGCCCAAGTCCCGCTCACCCTCACACCCGATCTCGACCTTCAAGTGCAGCCCATGCGCAGCGCGATACCGGCTGCGCAAGACAGCCGACGCGATCACCTCGCCGTCGCTCAGCGCCACGATGCGCACCTGCAGCCGCGATTGCGCCGCCGAAGGCTGCAACACGAAGCGCAGCGCGTCGCCCGCCTTGTACGCGCTGCTGACGCCCGCCCCTTCGTCGCGCGAGCCTCCCGGCTTCTGGCCGTGCACATCGACGCGCGTGACCCGCTTGGCCAGCGCCTGCGCCACCTGGACCTCGAGCAAGACGTGCGTCTGCGTCGTCCCGTCCTGGCACGCACACAACGACAACAGCGCGACCGCGCGCGCGATGCTCGTCCGCGTCGTCATTGCGTATGCAGCACCATGCCGGACGGCAGCGGTTGCGGCGAAGGCTCGTGGGACGCAACCACCACGGCGACCACGGTGGTGGCGACCACGACGCCTGCGATCGTCCAGAACCACCAGCGCGAGAACACGCTCCCGGACTCGGACTTCGCCGGCGCCTCGTCGCGGACCGCCAGCGCCGGCTGCAGCTGAACCGGCGGGGCCGGAGGTGGCGCGGGTTCGGCGACCGCCACCGCAGCTGGCGGCTGCGGTTGCAGCTGAATGCGCAGCTCGAGTGGCACTTCGCGCTCGAGCACGAAGCGCTGTTCCTGGTTCACGTAGCCGGTGGCGCGCACCGACAAGACGTGCTCGCCCAGCTCGAACAGGTTCAGGCCCGCGATGGCGGCCTTGTCATCCACCAGCGCCAGCGCGTGCTCCGGGGACAGCTCGAGCCGCAGGGCGCCGAGCCGCTGCTTCATCCAGGCCAGCACATCGTTCACCTCGCGGCGCTGCTCGCGTGGCAGCGGCTTGCGCGGGTCGGCGAGCGCCGACTCGAGCTCCTGCCGTGCCTGCGCGTGGCGGTCGAGCGCGAAGGCGGTGAGGCCCAGGCCGCGCAGCGTGCGCGCAGAGGGTTGCAAGACGTGCGCCTGCTCGAACAGATCGCGCGCCTGCTCGTAACGTTTCTCGCCGTACGCGGCACTGGCCTGCGCGATCAGCGCGTCGTAGTCCGGTGTTTCCCCCCGGGCCTGTTGCGGAGCCACGCAGTACAACAGGCCGAGGCATATAGCCGCGGCGACGCGACATTTCCCGAGCATCGCTTCGTCCCGCACATGCCACAACGTCCCTGGGCTGGCAAGGTCTCAGATCGCGCACGGCCGGCATTTTACGTGTTAGGTTCCGCACCTTGATAGAGAACCGCCAACTGCCTGAATCCGGCGAGCTGATGGGCGCAAAGTATCGCGTCGAACGGTTGCTCGGGATCGGTGGAATGGGCGCGGTGTATGAAGCCAGCCACCGCGTCACCGGCAAGCGCTTCGCGCTCAAGCTGCTGTTGCCCGAGCTGACCGCGCAGCAGGATGTCGTGAGGCGCTTCATTCGCGAGGCGCAGGTCGCAGGCCGCTTCCAGCATCCCAACGTCGTCGAGGTCTACGACATCGGCGAGTACGGCGAGTCGTTCTTCATGGTGATGGAGCTACTGCGCGGCGAGTCGCTGGCGGACCGCCTGGCGCGCGACAGGACGCTACCGGTTGCAGAAGCTTGCGAGATCATCGGCAACTGCCTCGACGCCGTCGCCGCGGCGCACGCCGCCGGCATCATTCACCGCGACCTCAAACCTGCCAACATCTTCCTGTGTCAGACCCGCACGCCGGGCGAGTACCTGCCCAAGGTGTTGGATTTCGGAATCTCCAAGCTCGCGGAGCATCCGAGCCTGCCCAAAATCACCACGACCGACACCGGAACGGTCATGGGTACGCCCTTCTACATGGCGCCCGAGCAGTTACGATCCAGGGGCGTGGACCACCGCGTGGACCTCTACGCGCTCGGCGTCACGCTGTACGAGCTGCTGAGCGGTCGCCAACCGTTCGTCGCCAGCAACTATCCGGATCTGGTGATCAAGATCTGGAGCGAGTCACCGGTCCCGCTCGAGACGCTGGTGCCGGAGATCCCGCCCGAGCTCGCCGCAGCGGTCGCGCGAGCCATGGCGCGCAACGCGGCGGATCGCTTCGCGACGGCCGAGGCGATGGCGCTCGCGCTCGCCTTCTTCGCGAGACACCGTCCCCAGGCGAGCCCTCCGCCACGGCCGAGCTCCCCGCCACCCGAGCCCGTGAGCGTGCGTCCCCCGCCACAGCCACGCTCGCCAAGGCCCGCGTCGTATCTCGACACCACGCAACGCACCGCGACTCCGTTCGCGAGCGAGTCGTTGATCTCGCGGAGCGCGCGGATGAAGCGCATGTGGAGCGCGCCCAAGCTGCGGTGGTTGCTCGGCGCCGCGGCCCTGGCGGCGACCGGCTACGGCATCTGGCTGCAACTCGAGGACGAAGAGTCGCCTGACGTCGAGGCACAATCGGCCGAGCCGAGCGAACCCCTGCAGCCAACGGCGGCAATGCGACCCGAGCCGGAAGCGCCACCCGGAGAAGTGCCGAAGCCCGAGCCACCGGCGCCGCTGATCGCAAGCGCCCCGCAGCCCACGGCTGCGGCCCCGCTCGAACCCGCGCCCGTGACCGAGCCCGAGCCCGAATCTCCCCCCACCCCGCAGCCCACAGCAGCGCGACGCCGCGCGCCAGCGCAACCAACGACGATGGCCGCTGACCCGGTCCTCCCGTTTCAGCGGCCCAATCCGTCGATCGATCGCACGCAATTCTAGAGCGCAGCGATCGCCGCGTTCAACGTCGCGCTCGGCCGCAGCGCCCTGGCAGCCTTCGCGGCATCCGGACGGAAGTAGCCGCCCAGATCGACCGGCTTACCCTGGGCCGCCTTGAGCTCATCGAGGATCTTGCTCTCGTTGCTGCTCAACGTCGCGTGCAGCTTGCCGAACCGCTTCGCGAGCTCGGCATCCTGCGTTTGCTGCGCGAGTGCCTCGGCCCAGTACAGCGTGAGGTAGAAGTGGCTGCCGATGTTGTCGAGCTGGCCGACCTTGCGGCCTGGCGACTTGTTGCTCTCGAGGAACTTGGCCGTGCCGCGATCGAGCGCGTCGGCCAGCACCTTCGCGCGCGGATTGTTCGCGATCTGGCTCAGGTGCTCGAGCGACGCAGCGAGCGCGAGGAACTCTCCGAGCGAGTCCCAGCGCAGGTGGCCTTCCTCGACGAACTGCTGCACGTGCTTCGGCGCCGAACCGCCCGCGCCGGTCTCGAACAACCCGCCGCCTGCCATCAGCGGCACGATCGACAGCATCTTGGCGCTGGTGCCGAGCTCGAGGATCGGGAACAAGTCGGTCAGGTAGTCGCGCAGCACGTTGCCGGTGACCGAGATCGTGTCCTTGCCCGCCTTCGCACGCTCGAGCGAGGTGCGCACCGCGTCCACCGGCGACTTGATCGAGATGTCGAGCCCGCTCGTGTCGTGATCCTTCAGGTACTTCTGGACTTTCTGTTGGATCTGCTGGTCGTGCGCGCGGTTCGGATCGAGCCAGAAGATCGCCGGCGTGTTCGACAGCCGGGCGCGCGTCACCGCCAGCTTCACCCAGTCGCGGATCGGCGCGTCTTTGGTCTGGCACATGCGCCAGATGTCGCCCTTCTCCACCGCGTGCGAGAACACGGTCGCGCCCGAGGCATCGACCACGCGCACGGTGCCGTCGCCGGGTACGTGGAACGTCTTGTCGTGCGAGCCGTACTCTTCGGCCGCCTGCGCCATCAAGCCGACGTTGGGCACGCTGCCCATCGCGGCGGGATCGAACGCGCCATTCTCGCGATGGAAGCGGATGGTCTCCTGGTACATCGGCGCGTAGCTGCGGTCCGGGATCAGCGCCTTGGTGTCGTACTCCTTGCCGTCCGGGCCCCACATGCGCCCGGAGGCGCGGATCGCCGCGGGCATCGAGGCGTCGATGATCACGTCGCTCGGCACGTGCAGGTTGGTGATGCCCTTGTCCGAGTTGACCATCGCCAGCGCCGGCCGCTTGGCGTAGACCGCCTTGATGTCGGCCTCGATCTCCGCCTTCTTGTCGGCGGGCAGGCTCTGGATCTTGGCCACGACGTCGCCGAAGCCGTTGCTCGGGTCGACGCCGATCGACTTGAACGTCTCGGCGTGCTTCTTGAACAGATCCTCGAAGAACACCTCGACCGCGTAGCCGAACATGATCGGGTCGGAGACCTTCATCATCGTGGCCTTGAGGTGCAGCGACAGCAGCACCTGCTTGGCCTTGGCATCTTCGATCTCGCTGGCAATGAACTTGCGCAGCGCCTTGGCGCTCATCACCGCGGCGTCGATCACCTCGCCGGCCTGTAGCGGCGTCTTGTCCTTCAGCACGGTCACGCTGCCGTCGGGCGCCACGAACTCGATGCGCACGGAGCCCGCCGCGCTGAGCGTGGTCGACTTCTCGCTGCCGTAGAAATCCCCGCCGGACATGTGCGAGACGTGGGTCTTCGAGTCCTTCGCCCAGGCGCCCATCGAGTGCGGATGCTTCTTCGCGTACTGCTTCACCGAAGCCGGAGCACGCCGATCCGAGTTACCCTCGCGCAGCACCGGGTTGACCGCGCTGCCCTTCACCTTGTCGTAGCGCGCCTTGATCTTCTTCTCGTCGTCGGTGCGCGCCTCGTTCGGATACTCGGGCAGCTTGTAGCCCTTGTCCTGCAATTCCTTGATCGCGGCCTTCAGCTGGGGCACCGACGCGCTGATGTTCGGCAGCTTGATGATGTTCGCGTCGGGCGTGGTCGCCAGCTTGCCAAGCTCGGCCAGCGCGTCCGGCTCGCGCTGACCCTCCGGCAACATGTCGGAAAAGTTCGCCACGATCCGGCCCGCGAGCGAGATGTCGGGTGACTCGACCGCGATGCCTGCGGCGGATGCGAACGCCTTCACGATCGGGAGCAGCGAGTACGTCGCCAGCGCCGGCGCTTCATCGGTCTGGGTGTAGAGGATCGTTGGCTTTTCCGTGGGCATGTGATCATCGCTCCGAGGGTATCGTCTGAACGTCCCCGGCAGACAGCCGGGTAAAGACGTCCGATGCTACACCTCGGAGCGTTCGCGCGGGACTCAGAATCGACGACCGTCAGCGCGCCAGCTGGGCGCTCGCCGGCTTGTCTTGGCTCGCGATACCCAACATCCGGGCCTGGTCGATCAGGCGCACGAACTCGTGGCGCTGGCCGTGCGGATCGGCGCCCAGCGCACCGCGCGCGAGCGAGTCGGCCAGCGCGAGCGTGGCCTTGCCCTTGTGCTCGGAGTCGCGCAGCAACATCCCGAAGCAAGCCACCGCCGCGGACCAGCGCAGGTCAGCCGAAGCCTGGGCGTCCGCCGCACGCTCGCGCACCGGCTGGCTGAGCAGCTGGCTCACGTCCGCGTCCGGCCGCTTGTAGCGGATCTTGATCGTCATCAGCTCGTCGCTGTCGGCCGCAGCGGTGGGCGAGCCCTGCGCCTGGTAGCGCAGCGGGTCGACCTGGGGCTTGCCTCCGCTGCTCGCAGCCGTCAGCGGCACGACCTCGTACAGCGCAGTCATGCTGTGACCGGCACCGATCTCGCCGGCGTCCTTCTTGTCGTCGTTGAAGTCGCGCGCGGCGAGCACGCGGTTCTCGAAGCCGATCAGGCGGTAGCTGGCGACGCGCTTCGGGTTCCACTCGACCTGGAGCTTGACGTCCTTGGCCACCGTCACCAGCGTGCTGCCGGCCTCGCGCACGAGCACCTTGTGCGCCTCGGCGATCGAGTCGACGTACGCGTAGCTGCCGTTGCCGTGATCGGCCAGTGACTCCATGCTCGAGTCGTTCAGGTTGCCGCGGCCGAAGCCGAGCACGGTCAAGAACACGCCGCTCTTGCGCTGCTCCTCGATCAACCGGGTCAGCTCGCCTTCGCTGGTGGTGCCGACGTTGAAGTCGCCGTCGGTCGCGAGGATCACGCGGTTGACGCCACCCTTGACGAAGTTCTGGCGCGCCACCGAGTACGCCAACCGGATGCCGTCGCCGCCGTTGGTCGAGCCGCCGGCCTCGAGGCGTTCGAGCGCTTCCAGCACCGCATTGCGCTGCGAGCCCGACGTCGACGGCAGCGCGAGGCCACTGGCGCCCGCGTACACGACCATCGCCACGCGATCCTGCGGCCGCAGGTTCTGGGCCAGCAGACCCAGGCCGCGCTTGAGCAGCGGCAGCTTGTCCGGGTCGGACATCGAGCCCGAGACGTCGATCAAGAACACCAGGTTCGAGGCCGGAGCGCGCGCGCTCTCGATGGCGCGCGTACGCAGGCCGATGCGGACCAGTCGATGCTCGGGCGCCCACGGCGCCGCCGCGACCTCGGTGTTGATCGAGAACGGCTTGTCGCCGCTCGGCTCCGGGTCGTCGTAGCTGAAGTAGTTGACGAGCTCCTCGATGCGCACCGCGTCCACCGGCGGCCGCTGGCCGTCGCGCAAGAAGCGCCGCACGTTGGCGTACGACGCCGTGTCGACGTCGATCGAGAAGGTCGAGAGGGGAGCATCTGCCGTGCGCTCGAAGCCGTTGTCGGCCTTGTGCGCGTAGCGCTCGGTGTTCATCTCCGGCGCCGGCATCACGGCTGCCGCGGGGGCCATGGGTGCCTGCAGCTTGTTGTAGCTCGGGGCCGCCGCACCGGTGGTCGCGATCTGGCGCGACAACCTCCCGCGGCCTTGCGCGCTCGCGCCTTGAGGGGCACCCGCCATGGGGCTGTCGACCAGGCCTTCCAGGAGGTCGTTGTCCATCGCGGGAGCGGCGCGCTCGCTCCTGGGGGCCCGCTTGGCAGGCGCCTTCTCCTTCATCTCCCGCCGATCGTCGAGCTCGGTGGCCGTGGTCGCCACGACAGGTGCCTGCTCGGGGGTCGCCTGGGCAACCGGAGGCGGCGCGGGTACTTCCTGCGCGACCTCCACCGGAAGGTCGCCGGCGCTGCGCGGCGGCTCCCCTTGCTCCTCGGCAGTCGTCTTGGTGATGGGAGCCGGCGGCCGCTGGCCCCGCTCGCTGGCTCCGCCGCAGCCCCCGGCGGCGAGCAGACACAGGCACAAACTGGCCGCCTGATTGGCCCTGCGCGCGACTCTCGAACGATTCATGGGTGTCCTCCGGAATACATTGCCCGAGGTACAGCGCTGCGCTGCCCGCGCCGCTCATGGCTGCGCGGGCGCGCGAACGAATCGCCCACCCTCGGAGTATCAAACTGCGGCTCCGCCCCGGCGGAACCGCCACGTCGGGATAGGACGCCCGCTGTTTCCTAAAGTTCTTCCGCCTGGAACCCTGCGGCCCTGCTCACTTTCCAGGATTCCAGGGATCGAGGCGCGCCTCGGGTCAGGCGACGGACAGGCCCGTGAGCTCCGGCAGACCCAGCATCAGGTTGAGGTTTTGAACGGCAGCGCCGGCCGCGCCCTTGCCCAGGTTGTCCAGGCGCGCCGTGACCAGGATCTGCTGCTCGTGGCCGCTGACCAGCAGCTCCAGGCGATTGCTGCCGTTGGCTGCGGTCGGACCGAGCATGCCCTCGTCCAGCACGCCCGCGCCACCGAGGGGCAGCACGCGCACGCAGGGTTCGCTCGCGTAGCGCTCGGAGAGCAGCGCGTGCACGTCGGCCGGACGCACCGTCTTGGCCAGCGCCGCGACGTGCAGCGGTATGCTGACCAGCATGCCGTTGTAGTAGTTGGCGACGATCGGACAGAAGATCGGCGCACGGCTCGCGCCGCAGTACTTGTGCATCTCGGGCACGTGCTTGTGCTCGAGCCCGAGCGCGTACGGCCGGGCGGCCCAATCCGGCGCCGCGTCGCCGACGGCGCGCTCCTCGAACATACCGATCAGCTTCTTGCCCCCTCCGCTGTAGCCGCTGACGGCGTGCACGGTCAGGGGGTAATCCCTCGGCACCACGCCCGCGTCGATCAACGGGCGCAGCGCGAGCAGGAAGCCCGTCGGATAGCAGCCGGGGTTACTGACGCGCGCGGCGCCGCGGATCTGGGCGCGCTGCCCCGGGGCGAGCTCGGGCAAGCCATAGACCCACTCGTCGTGGACGCGGTGCGCGGTACTGGCATCGATCAGCCGCGTGCGCGCACCGACCATGCTCGAGGCCTCGCGCGCAGCCGCGTCGGGCAGGCACAGGATCACCAGATCGGCCTCGGCCATGATGGCGCGCTTGGCAGCCGGGTCCTTGCGCTGCTCGGACGCGATCGCCAGCAACGTGAGGTCGTGGCGCTCGCGCAGCCGGTCGTGGATCTGCAGCCCGGTGGTGCCCTCTTGCCCGTCGATGAATACCTTGTGCGTCACGAGCCTGGTTTTGCAGCGTTTACCGGGCCCACGCAAGGCGGGTGTTCACACACCCCACCCGTCTGCCGCGCAGTTCTGCACGCCCGGGGCCGGACCGGTGTACCCTCGCGGCCCTGGAGGTGATGCCCGATGCGACTGCGAAGACTGTCCCCGGCTTTACTGGTCCTCTTGGCTGTCGGTTGTAGTGCGACCACTTCGTCACGCAACATCCGCACCGCGGGCCTGGTGGCGCTGGTCGACGTCACCGCTCGCAGCGATAGCGACGCCGTGGTCTCGACCGCACTGGTCATCGGCGGCGCCAACAGCAACACCTACGTGGTACTGGAGGGCGGCGACCGCCTGTACGCCGAGAGCAACGGCGACAAGCGCGAGATGAACTCCACGAGCGATGGCGAATACGAAGCCAAGTTTGGCCGCGCCGAGGGCGAGTTCGTGGTCAGCCTGAACCGCGACGTGGACGCCGCCGCGCCCAAGAGCAGCGGCTCGCTGCCGCCGCCGTTTCAGATCACCAGCGAGTTCGGCGACGCGCCGCTCTCGCGCAAGAACGACAGCGTGACCTTCACCTGGACGCCCGGGAACAGCGGCGCAGACGTCCAGATCGAGATCTCGGGTGACTGCATCCACAGCGAGACGTACAAGGTCGGCGGCGACCCGGGGACCTTCACCATCGAGCCGCACAAGATCGAGGCCTGGAAGAGTGACAAGAAGAAGGCGTGCAACGTCACGGTCGAGATCGCGCACATCGCGCGCGGCACCACCGACCCCGCATTCGACAGCGACAGCCGCTTCGAGCTGCGCCAGGTGCGAAAAACCCGTTTCGTCTCCGGCCCCTGAGCAGCTGGAACCCCCATCTTGACCTACCCGCCGGTAGCGGGCACTTAAGCGAGATTGTGCAGCGGCGCGCCCTGGGTTATCGGGGCCCATCTGGCCAAGGAGCCCCGTCCTCCATGCGTTACAAGAAGTCCGAGATCAGCGTCTCGCATATCGTCGAGGCTGCGATACGCGTGCTCGCCCGCCAGGGTTATGCGCACTCGAGCCTGATGGACATCGCCAACGAAGTCGGCATGTCCAAAGGCGCGGTGCACTATCACTTCCCGACCAAAGAGGCCTTGATCACGCAGGTGCTCGAGACCGCGTGCGAGGCGGTCGCCGAGCGCACGCGCAAAGCCTGGACCAACAGCGACAACCCCCTGGTGGCGATGCGTTCAGCGCTGCACGAGCTGTGGCACGTGCACGCGGAGCTCTCCAACGAGGTCAAGGTCGTCGCGGACCTGCTGGCGCAGTGTCTGCACGACGAGAAGCTGCGCCCGCCGCTGGCCGCGTATTACAAGATGGCTTCGTCGCAGACCGAAGAGCACCTGCGCAACAACGCCGAGGCGCTCGGGCTGCACTCGAAGATCGACCATCACTTCCTGCCGCGCATCATGCACGCGCTGCTGGACGGCCTGCTGCTGCAGCGTATCTTCGATCCGGACTCCATCAGCGACGAGCAGGTGATCCACGCGCTCGAGACCCTCGCCGTGTCGCTGTTCGAGTTCGCGCCCAAGCCTGCGGCGGAAGCGCCCCCGGCGGCCCCGCCCGAGACCTGAGGCCGCGATGTCCTTCGACGAGATCTCGGCGCAAGCTCCCGCGGTCGCCACGCTGCGCCGCGCGCTGGCCAGCGGCCGGGTGGCGCACGCCTATCTGTTCGAGGGGCCGGGCGGCGTGGGCAAGGGTTTGGCGGCGCTCGCGCTGGCGCAGGCGTTGCTCTGCGAGGCCGGCGGCTGCGGCACGTGCGCCACCTGCCA
>DATEOF010000319.1:0-8935 GCA_035274465.1 Polyangiales bacterium
CGCGCCGCCTGCTGCCGCTGCTTGCCCAGCGCGCGCGACAAGACGCGACGCTCCGCCCGCTCGGGCTGCGACACGCGCCCGGCCGCGATCAGCAGGCGCTTGCGCGTCTCGGGGTCGAGCTCGGCCAGCGCGGATCGATCCTCGATGAGGGACTCGAGCACGCGCATACACTCCAGGATATCTCGCACGTCGGTGGGCATGGAAACGCCAGCAGCCCAAGTCAGCCATTCGGGCCGACTCGGGGCCAGTCTGGTAGCATATTCTGCCGCGAGCGCGAACGCGTTGCGCCGGGATCGCGGCGCGGCCGGCGGGCGCGCGGGTGCCGGCGCGCGAACCCGGAATAATGGGTAGTATTCCAGTGCTTGCGCGCGTGCACCCCCAGCTGGCGCGGTCGGAGGTTTTGTGGCGCAGAAGAACGATCTCGGTGCATGGGCGGAGGCGATCGCCACCGGAATGTACGTGGCGCACTGGGCAACGGTGATGCCTTCCGCGACCGCGGTGATCGGTGATCAGGGTCGGCTGACGTTCGCTGAGCTGAACGGGCGCGCGAACCAGCTGGCGCGTGCGCTGCGCGCGTGCGGGCTCAAGACGGGCGATGGGCTCGCCATCCTTTCGCACAACTCCTTCGAGTTCGTCGAAACCTTCCTGGCCACACGCCGCATCGGCGTGCGCCTGACGCCGCTGAACTTTCACCTCGGCCCCGAAGAGGCGGGCTATATCCTGCGCGACTGCGACGCCAAAGTATTCATCTCGGCCGATCGCTTTGCACAGGTCGCCATCGGCGCGGCCGCGGGCGCGCCGATGCTCCAGGCGAAGCTCGCCGCTGGCGGCGACATCTCCGGCTTCGAGAGTTACCGCGCGTTCGTCGACGGCCAGGACCCGACCGACATCGAGGATCCGGTGCTCGGCACCAACATGCTCTACACCTCGGGCACCACCGGCAAACCGAAGGGCGTGCAGCGCCCACCGCTCGCCGCGGCAATGCCGGGCAGCAGCATGGCGCCAGCCGCATACAAGCCCGGCGTCGATCTGCACCTGTGCACGGGCCCGCTGTATCACGCTGCGCCACTCGGTTTCTCGTTGATGATCCCGCTCGTGCGCGGCATCGGCGTGGTGTTGATGGACGGCTGGGACGCGGAACAGACACTTAAACTGATCGACGAGCACCACATCACGCATACACACATGGTCCCAACCATGTTCCACCGGATGCTCGCGCTGCCGGACGAGGTGCGGGCCCGCTATGATGTGTCTTCGCTCACGATGGTGTTGCATGGCGCAGCGCCCTGCCCCGTCCCGCTCAAGCAGAGCCTGATCGAATGGCTCGGCCCAGTCGTCTACGAGTACTACGGGGCGACCGAAGGCATCGGCACGTTCGTCGACAGTGAGACCTGGCTCCGCAAGCCGGGAACCGTCGGCCAGCCGTTTCCGCCCGATCAGGTCCGCATCCTGGACGACGACGGCAACGAGGTGCCGCGCGGTACGACGGGCTCGGTGTACCTCAAGGCGCCGGCCGCCTCGCGCTTCCGTTACTACAAAGATCAAGAAAAGACTCAGGCCGCCTTCCGTGGCGACTACTTCACGCTCGGCGATATCGGTCACATGGACGGCGACGGTTACCTATTCCTGACCGATCGGAGCGCGAATCTGATTATTTCCGGTGGCGTGAACATTTACCCGGCGGAGACGGATGCGGTGCTGTTAACACACCCCGCAGTATCCGATGTTGCCGTGATCGGTGTCCCAAACGACGAATGGGGTGAGGAAGTCAAAGCAGTCGTCGAGTTGCGCCCCGAGTACAGCCGCTCTGCTGCTCTCGAGCGAGAACTCATCGAGTACTGCCGGGGACGCTTGGCGCATTACAAATGTCCTCGGAGCGTGGATTTCGTGGACAAGCTGCCGCGCTTCGACAACGGTAAGATTTACAAGCACGCCTTGCGCGAAGGCTATCGACGTTCGTTACACAAGTAATGCAACATGTCGCGCCGAGGGACACATGACTGAACTCGACGCGTTCCGAAGCGATGTCCGAAAATGGTTAGAAGCGTCCGTGCCGCAATCGCTGCACGGACGCCCGATGGCGATGGCCTATGAAGGCGCAGGCGAGCAAGAGCCGCCCAACATCCAGGCCGATCGAGCACGCTATCTCAAGGCGATGATCAGCCGCGGCTACACGGCGCCGACTTGGCCCGAGCAATACGGCGGCGGTGGCTTGTCCAACCCGCAGGCGCGCGTGCTGCAGGAAGAGCTGGGCCGCCTGAAGGTCGCTCCCGCACTGATGAGCATGGGCCTGCAGATGATCGGTCCCACCTTGCTCGTGCACGGCACCGAGGCGCAGAAGCAACGCTTCCTGCCCGGCATCATCCGCGGCGAGACGCGCTGGTGTCAGGGCTTCTCCGAGCCCGGCGCAGGCAGCGATCTGGCGTCGCTGCGGACGGCAGCGAAGCTCGACGCCGGCGGCAAGCAGTATGTGATCAACGGCTCGAAGATCTGGACCAGCGGCGCGCACCTATCGGACTGGATCTTCATGTTGGTGCGCACGGACGAGACCTCCAAGCACAACGGCATCACGTTCATTTTAGTCGACATGAAGACGCCCGGGATCGAGGTCAAGCCGATCAAGCTGATCAGCGGCCACTCGATGTTCTGCGAAGTGTTCTTCAACGACGTGGTGGCCGAAGCGCAGAACGTGGTGGGCGCGGTCAATCAGGGCTGGACGGTCGCGAAGACGCTCCTCAACTTCGAGCGTTCGGGCATGGGCACCGGCGGTGGCAACGCGGCTCGACGCGGCAGTGTCAACGGCAACGCGATCATCGCGCTGGCCAAGGAGAGCGTCGGCGAGGCTGACGGCAAGCTGGCCAACCCCACGTTGCGCGACAAGCTGGCCAGCCTGTTGATCGACGAGATGGCGCTCGCGCTCACCGTACGGCGCTCGGCCGAGACGCAGAAGGCCACGGGCGCACCCGGGCCCGAGATCTCGATGTTCAAACTTTGCCAAAGCGAGCTCGGTCAGCGCCGCGATGAGCTCATGCTGCGCCTCCGTGGCACTGCGGCATTGGGATGGGAAGGCCCAGCGTTTAGTACCGATGATCTGACACTCACGCGTGCCTGGCTATCGGCCAAGGCGACTACGATCTACGGAGGTACCTCCGAGATCCAGCGCAACATCATCGCGAAGCGCGTCCTCAAACTACCGAGTGGGAACTGACATGGCGTTGACACTTACAGCCGAACAACAGCTGCTCCGAGACAACGCGATCTCGTTCGTGCGCGAGAACGCTCCAGTCCCGCACATGCGCAAGCTGCGCGATACCAAGGATGCGGTAGGCTTCTCGCGCGACCTGTGGCAACAGATGGTCGAGTTGGGTTGGGCCGGCATCGTGGTGCCGGAGTCCTACGGCGGCCTCGGCCTCGGTTGGACCGAGCTCGGCCTCGTGCTCGAAGCCTGCGGTCGCACGCTGGCACCGCAACCGTTGCTCTCGACCGCGGTGCTCGGCAGCGCGCTCCTGCTCGCGGGCGGCAGTGATGCCCAGAAGCAGAGTCTGCTGCCGGCCATCTGTCAGGGCCGGATCATCTGTGCGCTCGCGCTCGAGGAATCCGCGCGGTGGAACCCATACCGCATCGCCTGCAAGGCCGAGCGCAGCGGGCAGAGCTATCGCCTGAGCGGCATGAAGACGTTCGTGCTCGACGGCCACGTCGCCCAGCAGCTGATCGTCGCGGCCCGCACCTCGGGTGCGACCGATGATCGCCAGGGCATCAGCTTGTTCCTCGTCGACCCGCAGCAGGCCGGCGTAAAGATCGAGCGCACCTTGATGCTCGACAGCCGCAACGCCGCGCGCCTCACGCTCGAGGCCGTCGAGGTCCCATCGTCGGCGCTGCTCGGCCAGCTCGACAAGGGCGCGGACGTGCTCGATCCCGTGCTGGATCGCGCCGCAGTCTGCGTCTCGGCAGAGCTCCTGGGTCTGATCTCGCAGGCCTACGAGACGACGCTGGAGTACCTGAAGACGCGCGTGCAGTTCGACGCGCTGATCGGCACCTTCCAGGCGCTGCAGCACCGCGCGGTCAACCTGTTCTGCGAGATCGAGCTGTGTAAGTCGCTGGTCGCGGATGCGCTCGCGGCCCAGGACGACGGCCGCGACGACGCGCCGCTGATGGCAAGCGCGGTGAAGGCCCGGCTCAGTGACGCCGCCAGCCTGATCAGCCGCGACGCCGTCCAGCTGCACGGCGGCATCGGCATGACCGACGAGCACGACATCGGCTTCTACCTCAAGCGCGCGGCGGTCGGCGAAGCCACCTTCGGGGACGCCGCCTATCACCGCGACCGCTTCGCTCGCCTCAAGGGGTTTTAGTCGCTACTTGCCCGAGAAGCGCGGCGGGCGTTTCTCCAGAAACGCTCGCCGCCCCTCGGCAAGATCCTCGCTCCGGGAGCAGGCGGCGATCGCCGCGTCGAGCTCGCCGAGGTTGCGTCGCTCGGGATCGGTCAGCGCCGCTTGGACCGCGAGCTTGCTGGCGCGCACGCTCAGCGGAGCGTTGTCCGCGATCCATGCCGCGTAGCTGCGCGCGGTGCTCTCCAGCTCGTTCAGGGACGTGACCTTGTTGACCAGGCCCATGCGCGAAGCGTCGCTCGCGTCCACGTGCCGCGCGGTGAACAGGATCTCGCTGGCGTTGGCTGGCCCGACGATGTCGACCAGGCGCTTCACGCCGTCGAAGCGGTAGCCCAGCCCGAGTCGCGCCGCCGGAATGCCGAACTTCGCGTCCTCGGCCGCGATGCGCAGGTCGCAAGACAGCGCCACCGCCAGCCCGCCGCCGATGCAGAAGCCGCGAATCATCGCGATCGACGGCTTCTGGAGGCCGGCAAGCGCGCCGAAGGCAGCGTCGGTGATCACGTTGTAGCGGTCGTCAGCCTCGGTGCTCGAGCGCTGATCCTCGAACTGCGAGATGTCGGCCCCGGACACGAAGGCCTTGTCGCCGGCACCGGCGAACATCAGCACCCGAACCTCGGGATCCTCCTCGAATGTCTCGAGCAGGCCGGGGATCCCTTGCCACATGTCGACGGAGAGCGCGTTACGCCGCTCGGGGTTGTTGAAAATGATCCAGCCGATCGAGCCGTCTTTACGAGCCAGGAGCTTTTCGGTCATGCCCGAGGCATAGTAGCACCCAACCATCATGACCAGTTCGATCGTGCTATACGGCAACCGCCCGCTGAGCAGCCCGTACGTACTCGCGGCATTCGTCGCGCTCGAAGAGAAAGGCCTCCCGTACGAGCTGAGGCTGCTCGACCTCAACGAAGGCGAGCACGGCAAGCCCGAGTACACGGCCGCATCGCTGACTGCGCGCGTGCCGTCGCTCGTGCACGACGGCTTCTGGCTGTCGGAGTCTTCGGCGATCTGCGAATACCTGGAGGACAGCTTCGCGCCGCCCGAGTATCCCGCGCTGTATCCGCGAGACCTGCGCGAGCGCGCGCGCGTGCGCATGGTCCAGGCGCTGGTGCGCACGGACTTCCTGCCGATCCGGCTCGAGCGCTCGACCGACACCGTATTTCACGGCGCAGCCGTGCAGCCGCTGTCGGCGGCAGCGCTGGCTTCTGTCGATCGCTTGTACCGCGTCGCGTCCCAGCTGGTCGGAGACGGCCGCGGCTCGATCGCCAGCAGCTTTTCGATCGCCGACGTGGACCTGGCGATGATGCTGCAGCGCCTGCTGGCCAACCGCGACGCCATCCCCGAGCCGTTGGCGAGCTACGCGCGAGGGATCTGGGAGCGACCATCCGTGCAGAAGTGGTTGGCACGCGTGCGAAAATCCTGAACCCGTCACTCCTCCGGCGTCCGCTCGACCTTGCGGACCTCCGGAGGATTGATCCAGACCACGGTCGCTCCGCGCTTCCACGCGTTTCGCATCACGCTGTCGTAGTACTCGGGCCAGGTCATCTCGCGCCACTGCGAGGCCGCGGGCTTGGAGGACTGTGTCGGAGTTGTGTCCTGTGCGGCCTTGGACTGAGCCGCTGGAGTTGCACAGGCCCAAGCCCAGAACATGCTCATGAGCACAACCCGGTGAGGGCTGCGGTCCATGCCAGCATGGTACGCCTGGAGGTCTCCGCGGCCAAGGCGCCCCCGTTCCGGGCCAAACTGGAGTATTCTGCGCGGCCATGACAGCCCCGATCCCCTCGCTGAAGGGTGAAAAGGTTCGCGTGGATACGGCTGCGCGGTCGGAGTCGGGCTCTCGCGAAGGCGGAGCCACGGCCCACGTGGCTGCTCGCTTCGACGTGCAGAAGTTGCTCGGCGAAGGCGGGATGGGCAGCGTGTTCGTCGCGCAGGATCGCGGACTCGGTCGAATCGTCGCGCTCAAGCGTCTGCGCGACGGGCTCGAGACGAATCGAGACGCGATGCGCCGCTTCATCCTCGAGGCTCAAATCGGCGCACAGCTCGAACATCCGAACATCGTTCCCCTCTACAGCTTCGAGCAGTCGGAAGGGGGCGCGCCTGCGATCGCGATGCAGCTGCTCGAGGGCACGACGATGGCCAGCTACATCCTGGCTGCTGCTGGTGCGCCGAGAGAAGCCCGCGGGATGCACGGAGAGTACTCGCTGAAAGAGCGCGTGGGCATGCTGCTCGGCGTCTGCGAGGCGATCCACTTCGCGCACGAGCGCGGCGTGATCCACCGCGATCTCAAGCCCGACAACGTCATGCTCGGCCGCTATCGCGAGGTCTACGTGATGGACTGGGGGCTCGCGCGCGTCGACGGAAGCGCGATCGAGCCCTCGCGAGAACCATCCGCGAACGACAGCGGACGTGTGCCGCGCGGGAATAACCCCACGGATACCGACTTGTCCACGTTCGGAAATTTCGAGCTGGAAACCCTCGGCGAGACTCCATCGAACGCGACCCGTCAGGGATCCGTGTTCGGCACGCCGCAGTTCATGCCGCCCGAGCAGGCCCTCGGGCAAGTCGATCGAGTCGGCCCGCCCGCGGATCAGTATTCGCTCGGGGTCATGCTCCAGGAGCTCGCGACGCTCAAACCCGCACGCTCCTACAGGTCCGCGACCGAGGCGCTGATGCAGGCCGCCGACAACTACCTCGAGCCGCGCATCGACGTCGATGAGCACGCCGTGCACCCGGCGCTCGGGGCGATCATTGCGCGCGCAACCCAAAAAGAGCCTGCCGATCGCTATCCGAGCGTACGAGACCTGACGGATGATCTGCGCCGCTTCATCCGCGACGAACCGGTCTCGGTCTTCCCCGAGGGTGTGGCCCGCCGACTCGTGCGAGCGGCCGCCCGCAGGCCCGCGCTGTCCGTGGCGATCTTCTCCGCGTTCGGGTTCATCGCCAGTGCAGTGCTCGTCGGAGCAATCCTGCTCGACGCGCAGCGCACGGCGGAGCAAGCGCGCGAGATGGAGAAGAGGCAGCGGGTAACCCTCGCGGTGAGCAGTCGCGCCCACGCGATCGATGTGGAGCTGAGCCACCTGGCGGCCGACGTCAAGGGCATCGGCGCCGCGACCCTCGAGCTCCTCGAGCGTGACTCGTCGGAGTTCGATCGCACGCCACACGCGCTGCCGCGACTGCTATCTCATGTGTCGTACGGTGGAGCGGCCGTGAGCTTCGAGGGCAGTGTGGTCGTGTGGCCCGGAAAGACGCCCGAGGCCAAGCTCCCGGCGGGTGCCGCCAAGCTCCGGCGTCTCGAACGCTGGTTGCGCGACGCCGTGGTGGAATCGTTGCCGGACGCGGAGCGCAGCGGATCCGTCGAGGAACAAAACGCGGCGCTCAGCGCGGGTCACGCCGAGGTCCTACGAGCCTTCGTCGGCCTGGAAGACGGCGCGTTCACACAGTTTCCGGCGCGCGAGGTCACGGCAGATCCGCGCAAGCGCCCGTGGTACGCGATGGCTTCGCGCGATCCCGCACTCCACTGGACGCGACCGGTCGTCGACGCCACCAAGAAGACGTTACGCATCTCCGCGCTGTTCGGCCTGCAAGCCCGCGGCAAATTCGTGGGCGCAGCCGGCTGCGATATGCGCGTGTCGGCGCTCGCGAAGAAGCTTGCGCTCGAGCTCCCGAGCTTTCGACGCGCGTACCTCGTCACCGAGGATGGCAAGATCGCCGTCAGCGACACGCTCGAAGCGACAGTCCTCGCGCGCGTCGTGAACCCCGACGAACCCCTCGACTTGCCCGACGTCGACGATCCGACGCTCGCAGCGCGGATCGCCAGCAAAGACCGCGGCGGCTACGTGGACTCGGGAGATCGCTTGCTGATCTTCACGAGGCTCGTCTCCACGCCCTGGACGTACGTCGCAGAGCTCGACAAGGCCCGCTACATCGCGAACTGACGCGCATTCGGCACAGTTTTCTGCCTCGAACGTGTCGGCTTGCCGAGCGCTGGTTCGTCCTTAGTTCATCTGCGCAACCCCGACGAAAGGACTCGCCATGTTCGAGAATTCGCACGCGTTTAGCAGCTTCTCCGTCGACAATTTGTCTCGCGCCAAACAGTTCTACGGCGCTACGTTGGGTCTGCCCGTGGACGAACACGATGGTCTGTTGACGCTCCACATCCCGGGTGGGGCAAACGTGATGGTCTACCCGAAACCGAACCACACGCCTGCCACATTCACGGTGCTCAACTTGCCGGTGGACAACGTCGAAGCCGCCGTGGATGTGCTCGGCACCCGCGGTGTCCAATTCGAACACTACGACCAGCCGGAGCTGAAGACCGATGACAAGGGCATCTGCCGCGCGTCAGGCGGGCCGGTCATCGCGTGGTTCAAGGACCCCGCGGGCAACATCCTGTCAGTGCTCGAAGGATCAATGTAGCTACGGCGCGCGACGGGCAGTGATCGGGATCGCGAACGACACCGCGCGCGGTTGCGCCGGGAATGTCGTGCTGCGTCCGACCGCGAGCAGGCACTCGCCGAGGGCCGTACCGGCGAGCGCGCGGGGGGTGAGCGCGACCT
>DATEOF010000320.1:0-10507 GCA_035274465.1 Polyangiales bacterium
CGCGGCCCGCAGCCGAGCCTGCTGGCGCGCCCGAAGCGCCGCTTCCCGCGACAGTCGGCGAACCGCTGCGGCCCGCAACGGCGGGCGCGGAAGGCGTAGCACCGGCTGCACCCGTTGGCGATCCCGCAGCACCCACCGGCGCAGCCGTGCCCGCGCTTCCCGTCGCCGTGCCTGAACCTGCTGCAGGGGCCGCCGGCGTCGCACCGCCCGCACCCTGCATTCCGACTGGATTGTCCCTCCCTTCGGAATCGCTGCTGCAGCCGATGGCTGCAAGCGCCGGGGCCGTGACCGCGAGTGCACCGAGGCCCTTCAACGCCTCCCGCCGCGGAACGACTCGGTGCATGCTCCCGTGCTTTTCAGATGGCTGCTGCTTCTTCATCGACGATCTCCCTCGGTCGACACACTCGAACGTTCGCCTCGATCGGGTTACTGCGTGGGTGCCACCGCTCCGTCCATGATCCATTGCCGGACCTTGGTCAGATCGGCTTGCGACACCGTGACTTGCCCCGCGGGGGGCATCACCTGCGCGTTGCACATGGCGCCCATACAACCGGCGGCCGCCGCCATACCCGCGATCTTCAGGTAGAGCCAGCTGCGGTCGGGATCCCCGGGCACGACGCGCTTGAACTGCCCGCCATGCATCGCCGTGACGTTCACGAGCCCCTTCACGACGTTGGCTGAGGTGATTTGGCCACCCAACGCCATGCCAGCTTCGGGACTCGATTCGCTGTGGCAACTGCTGCAGGTCTTCTCGAAGATCGGCCGGACCTGCTCGTGAAAGACTCCCTTTTCGGCCGGCAGCGGGCCCGTCGTCGGGGGTGTCACTTGCTTCGGATCGATCGCTGCGCCGAGCCGGTGCATCTCGCGGCACTGATCCGTGAGCGCCTGCGCGAGCTTCGGTTCTGTCGGCGCCAAACCCTTGGCGACCCGGTAGCGTTCCCAGATCTGGTCGATCCACCCGTGAAGCTTCCAGAACATGAAGTTGTCGATGTTCACGGTCTGCTTGCCGAGCGAGTACGGCGACTCGTTGACGACCCACTTGAAGTGCAACGCACCGTGGATGCTGCTCGCGCCGTTCGCCCCTCCTCCGCACTGGATGTACTTGCCGAGGTCACCCTCGGTCGCGAACATGCCGAGATTTTTCTCGATGTTCTCGAGCGTCATCGCGGTGCTCTTGATGTTCGACGCCCAACCCGTGCCCCAACGGTTCTGCCATTCGACGGGGACGTCCTTGGCGTCGAACGGAAAGGCCGGGAAGCCGGAGAACAACGCGGCGTTCTTCGGGAACGCTTGCCGCAACGACTGCATCATGTGCCGGTGCATCACGAGGAACTGGTAGCCGTCCTCGGCGTTCGAACACTCGGCGTTCTTCGCGACGAGCTCTGGATGGGTGGTACAGAGCGCCGTGGTGCCACCGGCACCAGGAATCGCGAAGCCGCTACGACAGCGCCGAACGTTGTGCCACGCATCGTGGCTCGGTTCCCACACACGCGACTTCATCCACGTCAGCACGGTCTTCGGCAGCACGAGATCGATGTCTCCGTTGCTGGCTTTCCACTGATCGGGGCTGCTTGTCGTCATCGCGTCGGTCGGATCGGCGAGCTGCCCGCTTACGCAGTCGTCGTGCATGCCGCCCTCGTGCGCATCCGCTCCCGCAGCGCCGCTAGCGGCTGCGCCCATGCCCGCCGCCGGGGGCTGCATGCTCGCCCCGCCGGCACCCGCCGCTGCGACCGCCACCGTTCCGGCGGTCGCTGCACTGCCCGCCGGCTGCGTACCGGCACTGCTCGCAGTCGAGCCCGCTGCGCCACTCGGCGAAGAGCTGCCCGCGGCCGGAGCCGTGGGCAGGCCAGTTCCTGCAGTCATCGGAGCGGTCACCGGATTCAACGCGGCCGGCGTATCGTCTCCGCCGCATCCACTGAGACAGAGCAACGCGCAGACCAACCCGGCTGAAGCGGACCGCGCGCAGGGGGCCAAGAGTTCGACCATTGAGTTCATAGGCTTCGGCCTCAATCCGCCGCCGACGCAGGAGATGCTTGCTGTTCTCGGTAAACTAGCGTTTTGCGCGAGCGGCAGCATCGAGCGTTCGTGTGCCTTGAGCGCCGTGAAGCACGCCGAGACGGACATCTTCAGAGATCGCGCATATACGGAGTACTGCTTAAGGTCATTAGGCAACTCGGCGTGGTCGTCGGGCGCTTCCTGGTTCTGCCCAAACTCCGAATAAATCGGCCGATCCGCGCCTGTGCGCCCATGACCCGTTCAGTTGAGATGCGTCGTATGAATCGGTCGGTAGCTTGGGGCGGATGGTGCTCGTTGAGCGTCGTGGTTGCGATGTCAGGTACGTGCAGTGGTGTACCCGCCGTGATGGTTACGCCCACTTACGACCTCTCCAAGCTGTGGAAGTGAGCCGGCGGTCGCGTGGGGTCTAGAGATTGATCTGCAAGCCGATCTCCACGACCTGCTCAGGAGGCAAGCGGAAGTATGCGGTGGCCGAGAGCGCGTTGCGCGCGATCGCACGGAATAGACGCTCGAATACCGGCCCCATCCGTCCGCCGCGTTCTCCCACCAAGCTCTCGCGACCGAGGTAGTAGGTGATGTCCCGCGTCGGAACCGAGATCCCCAGACGACTCAACGCAGCTTCGATGACCGGTGGCACGGCCGGATGCTGCATGAAGCCGTAGCGAGCGACTACCCGATGGAATCCTTGCCCAAGGTCAGTGACCTCAGCCAGACGCAACTCGGGCGGCACGTGCGGCACACGTTCGAGTGACACGGTGACAATCAGCGCTCGCGAAGGAACCGCCCGAACGCGCTCGGCCTGATGCAACACCATGACCGGTACCCCCAACGCATCGGATGCCATGAACACACCGACGGCACGCGGGCGCATGACATGGCCTGCTTCGAGCCGATGTGCGAACTGCTGCCAGGTCTCCGTACGCTTCGCATAGTACACTGCGAGGTTCGACCGTCCGATGTTCCAGGTGAGCATCAGCAGCGAGATCAGGATCGCCACGAACACGGGTACATAGCCGCCGTGCATGAACTTGAGGAGGTTGGCTGCAAGAAAGCCGAGGTCGAATACCAGAAACATGAACACGAGCGCGAACACGCTCGAGCGCGGCCAGCTCCAGCGCTCTGCTGCCACCAGGCCGAACATGATCGAGGTGATCGCCATCGTCCCGCACACCGCGATGCCGTAGGCCGCTGCAAGGCCGGCGGACGACCCGAAATGCACCACGAGGGCGATGCTCGAGAACGCAAGCGACCAATTTATTCCCGGCAGGTAGATCTGACCTTCCTTCGTCGCCGAGGTGTGCTGAACGTTCATGCGCGGAAACAACCCCAGCTGGACTGCCTGGTGCGTGAGCGAATATGCGCCCGAGATCAACGCCTGCGAGGCGATGACTGCGGCAAGCGTCGCAAGTACGACCAAGACGAGCATGGGCCAGCCCGACGGGACGAGCGCGTAGAACGGATTCGCCGCCGCGGCCGGGTTCGCGAGCACGTTTGCACCCTGCCCGAAGTAGGCAAGCAGCAGTGAAGGCATGACGATGAGCAGCCACGCGTGCCGGATGGGTCGTACGCCGAAGTGGCCGATGTCCGCATACAAAGCTTCGCCGCCAGTCACGCACAACACGACCGATCCGAGGACTGCGAACCCGAGGAAGCCGTGGCCGGCGAGGAAGCGCAACGCATGGTGCGGCGAGAGGGCGACGAGGACCGAGGGATTCTGAGCGATGTGATAGACGCCGAGCGCGGCCAGTACCACGAACCAGAGCACCATGATCGGCCCGAAGAATGCTCCGACCCGAGCCGTGCCAAACCGCTGGAAAGAGAACAGCGCGAGCAGGATGGCGCACGCGATCGGCACCACCCAGACCTCGAAGGCGGCATTGCCGACGCCCAGGCCCTCGACCGCCGACAAGACCGAAATCGCCGGGGTGATCATACCGTCGCCGTAGAGCAACGCGGCTCCGAAGACCACCATCACAGTGACGGCAGTGACCCGACCCGGCGCCGCGCGTCGCCACCGCTCGGGACAAAGTGCGAGCAATGCCAGAATGCCGCCCTCGCCCCGGTTCGTCGCGCGCGTGATGAACCAGAGATACTTCACCGTGACCACCATGGTGAGTGACCACGTGATCAGCGAGAGCAAACCGATCACGTTGGCGCGCGTGGGTGCAATGCCGTAGTGAGACGAGAGGCACTCTTTCAGCGCATAGAGTGGGCTCGTGCCGATGTCGCCATAGACCACGCCGATCGCTGCCAGCGTCAGCGCGCCAAGCGAGCCGTGCGTTCCACCGCCTTCGTACCGGTCGAGCGCGACTGTGAGCCGCTCGCCGGCGGGCGCGGCGGCAAGCGTTACGGAAGCCTCGCGAGATGCTCCGGTGTCCGGAATTCCGACTTGATCTGCCATGCTGCTGCACCAAGAGGGCACGCACAGCGTGGCCCTCCTCCAGTTGCCTACGGGGTTGGCTGACGGGCCAAGGCTGGAAGAGTCTGCCTCCACCGAGCTCGCCATGCGTCCTGCTCAGTGCTCGCCCCGGAAGGACCGCGAGCTCAGACTGGCACGTCGCGGATCAAGATTTCATCAAGTTTTGACGCGCGGCACCGCCGGGAGCCTTGATCGAATCTTGATCGGCGAATCTCGAAGCTTGATTAAATCTTGATCCGGCGAGCTCCAAGCTGATCGCTGTGCAACCATCGGTCAGGCAGCCTGGAGCCGGAGCGCGCCGCGCTTACTGGCGATCCTTCGGGATTGGCGCCACCGGCACGCTCGCAGCTCTGGCGCTGATCGTGCTGTGGATCCTCACGCCCTCTCGCGAGCGCGACGCCATCGTAAAGTTGCCTGCGAGCGAACGCAGAGCGTTATACGAGCGTACGCGCCAGACCCTCGAGTCCACGTGCGAGACGGCGCGCGAGCGAACGGGCCTCGACGACTACTGCCGTGCTCAGGCACGATTTCTCGTCGAATTCCCAGAGTGTGACGCGGCCTGCCTGACATTGACGGCCCGCTGTCTCGCCCGAGCCACGCGCTGATGCACCCGCGCTTTTCCTGACTACGAGGGCCGGCTACGCAGGCTGACATGTCGCAACGTGGAAGATTCTGCGTGCAACGCGAGACAAGCGCTCTGACTGTCCGACAGGACACAACCTGCGGCAACTATTTCACCGGCTCGACCTGCCCTGTAGCGTCAAGATTGAAGGGGAGGCTTACTTTGACTCGAAGCTTGCGCTCATCGGTGTACTCGATCTTTGTGTGTGTCGCGATCGGCTGCGGCGGCGACGACGGGACGACCGTCCAGGACCCGGACGCAGGCAGCGGCGGCGGTAGCGAGTTTCCGCAGCCCGTCGACCGCAGCAAGTACGCCAACGTCGGGCGCGACACGAAGCTGGACTACGCGAACCCCGCGTACTGGCTGTGTCGACCCGACCTCGACGCGAACGAGTGCCACGCCGATCTCGATGCCACCGAAGTGAAGGCAGACGGCACGCTCGCGCCTGCGCCGCATGTGCGCGCTGAAAACCCCGAGATCGATTGCTTCTACGTGTACCCGACGATGTGGATCAACATGGGTCCGCAGATGACCGACTTCAGCGACACCGGCGTGGGCATCGTGCGGGATGCGCTGTTGTCTCAGGCAGCGCGATTCACGAGCGTCTGCGAGGTATACGTGCCCTTCTACCGACAAGGCGGCCTGATGGGTGCGTCGCCGGATCCGCGAGCCGACCCGCAGCTCGCGCTGCAGGACGTGCGCGACGCGTTCCAGGTCTACCTCAAGAAGTACAACAAGGGCCGCAAGTTCGTGATCCTCGGACACTCGCAGGGGTCGATCGTCGCGACGGAGCTGATCGCGCGCGACGTCGATGGCAACGATGCACTGCGCTCGCAGTTGTTGTCCGCGATCTTGCTCGGCGGTATGCCGTACACGGCTCCTGGCGAGAAGACCGGTGGGTCGTTCAAGAACGTCCCGCCTTGCAGCGAACCCGGCCAGACCGGTTGTGTGGTCGCGTACAACAGCTACGCGGCTGAAGCTCCGCCCGCGAGTAACGCCGCCTTCGGTGTTCCCAACAACACGCTTTCGGCGGCCGAGAACGTGGACCCGAACGGCGAGATCATCTGTACCGACCCCGCACCGCTCGCCGGCCACTCGGGCCCGTACGCCGAGACTTACTTCGCGCTGAAGCTGAACAGCTCGGGCTTCGGGGCGATGCCCGTGCCGCCCCCCGGCGTCACGACCCCGTTCGTGTTGTATCGCGAGCTCTTGAAGGGCGACTGCGCAGTGATGGACGGCCGGCACTACCTCTCGGTGTCGAGCACGGCCGGCGCCGACGACGTCCGCAAGCCCATGTACCGAGTTCCGATCCTCGAGCAAATCGGCTTCGGCTTGCACACCGTCGACTACAACATCGCGCTCGGCGATCTAATCGCGCTCGTCCGCAAACAGGCGCAGCTGGACTGAGCACCCTCGCCGAGGGCGACCGCAGCTGACGGCGGCACTCGAGCCAACACCGAAAGCGCTGGCCGCCCTCGACCGTCTGCGCGCACGCGCGTTACGACACTCTCCGGGAATCGGAGGGGTCCAGCGTTGTCACGCTCGCGACATTCGAGAGCCATTCGTTTGTCAAGTGAACAGTTCGATCTTGTTTCATGGTGTCGTTGCCTCTGGATTCACCCACACCACGTTCAAATGCGCTTGAAACGCACGAACACGAACCGCTGCTCGGCCCCGCTCGGTGTCACATGGGACTGACGACGCGTATCCATCGGACTCAGCAGCGAGCCAAATTCGTTCACGAGCTCGCTCGCGGAGTACCGCTGCACTGGCAACCCGCTGCATCGCTGCGGCCCATCGTCCGCGAACGTAGCAATGACGACGTGCCCGCCACGCGGAACCGCACGCGACAAGACGGTTCGATACGCGTCGCGATCGCTCTCGCTCGTCAAGAAGTGGAAAACGGCGCGATCGTGCCAGAGATCGTAGCTGCGCTTCGCCTGCCAGGTCGTGATGTCGCCGATCTCGTATTGGACCCGGGCATCTCCAACTCGCGAGCGCGTCGTGGCGAGCGCGCTATGCGCGATGTCGAGCAGTGTGATGTCGCTGTGACCGTCTGCAATGAGCCCGTCTACCAACGTGGACGCGCCGGCACCGACGTCGAGTATCGGTCCGGTCGGCGGCAGGCGCGCAGCGCGGATCAGCTCGAGGGACAGGGTCGCTTCGGGCTGGAACCAACTGACATCGGTCGCAGCTTTCCGAGTGTAGACGTCATTCCAGTGCTCTGACCTACTCATGCTGGACCCGCGACCGGGAGAGCATAGCAGATTCACCTACTGTGCTCTCCCTGAAGCGGTCTCGAGCGGTCAGTCGAACCCCGCGTCGATCACGCATTCATCACAGGTGCAGTGGCCTTCTTGCCAGATCACGCAGCGGTCGCTATCGGAGAAGCAGACGTTGACCTGCGTCTGGGCGTAGGGCCAATGCTCGTCGTCCTGCGAGAAGAAGCGAAAATAGAGCGGTGATAGCCGCTGGTTCCGGCAGATCCACATGAGTTTGAAGTGGTCATCGCCGGCATATTCGCAGTCTCCTGCGTAGCTGTTGCGAAACCAGTTCACGGCAACGTCGTTGCGATCGCAGTCCGCCGCAAACGCGCGGGTGGTCATCAGCAATGGCAAGAGCGCAGCGAGTGTCAGTAGGTGTTTCATGGCAGCATCCCTCCTTGGGAAGATTCGCGTGTGGCCAGCTACTCGAACGTGACCGCCCCCTGATACTCCATGGTGAGCGTCGCCCCGAACGGGATAGGTGTCGAAGGCGGGCACTGGACCACGGCCAGAGGACTCTGAGAATTCAGCACTTCCGGCTCCAGCACCGCATACCTGCGCGGCGAGTACCTGAACTCGAGCCACGAGCTGTCCGAGTTCCTGCAACCGATCTCGACGGAGAAGGACGCGGTCCTGCAGACCCGGCCGTCCGGGAAATCAAAGTGGTTGAGAATGCCGCCGTACGCAGTTCCGCCTCGGAACTGGATCCCGAGCTCCAACTGGCTGATCTGCGGATCCGCACATGACCCCCAGGTATCCTCAGGCTCCTCCGCCTTCAGCACGCAGCTCAAGCCCTGCCCCGTGTCGGGTAGAACGGACTGGAGACAGAGACTCTCACTCGTCACGGCCACCTCGCGCGGCTCGTCTCCGAGCTCGTCCGCCGCGCAGCTCGAGCAGATACATGCCGCCAACGCGCACGCGAACAGCACGCAGTTTCCTTGCATAGCTCCCCCTCTGGCATCGCGACCCGTCAGATCGCTGATCTGCTGAGGGTGTGTCGTTCGGAGGCAGCCGGTTTCTAGCTCAAAAGAACACATTCGTACGCACCGTCGGCATCGACGGTCGAACGCCGCAGCAAGACCAAGGAGACGTGCCAGATCTGGTGAAGACAGCTCGTGCAACACCAACCCTCCACACGTAACCTGATCTGGTCGGGTTGCTGGAACGCGCGCGACCTCGGTGGACTCGCAACTGTCGATCGTCCGGTGACACGCTATGGCGAGATCTACCGCTCGGATGCACTGACGCGTTTGACTCCGCTCGGCGTCGACCAAGTGCGCGACGCGGGCGTTTCGGCAGCCGGCCCTCGCCCCTACGCCGAACCAGCGAGCCTGCGGGTCGTCAGCGGCAGCAACAGGTAGCAAGCCGCGCCGACTCCCAGCGTCACCGGCACGCCCCACACCATCGAGCACGCCAGCGCGAGACCGCTCGCGCACACGCCGAAAGCCCCGTTGATGCCCCACAGCCACGGCCCCAGCCGCGGCGCGGCCCCCGTGCGCGCCGACTCCATCTGCTCGCACAGGCGCAGCCCCAACGGGAAGCACAGCCCCATCGCCAGCGATGGGAGCAGCAGGATGCCCAGGCTCACCGCGATCCGCACCGGCACCGCGGCGTGCTGGAACGGCCGCATCGCAGGCAGCGCCAGCAGCGACGCGAGCGCGACCAGGAACGCAGGCAGCAGCGGGTACAGCCGCGCCCAGCGCGGATCGGCCAGCGGCACCCGGGTGCTGAGCAGGCTGCCCACGCCCGTGAACGAGATCAGGCCGCCGAGCAACACCGCGAGCGCCAGGGTGGGATGACCGAGGAACACGCTCAACCGCGAGAGCAAGCCGATCTCGACGAACATGAAGCCGAGCCCGATCAGCGCGAAGTAGCCGAGCGCTGCCGCCACCTCGCCCTTCTGCAGCACGCGCAGCTCGGACAATCGCTGGCGCATCGGCCAGAACAGCGCCAGCCCGGTCAACAGCAGGCTCACCAAGATCGAGTGCAGGAGCGACTGGGAGGCGACGAGGTTGCCGAGGAAGCGCAGGTCGAGCTTGTCGATCTCCTCGCGCGCGAGCAACCAGCTGCGCGGCCGGAGCATGTTGAAGAAGAACGGGCGCTCGTCGCGGGGCGGCGAGAGATCGAGCAGCTGCGCGTCGGCGAACTGCGCCAGCGCCTCGGGCGACGACTGCGAGAGTAGCTCTCGCAGCAGCGGCTGCTCGGGCGGCTTGCGCGGCGTCGCCAGCAGGCCGAAGCCGCGCTCCGCAGCGACGCGCTCGAGCACGTCGAGGTCAGCGGCCGACAACGGGCTGCGGCACAACAGCAGCGTCGCCACCACACCGTTCTGCAGCAGCGCCACGTGCGCGCGCGGATCCTTCGCGCCGTTCTCCCACAGGACGGCGAGCGCGAGCGAGAGCATGCGCGCGGTCTCGCCCGGATTGTCGGCGTAGTAGAAGCGCGACACCGAGAAGATGCCGCTCGGCGTCAACCGCCGCATGAAGGTGTGCCACGCCTCGACCGTATAGAGCCCGTTCTCGGACAGGCTGTAGGCACCGGTGCCGGTGGCCGCCCAGGTGTCGATCAGCGACATCACGATCGCTTCGTAGTGCTGGCGATCGTGCGCGAGGAAGCTCCGCGCTTCGTCGTGGACCAACGTCACGCCGGGCAGATCGGCGATGCCCGAGAAGTCGCGCAGGAAGCCGGTGTGCGCATCGACGATCAGCCCGTTCAGCTCGATGCCCACGACCGCTTCGCGACCCGTACGCGCGGCTGCGAGCAGGTCGCGGCCACCGCCCACGCCGATCACTGCCGCAGGCCCGTGCGCGCGGAGCTCGTGCACCACCGCGGGCATCTCGTAGCCGAGGTGCGCGTGCGCTCCGAGCCCTGCCCCGAGCTCTGCCATCACCGTGCCCGCGACGCCGTCGATCACCAGCTGGCGCTGCGCGAACGGTGCCAGCACCGTGTTGGGCGTGTTCACGCCCGCCGCCCAGAAGAACGGCGGACCGGTGCGAGCCTTTTCGATGCTGACGCGCGAGTAGCTGTTCCAGCGCATCGAGTCGAAGTACGCGACGTCTTCGTGCCTGCCCTTCACCCACACGGGCCGTAGCGGCGGGAACGGCTGGCTCGCGTTGAGCAGCGTGAGGCCGATCAGTCCGAGCCCGACCCAGACCGGCGCGCCCAGCTTGCCGCCCGCCGCGCTGGCGA
>DATEOF010000321.1:0-19062 GCA_035274465.1 Polyangiales bacterium
AGTGCCCGCGCGCAGTCGACACCAGCGACAGCGCCGGGCACTTCTGCTCCAGCCGCTTGCGCAGCAACACCAACCGACTCTCCAAGTTGTCGCGCACGGCCGGCAAACCGAGCCAGGGGTCCAAGCGTAGCTCGCGGTTGCTGAACTCGGTGCGGCCAGAGTCGTGGTGTGCGCGCAGGATCTTCCACAAGATGCGGCCCGGTACGTTGCGGATCAGGTACTCGTCGTCGATGAAGACACAGTCGTCGTTGCGGAAGAATTTGAAGCGCAATACCCGCTGGCTGGGCCGATCCGGGTCGACCAGCTTCGGTGGCTCCGGAGCCGCGTCTTCGCCCTGCTCGCGCAGCAGCACGTTGTCGAGCGAGACCGCGACCTGGTTGGCGACGATCTCCAGGAACGCTTCGTCCCACTCGTCGAAGCCCAGGCGCTTCTTGCTCTCGACCGCCAGCACACCCAGCAGCCGCTCGCCCGAGATCAACGGCAGCGCCATGTGGCTCTGCGCGTCGGACAACCCCGGCAACGCGATCTCCGGGCGCAGCTCACGGCGGCCACCGCTCTGGTGCACCGCGGCGCGGATGGCTCGGCCGTAGCGCAGCTCCTCTTCCACGCCGGACACGCGCAGCAGCTTGCGTTGCGCCGCCACGCTGCCGATCAAGCCGTCGCCGAGCTTGACCTCCGAGCCCACGCCCTCGTCGCCGTAACCGCGGCTGCCGACCGTGTACAGGCGCTGGCCGCTCTCGTCCAACAGCAGCACCATCGAGTGCTCGAAGCCGAAGGCCTCCTCGAGCGTCTGTAGCAGCGTGGTCAGCAGGTCATCGAGCCGCGCCACGCGACACAGGCGCTGCGACACCAGCTGCAAGCCCCGTAGCTCGGAGCGCGGGCCCTCGAGCGCATCGGCACGGCTGCCGAGCTCGACCTCGGCGGGCTCCAGGAAGCCCTCGATCTTCTCGCACGCCAGCACCTCGTACACGTCGGCCGATATGAGCTTGAATACGCCCAGCATGCCCGTGTGCGAGGCGATGGCCTGGATGCGCAGCGCCATGCTCTCGAACAGTGGCCCCGTGGTCTCCGCGCGCTCGAAGCGTAGATCCAGCTTGTACGCGTCGAAGTTCACCGGGTCGTACAACTCCAGCGAGGCGTACGGATTCTCCAGCGAGTTCTGCTTGGTCTTGTTGAAGAACTGGCAGGACAGCGCCACGTGCGTGGCATCGATCGCGAACACCTGGCTCAGGTACGCGGCGTTGGGCGTGCCATCGGCCGAACACGTGCCGATCACGGCCGGGATCACGCCCTGGTAGCAGCGCGGCGGCGGACGATGTTTGATCATGCTTCGAGCCGCCGGCCGGCGCCTGGGCCCGGTGTCTGCACGAACACGTCTTCGGCCGCGAAGGTCACCGCGACCGAGGGGAAGATCCGCAGCTGGCGCACGACGGTGCGCGGCAAACCCACGATGTACACGTGCTCGACGAAGCCGGCCAGGTAGCGCTCCTGCTGCGCGCGGTCTGCCTCGACGCCGTCGCGCATGCCGATCATCGTGCCCTTGACCTGCATGCTGCGGTGGTCGTACGGCCGTGACATGGTCAGCGCGATCTTGCCGTTGTCGCGCAGGTTGGCGATGGCCTGCTCGGCGAGCTGCTTGGCCAGATACACGGTCAGCGACTCGCGGTCCTTGCCGATCACCGCCCCGACCGCGCGCATCACGTGGGGTCGCAACTCACCGTCTCGGGTGCCCACCAACATCGAGACGCCGCTCTCGATGAACTCGGCCAGCTCTTCGCTCAAGCGCACTGCATGCCTCGGATCGGCCAGCAAGCTGCCCGAAATCCCCGACCTGCACAACCCCAACCTGTAGAAACAACTACGTAACAGCCCGGTCGTCCGACCCGAGCTAGAGTCTAACCCGGCAAGTCTGCGAGGTTTTCCAGCCTCCGCCCCGGAACGTGAGAAGCAGCATGTCCCAACTCCTCAGCATCTCGATCCCCAGCTGGCTCGACGAAACCGTCGCCGCCAACAGCTTCGCCTGGAGCAGCGACGAGGCTCGCATGCGCCTGGCCATCCGCCTGTCCCAGGAGAACGTCGAGCGCGGGGGTGGACCGTTCGGCGCAGCTGTCTTCGCCGGCGACGAGCTTGTCGCGGCGGGCGTGAACCGGGTGCTGGATTGCGGGCTGTCGATCGCCCACGCCGAGATCGTCGCCCTGATGCGCGCCCAGACCGAACGGCCAGGGCAGCCTAGGGCGGCATGGACCCTGTACTCGAGTACCGAGCCGTGTTGCCAGTGTTTCGGCGCGCTGATCTGGTCGGGGGTCACCCGGCTGGTGTGCGGCGCAGCCACCAGCGACGCCGAGGCCGTGGGCTTCGACGAGGGCCCGAAGCCCGACGCCTGGCCGACCACGCTCGAGAAGCGCGGCATCGGCGTGAAGCTGGAGGTCTGCCGCGACGAGGCGCGCGCCGTACTCCAGGACTACCAGCGCCGCGGCGGCACGATCTACGGCCTGCGCGGCTCGGGCAGCTAGAGAGCCGAACCGCTAAACGCGGTCCGCCTCTCTAGATGATTGTCATACCAAGCAGTTATCGGGATGGCCGAATCGGGCGTGCGTGCGAGTGTGTCCGGGTGTCGTGAGGCTCAGGTGTGTGAGCGACTCCGCCCGGGGCGAGTTGTTAGACTTTTTGGGTGACGCTCGACTCGGCTCGCCCGAACACTCAGGACATCGAGCTTCGTGCCGCCTCGCTGGCCACCGAGCGTTTTCAGCTCGTGCGCAAGCTCGGCGCAGGCGGCATGGCGACCGTGTACGAGGTCCTGGATCGTTCGACCGGCCGGCGCCTGGCACTCAAGCGCCTGCACGGCAGCGAAGACGAGAAGCGGCGCCGCCGCGTGCTCGAGCTGTTCGAGCGCGAGTTCCATACGCTGTCTCAGATCAAACACCCGCGCGTGGTCGAGGCCTACGACTACGGTGTGGACGATCAGGGCGCCTACTACACCATGGAGCTGCTGGAGGGCTACGAGCTGCAGCTCCTCGCGCCGCTGCCGCTCGCCGCGGTCTGCCGCATCGGCCGCGAGGTGTGCTCCGCGCTGTCGCTCTTGCACTCGCGGCGCCTGGTGTACCGCGACCTGAACCCGCGCAACGTGCACTGCCTGGGCGACGGCTCGATCAAGCTGATCGACTTCGGCGCGACCACGAACATGGGTCCGTCGCGACAAGTCGTGGGCACGCCCGCGTTCTGCGCGCCCGAGGCGCTCGACCTGCAACCACTGGATGCGCGCACCGATCTCTATTCGGTCGGCGCGACACTCTACTTCGCGCTCACCGGCCGCCACGCCTATCCGGCCAAGACCTTCGCGCAGCTGCGCGACTTCTGGTCGCTGCGACCCTCGCGCCCGAGTGAGCTGATCGCCGGCGTACCGCCCGCGCTCGACTCGCTGCTGATGGATCTGCTGGCGCTCGACCCGAGCGCGCGACCTGCCAACGCGGCCGAGGTGATGGAGCAGCTGGCAGCGATCGAGGGCCGCCCGGGCGACGAGCAGCAACAGGTCACGCAGGCCTACCTGTCGACACCCAACCTGATCGGCCGCGACGCGCCGCTGGCTCGCGTGCGCGCCAAGCTGCTGCGCACGCTGCGCGGCTATGGCAGCGCGCTGATCTTCGAGGGTGGCTCGGGCGTCGGGCGCACGCGTCTGTTGGCGGCGTGTCTGCTCGAGGCCAAGCTGCTCGGCGCGCTGGTCTTGCGCGCGGATGCCACGGACTCCGAGGACGACTACGGCGTGGCGCGCGCGCTGGGCCTTTCGCTGTGCGAGACCGCGCCCGAGCAGGCGCACCGCAGCGCCGAGCCCAAGCTGTCGCTGCTCGGCCACGTGCTGCCAGAGTTGCTGCGCGACAAGCCCGAGATCGCGCTGCAGCTCTTCGATGACCCGAACCGCCAGCGCTCGCAGGTGCTGTCCGCGCTGCGCGAGTGGTTCCTGTCGATCGCGCGCGAGCGACCGCTGATGCTGGCCATCGACGATCTGCACGAGGTCGACGAGCCCTCTGCCGCGCTGCTCGCGCTGTGTGCGCACGAGGCAGCCAAGTATCCGCTCGCAGTGATCGTGACTCGCGAGGCCGAAGCCCGCGTGCGCGCGCCGAGCGCGCTCAAGCTGTTCGAGGGTGCCGCTGCCAGCGTCCAGCTCTCCAACCTGAGCGCGCGGCACACCGAGGACCTGCTGCGCTCGGTGTTCGGCGACGTGCCGCACATCCAGGCCGTGGCCCACAAGCTGCACCAGATCTCGCAAGGCAACCCGCGCGACACGCTGCAGCTCGCGCAGTACCTGGTCGACCGCAACGTGGCGCACTATCGCTCCGGCGCCTGGACGTTGCCACCGAGCTTCGACGAGGGCGACCTGCCGAGCAACATGGCGCAGGCGTTGCGCGTGCAGATCGAGATGCTGAGCCCACGCGCGCGCGAGCTGGCGTGCCTGGTGTCGCTGGCCGCGGATCGCGAGCTGGCCGGGGCCGAGTGCGCCGCGCTCTATCCCGACCTGCCGGCGAAAGAGGTGCACGACAGCCTGGACGAGCTGATCGCGGCACAGGTGCTCGAGCGCAGCGCCGACAGCTTCACGGTCAGCCACCGCGGCATCTCGACCGCGCTGCGCCAGGATCTGTCGGACGCGGATCGGCGGCGACTGCACCACGCGCTGGCCGAGCTGTTCGCACGCCGCGGCAACGAGGAGTTCCGGCGCGCGCTGCACCTGTTCCGCGCGGGCGAAGCCGCCGCGGGGCTGGATGTGCTGGTGCCCTACGCGCTCAACTCGCAGGCCACGACCGACAACCGGCCGCTCGAGTACCTGAAGCTGGTCGAGTCCATGCCGGACAACTGGTTCGAGGTGTACGCGCGCGCGATCGCCATGTGCGACGAGCTCTCGCGGCCCGTGGCCCAGGCCTTTGCGCTGCGCAATCGGCTGGCCGGCCTCGTCAACGTGATGGGCGCGCCGAGCACGCTCAGCCATCCGCAGTTGCTCGCGTTGTTGGGCCAGCTGGCCCGCGACAGTGGCCTTACCGACTACGCCGAGCTCGAGCGCAACGGCAGCGAGCGCAGCTCACGGCTGCAGCGAGCGCTGGGCCTGGCCCGCGAGCGCCACGCGGCGAGCAGCGAGCAGACGCGCGGGCTCGACCCGCTGCTCGCGCTCAAGCACCTGGTGCGCAGTCAGATCGCCTGCGTCGGCATGGCCGCGGTCGCGCTCGACTACGAGTTCTGGGCGCAGCTGCCCTCGCTCACGCCGTTCTCGCCGCTCTCCCCGGCGGTGGCGTTGATGGATTTGCTGGTGGCCGGCGTGGGCTCGCGACTGGCGGGCCGGCACGAGCGCGCCTGCGCGCTCTACGTCCAGGTGATCGAGCGCACCGATCAACCGGATCATGCGGGGCTGGACGACGCGAACTGGCGCTTCATGCGCTACGGCGTGATGTGCGCGCTCGGCATCATGGAAGCCGGCATGGGCCTGCCGTCGAGCCTGCAGTGGGCGGACCAGGTCGAGTCCGAGCCGCTGCACCAGGTCAACGCCTACCAGATCCGGATCTTGTTCCAGCTCTGGCAGGGCCGCGTGCGCGACGCCGATCGCCTGCGCGAGCGGGTCGAGCTGTTGCGCCTGGAGAGCAGCCCGCGCCAGCTCGCCGACGGCCTGCACCTGGTCATGCAGATCGTGGCGCACGCGTTGAGCGATGACCTGACGCGCGTCAAGCACACGCTGGACGAGATCCGCACGTTCGCCCATCGTCACCCGTCGTGGAACCACGTCGTGCAGTACGCCTCGGGCGAGTACCAGCGCATCCGCGGCGATCACGCGAGCGCGGCGCTGCAGCTCAAGGCGGCGCTGGCCGAGATCAGCGCCGGCACGCACCAGATCTGGCCGTTCGCCGCAGGCGCCTACGCCCACGTGCTGTGCTTGCTCGGTCGCGCGAGCGAAGCGTCGGAGATCGCAGAGCAGGCACTGCGCGCCGCGGAGCAGGCCGAGCTCGGCTACATGGCGCACTACATCCGCATGCCGCTGGCCCAGGCGCTCGCGGAGCAGGGTCAGTGCGAGCGCGCGGCCGGCATCGCGGACGCAGTGATAGAGAACCTGCGCGCGCTGCGCTGCGACGGCTTGAGCCTCGTGCTGGCCTACGAGACGCGCACGCGCGTGGCGATCCGCGCCAAGGACCGCGCTGCGTACGAGATCTTCGCGCGGCTGTGCGCGGAGCAGTGCCGCGCGGCGGGCAGCCGCGTGCTGGGAGCCAAGTACGAACGCCTGGTGCGCGCCGCGACCTCGGCCTCGGTGCACGTGCCCGACGCAACGCCCGCGCACATCCTGGCCACCTTGACTGGCACGCAGCTGACCTCCGTGTTGGTCGGCTGCAACAAACCGAGCGAACGCGCCGAACGCACGCTGCAGCTGCTCATCCGCCGCAGCGGTGCCAGCGCGGGCTTTTTGTACTTGATCGGCGACCACGGCCCCGAGCTCGTGGCACAGGGCGGCCCGAACGAGCCGCCTCTCGGTCTGCCGGGGATCGTGAGCGAGTTCATCGATCGCGAGCTGCACGATCGCGAGATGAACACCCGCAGCCTCGAGGCGGAAGAGGCGCCATCGACCTGGCCGGTCGAGGAACGCGAGGCGCATCACCTGGTCTTGCTCAGTCACCAGATGTCCGAAGGTTTCGCAGTCACGGGATGCGCGGCGCTGGTGATCGAACCGGGCGCGCCGTTCGTGCACCCGGGCTCGCTGGCGTCGCACCTGAGCAGGCTGACGTTCGATGCGGGCGACGTGACGCCGATCTTGGGCTGAAGCTCCGGCACGGGTGCCTGGCACGTGCCGGATGAGCGGTGGGGTTGCCGCTTTGAGCGGCCGCTACGGCGCGCGCGAGGCTGGCATGCGCCGTGCTCTATACGCGAGTGTCGCGCGCAGCGCGACGACTCACGGCACGCGCGCGACCCGCCTAGCCCATGCGCCCGTGCCGTCGCCCACCGTAATACGTCGGGCGCGCTGCGCGCGGTGCTTTATTTTTGTTGCTAGTTCGAGTTCCTGTTCCAAGTTGCTAGTTGCCTGCGAACTAGCGACTAGGAACAGAAACAGGAACTAAAACTAGCAACAAGGCAGGCGCGCCTCTACCGCCTACACGCGCTCCCCATCCACTTTCCATACGAATCGTCATACGCATACCGCAAATACTGAAACGCCAGCGCCGCCTGCCCCTGGGCATCGGCCACCCTCCCCCAATCCCACGCGCCCTTGCACAGGGCAGGGTTGTTCCGGAACTGCATCATCGCCGCGGCCTGCGCCCACGCCAGCGCATCTGCGCTCGGGCTGTTGTCGTTGATCGAGGTCGCAACGTACGACGGCACGACCGACGCCAGCGCCTTGAGCAAGTCCTTCGCCTCACCCAGCGCCGCCAGGTTGCGCTTCAACGATTCGGTCTTCGCCAGGTCCTTGAACCCGCCGATGACCTCGACGAAGCGGCGCTGCGCAGCGACCACGCGCGCGTCGTCCGGCCCGAGCTCGCGCATCTGCTCGTAGAGCGTGTAGGCGCGCGTAACCTCGGCATCGGTCAGCTTGTTGGCAGGCTTGCCGAGGATCGGGTTGAGCTCGGCCAGCACGGCGTCCAGCTGCTTCTGCTGCTGCGCCACCCCACCCAGCGGAACCTCGCCGACCGGGCGGCCCGCGACCAGCAGCACCCCCGGGCGATCCGAGCTCAAGTCGACACCGCGCGTGCCAGGCTTCAACACCGACGCCAGATCGACGCTCAGGTCTCCGGTCGGAGATGTGTCGCCGAGCGGGTACGTGTTGCCGTTGTAGCTGAGCATGAGCGGCACGCGCGCGAAGCGTTCCTCGCACGGCTTGGTACCGGTCTGGCCTTCGGCGATCTTGATCGTACCTTTGGACTCGCGCTGCACGACCTCGCCATCCTCGTTCAGCATCTCTTCCACGCGATCGACCACCTTCATCCGGATCACCGCGCATTCGGAGCGCTCGTACACGGTGATGTGCGCGATGTTGTGCTCCATCGCGACCTTGGCCATGTACGCGGTATTGGTTGCCGGCCCACTCGTCTGGGTGTACCCCGTGGGCGTCTCCACCATGCGCTTGGTGTACGTGGGCGTACCGGCGCAACCCGCGACTGCAACTGCTAGAACCGCGCATCTGCAGCAGCGAACGAAGGCGAACTGGATGGAATGGTCGGACATGGCGTTGGAGCTTTACACGCGTCGCGGGCCGCGCCAAGACACGCTGCCCCCTTGCCCTCAGCCATGACGGCCGTCTACAACCACGCGCCTCGCTGGTGCGGTACTATGTCGGCCCCCGCCCGCAGCCCGGCGGGGCCTCGTTGATCGTGATCGTCGTCCAGCAGGCATGTCACCTTCATGACGCGTGAGTTCGCTAGAACTGCACGCGCAGACGAGCAAGTGCACGGCGGCTTCCGCTGGATCGTGTCCGGCAGCCCATGGCTGCTGGCGTCCGTGCTGGCCGTGGTCACCGCGTGTCTGGCCGACTTGATCGCGAGCCCGCCCTGGCCGCGCACGGCCGCGCTCGGTCTGCTGGCAGGGCTCGCCGTGTTCTTCGGCCTGGTGCACGGCACGGCCTGGTCGCTGGTGTTCTTCGCGCTCGAGAGGTTGCCGCGGCCGCTGCGCGTCGCGATCTTCCCGCTCGCGGGACTCGGCGCGGGACTGTGGGTGGCGCGCGTGCTCGGCAGCTTCTCCCGGCTCTCGGGCCGCTACTGGAAGCTGGCCGCCGGCGTGATCGCGGTGAGCGTGGCCGCCGGCGTGATCTTCGGCGCCATCGTGGCGACGTTTCAGCCGCGACCGGGGCGGCCCGGCTGCTTGCTGGAGCGCGGTCGCGGGCTGCGGCTGGCAGCGGCGCTGCTGCTGTGCGGCCTGGCGGCGGGGGCCTGGATCGCCGACCGGCGGTACTACCCGGGCCAGTACTTCTACGGCCACATCGCCTTGCGCCTGACGGCCGTCTGGAGCCTGATGCACGGGCTGGTGGCGGCGGGACAGGTCCTGCGGTTGCCGCGCATCTCCGGCTGGGCTTGGGCGGGCGCGTTCGGTGGCTTCGCTGCTTGTCTGTTCACTCCCAACGCGCAGCGTCTGTCGCCCGCGATCGCGGCCCGACCCTGGCCCTCGATCGTGCTGCAGGTGAGCCAGCGCCTGACCGACTTCGATGGCGACGGCTACAGCGCGTTCCTCGGCGGCGGCGACTGCGCGCCCTGGAATCCACGCGTACACCCCGGCGCGCGCGAGATCCCCGACAACGGCATCGATGACAACTGTCTGCTCGGCGACGCCAGCCGCAAGCGCGACGAGATCGTCGAGCTGCCCGTACCCAAGACACCGGCGCCGCTCGACGTGGTGTTGATCACCGTCGACTCGCTGCGGCCCGATCACCTCGGGGTGTACAACCGCGCCTTCGGGCCCAACGCCCGCGACACCTCACCCAACCTCGATCGCTTCGCCCGCAACGCGACGGTGTTCGATCGCGCGTACACCGCCGGGGCCTGGACCAGCGTGTCGGTGCCCGCGCTGCTGCGCGGCGTCTACCCGCGCCGCTTGCAGTGGAAGCGCTGGTTCGAGACCACGATGTACAACGTGATCCGCAAGCCGTTCGCGGGCAAGTTGCGGCCCGGCGAGCAGCTGATGCGCATGTTCCCGCTGGCGTTCGACGATCGCCACCCGCCGATCTCGAACATGCTACGACGGCGCGGCATGTACACCGCGGCGATCGCCGACGATGGCCACTCGGAGATGCTGCAGCCGAGCACCGGCCTGGACAGTGGCTTCGTGTTGTTCCGCGAAGTCGACAGCCTGGCGCCCGATCGCAACAACGACGCAGGCACCGCGGAGCTGGCCATCTCTACGCTGAAGCGAGTGCCGCGTGGCACGCGCTTCTTCATGTGGGTGCACTTCTTCGGCATCCACTGGCCCGACGACGATCACCCGGGGATCCGCGACTACGGCCCCTCGCAAGCCGACAAGTACGACCACGAGGTCGCGTTCTGGGACCGCGAGTGCGGCAAGCTGCTGGACGCGATCGCCGCGCGGCCGGATCGGGCGGCGGTGATCATCGCGGCCGATCACGGCGAGAGTCTGGCGTCGGGCATTCGGCAGCACGGCCTGACGCTGGACGAAGCGGTGATCAAGATCCCGCTGATCGCCAGCGTCCCCGGCTGGCCGGTCGATCACATCAAGCTGCCCGTCACCACGCTCGATCTGGTACCCACGATCCTGGGCCTCACCGAGACGCCCGCACCCAGCTACCTCGACGGGGTCGATCTGGGGCGCGTCGTGAAGGGCGAGCCGATCAAGCCGCGCATCCTGTTCAGCGACACCTGGCGCTTCGATGCGACCGAACACCTCGAGATCAACTATTCGGCGGCGTTCGACGGCGTGAACAAAGTCATCATGGATCGCATGACCGGCGGCGTCTACGAGCTCGATCAACGCCGCGAGGTACGCCCGCCCGAGGCCAGTCAGAACCCCGTGTTCTACAACCTGACGCGCGCGCTCTTCGGCTACCTGGAGGAGACCGGCGGCGCGCTCGACTTGTCCGAGTGAATGCGCGCGAAGGCCTCGTTGGCGCGCGTGAACCACTCGCCGGGGCGCGACTCACGGCGCGTGATGCGCGCGAGCAGCCAGTACGCGAACGCCACCCCGAGCGTGATGCGGAACGCGTACGGGTAGATGTCGAAGGTCGGCGTGAGGAAGCACAAGAACCACGCACCCAGCCAGAGCA
Organism: Polyangiales bacterium; assembly: GCA_035274465.1. Taxonomy (GTDB): domain Bacteria; phylum Myxococcota_A; class Polyangia; order Polyangiales; family JAFGIB01; genus JADGRF01. Next base: position 10,727 of record DATEOF010000321.1, read on the forward strand.
GCGCGTCGGCCTGGTTGTCCAGTCGCTTGAGCATCAATAGCAGGCTGAGCACGATGATGACCGGGTGGTGCTCCCAGACCAACGGCGAGACCGACATCAAGAACAGCATCAGCACCGGATAGCTGTCGTGCACACGCGCGGCGTTGCTCCCGGCGAGCTCGGCTCGGCCACCGCTGAACGCGCGACGGCGCATGGCCGCGATGCACAGCCACAGCGAGAGCACAGAGAGCAGCACCCGGAGCACCAGGATCGGCTTGCGCGCGCGATCGAGATCCAGACCGAAGACGAAGTACGACACGCGCATCAGCGAGTCGAGCGAGTTCTCGCGAAAGCTGAGGCCGTTGGCCCGGTAGATGTTCGTGACGTTGTCGAGGTACTCGACGTAGCGATGAAAGCCGTTCAGGTGCGAGGTCCAGGCCACGATGCCCAGACCAAACAGCGCGAACCACGAGAGCCACTTCCAATCGCGATTGATCACGAACGGCAAGACCAGCGCGAGCGGCGAAGTCTTGATGTGCGCCGCCAAGGCCAGGCTGAGCGCCGACGCCCACAACCGCGACGGGTAGCAGAGCAAGCTGAGCAGCATCAGGTTGGTCACGTGCAGGTTGGTCTGCACGTAGAACAGCGTGCGCAACACGGCCACGTTCGCGGCCATCGCACAGAACGCCAGCAGCGTCGCCGCCAGATCGACGAAGCCGTAACGCATCAGGCAGCGGCGCAGAAGCACGAACATGAACATCACCGCGAGCATGTTCGCGCCCAGGCAGGTGAGCCCGATCGTGGTGTCGCCGAAGCGCACCAGCGGTGCGAGCAACGTGGCCAAGAACGGCGGGTAGAGATAGCGCGCGTGCAGCGGCTGGCCACCGGCGACCTGCTGCGCCGCGTAGATGAAGTCGGACACGTCGCCGAAGACCTCGCGCTCGCGCACCACGTTGAGATACATGCCGGCGAGCACGCTGAAGGCGAGCCAGTAGCCCACGCGTTCCGGAGTCCAGCGCTTGCGACCCAGCGCGAACAACAGCACACCGAGCAGCAGCCAGGCCGCACCCACGCAGAACACGGTCACGCGGAAGTCGGAGAGCGGACCCGCGGTGATCAGCTCCAGGCGCGGGGCCTTGGGGCGCACGAAGAATGCCCCCCAGAACGTCAGCGCGCTGGCGCAGCTGGCCACGTAGGCGAGGCGTGCGCTGCGCAACGCCTGCCCGCGCCAGGTGGCCCAGAGCGCGGCCAGCAGGGCCAGCAGGCACACGACGCCGCTGGTTCCGAACCAGGGCCCGAGCGCTGAGATCACCTTCGACACGGCGCGCTGACTACCACGATTGATCGAGGCCAGCCAACTCGGCCGCGGTCCGCGCCCGGGCGGCGCACCGGCCGCCCTCAGCTGCATTTCGAGCCTTTTCCCCGCGCTGCCCGGCGCCTGGTACAGTGCGCGCATGCAATATCGGCGCGTCGGTCGTGCGGGGCTCAAGGTCAGCGAGTTGTCACTGGGTTCGTGGGTCACCTACGCGAACCAGCTGGATGCGGCCGGTGCGCGGGAGCTGATGGCCATGGCGTACGCGGCGGGCGTGAATTTCTTCGACAACGCCGAGGGCTACGCGGACGGCGAGAGCGAGCGGCTGATGGGCGAGGCGTTCAAGGCCCTGCGCTGGCCGCGCATGAGCTACGTGGTGTCGACCAAGTTCTTCTGGGGCCTGCCCTCGGACGCGCCCAACGTCAACGGCCAAAACACGCTCAATCGCAAGTACCTGCTGCAGGCCATCGACGGCTCGCTGTCGCGCCTGCAGCTGGACTACGTGGATCTGGCTTATTGCCACAGGCCCGACCCGCACACGCCGATCGAGGAAACCGTCTGGGCGATGCACGACATCATCCAGCGCGGCAAGGCCTTGTACTGGGGCACGAGCGAGTGGAGCGCGGAGTCGATCCGCACGGCCTTCGAGATCGCCGAGCGCCATCACCTGCGCGCACCGATCGTCGAACAGCCGCAGTACCACCTGTTTCACCGGCAGCGCGTCGAGCAGGAGTACCGAAGCCTGTACGAGGACTTCGGCCTGGGGCTGACCACCTGGAGTCCGCTGGCCTCGGGCCTGCTCACGGGCAAGTACAAGTCCGGCATCCCGCAGGGCAGCCGCGGCGCCGATCCGACGCTGAGCTTCCTGCGGGCCAACCTGACCGATCAGGCGAAGAACCAGGCGGTCGCACAGCTCGAGGGCATCGCCCGCGATCTCGGCGGCAGCGTCGCGCAGCTGGCGATCGCCTGGGCCAACCGCGACCCGCGTGTCAGCAGCGTGATCCTCGGCGCAAGCAAGCCGGCGCAGCTCGAGGAAAACCTGCGCGCGCTGCAGCTCACGCCCCGCCTCACGCCCGAGGTATTGGCTCGGATCGATCGCGTCACGCAAGCACTGGCGCAGTAAGAATCATTGGCGATCGTTTCGCGCGCGCTATCATCCGTCCCCATTGCCTGACTAGAGCCGAGCTACTGCTTGTGTGGAGCGCTGAGCTGGGGTAGCAGATCGACCCTCGGAGGCCAGAGCCAGTGTGGGTACGGTGACTCGAGGTTTTGTGGTGTGGATGGGCGCCGGGCTGGTCGCCTTCGCGCTCGCTGGCTGCAACCTCGTGCTCGGCATCGACGAGGTCAGCTCGGCCAACGGCCCCGACAGCGGCCAAAGCATCTCGTCCGTGAGCACCGACCCCGAGGCCGGTACGCCCGGCGAGGACTCGGGGCAGGCAGGCGACCGCCCCGAGTGAGCCGGCGGATCGATGTGTCGCGCACGGCGGCAACTGCTATATCTGCGGCGTGAGCACGCTGCGCAAGGAGCTCCGCGTCATCGTCGACAAGCTGATTGCGACGAGCGAGGCCTCGCGGCAAGTCTCGCTGGATGCGTTGGGACAGGCGATCGGCGTCGCGTCGATCTCCTACGCCGAGATCGACGCCATGATCAGTGCGCTCGAGGCGCGCGGCCGTACGGTCGAGGCGGCCAGCGGTGGCCGCGGCGAAGAGTATCTGCGGCTGGTCGTCCCCGCGGTACGCTCGCTGTCGAGCGAGCTCGGCCGGCGTCCCAGCCCGTCCGAGATCTCGCTACGCACGCGGCTGTCGCTGGAGCAGGTGCGCCACGCCCTGCTGTTAGCGCGCATCATGCAGCGTTGAAGGCTCGCATCAGTAGATCGCTCGGCCGTCCCCGAGCAGGTGCGAGTGACAGTCCAGCGCCGGGTTGTCGCAGCCCTCGATGAACGCTTTCACCACGTCGGGATCCCAGGCTTCGTACCAGTCACCGTGCGCGGAGAAGCCGCCCGGCAGGCTGGCCTCGTACATGTCCGAGGCCAGGCGCCAGCCCTTCACGCCTTCGGGCGGCGTGCGGTAGTGAACCTGGAACGTGATCGCGGGGATGGGCTTGGGGTGCGTGGCGGGGCAGCCGCCCTGCCCTGGGTACGCCATGTGACTCTTGTGATCCGCGGAGTCGAGCTGAACGCCGTCCCAGCACTGCGGAAACTCGACGCTCATCATCAGCGTCTCGCCCGTGCCGCAGTCGGGGATGCTCCCTGGCTTACCGATGTAGTGGTCGAGACAACCCCAGTACGCGCGCGACTGCTTCTGCTTGGACTTGGCGTCGCCCGCGATCATGCGCAGGCCTTTCGGGAACGGCTTCACGTCGCCGGGCTTCACGCCGCCGTAGCCCGTCTTGTAGTAGACGTCGATGCTCGCGGGTTTGATGGGCTTGCCGTTGGCGTCGATCAGCGCCGGTACCCAGTACGCGCTGCGGTTGGCGATGCCGCCGCGACACGTCGAGTTGCCGCTGGTGCGCAGCGAGTCGGGTGTGGAGTCGGCGTCGGCCAGGGAGTTGCCGAAGTACGCGTGCAGGTGCGCCTTGCCGGGCTGCCCCGGGAACACGATCGGATCGTCGAAGTTCATGTGCGAGAAGTCGCAGCTGGTCCGGAACGCGCCCGTGCCGTCGCCGGGTCCGGGTTTCTCGCTGGTATTGCGGATCTGGACGACCGCGCTGCCCGGATCGCCGTTCGGGATGGCCGCGCGATCGATCATCGGCCCGGGCATCGCGCTGCCGCCGCTACCAGCTGCAGGGGCGCCGTGATCGTGTCCGCTGCCGCCAGCTGCGCCTGGCTCGAACGCGCCCGCTGCGCCTGCTGCGCCCGCATCGAACCCGCCGTTGCCGATCTCACCCGCGGCACAGGCCGCGAGCGCCGAACACGCCGCGATCCAGCCGAGCTTTCGAAGCAGGCGCGCCATGCTTGCCAGTACGGCCGAGCGTGGCAAAACGCCCATCGCAGCGCAAGTCGGCGCGCAGGGGCGAGGGACAGACGCGCGTGATAGCGTCGGCCGCGCATGACCAGGGTACTGTGCTGTTCGGCCTCGATCATCGCGCTGTTGAGCCTGGTGGGGGCCGCCCGCGCCGCCCGAGCCGACGAGCTGGCAGACCCGTACCTGGGGGTCGAGCTGATGCTTGGCTTCTCCGGCGACATGGACGCGGAGACCGGCGCCGTTCGCGTCGGCGGCGCCGGCCTGACCGTCAGCGAAGGCGCGCAGGCCGACTTTTCGCCCGAGGTCGGCATCGGCGGCGGCGTGATCTACATGCACCCGCTGCTCGCGTACTTCGCGCTGGGCGGGCGGTTCGCCGTGCAGAGCTGGCGCAGCAGCGACTCGCAGGGCACGGGCGGCCGCAACCTGGCCTTCGAGCTGGCCGCGGTACCGCAGCTGCGCCTGCCGCTGTCGGCGGCCATCGAGCTGTACCTCTCGCTGCCGGTGGGCATCACGCTCGACCTGTTGAACGAGCTGGACGAGTCGGCCAGCCTGAGCTTCGCCGGCGTGATGGCGGGCGCTTCGCTCGACGCCGACGTCGGCGTGGGCTGGAACCTGGCCGGGTTGATCGGCGTGCGCTTCGCGCTGGCCTCGAGCTTCGGGCTGTTCGCGGAGGCGGGCTACGCGCTGCACCAAGTCTCTCACGATCTGCATTTTCAGGTCGGTTTGGGGGCCGCATCGACCGAAGCCATCGCCGATCTGGACGTCAGCTGGTCCCAGATCGCGCTCGACATAGGCGCATATTTCTAGAAATCAGGCACTGAACGGACGGCCGCTTGATCCGACCGCCCATTGGTTGAACGATGGGCCGCACATGCAGGCGTGTCTCCGTTGCGAAGCGCGGCTTCCCGAGCGCGCGCGATTCTGCCCATCCTGCGGCTACGAGCAGTCGCTGGGCGCAGTCGCTTCGGACACCGGCCCGCGCGCCGTGCGCCCGGATCGTTCGGTCCGACCCGCGCTGGACTCGGCGGTGGTCGGCACAGCGGTCACGCTGGCCAGCGACCGCCCCTCGAAGCACACACACCTGTTGGCCCCGGGCACGGTCATCGGCGGCGTCTACACGATCGGGGGCATCATCGGGGAAGGCGGCATGGGGGCGGTGTATCGAGCCCACGACAGCGCGCGCGAGCGCACCGTGGCCGTCAAGGTGCTGCACCCCAACCTGGCGGGCGACGCAGAGGTGCGCCGCCGCTTCTCGCGTGAAGCGAAGTTGATGCGCTCGTTCAGCCACCCGCACGTGGCCTCGGTCTACGACTTCGTCGAGGACGATCGCTTCCTGGCGATCGTCATGGAATGCGTGGAAGGTCCGACGCTCACGCAAGAGCTGGAACGCTGGGGCGGACGCATGCCCTACGCCGAGATCCGCTCGATCATGACCGACGTGCTGGACGCCATGGAGCAGGCGCATCGCTACGGCGCGGTCCATCGCGACCTCAAGCCCGACAACATCCTGCTGCAGATCCATCGCGAGCGCCCCTACCCCAAGATCATCGACTTCGGCATCGCCAAGATCCTGGAGGGCACGACGTACACGGTGACCGGTGCACTTCTAGGGACCTGCCGCTACATGGCGCCCGAGCAGGTCGAGCATCCGGCGACGCTGAGCTATCCGGCGGACGTGTACTCGCTCGGCGTGACGCTCTATCAGCTGGTGACCGGCCGCTGCCCGTTCGAGCACGAGTCGCAGTTCGCGGTCATGATGGCGCACGTGCGCGAGCAGGCAGCCGCGCCCTCCACGTTGCGCGCAGACGTTCCCAAGGCGCTCGAGGCGCTGATCATGGATGCGCTGTCCAAGGCGCCGCAGGATCGGCCGCGCAGCTGCTCCGAGTTCAACGAGCGGCTCAAGCGCGCGCTCGAAGGCTTCCCCGGTGAGGTCCCGACGGTGGACGCCCCTGCGGTCACGCGCGACGCGGACGGCAGCGAGCTCGTGCTGGTGCCGGGGGGCTTCTTCGGCATGGGCCAGGACCGGCGCTCGGTCTACCTCGATGGCTACTACATCGATCGCTTCCCGGTCACGAATCGTCAGTTCGCGACCTTCCTCGAGACCACCGCGTACCGGCCGAAGGTGACTCGCAACTTCCTCGCGCACTGGCGCGACGGCCGCGTGCCCGCCGGGCTCGAGAACCATCCGGTCGTCCACGTGTCCTGGTTCGACGCGCAGGCCTACGCGACCTGGGCGGGCAAACGCCTGCCGTCCGAAGCGCAGTGGGAGAAGAGCGCACGCGGCACCGACGGCCGCAAGTATCCGTGGGGGAAGCTCGCGCCCGACGCCACGCGCGCGAACTACGGTCGGTTGCGAATGGGCACGCTGGCGGTCGGTAGTCAGCCCGCGGGCGCATCGCCGTACGGCGTGCAGGATCTCTCGGGCAACGTCTGGGAGTGGTGCGAAGACGTCGATTCGCCCGAGTTCTACGCGGCCGGGCCCAGCCATAACCCGTGCAACCGCTTCCGCCGCGACGACCCCGCGCGCGTGCGGATGGTGGTGCGGGGTGGCTCCTTCATGTACGACGCGCACTCGATCCGCACCTTCTCGCGCAGCAGCTTCGAGCCGAGCGTGGGCAGCAAGGGCATCGGCTTCCGCTGTGTGCGCGAACTATGAGTGGATATCGCACTCGTTGAAACGCTGAGCGCCTTGGACGACTATCGCGGCTCGAGGGAATGCACGTGCTCGCTCGCTCTCCGCGTAGTGGCCGCGGCCTCCACCTGTCGCTGTGCGCGGCAGTGCTGGCTGCAGCTCTCAGCAGCGAAACTCCCTGCTCGGCTCAAACGCCTGCAGGCGCGGCGGAGCAGGCCGAACCGCCCGGTTACCGCGAGGCGATCGACTCCGCGATCGGCGAGTACGAAGCCGGTCGCTTCGCCGAAGCGCGCAGCCTGTTCGAGCGCGCCAACGGCATGTTTCCGAACGCACGCGCGCTGCGTGGCATGGGCATGGCCGAGTTCGAGCTACGCAACTATGCGGCGAGCATCCGCTACCTCGAGCAATCGCTCGGCTCGCCGACCAAGCCGCTCACGCCCGAGCTGCGCGGTGAGACCGAAGCGTTGCTCGCGCGTGCGCGCGGTTTCGTCGGACGTGTCAGGCTGACAGTCGAACCACCTGACGCAACTGTCAGCTTGAACGGAAGCACCGTACAGCTGGGGTCAGATCGCGTGCTGACCCTGGCGGTCGGCGACTACAACATGCAGGTCAGTGCCCCCGGCTACGGCAGCGAGCAGCGCGCGCTGCGCATCGCGGGCGGAGAAGAACAGGCGGTCAGCGTGCAACTGCCGAAAACCGTGGACGTGCTCGGACCGGCGCAGCCGCCAGCAGCAAGTGAGCCGGCCGATCAGGGCGGTGGCGGTTCGGTGCTGTCGAGCCCGTGGTTCTGGACTGCGGTCGGCGTGGCGGTGGCAGGTGCAGCCGTCGGCGTCGGCGTCGCGCTGACGAGTGGAGGCCCAGAGCCGGTCAAGGCCAGCGGCGGCAGCACCGGCGTCGTGATCGAGGTGCCATGAGGCGATCCCTTTTCGCGCTGCCATTGGTACTCGCAGCGCTGTCCGCCGCGTGCGACGAGTCAGAGCCCGCGACCGCGGTGCTGGTGACGGTCGACAGCGACCTCTCACCCGGCTCGCAGCTCAACAAGGTACTGGTCGAGGTGCGCGACAGCGAGGGCAACCGCAAGTCGCCGCGCCAGGCGTTCACGGTGACCGAGGGCACGCCCAGCGGGACGCGCGTGCGGCTACCGTTCTCGTTCGGTCTCTCGCGGTCGGGCGACAAGCAATTCCAGCTGTCGCTGGTCGGCATCGACGAAGACGGCGACCCGCTGGTGTCGTACACGGTCAGCGCCGAGTTCCAGGACAAAAAGACGCTGGGCTTGAGCGTGTTCCTGGCAAAGCTCTGCTTGAACAACTCCTGCGGCGACGATCCGGAGAAGACCTGTTACCCGCGCGACAAGGGTGACGTCGACGCTGGTAGCTGCGGTGAGATTCCGAGCGACTCGCTGCCCACGGTGGATCCCGACATGGACTTGCCGGATCGCGTGGACGCGGG
>DATEOF010000322.1:0-16113 GCA_035274465.1 Polyangiales bacterium
CTGCGCGGGGTACGCGGGCGGTGGCGCCGCCGGCTGTGCGCGAACCGCGACGGGCGGCTGCTGGTACGGCACCGGCTGTGCAGGGACCGCGGGTGGCGCATTCGGGGTGGGCGCGACCGGCGGCGGGGTCGGGCTCGGAGCTGCAGGTGCCTGAGCCCAAGCTCGCGATGCCGGAACCATCCACAGGCACACCAGCACCCCGAGCAATCTAAAACTTGGAACCGACATCCAGAGCATGGGTTTCCGACCGGTGTCGCCGCATTCATCGCGACACATCGGCCGGCATGGACCCCAATGCTCGGTGGCAGCGCGAATATTCCGAAGCTGACACGCGCAAACAGCGCGTCAACTCGCGTAAGGAATCGCGCGTGACTCAGGTCACGTTAGCTCAGGGCGCCAGGCATGCGTGGCGCGCTCACGGCGGCGAAGAAGAAGCTGCGCTCGATCAGCTCGCCTGTCAGCAGTGTCAGCAAGCCCAAGGCGGCGGCGCAGACCGCGCCGGTCGTATCGCCTGCGACAAACCGCCACAAGCTCAGCCACGGCAAGAGTCCGCCGCCGATCAAGGCGAGGCCGATGCGGGCGCGGAGTTGCGGGCGCAGCTGGCCGGCCATCAATGCAGCTGAGCGCTGCAGGTCGTGGGGCTCGCCGCGCAGGTAGCGCATGATCGACAGCTCGTGGATCAGCTTGGCTACGGCCGCGACGCTGACGCTCGCGCACAGCCCCGTGACCAACGGGTGCGCCGCGCCGCTCAGCTCGGCCGCGACCAACGCGCTCGCCGCTCCCAGCGACAGCGCGGTGCCGTAGAACTTGCGTGCGCTGTCGGCGAATGCCCAGAAGCGCCGGCGGGTGACGTGGTAGATCATCACGGAGCAAAACACCGCGAGCACGCCCGAGCCGGCTGCCGCGGCAGCCGCTCCGGTCTCGATGGCAGCTGGTAGCTGCGGGAGCTGGATGCCGAGCGCCGCTGCCAGCGGCTCGCGCCAGAGCAACGCAGTGTACGCCTTGGCGCTGCCCGCGAACGCCCCGAACACGACGATCTCGCGGCTCATCCACGAGGTGCGCAAGCCGAGGAAGGCCCGGAAGGCATACAGCGGCCGGCCCAGGTGCAGGAAGCTCGCGCCGAGGCCGAGCAGCCCCGCGGCCAGCGCACCCAGTGCGAGCAGCTTGGCCAGGGGCGGCAGCGCGGCTGCGATCACGAAGCCTCCGACCGACAGCTGCGTGAGCACCAGCATGACCACGAGCGGCGTGTGCGCGTGCGCGGGCTTCAGGGCGTGATAGTCGACCGGCAGGGTGTTGCGCGGCAGGCTCTTGCTGCTGACGAAGGTGGTGGTCGGCGTGGTGATCGCCGGCGACGGTGCGCCGGGCAAGAACGCTGCGCCGAGCGCGTCCTCGCGCGCCTCTTCCTGCGAGATGATGCGGATTGCGATGGCCTCGTTCGGACAGGCTTGCACGCAAGCCGGAGCCTCGCCCGCCGCCAGCCGATCGCTGCACATGTCGCACTTGCGCACGATGCCCTTCTTCTGGCTGTACTGCGGGACTTCGTACGGGCAGGTCAGCGTGCAGTACTGGCAACCGATGCACTGATCGTCGAGGTGCTTGACGATGCCGGTGACCGGATCCTTCTCGTAGGCCTCCACCGGGCAACCCTTGAGGCACGCCGGGTCGACGCAATGATGGCAAGCGGTCGTGACCGATTGCTGGACCGGCGCCTGCGTGCTGCCGCCGTGCAAGTGGCCGACGAAGCGCCAGGTCTCGCCCTCGTCCAGACCGTTCATGCTGTGGCACGCGGTCACGCACGCCTTGCAGCTGGTACAGCGATCCAGATCCACTTGAAACGCGAACTGCTCGCCCTTGCCCGGTTTGGCGTTCGGGATCAGGTCGCGATAGAAGCGATCGTGGATCTGATCGCGATCGTGCTTGCGCGCGAAGCTCTCGACCGCAGTGGGTTCACGCTGATCGCGCAGGTACTGATCGATCAACGTCAAGCGTACGACATTCTCGCCGTGTGCCATGGTGTTACTCCGCCGCCGTTGCGCAGCCTTCAGAGCCCTTGCACAGCTGGGCCTCGAGCGCCTCTGCGGGCGGCAGCTCGACGTAGACGATCCCGCCACTGACCTGCACCGCGAAGGTGCCGATCTTGTAGTCATCGCCGGACAGACACTCGCCGCTGTCCAGCGCGAAGGTCTTCTTGTGCAGCGGGCACGCGACCTTCGGTTGCCCCGAGTGGTCGCCGATGATGCCGCGCGACAGGACCATGTCCTGCCGGTGCGGACACATGTTCTGGGTGGCGTACCACTCGCCACGCGAGGCGAAGTTGAACACCGCCAGCTGCACCTTGCCGTACTTCACGGCGATGCCGCCGTCGCGCGGCACCGCGTGCGCATCCACCAGCGGCACCCAGCGCCGTTGCAGCGTCGGCAGGCGAAGCTTGAGCTTGCCCAGGCTGCGCTTCGGCCAGTCCGCAGGTCGCTTCTGCTCGCGCTCCTCGATGAAGCGCACGGTGGGATCGAACTCGGGCGAGTTGGCGAAGTGCTGGAAGCGCGCGCGGCGCTCCGGATCGGCCACCACCTGCGACCATTCGCAGCGGTAGGTGCGCACGAGCTTGTTCATCTCGCGCTCGAGCTCGGAGCACAGGCCCAAGCTGTCCTTCACGATCACGTCGCGCAGGTGCTCGATGCCACCCTCCATCTTGTCCAGCCAGGTGGAGGTCCGCGTCAGCCGATCGGCCGTGCGGATGTAAAACATCAAGAAGCGGTCGATGTAGCGAATGCACGTGTCCGAATCGAGGTCGGCCGCGAGCAAGTCGGCGTGGCGCGGCTTGGCGCCGCCGTTGCCGCACACGTACAGGTTCCAGCCCTTCTCGGTGGCGATGATGCCGAAGTCTTTGCTCTGCGCTTCGGCACACTCGCGCACGCAGCCGCTGACCGCGCTCTTCAGCTTGTGCGGCGCGCGAATGCCCTTGTAGCGCTCCTCGACGCGGATCGCGAAGGCCACCGAGTCCTGCACGCCGTAGCGACACCAGCTGCTGCCGACGCAGCTCTTGACCGTGCGCACCGCCTTGCCGTACGCGTGGCCGCTCTCGAAGCCGGCGGAGATCAGCTCCTCCCAGATGTCCGGCAGCTGGTTGAGCTGCGCGCCGAACAGGTCGATGCGCTGGCCGCCGGTGATCTTGGTGTACAGGCCGTACTTCTTGGCCACCTCACCCAGCTTGATCAGCTTGTCGGGCGTGATCTCACCGCCGGGGATGCGCGGCACCACCGAGTACAAGCCACCGCGCTGCACGTTGGCCAGGAAGCGATCGTTGGTGTCCTGAACCGTCTCGTGGTTGAGGATCGGATCGTTGTGCACGCTGGCCAGGATCGACGCGACCGCCGGCTTGCACTGCTCGCAGCCGAATCCGCGCCCGACCTTCTCGACGATCTCGCCGAAGGTGCGGTAGCCGCGCACGGCGACGATCTCGAACAGCTCCTGGCGGCTGAACTGGAAGTGCTCGCAGATGTGCCGGCTCGGTGCCTTGCCCACCGCACTCAGCTCGGCCGCGAGGATGTCGGTCATCATCGGCACGCAACCGCCGCAGCCCGTGCCGGCGCGCGTGCTGGACTTGAGGTCGCCGATGCTGCTGCAGTTGCCCTCGCGGATCTTGCTACAGAGCTGGCCGCGCGTGACGTTGTTGCACGAACAGACCTGAGCATCGTCGTCGACCGGCAGGCTCGCGCCCTCGCCGCGCTTGCCGAGGATCAGCTCTTCCGCCGGGCCGGGCAGCGGCTTGCGCCCACGCACCAGCGAGAGCAGCGCGCCGTAATCCTGCGTATCGCCGACCAAGATGCCGCCGAGCAGACGCTTGGCGTCGTCGCTCACGACCAGCTTCTTGTAGACGTTGTTGACCAGATCGTGCAGCGCGATCTCCTTGGTCGGCTCGCGCTGCGTGAATGGATCGCCGAACATCGCGACGTCGACGCCCATAAGCTTGAGCTTGGCGGACTGGTCGGCGCCGCTGAAGCTGGCGTCCTGGCCGACCAGGCGCTTGGCCAGCACGTCAGCCATCTCGTATCCGGGCGCGACCAGGCCGTAGAGCACCCCGCGGTGCAACGCCACCTCGCCGACCGCGTAGATCAGCGGCTCGCTGGTGCACATCTGGTCGTCGACGATCACGCCGCCGCGATCGCCCAGCATCACGCCCGCGGCCTTGGCCAGCTCGTCGCGCGGCCGGATGCCGGCGGAGACGACCAGCATGTCGACCTCCAGCTCGCGGCCGTTGGCGAGGCGCAGACCCTCACAACGCTCCTCGCCGAGCACCTTGTTCGGCGCGACGCCGAGGTGCACCTCCACGCCGAGGGCCGTGATGGCGCGCAGTACGAGCCGCGCGCCGGCGTCGTCGAGCTGGCGCGGCATCAGGCGCGGCGCGAGCTCGACCACGTGCGTCTCGAGCCCGAGCGCTTGCACCGCGCGCGCCGCCTCGAGGCCCAAGAGGCCCCCGCCGATCACCGCCACCGTGCGCTTGCCGTTGGCGTAGGCGCGGATCGCCGCCAGGTCCTCGATGGTCCGATACGCGAACACACCGCGCTTCTCGATGCCCGGAAGCGCGGGCATGAAGGGCGCCGAACCGGTCGCCAGCACCAGGTGATGGTAGGCAAACTGCTCGCCTGCTTGCGTGCGCACTTGCTGGCGCCCGAGATCGATCATCGAGACGCGCTGCTTCAATCGCAGATCGATATTTTGTTCCGCGAGCGTTTCCGGCGCCGACAGTAATAAGGCGTCGGCGTCACCGTGCTCGTAATACTGTGCGAGATTTACGCGATCGTACGGAGCATGCGGTTCTTCGCCGAAACAAACGATCCGGTAACGATTCGATCGATCGAGCTCGCGCAGGCGGGTGCAGAAACGATGCCCGATCATACCGGCACCCACCACCACGACAGCTTCCCGCTTCATGTGCATTCCTCGCGCAGCAAAGGCACTTCCGCACGCCCGCTACGACTGCCGATGAACCCAGAGCAGATCGAAGAGACACGCGATTCGCTAGAGAGAATGACAGGCCGCGTGTTTCGAAGGCTTTTCTAGTTGGCAAAATGAATCGAGCACGCGCTCGCGCGCGATTTCTCGTTCATGTCGATCGCGCGACGATGGTTTCGATCACGTTTCTTTCACGAGCGTTTCCACACTGCAGCTGAGGGCGGCAGCGTCCGGTTTGTTTCCAGTTCGTCCCGGCTCTGCGCGTTCGTCCACATGCGCGCAGGAGCGCGCGCATGCACGCCCGTGCACTGCCCGGAGCCTCGGAGCAGCGCATCGCCCGCGACCCGGCCGGGGTGATCGGGAAACAATCCGGCCCGCAGGGCTGATTGTTTCGCGAGAGGGGTCGGCCGCTGGACCCCTGTAATCATCAGGTGCGCAGGGTTCGCGCAAGCGAGCGCGTAGCACCCGAAGCTCGAGTTTGGCGCGAAGCGCTAAGCTCGAGCTAAGAGGCGGTGCGCTGATCGCGGGGCCTTAGCGCCGTCACGGCCGGCATCCCGCTCTGCTGGTACTCCGCGGGAGTCTGGCCGGCCCACGTCTTGAAGGCGCGCTGGAATGCGCTCTGTTGCGCAAAACCTACCAGGCTCGCGACCTCTCCCAGCGGATATCTGCGCGACGCCAGGTAGCTGGCGGCCAGGCGGTAGCGCACCTGGTCGAGCTGCTCCTGGTACGTGGTGCCGTGGCTCCGCAGGCGCCTGTGCAGCGTGCGGCCGGAGATGCCGAGTTTGTCGGCCACCGCGCTTGCGGTGGTGTTGCCGTGGGGCAGCTCCGACTGGATGTGCTGGCGCACGCAGGCGACGAAGTCTTCGAGCGACGGCAGCTGCTGCAGCAGGCTGCGCGCCTGGTGCTCGAGCACCTTCAGCACCTCGGGCTCGTGCGTGGCGAGCGGCGCGTGAAGCCCTGCACCGTTGACGACCAGCGCGTTGCACTCGGCCGAGAAGCGCGGCGCGCGACCGTAGAGTGCGGTGTACGCGGAGATGTCGCGCGGAGCTGGGTGCGCAAACCACACCTCGAGCGGCGTAACCTGCTTGTTGGTCAGCGTGCGGCGCGTGAGCAGCACCGCTAGCGAGAGCTGGAACTCCACGAGCGCGCGCGGCTCTTCCTCGAGGTTCGCGTACTCCCAACGCACGAGGCAACGGCCGGCCTGCCACTCGTCGACGTTGATCATGAAGCCATCGCGCATCAAGCGCAGGTACGGGCGCTGGCGTTCTGCACCGTCACGCAGCGTGGCGCTCGAGCGGCTGATCGACTCGAGCAACGAGAACGGCATGAGCCACGAACGCGTCGCGAGCGGATCTACCATGCTCGCTACCTTGACCCCCAAGGATTCGTCGTCGCCCACGGCATGCTGCGCTAAGCGCCACAGCCGATGTAACTCATGAAGCCGGATGCGAGTATCCGGAGTCATCAACGTGTCGAGGGAGAACCCATTGCGCGTCAGCAATGCCCCCACGTCGACGCGCTGTCGCCGCAGATAACCCAGTAACAGCCAACACATAGCTGTGGAGGCGGTGAAGTGGTCAGCGGTGGGCGATGTCGGCACAACGCGACTATACACCGGGTTCCGCGGCTGCGCCGCGTCGGAAACTTGCTGAGCCCAGATCCCTGCGCAAGTCCCGGTTTTCCAACCAGGTCTTGCCAAAACCCTGGCCAACTGCGTCAATGGCGGCCCCTTTGACCCCAAGAAAGGACTCTCGGATGGCCGTAATTGCTACCGCCGAGGAGATCATCGAGGCCCCCGTGGCCCGAGCGTTCCAGCGCTTCATCGATTATTCGGCCTGGGATCTATGGATGCCGGCAGTGTTGAAGCCCATCGCCGGGCCCGCGCGCGAGCTGCGCGCAGGCGATTCGGTGACCGTCAGCTTCGGCGATGGCGCGCGGCGCATGCGCGCAGAGTTGAACGTGATCCGCGTGCGACCGAATCGCGAGTTGTGCTGGCGCGCGGGCGTGCCGGGGTTGCTCGTCGGCGAGCACTCATTCTTCTTCGCGGAGCAGGACGGCAAGACCAGCGTGCGATCCGAGGAGCCGTTCTCCGGGATGCTGGCGCAGCGGCTGATGGCGCGCGTGATCGAGCGCATGGCCGGTGAGGTTCATACGCAGATCTTGTCGGGGTTCGCGGCGCACATGCGCGGGTCGAGCTGAGGAGGAGAGTGAGGGGGTGGAGAGCGTGGGTCGTTGCAGCCGTCAGCTGCGGGGTGGTCGGCGGCGCGTCGGGGGTGCGCGCGCAGGCGGTGGGGGATGTCGTCCGCGAGCATGTCGAGAAGGAGCTCGAGGATGATGGGGGGAAGAAGAAGAAACAGAAGAAGAAGCACGAGCACGAGCACGACGAGAAGAAGAGCGAGAAGGAGCACGATTCTGAACCCGCGCCTGAGCCCGTGCCCGAATCGGAGCCTGAGCCCCCGAAGGACGTAGAGGAGCTGCCGGTCCGGGTGTTGGGGCCGAACTTTCGCTTCGACATTCAGCTTGGCGCCGGATACCGGGGCTGGGTTCCGCAGCAGTATCCGGACGTCGATGTATCCGCCGGCAGCTACTGGACCTGGAGCGTCGACGTCAAAGCCAAGCTGTTCCGCTTCCTCAACCTGCGCCGCGGGTACTACGAGTCGAATGGCCTGTCGGCGCCGCGGACCGACGAGGCGGCGGTGGCGGCGCAGGTCGGGTCGTACGTGCCGAAGGCGGCGTGGCTGCTCGGGGTGTTGGGGTTTCCCTTCTTCAAGATCTGGGAGCCGATCATTCGCTACGAGAGTCGGGCCTTCCATACCGAGGCCATTCCCGAGAAACCGGTGTGTATCGTCACGGCCGAGGTGGCCGACGATCTGTCGAAGTGCGTGCGTAGCGGGAAGCCCTTGGAGATGATCTCGGGCTTCGAGACCCTCGTGGTCGGCGTGCGCTACGACAAGAGCAAGGACCCGAGCGCCACGCTGATCAAGCGCGACGAGAAGCTGCCGCCGTTGACCTTCGGCATCGGCCTGGTGCAGTACCGCAAGCCCTACCAGGTCACGCTCAACAACGACACGCTCTCGGGCCTGCTGTTCGACGGGCGCTTTCGCGGCGCCGGCCTGGCGTTCGCGACCGAGATCGCCGGCGGGCCCGATCGCTTCCACGCCAACCTGGACGTGCAGTTCGGGCTGGGCGAGGTGCGCCTCGTGGAAGGCTTGACCCTGAACTCGCTCGCGCCCGAAGACTGGTTGATGGGCTACGTGCAGGGCAACCTGACGGTCGGCTATCACTGGCCGATCACGCGCGGAGCTCCCACGTTGATGCTCGTGCCGCAGCTGACCGGCGGCGGCGCCTGCTTCTTCTTCTTTAAACCCAACCAGGACGAGCACGAAAACGCCGACGCCGAGACCGCCAATTGGGACTTCCTGTGGTCGGTTAATGCCTCACTCGTGCTGTCGCTGTGACTTCATTCGACTTGCATCCCGGGAGATCGGCAGGCACGTTCAGCGCCCGATGTTCTCGCCCCGTTTCCGTTTCTCCGCGCGCATTGGCGCGTGTCTGCTGGCCGCTGGTTTATTTGCGGGGTGTGCTGCAAAGTCGGAGACCACCGCAGGCACGGTGCCCACGCAAGCCAAGGCGGGCACGACCAGCGCGTGTGAACAGTTCACGAGTCGGCTGTGCTCGGAGCTCGGCGCGAAGACCGACGCCTGCATGTCGCTGCGGAGCGTGCGCGAGTGGTTCCCCGAGAAGGCGTGCGAGGCCGCGCTGGCCGACATCGAAGGTTCGCTCGCGCGCGTGCGTAGCCTGCGCGGCGACTGCGACCAGCTGGCTCAGAAGATCTGCGCCGAGCTCGGCGAGCAGAGCCCCGTCTGCGAAGAGGTCAAGCACGACCTGCCCGAGGTACCCGTCGGCCAGTGCCGCATGCTGCTCAGCCACTATCCCGAGTTGATAGCCCAGCTGCGTACGCGCGAGCAGCGCACGCAGCCGCTCTCGCCCGAGGCCTGGTCGAGCCTGTTGGCCGGCACACCCGCATCGCTCGGGCCCGAGACCGCCAAGGTCACGATCGTCGAGTTCTCCGACTTCCAGTGTCCGTACTGCGCGGCGGCACACGACACGGTGCACCAGGTGCGCGAACGCTACCCTCAGGTGCGCATCGTGTTCCGCCACTTCCCCCTCGCCTTCCACGAGCACGCACGGATTGCGGCGCAGGCCGCCATGGCGGCGCACGCGCAAGGCAAGTTCTGGGCGTATCACGATCGGTTGTTCGAGCATCAGAACGCGCTCGATCGCAAGAGCCTCGAGGGCTACGCGCAGGAGCTCGGTCTGGACGTCCAGGCCTTCAAAAAGGGCCTTGACGACAACAGCTTCGACGCCCAGGTAGAGGCCGACGTCGCGCTCGGCAAGAGCGTGCGGGTCGACGGCACGCCCACCATGTTCGTCAACGGCCGTCGCGCCGAGAACGCGACCGAGTTCGATGCAGTCGCCCCGCTGATCGACGCGGCGCTCGCTGCAAACTGAGCCAGGATCGCCTACAAGCACACGGTGCGTTTGCAGGCCACATAGCCGCAAGAATCATCCCTGGCGCATTGCCAGCTCGATAGAAAACCCTTATCACTACACGCCCCGCAAGTCCTGGGGCCTTTCTTCAAGGAGTCTCCTCTGAGTCGCGACGATCATGTGCAGCTCGACGGCGTTGTCACCAACGTGTTCGCCGGCGGGCAATTCGAAGTAAAGACCGATGCCGGGCCCCAGGTTCGCGCGCAGCTGAGTGGTCGCATGCGCAAGAACCGCATCCGCGTGATCTTGGGTGATCGCGTCACGGTTGCTCTCTCGCCGTACGATCTGACGCACGGCATGATCACGTACCGGCTCAAGTAGTCAGCCGAGTGGCAGCGCGAGGTGCTCGAGCAGCGCGTAGCGGCCGCTCGCATCCCGCGAGATGACCCCGTGGTGCATCCGGTATGCGCCGCGGCGGAAGTCCTCCGTAAAGAACTCGAGCCCCACGCGCACCACCTGGAAGGCCAGGGCGTCCCAGGGGATCTCCTCCGGCGCGACGAGCTTCACCTCGAGGCTCTCGGTCCCGGGCCCGAACTCGGGCGTGAGCAAGCGCGCGCGATAGAAGATGTAGGCCTGGCCGATGTACGGGATGTCGAAGTGCGCGTACGGCGCGATGACCTGCACGCGCGCGTTCGCCTCCTCGTGGGTCTCGCGGATCGCGCCCTGCACGGTGCTCTCGCCCAGCTCGAGGAACCCCGCCGGCACCGTCCAGTAGCCGTGGCGCGGCTCGATGGCACGCTTGCACAAGAGGATCTTGCCCTGCTCCTCGATGATGCAGCCCACGACCATGCGCGGGTTCTGGTAGTGGATCGTGCCGCACTGGGTGCACACGAAGCGCTCGCGGTCCTCACCGCTGGGCACCTTGCTCACCACGGGCGCAGCGCATGCGGGGCAAAACTTCATGCGAGCTCGATCCCCATGGCGATCCCCATGCCGGTGCCGATGCACAGCGACGCTACGCCCCGCGTCAGCTTGCGGTCGCGCAGCGCGTAGATCAGCGTAGCCAGAATGCGCGCGCCCGAGGCGCCGACCGGGTGCCCAAGCGCGATCGCACCGCCGTGCACGTTGACGCGCGCCGGATCGATCTCGGACAGCTCGTGCAGCACGCCCAGCGACTGCGCCGCGAAGGCCTCGTTCAGCTCCCAAAGGTCCACGCTGCCGTAGCTCCAGCCGAGCTTCTTCATCAGCTTGGGGATCGCGCGCGCCGGCCCGAGGCCCATGTGGCTGGGCTCGAGCCCGGCCGAGGCCCAGCCGTGGATGCGCGCCAGCGGGGTCTTGCCGTGGTCCTTCACGTACTTCGCGGAAGCAAGCACCAGCGCGGCCGCTCCGTCGTTGATGTTGGAGGCGTTGCCGGCCGTGACCGTGCCGTCCTTCTTGAACGCCGCCCGCAGCTTCGCCAGCTGCTCGAGCGACGTCTCCTTCACGTCCTCGTCGCGCTCGAAGCGCAGCGCTGCCGCTCGTGGCTGCGGGATCTCCAGCGCGAAGATCTCGGCGTCGAACTTGCCGCCTTGCTGCGCCGCCACGGCCTTCTTGTAGCTCTGCGCGGCGAACTCATCCTGCGCGGCGCGCGAGATGGCGTACCGTTCGGCCACGTTCTCGGCCGTGATCCCCATGTGCACGTTCGTGATCGGGCAGGTCAGCCCGTTCACCAACAAGTCGCGCAGCTCGCCGTGGCCCAGGCGATAGCCGGAGCGCGCGCGATCCAGCGCGTACGGCACGCGGTTCATGCTCTCCATGCCGCCGGTCACCATCAGGTCGAACTCACCGGCGGCGATCGCCTGCGCCCCGAGGGCCGTCGCCTTCAGGCCGGAGCCGCAAGCCTTGTTGACGGTGAAGGCCGGGATCGACTCGGGCACCCCACCCTGCAGCGCGGCCACCCGCGCCGGACACACGTCGTTGCCGGCCTGGATCACGCAGCCCAGGATCACTTCGCCCATCTGCTCGGGCTCGACCTGCGCGCGGCGCATGCTCTCCGCCACGGCACTGGCGCCCAGCGTCGCCAGCGGAACGTCCTTCGTCACCCCGCCGAAACCACCGATCGCCGTCCGACACGCGCTCAGAATGAACACATCCTGCATGGATTACTCAAACCTCCGAGGTTCGGGGGTTTTAGCAGGGCCCGAGGCAGGAATCACTGGGCCAGCGCAGCCGAGGCCGGGCGGCGCTCGGGTGGGCCGCGGCGCAGCGCATCGCGCCACTCGGCCGAGCTGTACGAGGCCGGATCGGTGTGGTCGAGGAAGCTCCGCAGCACGTGCAGGAAGTGCTCCGGATTGCTCTCGTGTGGGAAGTGACCACACTCGGGAAACAGCTCGAGCCGGCTATTGGGCATCGCGGCGTGGGCGATGTGCGCGTGGTGGCTGGGGATGACCGCGTCGCGCGCCCCCCACACCAGCAAGGTGGGCATGCCCTGCGTCAGGTAGCAGCGATCGAGCATGGTGATCGCCTGCCCGCGCCAGTCCACCACCGAACGCAACGTCCGCACGAACGCGCGCCGCGCGGTGATCTCGGGCAGGCTGTCGAACACGCGCATCAGGTAGTCGGCGTCGCGGCCGAGGTCGGTGTCCATCAGCCGCAGGGCCTGGAAGATGCGGTGGCTGACCTTGCGGGTCACCGGCAAGCGCATCAGCGGCAGCACCAGATCTGCGTTGGGCGCCGAGACCAGGCGCAGCAGCGGGTGCACCTCCGGGCAGACGCCCCCGCTGCTGACCAGCACCAGGCGCTCGCAGCGCTCGGGGTACTGATACGCGAACTGCATCGCCACGCCGCCGCCGAGCGAGTGGCCGATCACGGTCACCCGGTCGACCCCCAGCACACTCAGCAGGTCGCGCATGCCGTTGGCGTAGCCGGCAACCGAGTAGTCGGCGCGGGGCTTGTCCGAGCGGCCGTGGCCCAGCAGATCGGGCGCGACGATGGTGTGGTCGCGTGCCAGCTGCGGCAGCACGTGCCGCCAGGTGTCGGAGCAGTCCCCGATGCCGTGGATCAGCAGGATCGCAGGCCCCTGGCCGACATGGATGAACGCGCGTCGGTAGCCGTGGACGATTCGGTACTGCACTTCGGGGGAGAGCGTGGATGCGGGCTTGTCCCGCACGATCGCAGGCATCTGGACTAGGTTGCCTGACATAAATCCTGCATGAGGGGTCACTCGGCCGCCACCGGCACCGGATCCGGCGCGTGCGCGTGTTCGTGCTCGTCTGCGGGCGGCGCCGCGGTCACGGTGGCGAACTTGCAGGCGTACAGCACGCACGCCACCGCGAGGTAGCTGGCCGCCACCACCGGGCTCTCGAACACGCCGATGCGTTCACCGTGCATGAAGCCGAAGAACGTCAGCGCTGCGCCTGCGGCCGCGAAGGCCGCAGCCTTTTCGAACGTGCGGTCGATAATGCAGGCGCCGATCGCGCCCAGCATCAAGCCGCCGAGGATGGAGCCGCCGCCGAGAACTTCGAGCCCGTGGTAGAGGACGCCGGTCTGCGCCAGCTTGTCGAGGCCGACGGCTGCCGCGGTGGTGCCGGCCGCGCCGAGCACGTTGTCGATCTGCAGCTTGCCCCAGGCGGCCAGGTGCGGGACCAGCGCCAGCACGATCGCCGGGGCGTGGCTTCGCGGCGTCTCCTGGAACGCCTGCGCGCCGATCAACATGCCGATGTAGAGCAGGATGGGCGAGATCGCGACCACCGGGACCAGCGACACCATCACCGAGATGATCCCGAACCAGCTGAGCACGATCACCATCAGGCCGGTCGCGGCCGAGTAGCCGATGCGCCCGCCCATCGCCTTCCAGCCCGGGTGGCCGATGTACACCGCGTTGATGAATGGGTTGCCCATACAGCAACCGATCAAGCTGACCACGCCGTCCGCCGTGAGCACACGGGTGGTGGGGAAGCTGTCGCCGGCGACCGCCGCGCTCTCGACGTTGTCGATGGCCTCGACCAGGTCGTAGATGCCGAACGGGATCGCCGTGACCAGGATGATGCCCAGGAAGTCGAAGCCCGAGAACACGTGGCCGATCGCGGGCATCGGCACCGAGAAGCCGAAGTTGGCGAACGACCCCACCAGCTTCTCGGCGGTCATCCCGCCGTAGCCCAGGCCGAGCGCGGTGCTGCCCCACGCGACCGCCGTACCGACGCCGATCGCGATCAAGCCGGCCGGGATGCCCTTGGGGTAGCGCACCCCGCCGAACCAGCTGACCAGGATCACCGCGAAGCAGACCAGGCCGATGGCCGGGTTCATGAAGATCTCGAGCGCGGGCCGCATCGAGATGAACGAGACCGAGACGCCCGCGAGCGTGCCGAGCAGGGCCGCGCGCGGCGTGACCTTGCGGATGATCGGCGCGATGAAGCCACCGGCCATCAGCACGAAGCTCTGGATGAACACCCAGGTCAGGCCGGCTTCCCAGCCCTTGATCGGATCACCCGTCTTCGAGGCGATCGGCAGCATGATCACGAACACGACCACGAACATGTGCGGCACGCTGATGCCCGAAGGCAGAGCGCACACGTCCTTGCGACCCGTCTGCTTGGCCAGGCGATACGCCAGCCAGGCGTAGTACATCGTGCTCAGACACAGCATCAATCCGGTCGCCGGCAGGATGCGCTGAAACACCAACTCGTCCGGCATCTTGAGCACGAAGCGGAGCAACCCGGTCAGAACCAGCAGGTTCACCAGGATGTTCGTGCCGAAACCGAAGAATGCGTTCCAGTCCCCAGGGGTCCAGATTTTTGGCTTGTCTGTGCTCATGCGCCCGTCCCGGCTATTGCCGAAGAGGATCGGGCTATGCTGATTTCGTCACCTTTTCGGCGGAGTTAATACTTACGCTCCGCCGCTGTGCCTGCCAATAGAGTCAGGTGAAATCGGAGAGTCCGTCGTCGGACCACGCACTCACGCTGCCGCCCTGAGCGTCGGCCGCGTCCATGAAACCGGCATAGTACGGGTGGTGCGTCAGGGTGGCGCTGTCCCCAATCACGAGCAGAAAACGCTTGGCACGGGTCAGCGCCACGTTCATGCGCCGCACGTCGTTCAGAAAACCGAGCTGACCATCGTCATTGCTGCGGACCAGATCGACCACGATGGCTTCCTTCTCGCGACCCTGAAAGCCGTCGACCGTGCCGATCTCCAGACCGGCGTCGAATTCCGCGCGCAGGTGAGCTCGCAACGCGCGCACCTGCGCGTCGTAGGGCGTGATCAGCGCGAGCTGTTCCGGCAGTAGACCGCGCCGCAGGATGCGCCGCACCTCGATCGCGACGCGCTCCGCCTGGCCGGGGTTGCTGGTGCTCGGCTGGTCCTCGCTGCGCTGCTCGCCGTAACCCTTGCCGGCGGTATCGAGGAACACCAGGGGGCCGCCGCGCAGCGGATCGGCGATCACGCCGGTAAAATCCCGGAGCACGCGCCGCGCGACCTCCGGCGCCGCTTTCAGCTGCCCCCGGTACATGCTCTCGGAGGGAAAGCGCATCAAGTGCTCGTGCATGCGGTACTGCGTATCGAGCAGCCGGACAGTCGCCGAACCATCGCGTTCGGCCAGGCGCTCGAACAGCGTCGTCGACAGGCCACCGGGCGCGGCCGCGCGCGAGCTGAGCAGCGTCGGCGAGAGCTGGCACGGGTCACCCGCGAGCACCGCGCGCGGCGCGAGCGACAGCGGGATCAACGCGATCGGATCGGCGGCCTGCGTGGCCTCGTCGAGGATCACGCGATCGAACTCGAGGCGCGCCAGGAGTCCACCGTCGGCGCCCGCGGCAGTCGCACACACCAGCTTGGCTTCCTGGAAGATCTGCTCGCGCGCCAGCTCGAGTTGCGCGCGCGCTTCGCTCGCCAGGCCACGCGCCTGGGCGTAGAGCTCGCGGGCTTCGTGGCCGGCCAAGTTACCGCGCGCACGGCGCTTCTCGACGCGCCGCCGCAGCTCGGTGGCCTCCGACATCAAGCGCCGCGAGAGCTTGCGCGCCGGGCTCTGTTCCAGGCGCGCGTCCAGGGTCGAGTCCGCCACGCTCGAAGCCACGCGCGCCGGGTGGCCGAGGCGCAGCACCGGCACCCCCGCCGCGATCAAGCGTTCGGCGAGGTTGTCGACCGCGGTATTGCTCGCCGCCGTCAGCAGCAGGCGCTCCGATCGACGCAAGCACTGGCGCACGATCTCGACCAGCGTGCGCGTCTTGCCGGTGCCCGGCGGCCCGTGGATCAACGCCAGCTGCGGAGCGTCCAGCGCGAA
The DNA here is from genome assembly GCA_035274465.1 of Polyangiales bacterium. Classification (GTDB taxonomy): domain Bacteria; phylum Myxococcota_A; class Polyangia; order Polyangiales; family JAFGIB01; genus JADGRF01. The sequence goes on from DATEOF010000322.1 coordinate 15,695, forward strand.
CTGCACGGCATCGAGCTGGCTCTGGTTCAGCCCCGCGTCGAACGGCGACAGCGCGGGGGCAGCGCCGCGCCGCGTCGCCTGCGGCTTCGCCTCGCCGTACAAGAACTCGCGCCACTGCCCCGCGCGGCTGTCGGCCTTCGCATCGCGCAACCGCGCGAGCGCGGCCGCCCCGCGGTCGAACGTGATCTCGGGTGCCTCGCGATCGAGGTTCACGCCTCCTTCGTCGAGGAATTCGGCGTAGTCCGCGTCGACTGCCACGCCCAAACGCGCGCGCTCCACCTTCGCGATCACGCCCGCCTGTTGCTCGGGTCCGTCCGCCTGCTTCGCCCAGAGCCGCACCGGCTCACCCACGCCCAATCGCAGCTCGCGCAGGTCCACGTCCGGTTGCGGCTTGAACCACAAGAGCGCGCGGCCGCCCA
>DATEOF010000323.1:0-17574 GCA_035274465.1 Polyangiales bacterium
CGGCGGGTTCGACCGGCGACGGGGCGGGCGAGATCCCGCGCACGCTCGGCCTGAACACGCTGGTCGCCCCGAGCGGCCGGGACTCGCGGCCGGGCGCGCAGGCGGGCGCCCAGGCCCCGCGCGCCGATCAACCTGCCCCCGAGGGTGGGCACGTGGTTCCTGGCCTGGTGGTGCCGACGATTCGCCGCGGTGCCCCGCATTGTCAGGCGGGCGGCAGCGGATCGCCCGGCAGCGTGCTGGCGCTCGGCCTCGCGGGAACCGTGTTCCTGGTGCGCCGGCGCCGGCGCTGATTCACGGCAAGATCTGCACGCCGCCGCCGATGAACAGGCTCTTCTGCATGTCGAGCTTGGAGTCCTGGCAGTAGCTGTCGTTTCCGTCGTGGTAGCAGAGCTGCTGCGGGAACCAGAACGTGAAGGCGGCGCTGAGGTCGACGCCGAAGCCCGAGGTGATCCAGAAGGTCGCGCCGAGCTGGAGCGGCACGTTCAGCGTCTGCAGCGTGGCCACGTCGCCCAGTCCGAGCTTCTGCATGATGGCGCGGCGCTGGGCTGCGCTGGTGCCCGATTGCGCGACGCGCTCGGCCTCGGTGCTGCCGCTGTCGAACTCCGCGAACGACATCGCGAACGGCGCGATCGCTGCGCCGCCCCAGAAGTCGAGTGCGAGCTTGCGCTTGTAGTGCTGGGTGTGGAAGCGCACGTACGCGCTGGGGTGCACGGTGATGATGAACTTGGTGTTCTCGGTGTCGAAGTTGCCGGTGAGGCCGAAGAGCTCGATGCCGAAGCTCAGGAACCACGGGATGCGCGCGCCGAGCGTGAGCTGCGTGCTCGGGCCGCCGGCGCTCTTGAACGGGCCCTCGTCGAACCAGAACAGGTAACCGAAGTTGATCCCGAGCTCGAAGCCTGTGGCGTCGGGGTTGTCGTCTTCGGGCAGCCGGCCTTGTTCGCGGAGCAGCGCCTCGTAGTCGGCCTGGCTGGCGTGTTCAGTCTCCGGTTCAGGTGCGGCCACGACTGCGGGTAGCGGCGGTGGCGGGGGAGGTGGCGGAGGCGGTGGCGGAGGGGGCGGCGGCGGTGGAGGCGGCGGCGGTACCGGCTCCATCGTGACCACGATCGGCTTCAAGCTGCGGCGTGGCAGATCGGCCTGGAAGAAGTAGTCCTGGAAGCCGCCGAGCTTCGCGACCAGCACGATTCGGCCTGCCGGCGCGCGCAGCGTGCGGCCGAGCGGCAGCGTGCCCTGGAAGCGATCGTTGACGTAGATCTGTGCGCCGCTGTGCGCCCCGCTGACCTCGAGCTTCACGTAGTTCTTGGTCACGCGCATGATGCGCTTCTGCGCCTTGCGCAGCGTCGCGCGGTTCTTCTTGATGTACGGATCCTTCTTGTTCTGCAGCGCGGCGGTGATGTGGTCTTCCGCCGACGCCATGTCGCCGAGGACCTCCTCGGTCTGGCCCAGCAGCGCCAGGCCGCGCGGCGTCGAGTAGAGGTTCTGCGCCTCCTGGAACTTGAGGAACGCGTTCTGGTGATCGCCCTGAACCTTCAGCGTCAAGCCTTCGTCGAGCAGGCCTGACGCAACCATCGCCGGGTCGCCCATCGGACGCCGCAGGTTGATCTCGAGCGAGTAGCGTCCGCTCTGAACGTCCAGGCTCTGGCTGTAGCTCTCGTAGCCATCGGCGCGGATCTCGATGTGGTGCCGCCCGGGCAGCATCCAGATCTCGTTGTTCTTGAGCGCGGCGCTGTGACCGTCGATCTGGATCGTCGCCGATGACGGCGAGACCTTGACCGTGAAGCGTCCGACCGAGCTCTTGATGCGCGTGATCTCGCTCTTGGCGGCGCTGAGCTTGGCGGCCTCTTTCTGGGGGTCCGCCGCGCTCACGAACGACTCGAACGCCTCGAGCGCCTTGCTTGGCTGCCCCATCCCGTTATAGGCGAGGCCGATCTGGTACAGGATCACCGCGTTGGGCTTGGCCTTGTACGAGTTGTTGAAGGCGTCGACCGCGGCCTCGTAGCGTCCGGCGTTGAACGCAGACATGCCCCGGTCGAACTCGCTCTGCGCGTCCTGCGCGAAGCCGCGCCCAGCCGCGAGGCACAGGCCCAGCGATAGCGCATACGTGAGCGCGCGGGCTCGAAAACCTGAAGCAGAGTGCATCCGGCACCATCCCTTGGCCGAGCGCGGACGCACCCGAGCCGTATCGCGCGCTGGACAGCGGCTACGGCAGATGCGCGCAGTCGAAGCGGACTTTAAGGAAATATCAAATCGTGCGCCGGGCAGGCAAGCAATCAGGGGCCTCTCCCGATTGGGGCGCGTGGGAGTGTGTGTGTGGCGGGCTCTTACGGCCGATGTGTTGTAGCTTGTGAGTGACCATGGAAATCGAGTTCGCCTCGCAGCTGGCGCAGGTCTCGGCTGATGCGTGGGATGCCCTGGCTGGTGAAGATGACCCGTTCGTCGAACACGCCTTCTTGGCGGCGCTGGAGCAGAGCGGCAGCGTGGGCCGCGCGACCGGCTGGTTGCCGATGCACGTGCTGGCGCGCGACGCCGGGCGGCTGGTCGCCGCACTACCGCTGTACGTGAAGCAGCATAGCTACGGCGAGTACGTGTTCGACTTTGGTTGGGCGCAGGCCGCGCTGCGCGCCGGCATCCGCTACTACCCGAAGCTGGTCGCGATGGTCCCGTTCACGCCCGCCACCGGCCGCAGGTTCTTGATCGCGCCCGACGTGCCGGAGCAAGCCGCGGTCAGCGCGTTGCTCGACGGTGCGCTGCGCGCGCTCGCCCAGGTGCGCGCGTCTTCCGTGCACCTGCACTTCCTGAATCCGCACGAGGCCGAGCTGGTGCGCGCCGACGGCCGCTTCATGCCGCGATCCTCGACGCAGTTTCACTGGCACAACCGCGGCTACGACAGCTTCGAGGCGCACCTGGCGACGTTCCGCTCGGTGGTGCGCAAAGAGGTCAGAAAAGAGCGCCGGCGTGTCGTCGAGGCCGGGATCGAGGTCGAGGCGATCGAAGGGCCGAGGCTGCAGCGGGAACACTGGGCTGCACTGGCCGGGTTCTATCTGGACACCTGCCGCGATCACGGCTCGGGCCCGTATTTGACGTCCGAGTTCTTCGAGCTCATCGCGCGGACGCACTCGCACCGGGTGATCGCGCTGTTCGCGCGCAACCAGGGGCAGATCGTCGCGGGCACGCTGAACTTCGAGAAGGGCAAGCACCTGTACGGCCGCTATTGGGGCTCGAACGAGCGCCACAACAGCCTGCACTTCGAGCTCTGCTACCACCGCCTGATCGAACGCGCGATCGAGCGCGGCTACACGCGCTTCGAGGCCGGCGCGCAGGGCATGCACAAGCTGCGGCGCGGCCTGCTGCCGACGGAGATCCACAACGCCTGTTACGTCGCGGACCCGCGCCTGCGGGCCGCCGTCGCGGACTTCCTGGAGCGCGAGGCCGAGAGCGTCCACTACGAGCTGGCCGAGCTGCGGCACCACGGGCCGAGCCACCGAGTCGAGTAATTTCGAGCGTTTGGGTGGGGCGCGCGGTTGCCGCATGACCGCCAGTAGACAATGGTGTATACCCCGTGTGCCGCGTCGGGCTGCGCGGTGCGAGTGCCATGAGCCGTAAAGCCGAGATTCCCGTGCGCCTCGACGTACCAGCGCCAGCCGATCCCGTCCGCACGCGCATTTTGCGCGGCGCGGCGAAGGTATTCGGCGAGCGCGGCTACGGCGGCAGCTCGGTGGAAGCGATCCTGGACGCCGCGCGCGTCTCGCGGCGCACGTTCTACCGCACGTTCCGCAGCAAAGAAGATGTCCTGCGCACGCTGTTCGACAACTCGGTGCAGATGCTGATCCGCGCGGTCCGCGAGGCTTCCGCCGGCGAGCGCAGGGCGCCGGAGAGCGCGGGCTCGGCCGTCGAAGCGTATCTGCGTGTTCACGCCAATGCCGGCCCGCTGGCGCGCGTGCTGCTGCTCGAGCAGTTTTCGCCGGGATCGCCGCTGGCCGAGCAGCGCAACCGCGCCTTCGCCACCTTCAGCAAGCTGATGACGGCAGCTGCGACGCGCGGCGGGCGCGGCCCTGCCGACCCGCTGCTCGTGACCGCGGTCGTGGCCGCCATCAACCAGGTCTGCGTGCAGATGGCCACCGAATTCCCGAGCGGCAACTGGGACGTGGCGCGCGCCAAGCGAGCGATCCTGCGCATCCTGAGCGTGCTGGACGAGCCGAGTCCTGCGCTCGATTAGCGCTTCAATTTACGGAGCGCGCGCTGCAGCCGGCGCATGGCCTCCTCGAGCTCCGGGAGGTCCAGGCAGGCGTAGCCGATGCGCGCGTGGGGCAGGGGGCGATCGTTCGCCGCGAACTGCCGGCCTGCCTGGAATGACACTCCCTCGGTTTCGGCTGCCGCCAACAGCTGCTGGGGATCGAGCCCGCGCGCGAGCTTGACCCAGAGCGCCATGCCGCCGTTCGGCACGCGGAATTGCATCTGTTCGCCGAACTGCTCCGAGAGCAGCTCGACGCATCGGTCGCGCCGCTCGCGGTAGATGCGCCGCATGCGCCGCGTGTGGCGCGCGAGCTCGCCGTCTTCGATCAGCTCGGCCAGCGCGCACTCGCTCGCCTGATCGCCCTGGCGATCCTGGTAGAAGCGCCTCGCAGCCAGCTCCGACAGCAGCGCGGCCGGAGCCGCCACGTAGCCCAGGCGCACGCCCGGCGCGAACACCTTGGACAGCGTGCCGATGTACACGACCACGCCTGCAGTGTCCGCGCTGGCCAGCGGCAAGAGCGGCCGGCCTTCGTAGTGGAACTCGTGGTCGTAGTCGTCCTCGAGGATGGCGAAGCGGTGCTTCTGCGCGAGCTCGAGCAACTCGATGCGCCGGCCCGGCGAGAGCGGCACGGTGGTGGGGTACTGGTGATGCGGCGTGACGTAGACCGCGCGTACGCGTTCGCGCTCGCAGAGTTCGGCCAACGCGGCGGTGTCGAGGCCATGTTCGTCGACTTGCACCGGGATCAGCCGGGCGCCCACGCGCTTGAAGGCCTGCCAGGCCGGGCGGTAGCCGTAGGCTTCGACGGCCACCGCATCGCCCGGCCGCAGCAGGGCCTCGGCCGCGAGCGACAGACCCATCTGGCTACCGCGCGTGATCAGCAAGTCGTCGCGCCCGAGCAAGATCCCGCGCGTGGCTTGCAGCATGCTCGCGAGCGCGCTGCGCAGCCGCTCGTGGCCGCGGTGGTCGCCGTAGTCCAGGATGCTGCGCGGCTTGCGCAACACGCGCCGGAGCGCGCGTACGAAGGCCTCCGTCGGCACGAGGCGCAGGTCCGGAAGACCTCCCCACATGTACAGGGTGTTGGGCGACAGCACCCGATCCTGCGGCGGCGAGAGCGTGTGCGGCACGAGGTCGAAACCCGGTTGCTGCGGCCGTCCGGCTGCGGGCCTGCCCGGTTGCCGGCGCGGGGCGGTTGTCTCTGGCAGCGCCTCGGACACGAAGGTGCCCTGGCCATGCCGCGCCTCGATCCAGCCCTCGGCCAGCAGCTCGCGAAACGCTGCCAGGACCGTGTTGCGGTGCACGGCCAGCGTGCGGGCGAGCGCGCGACTGCCGGGCAGGCGGCTGCCGGGCCGCAGCCGTCCGCGGCGAATGTCCTCGATCAGCGCGCGTGCGATGCGCAGGAACAAGGGTTGGGCGTCGCCGCCGGCTTGCTCGAGCGCTACCGAAATCTCCCAGCCCGTCCCCGTCGCCATGTGCGCAGTGTATGCGTGCACGATGCGCGCGCCATGCGCTAGGCTGCCGAGTGCTAGTGATTCGGCTGTACTCGACCAATTACTGCGGCTACTGCGTGGCAGCGCGCCGCCTGCTCACCCGCCGCGGCTACGCCTTCGAGGACATCGACGTCAGCGAGGACTACGGCTTGCGCCAGCGCATCTCGCGGCTGGCCGGCGACTACCGCATGGTGCCGATGATCTTCATCGGCGACGAGTTCATCGGCGGCTACGACCAGCTCGCGGCCCTGGACCGCAGCGGGGAATTGGCGGCCCGCTGCAAGCCGGCGCCTTCCGCTTGAATTGCGCGAAACCACGTGCGAACTAGCGTGCGTGAACGCAGTACTTCCTCGCCTCGATCCGCGCGCGGGTCTCGACCCCCAGGTCGCAGCGTTCCTCGATGCGCTGGCCGCGGCGGGCTTCGGCGGCGAAATCGGTAGCGATTACGCAACGCGGCTCACGGCCGCGACCGACAACAGCATCTACCAGCAGCTACCGGCGGCGGTGCTGTTTCCTCGCACCACGCTGGACGTGACCCTGTGCTTGCGCCTGCTCGACGAGCCGCGCTTCCACGGCGTGTCGCTGACCGCGCGCGGTGGGGGCACCGGCACCAATGGTCAGGCGCTGACCAGCGGCGTGGTGATGGACGTGTCGCGCCACATGCGCGCGATCCTGGAGCTGAACCTGGAAGCCGGCTTCGTGCGCGTGCAGCCGGGCGTGGTGCTGGACGATCTGAACGCCTTCCTCAAGCCGCACGGCGTGTACTTCGCCGCCAACCTCTCGCCCTCGAACCGCGCGACCCTTGGCGGGATGATCTCGACCGACGCCAGCGGCGAGGGCTCGCGCCTGCACGGCAAGACCAGCCAGCACGTGATCGAGGTCGAGATCGCGCTGCGCGGCGGGGTCTCGCACCGCGCTCGCAAGCGCAGCGGCGACGAGCTCGAGGCGCTGTGCGCCCAGGATGATCTGGTCGGGCGAGCGCACAAGCTGGCGCGCGAGATCGCGGTGGCCCAGAAGGACGAGATCGCGCGCACGTTCCCCAAGCTGCTGCGCTACATGACCGGCTACGACCTGGCGCACATGGCGGACGCTGACGGCGGCAGCGTCGACCTGTCGCGCTTGATCGCCGGCAGCGAGGGCTCGCTGGGCGTGCTGACCGAAGCCAGCTTGCGCTTGACGCGCTTCGCGAGCCAGCGCGCGTTGTTCGTGCTGCACTATCCGAGCTTTGACGCGGCGCTGGCCAGCGCGGAGTGGTTGGTGGCGACCGATCCCGGATCGGTCGAGACCATCGACGAGACCGTGCTCACGCTGGCGCGCGGCGACGTGATCTACGACCAGGTGAAGGACTTCCTGCGCGGCGAGGCGATCGGCGCGATCAACCTGGTCGAGTACGTCGGCGACTCCGAGGCCGCGGTGCAGGCACAGGTCAGCGCGCTGGAGCGCGAGATCCAGAAGCGGCGTGGCACGCTGGGTGCGCCGAACGGCTACGCGCTGACCTGGAAGCCGAACGAGCGCGAGAGCCTGTGGAACCTGCGCAAGAAGGGCGTGGGCCTGCTCGGCAACTCGCCCGGGCCACGCAAGCCGGTGCCGTTCGTCGAGGACACGGTCGTGCCGCCCGAGAACTTGCAGGCGTTCGTGCGCGAGTTTCGCGCGCTGCTCGACGCCGAGGGGCTGCGCTACGGCATGTTCGGGCACGTCGACGTCGGCTGCCTGCACGTCCGGCCGGCGCTGGACCTGAAGGATCCGGAGGACGAAGCGCGCGTGCGCAAGATCAGCGACGCGGTCACGCAGCTCGTCACGCGTCACGGGGGTTTGTTGTGGGGCGAGCACGGCAAGGGTTATCGCTCGGAGCTCGTGCCGCATCACTTCGGGCCGGTGCTGTATCCCGAGCTGCAGCGCATCAAGGCGCTGTTCGATCCGCACAACCAGTTCAACCCGGGCAAGATCGCGACTCCGAGCAAGAAGTTCCTGCTCGCGCGCATCGACGGCCAGATCACGCGCGGCTCGCTCGATCGACACATCGCCAAGGACGATCTCGGCTCGCTGGACACGGTGGTGAGCTGCAACGGCAACGGCCAGTGCTTCGATACGAACCACGACACGCTGATGTGTCCGTCGTCGAAGATCACGCGCGACCGTATCCATTCGCCGAAGGGACGCGCCTCGCTCATGCGCGAGTGGCTGAGGCTCTTGGCGCGCGAGGGCGTGAGCGCCACGCGTGCGCTGCACGCCGCGGGTGCTCTGCCGTGGTTCGCGCGGCTCTGGCAGCGCAAGGACCGGAACCAGGACTTTTCGCATCAGGTGTACGACGCGATGGCCGGATGCCTGGCGTGCAAGGCGTGCGCGACGCAGTGCCCGATCAAGGTCGACGTGCCGGACTTCCGCGCCGAGTTCCTCGAGCTCTACCACCGCCGCTACGCGCGGCCGCTCGGCGACTACCTGACGGCGACGCTCGAGCGCCTGTTGCCGCTGCTGGCGCTCGTGCCGCGGCTGGCCAACTTGCTGATGGCGAGTGTACTGGGGCGTTTCTTCACCGCACGCGTCGCCGGCATCGTCGATGCACCGGCGCTCGATCCCAAACCCGCGAAGCGACGGTTGCGCGAGCACGGCATCCCGATCTCGGATCTCGACGCGCTGCGCAAGCTGCCCAGGAACGCGCCGGTGGTGGTGTTGCTGCAGGACGCCTTCACCACGTTCTACGAGCCGCGCGTGCTCGAGGCGGCGTGCTTGCTGCTGCGCAAGCTCGGCTACGAGCCGCACGTGCTGCCGTACTTCGAGAACGGCAAGGCGCTGCACATCAAGGGGTTCTTGCGCCGCTTCGGCAAGGTCGTGGCGCGCAACAGCGCGCTTTTGCGTGAAGTGGCCGCGCTCGGCTTTCCGCTCGTGGGCGTCGAGCCCGCGGTGGTGCTGACCTACCGCGACGAGTATCCCAAGCTGCTCGGGGAGGACGCGGGCTTCAAGGTCGCCCTGTTGCAGGAGTGGCTGGCAGATCAGCCCCTTGAGCCTATGGTGGCGGCGGGCAGTGGCTTCAGGCTGATGTCGCACTGCACCGAGCAGGCGCTGGTCTCGAAGAGTCCCGCGCTCTGGGCGTCGGTCTTCAAGGCCCTCGGCGTGCCGCTGGAAGTGGTGAAGGCGGGCTGCTGCGGGATGTGCGGGGTGTACGGGCACGAGGCCGCACACCGCACCGACTCGATCGGCATCTTCGCGCTGTCGTGGAAGAAGAAGATCGAGGCGCAGGGCGACCTGCGATCGGTGCTGGCCACTGGCCATTCCTGCCGCCACCAGGTCGAGCGCACGCTGGGCTTCGTGCCGTTGCATCCCGCAGAGGCGCTGCTGTCAGCGCTGCAGGATCACGCTGATCGAGGCGCCCGCGAAAATCACCGCGTAGAGCAGCGTCCACACGAAAACTTTGCGGGCTAGCGAATCCGGGCGGAACGTGGAGGGTGCCTGGTCCATGGGTAGCTCCGTTGTTGTGCGGAGGTAGTGCATCGGCCGTGCCAACTTCGCTGTTTCAGCTGGTCTAGTGAACTTTTCAATTCCGGTACTACCCGATGGACCAGTTAGGCGACATGACTTGGTCGTATGACCCAGCTTACGCAGACGCCCCGAACCACGTTCAAACGCCACCCCGAACGCGGCAGCTACGACCGCGCCCTGGTGCACGCCATCGTCGACGAGGCCCTGTGTTGTCACCTCGGCCTGGTCGTCGACGGCGAGCCGTTGGTCCTGCCGACGGCACACGCCCGCATCGATGACCAGGTGTACGTGCACGGCGCGGTGGCCAACCACATGCTGCGCTCGGTGGTCGGGCGGCGCGCTTGCGCCACGTTCACGCTGATCGACGGCGTGGTGCTGGCGCGCACGGCCTTCCATCACTCGATGAACTACCGCTCGGTGGTCGTGTTCGGTGTCACGCGCGAGGTGGAGGACCTGGACGAGAAGCGCCTCGCGCTGGCTGCGATCGTCGACCACACCGCGCCGGGTCGCTCGCGCGAAGTGGGCACGCCGTCGGACGCCGAGCTGCGCAGCACGCGCGTGCTGTGCCTGCCGATCGAGGAGGCCTCGGCCAAGGTGCGTCGCGGTGGTCCGCTCGACGGTGCAGGCGATCTCGAGTTGCCCGTGTGGGCGGGCGTGCTGCCCCTCCGCGTGCGGGCCGAGCCGCCGCTGCGAGCTGCGGGATTGCTGTCGGACATGCCGCCGTCAGCTGCGGCCAACGCGGCCGCGAGCGCGCGCGGTGGCGACGCCGTGTACGAGCTGCAGCGCGGCGAGTTGCTGTTCAGCAGCGACCCGGGACGCATCGACTTCGAGCTCGTCCACCAGTTCTTGGCCCACCAGTCGTACTGGGCCGCGGGTATCAGCGCGGAGAGGCTGCGCGAGTCCCTGGCACACAGCTTGTGCTTCGGCGCGTACCAGCGAGGGACGCAGCTCGGCTTCGCACGCTTCGTCACGGATCGCGCGCGCTTCGCGTATCTCTGCGATGTGTTCATCGATACCAGCCGGCGCAAGGCAGGCTTCGGCAGCGCGCTCGTGCGCTTTGCGCTCGAACACCCGGCGATCCGCGCCATTCCTCGCGTGCTGCTGGGGACGCGTGACGCGCATCCGCTGTACGAGCGACTGGGTTTCGAACGAGATGCGCGCGGCCGGTTCATGGAACTGGTGCGGTAGAAGTGTGTCGATCAGCGGACGTGACGCTCCTCCAGCCGGCGCGCGAGCTCGATGGCCTCGGCGCTCGTTCGCTTCGCGCGCGCGATCGCATCCGCCGAGGGTGCTGAGTCTGTCAGCGGATCCGCGAGGCAGAACCCGATCTGGCAGAACACGCTGAGCCATGCGAGCTCGCAGCTCTGATCGAAGCCGTCGCGGTCGATCTCGCAGCCGCGCGCGCGCTCGAGGCTCTCGAGATACTCGCCGAGGCCGCCTCGGCGATCATCCGGCGTGCGGCCATCCCGCGGCGGGTACGCCCAGAACTGCAAGAACCAGTACCATTGCAGGTCACGGGCGGCGGGTCCGCACGAGGCCAGCTCCCAGTCGAACAGCACGACGTCGCGGTCGACGAACGCGATGTTCGCCCGGCGAAGATCGCCATGCAGCAAGGTGCGCGGATATCGTGCGAGTGCGCGGCTGATGCGTGCATGGTCGCAGCACAGCTGGAGATAGAAGTCAGCGTCGGCGGGGGGGAGCGCGTCGAGGAACAACGGCAACATGGCGCCGTTGACCCGAAAGTCCTGCGCGATCCCCGCGAGCCAGGGCTCGGCTGCCGCGTCGCCGCGTGCGACGTGCGCGCTCAGCGCGGCGAGTGCGTCGGCGCTCGCCTCGAAGCTCGCGAGCGGTAGTGCTGCGAGCTCGTCGTCCCGACCCCAGTAGCGCGCGTGCATGCGCGCGAGAGCGCGTAGCAGGGCGTGCGCCTTGGTCTCGTCGTACGCGCCCCGCGGCAGGATGCCGTGTGAGACATCCTGCATGAGGATCCACCAGTCTCCGCTGGTGGCGTGTGCCGCGACGTCGATCGTCGGGCAACGCAGCCCGGCGGGGAGCATCTGGGTCGCAGCGCTCAACCACAGACGCGCCTCGACGCTGTCCATCCCGAGCGAGGCTCGCCAGGGTTTGGCCGGAACCACTTTCAGCACGAAGCTCCGACGCTCGCCGCCGGCAGCGAGCGTCGTCAAGCGCGTGACCGACGCTCCCGTGCGGCCGCCGTCGAGCGGCTCGATCGCGACGTCGATCGCGCTCGAGGAGCGCACGCCGGCGCGAGCGAGCGCCTGCTCGAGGTAGTGCAGATCCGGCGCGCTGGACACGAGCGGCTGCATGGCGTTCACCCGGCGGGTTTGGCGAACGCCTCGGCGCTCAGCACCTCGACCGCGACCCATGGCTCTTCGCCCTCCACCCAGCCGTCGTGGTTGGGCGGGATCGCGTACGAGTCCCCGGCCTCGATGATTTGCTTCGACCCATCGGCGAGCTCGACCGTGAGGCGGCCCGAGACGCAGTATCCCAGGTGTGAGAGCTCGCACTTGTGCGTCTTGACCACCGGCTTCACGCATTCGGACCAGCGCCACCCTGGGGCGAGGGTGAAGCGGCCGAGCGTGTATCCCTCGAGGCGCACGACGTCGACGGTCGTCTTGGACGGCGTCCTGCGCTCGTCGGGTTGGTCGTGCGATTTCGTCTCGAACTTGTTCACGGAAGTCGCTGGCATGGTTTCTCTCCTTGGGTGGGACCCATGCCTACGGGGCGTAACTCCGCTCGTCACAATGTGACGACCCCGAGAAAAAGCTCAGTCAGGGGTCGTAACTGCAGAAGAGCCCTGTGCGAATCGAGCGTTCGAGATGCTTGGCGAGGGCCGGACTGTGCTCCCGAATGCGGCTGATGGCGTCGAGGATCCGCTTGCGGGCGCTGACCCGCGCCCGCTGCGCGGCGGCGGACGTCTTGTCGCCGTGGCCCTGGAGGCCGGCGCTCTGCGCGAGCTCGTCGGTCAGCGCTTCCAGCTCCTCGCGGGCCTGCTGCGCGCGGTGGGTGTCGTTGTGCTTCGTGGCCTCGGCCTCGGCGTCGCGGAGATCCTCGAGTCGCTGCGCGAGCGCTGTCGTGCCGAGCTGCGCGCCGGCCGGTGCGACCAGATCGGTCGCGTGGAACTCGCGCTTTGGGTGCTGCACGAGCATCGCGAGCATCGACAGGCCTCGCGAGTCGCGGAGGTGGAAGGTGGTGTCTGCGCGGATCGTCCAGAGCTCGCCGTCCCGCAGCAGCTCGAACTGCTCGACGGCACGAAGCGCGCTCGAGACAGGCGTGGTGCCGGCGAGCGTCTTCAACCTCTCGACCCACGAACCGATGGGCCGCCCGTCCATCACCATCGCGAACGGGCTCCAGCCGAAGCGGCGATGCGCGAGCGGCTCGAGGGCGGTGACGAGCTTCGCCGCGGCTCTGGCGTCTCCTAGCGCGAGGCATGCGTCCGCCAGCCACACGTGCGCGATACGCCCGCGCAGCGGCGGATCATGGAGCGCGAGGAACTCGAGATCTTCCCGCGCCTCCTCGGCGCGACCCAGGTGCGCGAGCATGCTTGCGCGGAATGCACGCCGGTAGAATGGATCCACGGCGTGCGCGAGGGTATCGAGGATCGCCGGCAGTCGAGCGCCGACCTCGGCCCACTGGCTGCGGAAGAACGCCCGTGCGAGCGCGTGCATCGACAGCGTCGCCACCGCGTTCGCATCGTCGACACGCGATGCGATCGTCGCGGCATCGGCGCACAGCGCCTCTGCGGCCGCGAACTTGCCGTCCATCATCACGCGCATCGCGCGCATGACGGGCGCGCGCCAGCGGTACGCCGGCAGATCCACGGCGCGCGAGAGCGTGTCGTACTCCTCGATCGTGCTGTCGGCGCTGGCCCCGTCTCCCTGCTCCAGGTGGTCGAAGACGAGCCGCATGAGGCCGCGCAGCGCCGCCAGACGATCACCTGCGCGCGTCGCGATCGTGACGAGCTCGGTGTCGAGCGGCAGCCGTTCGCGCGGATCGGCGAAGCCCAGCAGCGCCGACGTCCCCGCGACGAGCACCTCGAGCCGCGTCGGCTCGTCCGCCACCCGTCGGGCCATCGCGATCGCTTGGCGCGCGAGTGTGATCGGGTGCTCGGGATCGTCTGCCGGTTGAAGCGCGGCGGCGAGGCGGGCGAGAAGTCGGCTGCGAAGCGCGCTGTCGTCGGCGGGTAGCGCCGCGAGCGCCTCTTCGAGCAGGCCGAGGAGCGCGCGATCCACTTGCGCGATGACGAAGACCGAGCCATAGCGCAGCGCCGCGCGCGCGAGCCGTTCCGCATCGGAGAGGCGGCGCGCGATGCTCGCGGCCGCGAGCGCTGTCTCGCGCCCGAGCGTGGCTTGACCCGCGCCAATCCGCGCACCCGCGAGCTCGAGCAAGAGGTCACACTTCTCGCCGTCGCGCCCAGGCGGCAGGAGCTCCGTCGCACGAGCGAGCAGCGCGGCGGCCTCCTCGAAGAGCAGGCGCAGCACGGCGCGCTCCGCACCGCGTCGCGCCCAGGCGATCGCTTCGTCCGCGGGTACGAGCGGCACTGCGGCGAACAGGTGGTGGACCGCCTCGGCGAGCGACGCGTCGCTGACGCCCGCGAGGCGATCGAGGAGCACCCGCGCCACGCGCTCGTGCAGCTCCGAGCGGCGAGCCGCGGACAAGTCCTGGTAGAGTACGTCGCGGATCAGGATGTGCGAGAACGAGGTGCGGTCGCCGCTGTCGACCAGAACGCCGTGGCGCACGGCCTCGGTCGCGAGATCGCGCGCGCTCGTGATCGGTAGAGCGAGTTGTGTCGCAGCGATGTCCAGATCGAGCGTTCGACCGCTCACCGAGGCCACATCGAGGAGCGCACGTGCTGCCGGACTGAGCGACGCGAGACGCATGCGGATGACGTCGCGAACGCCGGCTGACAGGTGCAACGGCACACCGGGAGCGCCGCCGCGATCGCGCGCGAGCCGCAGCATCTCCACGATGAACAGCGGGTTTCCCTCGGTGGCGGTGAAGAGCGCATCCGCCTCACAGACGCGCTCGGCGGCGGCCCAGCTCGCGACCTCGTCGCGCTCCAGGCGCCGAAGCGCGAGGTAGCGGCCCTCCCGGGCGACCTTCGCGAGCGCATCGCCCGTTTCGGCCGAGAGGCGCGCCTCGACATCGCGATAGGTGGCGACCACGACGACCCGCGACACCTGCACGTGTCGCGCGACGAAGTAAAGAAGGCCGAGCGAGCTGAGGTCCGCGACGTGTAGATCGTCGAGCAGCACGACGAGCGGCCGGTCGCGTGCCGCGAGCGCGAGGAAGCTCGCCACGGCCTCGAACAGGCGGAATCGATCCTGCGCCGGATCGGCCGCGGGCTTGGGCGCCTCGCAGCCCTCGAGCGTGGGTATGAGGTGCGCGAGCGGAGCGATACGTGTGCGCTCGGCATCGCTCGCCTGTGCGGTGAGCGCCGCGAACGGACGCATCGCCTCGATCCAGGGCCAGTACGCGGGAGCACCGCCCGCCTCCCACGCGCGTCCCCACGTGACCCGAGCGCCGCGCGTCCCCGCCTCGCTCGCGAAGTCGTTCGCCAGACGCGTCTTGCCGATCCCCGGCTCACCCACGAGCAGCACGAGCGCCCCCCGACCACTCTCGGCGGAGCGCAGTGCGGCATGGAGCTCCGCGAGCTCCCAATCACGCCCGAACAGCGGCGCTGGCGTGTATGCCGACACGGCCAGCAGTCTACCAGGATTGCGCCTACAGCCCGCAGCCGCGGTGATCGCCCGCCGGAACGCAGGCCTCGTCCGTGAGAGCTTCGCACGCGTGCGGCGTGCCCTCGCAGCCACCGGATGCCAGACGCACCCGTGCCGGCGCCGTCCGCGGAAGCATCCGCCCGGGAGCGGCACGGATTGGCGCAATCTGGCGCGAGACGCCGGCGTCGAACGATTAGTCCCAGACAAACGTCAGTGCACGCTCGGCACTCACGTGGAGCACATCGAGAGCGGCAGTGCTCGTCTTGTGCGGCAGGAGCACCGCCAGCGCGAGCAACGCGACTCCGAGCGAGAGTGCGGGCGCCTGCGTGGCTCGTGTCATCGACGGTTTGCGCTCTGCGAATGCGAGCAGCATGTCGATGCGAAAGCGCAATAGCTTCGGATCGCGCGCGCCCAGCGGCACGACTGCGGGAGCCGGACGCGCGGCGCGGAGGATCGCCTGTGCGAGGGGGAGTGGCGCGCAGCCGCGGCTCACCGCTTCACGATCACACTGGGCCTCGCGCGCGGCGTACCAGCGCGCGGCGTGGGGCTCGAGCAAGCGACGCCCGAGCGGGTTGAGCGCCAACGCCAGCTCGACCAGCAGGTAACGCAGGGGATCGCGCACGCGCACGTGTTCGGCTTCATGGCCAAGCGCGCTCGCCAGCTCATCGTCTGCGAGCTCGGCCGCGAACGACTCGCCTACCACGACCTTGGGCCATACGATGCCCTGGGTGCCGACCGCGAAGTCGCGCTGCGCGGTCACGCGCACTCGGGACCGCAGCGCCGCGAGCTCGGCGGTGCCGGCGATCACGCGCTCGATGCGTGCGCCGAGCGCGGAGTGCGACACTGCCGTCGTCGCCACACGCTCCGCGCGTCCGCGCAACATCGACAGCGTGCGCTGCGCGATGAAGAGCAGCAGCGCGAGCGCGAACAGCCCGGGCTCGAAGCACAGCTCGCGCGCCTGGTGGTCGAACAGACAGTCGATCGCGATCTGACTCGATTCCGCCTGGTGCAGCGCGGCAGACATGAGCCACGCCAGAGGCAGGATGCTCGAAGCCACGAGCGCGAGGTGACGCACGTGCAGTCGGCGCAGCGGCTCCTGCTCCAGCCAAAGCAGCAGACATTTGGCGAACAAGGCGCAACTCGGCAGCACGATCCCGATCACGAACGCCGGGCCGACCAGCGGGAAGATCATTTCGCTCATGAGCCGAGCTCCGTGCGGCGCTGCCGGATGAGTGCCTCGAGATGGTCCAGCTCGCCGGCCGATGCCTCGGACACCTTCTCGGCGAGCATGGCGATGGCCGTCGGGGCAGCGACCGCGCCGTCCAGCACTTCACGCGCCGTGCCCTCGAGGAACTCCTCGCGCGTCAGCTTCGGCGAGTACAGGTAGCGCTTGCCGTCACGCACGCGCGAGAGCAAGCCCTTCTCGTACAGGCGCGCGACCGTGGTCATCACGGTCGTGTAGGCGATCTCGCGGCGCTTCTCGAGCACGGCGAGCACTTCGCTCACGGCGAATGACGACAGGCGGCGGCTCCAGATGACGTTCATGATCGCAGCCTCGAGCTCGTGCAGGCGCAGCTCGATCCCGCGCTTACCGGGGCGGAGCGGGAGCCGAAGACGGCCGGGTTTGCGGGCGCTCTTCATCTACGATGCTGCATAGTGGATGATCCTGCCGGGCATTGCCAGCCCGATGGGGTGCCACTACTATTGTGCCTCGTACTTACCATGGGGAAGCCCTCGATGTCTTCGGCGCGACGTACTAGGCGGCATAGTAGATTCGCTGCATGCCTGCTTGGTGGGCTCACCGTGGCCTGTGCGCACGGTGGTTCGGCCGCTCACCCGGACGAGCACGTCGAGCCGGTCGCGCCGCACCTGCGCGAGCCCAAGCAGCACGAGCACGCGGCCGTGGCGATGCCCGATCCACAGGTCGCCCAGGAAGTCACGCTGGACGCCATCCTGGCCTACGCAGATGCGCGCGCGCCGCAGCTCGCCGTCGCGCGCAGCACGCGTGCGCGCGCCGAGGCCGCACACGTCGGGGCGGACCGCCTGTTGCCCGAAAATCCCGAGGTGCACTTCGCGGTCGGGCCGCGCATCACGAATGAAGGCACCGGCGTCGACTTCGCCGCGGGCGTCTCGCAGCGCTTCGAGATCGCGGGCGAGCGCGGCCTGCGGCTATCGGCGGCGGACCGATTGGCCGAGCTCAGCGACGCGCAGATCGAGCGGCTGCGCTGGTCGGTGCACTGCGACGTCCACGCCGCGTTCCACGAGGCCATCGTGGCGCGCGAGCAGGCGGTGCTCGCCGACAGCGTCCAAGCCTTCCAGGAAGAGGTGCTGCGCATCGTGGAGCGGCAGATCGCGGCCGGCGAGACCGCACCGCTGACCTTGCGCCTGGCCCAGGCCGAGGTCGCGCAGGCGCGGCAAGCGGCGCTCGCCGCGCATCAGCGTCACTATGCGGCGCGCTTGAGCCTCGCAGCGCAAGCCGGCTGGCCGCCCGAGCTGCCGCCGACGCCGCGCGGTGAGCTGGACGCTCCACGCGATCCGCCCGAGCTCGAAGCATTGCTCGCGCTCGCGCGCGCGAAGTTGCCCGAGCTCGCCGAACGCGAAGCCGCGGTGCGCGAGGCGCAGGCGCGAGCGGTTGCCGAGG
>DATEOF010000324.1:0-22288 GCA_035274465.1 Polyangiales bacterium
TTCAACAACCTGCTGACCGTGATCATGTCGGGCACTGCGCTCGCCGAGGTGCGCGTGACCGATGCGACCGCGCGCAACGAGCTGAAGGCGGTGATGGCCGCGGCCACCCGCGCGCGCGATCTCACGCGGCAATTGCTGGCGATGAGCCGCGCGCAGGCGCTGTCGCTGCGTCCGCTGGATCTGAACGGGCGGCTGTCCGAGTTGAGCGAATTGCTGCGGCGCGTGTTCCCAGCGAACGTCGAGATCTCGTTGCTCGCCGGCGTCCAGCTGCCTGCCGTGCGGGCCGATCCATCCCAGCTCGATCAGGTGTTCATGAACCTGTGCATCAACGCGCGCGACGCCATGCCCGAAGGCGGGCAGCTCACGCTCACGACCGAGCTGGTGTCGATCGAGAGCGAGTTCGAGGCCTCGCATCCCTGGGCAAAACCCGGCCGCTACGTGCTGACCACCGTGACCGATACCGGGTCGGGGATGGAGCCCGTGCTGCTGGAGCGCGTGTTCGAACCCTTCTTCACCACCAAGGCTCCCCACTCCGGCACCGGGCTCGGCCTGGCGGTGGCCTACGGTATCGTGCGCCAGCACGGCGGCATCCTGCAGTGCAGCAGCGAGCTCGCGAAGGGCACGACGTTCAAGGTGTATCTGCCGGCGTTCGAACGCCCGGTGGCGGTCTCGATCGGCGATGCGCAAGCGAACCCAGCACGGTCTGGCAACGAGCGGATCTTGATCGCCGAAGACGATCCGGTGCTGCGCGCGCTGCTCGAGCGCATCTTGCATGGCGCAGGCTATCGAGTGCTCGCGGTCCCGGATGGCGCGAG
Organism: Polyangiales bacterium; assembly: GCA_035274465.1. Classification (GTDB taxonomy): domain Bacteria; phylum Myxococcota_A; class Polyangia; order Polyangiales; family JAFGIB01; genus JADGRF01. The sequence goes on from DATEOF010000324.1 coordinate 816, forward strand.
CGCGCTGGCGCACCTGCAAGGCCAGGAGTACCAGCTCCTGCTGCTGGACGTGGTGATGCCCGGCATGCAGTGCCGCGACGTGGTCGAGCGCGCGCGTGTGCTGCGGCCGCAGCTGCCGATCCTGCTGTCCAGCGGCTACTCAGCAGGCGAGAACATCCTCGACCTGCTCTCGGGCAGCGGCCTCACGTTGCTGCGCAAGCCGTACGATCCGGACAGCCTGCTCCAGGTCGTGCGCGACGCGCTCGATCGCGCGCCGAGTCCGCTGGAAGGCGGCATGTAGTCGCAACGGCCACCCATCGATCGTGTGCAGACGTCCGGGCTAAACTCGCGGACATGCGACGACTCTCGAGGTGGGCGGTGTTGTTCGTGTCGTGTTCGGCGTGAGCTCCGCGTACGCGCAGAGCAGCGAAGGCGCGTCGTACGACAAGCTGATCGACAGCGCGCTCACGGAGTACCGCCTCGCGCACTGGGCCGAGGCCAAGGCGTACTTCGCCCAGGCCCACGCGCTACAGCCGAACGCGCGCACGCTGCGTGGCCTGGGCCTGGTCTGCTACGAGCTGCGCAAGTACGTCGAGTCCATCGGCTACTTCGAGGAGTCGCTCACGAACAAGAGCCGCCCGCTGACCGACAGCATGCGCACGGGCGTGGAACAGTTGCTGCGCGACGCACAGCGCTTCGTGACGCGAGTGGACGTCACGCTGTCGCCGAACGCTGCCACGCTGACGCTCGACGGCCGGCCGGTGGTGCGCGACGCGCAGGGTCGCGTGCTGATCGATGCCGGCAGCCACGAGTTTGCGGCCGACGCCGAAGGCCACATGCCGGCGACGCGCACGGTGAGCACGGATGGCGGTGAACAGATCGAGCTGAGCATGCAGCTCCTCCCGAGCCCCCCGAGCAGTGCGCCGGCGACGGCTGCAGCACCGGCGGTCCAGCTGCAGCCATCAGCTGCAGCCGACGCAAACATCGACGAGGGCGAGTCGCCCTGGCCGTGGGTCGTGGTCGGCGTCTCCGGCGCGGTCATGATCGCAGGCGGAGTGCTGCTGGCGGTGGCGATCGCCGACAAATCCAAGATCGAGAACGCCCCGCCGGACGAGCAGTACTGGACGGAAGTGGAGAGCGCCTACGACCGCGTGCCGGTGTACTCGACCGCGGGGGCGATCATGCTGGGCGTGGGCGCAGCGGGCGTCGCGGCGGGCCTGGCATGGAAGTTCTGGCCCGACGACGACGAGCGCGCTAGTTTGCGCGTTGTACCGAACGGCCTGCAGCTCCGAGCGGCGTTTTAGTTCAGTTGGGCGCACAGCCCGAAAAAACACCGCTGGGACACGACTAAGGCTGGGGGGGACTTCTCCACATGGACCGGCGTACCAACCTCTGTATCTTGGGCTGCGTCCTGTCGCTGGTGGCGGCAGGCTGCTTCAAAACCAACGAAGTCACGGGCTTGAAGCGGCCCAAGAGCAAGGACGCAGGCGCGCAAGACGAGCCCGAGACGCCATCGACCGCGGGGCGCGGTCCGGGAAACCCCGTCGATGCCGGCAAGCCACAGGGACCGAACGACCCCGTGTCGCAGCCTGCCGGACGCTGCGTGCTGGGCGGCTACTGCGCCGAGATCGAAATCCAGGCGCCACGATCGGCCGACCTGTTGTTCGTGGTCGACAACTCCGGGTCGATGCGCCAGGAGCAGGCGGCGCTACGCGAGCAATTCCCGAAGTTGATCCAGGTGCTGGTCACCGGGCTGAAGTCGTCCGGCGAGCGCTTCCCGCCGCTGCGCGATCTGCACCTCGGGGTGGTCTCGAGCGACATGGGGCTGGCCGGCATCCCGAACAATTTCCCCGGCTGCAACACCCAGCGTCACATCAACGGCGGCGACGACGGTGTGCTCCTGCATCCGGGCAACACCGGTCCAGGTTGCCAGGCCGAGTATCCGCCATGGCTCGCGTACACGCAGGGAAAGGACGATCCGCAGAAGACGGCGGCTAACTTCGGCTGTATCGCGGCGCTCGGCACGACCGGCTGCGGCTTCGAGCAGCAACTGGAGGCTGGCCTCAAGGCGCTGTGGCCGAAGAACTACGTGGACGCCGACGGCAACGTCTATCCGCCGGAGAAGAACCCGATCCTGTTCTTGTCGACCACCAACGAGGGTCGCTTCGGACACGGCGATGTGCCGGTCACTCAGGGTGGCAACGGCGGGTTCTTGCGCGCCAACTCGCTCGTCGCGATCGTGATCGTGACCGACGAGGAAGACTGCTCGTCGAAGAACACCGGCCACTTCCTCTCGACCAACGATCCGGCCAATCCGCTCAGCAAGCAGGGCATCAACCTGCGCTGCTTCTACAACAAACAAAACCTGTTCGAGATCGACCGCTACGTGAAGGGCTACCAGGGCCTGCGGCCGGGACGTGAAGAGGACGTGTTGTTCGCCGCGATCGTGGGCGTCCCGAAGGAGTTGGTCAGTGCCGAGGCGCGGGCTTCGGTCAACTTCTCGGATCAAAAGGCGCGCGACGAATTCTACGACAACATCTTGGGCGACACGCGCATGGTCGAACGGCCGATGAACGAGAGCGTACCGGCGATCGCCAACGTCGCCCCATCGTGCTCGCGTACAGACAGCCTCGGCGAGCGCGCGGACGCTTATCCTCCGCGGCGCATGGTCGAGGTCGCCAAGGGCTTCGGCCAAAACGCCGTCGTGCAGTCGATCTGCCAGGACGACTTCGGACCGGCGCTGGACGCCGTCATCGATCTGACGAGCACGCGCACCAAGCTGCAGTGTCTGCCGCGCGAGCTGCGCCGCGGCAGTAACGGCAAGATCGACTGCGAGCTGCTCTGGGAGCTGCCAAAGGACGGCAGCTCCTGCAAGGACCTGCCCTTCCTGTCCGCGGTCAGCTCGCCGCGCGCGAAGACCAACGACCGCGGGGGCCCGACCTGCAAGGTGGCGCAGCTGGCGATCACGACGCTCGGCCAAGAGCCGAGCGGCCAGGGCTTCTTCTACGACGACTTCACCGACGAGCGCGCAGGCGCGTGCGTGGACAGCTCTGCAGCGCGCATCGCGTACAGCAGCGGCATCGAGCAACCGCAGAGCGTCCGCGCCGTCCTCGACTGCTCGAAGAAGGCCGAGTAGCTACACCGTCACGAAGTCGCAAAACCCGACCAGGCCGCCCTCGATCGTGCCCACGGTGTCGGACGTGTCGAACGACGGCGCCAGCGCGTACTTGTTCTCCTCGAGGTGCTCCAGGTAGCCCTCCTCGCGAAACACGAGCAGGGCATTCTGGATCAGCGGCTTCGAGACGGCTTCGCGCATCTCGATGTCGCCCGCCAGGAACATGCGGTCGCCGACGACCAATGCCCGGCGCACGAAGTCCTTGTGGCTCATCGGCCCCTTGAGCAGCAGCGACAAGGCGCGCGCAGCCACGCGGTAGCCTTCGACGAAATTGCGCAGCGCCGAGGCGTACGTCTGGAGCCACGCCTGCCCCGTCCAGCCATCGCGCCCGCGGCCCGGGCGCAGCATCGCACCGTCCTGCACCAGCTCGCCCGCCGCGATCATCGTGGCCAGCGTGGCTTCGAAGATCTGGTTGAACCTGGCGTCCGCGCGGAACCGGAACTCGTGCTTGAACAACTTCGACAGGCGCCGCGTGCGGGTGCGCACGGTCTCCAGATCGGCAGGTGGGCCCGGCGCATAGAGCACCGCCAGCGCGATCAGCCCGCGCTCGACCAGGAAGTGAACGATGTGGTTCTTCGAGGTGTCGAGCTGCAAGCGCTTGCGCTCGGGCACCCGGTACAGCGCGCCCGGCCCTACCCGCTCGCCGCGCCGATCGCGCCCGTCTCCGTGCTCGCCCGGGATGTGCACCTCGAGCATGTCCGCCTCGACGAACATCTGCACAGCTTCGTGGATCGACTCGGGGCGCAGCTCGCCGTTGCTGATGACGCGCGGCGCGATGCGCGCACCCATGCCGTGCAGCAGACGCACCAGCTTGGCGCAGCGATCGATCAACTCCTCGTGCGCAAGGCTGCGCGTGTGCCCGCTGAGCAGCGACAGCGCCGCGAGTGCGCCGGGCGTGACCGCCGTCACCGCGTTGATCTCCTCCATCGTGCGGTTGGCGAGACGTGTGACCAGCGCGCGGACGCTGGCCTCGGGCAGCTCGGTGCCAAGCGGCAGGCCGAGCTCGTTGCGCATGCGGTCGAGCGTCAGCGCGGCCCCGAACTGCACGGTGATCAGCCCATAGCGGTGCGCCAGGACGCCGGTGGTCTTGAACAACCCGGCGGCGTCTTCCTTCTCTTTCTCGCCGCCCGCCATCTCGTGCTCGTACGAGCCGGTCTCGACGATGCGCTCGTAGCCGATCGACACCGGCACGAAGGCCACCTTGCGGTCCTTCACGCCGAGCGCCGCGTCGACGATCATGCCGAGCAAGCCGAACTTGGGCGGCAAGAGCTTGCCCGTGCGGCTGCGCCCACCCTCGAGGAACAGCTCGAGCATGTGACCTTCGCGCAACAAACGCCGAACGTACGCCTCGACCGTGACGGCGTAGAGCTTGTCACCCTTGAACGTGCGCCGGATGAAGAAGCCTCCGGCGCGCCGCAGCACCGGCCCGAGCGGGAAGAACGACAGGTTGTCGCCCGCTGCGATCATCGGCATCGGCATGTTGTTCTCGTACATGAGGTACGAGAGCACGAGGTAATCGACGTGGCTCTTGTGGCTGGGCAAGAGCACCAGCGAGCTGTCCATCGACAACTGACGCAGGCGCTCGAGCCCTTCCATGTCCACTTCCACACCGGCGTAGATGCGGTGGAACACGCGATCGAGCAGCAAGTCGAGCGTCTTGATCGTGGGCCCGTTGGGCGTCGCCTGCATCTCCTTGACCATGTTCGACGCACGCCGGTAGAGCGCGTTGCGATCGGACTCGCGCTCGCCCGCCATGTGGCGGATCGTGTGTTGCAGCCTCGGGCTGCGCAGCACCTGCAAGCGCTGGCGATCCGGCGCGGTGTGCGCGGGGCCGGTCACCGAGCGACGTTCGCGCTCGAGCCGGCGCAACAGCGCGTAGATCACGCGCCGCACGTGCACCTCGTCCGAGGTGTCGGGGTTGTTGGCCAGGTACTGCGCCAGGTTGAAGGGCTCACCCGCGCGTAGCTGGATGTTGCCGTAGTTCGACATGAACTGCGCGAGCGTGCGCAGCGCGGTCGGCCACTCGCGCGGGCCGAACAGCGCGTCGATCCACTGCGCGCCGTGCGTGTCCGGACGGTTGGTCCACAAGAACACCTGCGGCACCAGCAGGATGGGCTGGCCATCGCGGCGCTTGCGCTGCAGCTCCAGCAGCGCGCGCACGTGCTCGTCGCCTTCGCTGAGACCTCGCCCGCCGCTGTGGCCCGCGGCGAGCTCGATCATGCCCGGCGGACGTTTCAAGAACAGCGCCGCCGATCCTCCCGGCTCCAGCGCGGCACACAGTTGCTCGGACACACTGCGTCGCGACAGGCCGGCGGAGAGCAGCTCGAATAGGCCACGATTGAGCGGGTTGAACACGCCCAGGCGCAGATCGTTCACGTAGTGGATGCGGGGTAAATCGAAGCGCTTGGTGAGATGGTCGAGCGCCAGAAAGTCGAGCGGGTTCAAGTTGCGCAGCACGTACACGACGGTGCCGCGGTTACTGAGCCTGCGCACTTGGCGCACCCACTCTTCCTCGACCTGAATGTTGTCGAAGAACCAGCGGTACAACACACGCAGCGCAGGGTTTGGCTCGTAACTACGCGGCAGATGGGACGCATCCATGGCCGCGCGAATCTATCACAGCGGCGACACGGCTACCGTGGGTCGAGAGCGCGTCAAAAGGCGCCACCTGGACCCGCCGCGTACGGCGCATGTTCGGTTACGGGACTCACGTGGCCGGAACAGGGGCGTAGGGGCTGCCCCTGGCGAACCTGACTATTCGAGCAGCTTCTGGCGCACGCGCTGCAGCAGGGCCGTGGCGCGTACCAGGCCGATCTCCATCGCGAGCGTGGCGAAGCGTTGCTCCTCACCGCTGGTGGCCCCGATCGCGGCCGCCTGGATGCGACCGAACGCGCGCCTGCCACCGCCCTGGGGCTTGGCCAATGCACGCACACGGTACACGTACTCCTTGGAGAGTTTGATGCCGGCCTTCTTGCCCGCGTCGACGACCTTGGCTGCGGGCGTATCCGAGGCGAAGCCGCGGATGAATGCGGTCTTGGAGGAAGGATTGCGGGGACCGGTCATCGCGACCGCCAGCGAGCTGGCCTTGGACGCGCGACCCGGCTTGCCGCGGCGCTTGTCGATGGCGCGCACGGCGTATACATGATTCGCAGTTAGTTTTAGCCCCAACGATCTAGCCTTCTTGATGATGTCTGTGGCAGATGCGTTGGGCATCGAACGAATGACGTCCGACTTGGTCGGCGTCGGTTTGGCACTTTTCTTTGGCATGGCGGCATCACACCTTCATGTCCCCCGTCCGTCAAAATTCCCGCGATGGTCTACGTGGTTAGGCTGTGTCAGATGGGAGCTAACCACGTAGTATGCACGCGGCGGTGTGATGCTAGTCACCGTCAACGTTGGTCGCGATCGAGCGGCGAAACCAGCTTCTGCAACAGCAGCTCGTTCTTCTGATCGACGCGCTCGACCCGCTGGGCGTTTTGTTCCAGTGTCTGACGCAAGTTGGCTGCCTCGGCCTGCACGCGAGCCAGTGCCTCGGCGTTGGCGCGTTCCTGAGCGCGTACGCGCTCGAGCTCGCCCTGCGCAATGGACACGGCCATGTAGGCGGCGCAGCTGATGGCTGCAACGGCCGCCCCCACGCCAGCCCACAGCGCCGTGCGCGAGAGCTGGCGGCGCCGCGTGACCGCCACGGGCGTGACTTCGATCGGCTCGGGCTCGGGCGTAAACGGCTGCGAAATCGGCTGCGGCTGCAGGCGCGACTCGATCGGTGGCAGCGCGAGGGTGAGCGTGGTCTCGCGGACCGTCGACAGGCCGTGCTTGGCGAAAAACGCCACGAAGTCGGCCTGCGTGCGCTTGCTGCGCGCGTGCTCGTGCAAGAACGTCTGCACAGCCGAAAGCGTGCTGGCGCTGACACTCGGGTCCGCGCCGCTGGCCAGGATGTCGTAGAGCATGTCTTCGAGCTCGAGCGCGTTCGGCTCGGGCAGCGACGCGAGCGCCGGAGTGCCGACCGGACCACCCACCAGAAGCACCTCACCCATGTGCAGACCTCCCATGCGGCCGGACGATCGGCCGATCATGGGACGTTCTACGCATTGGCTAGCAGCTCGCCAAAAAAACGGCGAAACAGACTAAACGCGGATCACGGACGAGTCAGCGGCGCGCCCGCTCGCACCAGCCATACACGTTACAGTCGGTGCCCGTTGGACAGTCGGATGCCCGTGCGCATGTGTGCGCGCACAAGTCGGCGCCCAAACACAGGGCTGCGTCGCCGAACTTCGCCTGGCACGACGAGCTCTCGCTACAGCTGGTCGAACACTGGCCCTCGATCACGCCCTCGCGGTCCACGCAGTCGAGCCCCTCGCGACACTCGCGCGTGGACTCGCAGCTGCCACCGAGGGCGGCAGCATCGGGCGCGCGACTGATCGGGCCGGCGACGGCGAGGGCTCCGAGCACGAGCAAACTGGAACTCAGGAGCAGCCAACGACCCATCGCACTACCATCCGCCGAGGGCGGCCCTGACACCGCCCTACATTGCGTACATGCGAGCTGGGGCTCTGTCAACCGGCCCCGACTACTTCGCCAGGTCGATCCCCGCGGCCTCCTTCGCCAGTGCAGCCAGTTGCGCATACAACTCGACGCCCCTGCCCTTGTCGTCGAGCCAGCGATCGCCCTGGGGCTCGTAGCTGAAGTGCCAGGCGTGGGCGCCCCCGGCGAGCCACAGCTGCCGTGCCGGGCGCTGGGTGTTCAGCACGACGCGCTGGCCGCCCCGAAAATCGATCCGGATCACGTCGCCGGCCTGCTCGACGTCGGCGTCCTCGGGATCGACGTCCTCGAACAAGTCGATCACGCGCTTCCAGGCCTCGGCGGCCCGCCGCTCGAACTCGGATTCATCCATGCCGCTCCTCTAAGTCTGCTTGCGACCCGCGTCGAGCACCGCGAACAGCGAGCGCAGCATGTGATAGGTCAAACCCCAGACGATGTGCCCGTGCACGCGGTAAGCCGGCACCTGGTGCGTCTCGCCCTCGTAGGTGAAGTCTTTCAGCGCATCCAGCTCGCCGCGCGCCATCGGCCCGAGCGGTGCCCAGACGATCTCGGCCACCTCGTGGTTCGGCTGGAGGAGCGGGCTCGGCTCGCGCAGCGCGAACACGTGTGGCGCGATGGCGACGTTGACGCGCCTGCCGCGCAACGTCGCCGGCACGTGGTCGAGCGCACCCAAGTGCTCGTGGCGACTCAGATCGAGCCCGACCTCTTCGCAGGTCTCGCGCAGCGCTGTCTGAAACAGATCGCGATCGTCGGGATCGCGATGACCGCCGGGAAACGCCATGTGGCCGGACCACGGATCGCCTTGACGCTCGGCCCGACGGATCAGCAGCACCTCGGTTTCCCGATCGGCGGGCCGCAGAATCGCCGCCACCGCGGCGTAGCGCGCGCCCGGGCTGGCGAAATCGCGGACCGGTCCGGCGCTCTCGAGCTCGTTTTCCCCCGTTTCGATGCCGCGCTGCATCTCTGCCTGCGCTGCTTCCGGCGTATCCAGCTTTGCCCCGGCCTGCCGTCGACTTCTGAGCTTTTCTCGGATGCTGTCGAGGTCGTACGCGCTAGCCACAATCCCTACCGGGTAGCGCCGCTCGGCGCCGGCGTCAACTGACCATCCGCAAACAGGATTGTGGGAGCCGCCGCGCAGCGCCGGCGACCGATAGTCAGAAGGAAGGGTCGCGCCATGAGGAGCGAGCCTTCCTGGTTGCAGCGGAGCCTTGGCCAATTTAGCTTGCGCCCCTCGCCGCACTCGAACGCGGAGACGCCAGCATGAACATCGAAACGCTTCGCAAGGGTTTGACCGTCACTCTCGACCGCACCGACCTCCCGGGCCTGGGCAAGAAGTACCAGGGCAAGGTCCGCGACAACTACACGACCGACGACGGCAGGCGGTTCATCGTGGTCACCGACCGCATCAGCGCGTTCGACCGCGTACTGGGCACGCTCCCGTTCAAGGGGCAGGTGCTGAACTCGCTGGCGACCTTCTGGTTCAATGACACGAAGCAGATCGTGCCGAACCACATGCTGAGCGCGCCCGACCCGAACGCGATGGAGTGCATCGAGTGCACGCCGCTGGCGGTGGAGTTCGTCGTGCGCGCCTACCTGACGGGCGTGTCGTCGACCAGCATCCTGACGGCGTACAAGCAAGGCCAGCGCGAGTTCTGCGGCCACCGCCTGCCTGAAGGCCTGTCCGCGCACGAAGCCTTGCCGAAGCCGCTGGTCACGCCGACCACCAAAGCGCCGCAAGGCGAGCACGACGAGAACATCTCGCGCGAGGAGATCATCGCGCGCAAGACCCTGACCGCCGAGCTGTTCGACGAAGCCGCGAGCCACGCGTTGATGCTGTTTGCGCACGGCCAGCGCGTGTGTGCCGAGCGCGGCTTGATCCTGGTCGACACCAAGTACGAGTTCGGCCTGGATCCCAAGGGTCGCGTGGTGCTGATCGACGAGATCCACACGCCCGACTCCTCGCGCTTCTGGTTCGCGAAGAGCTACTCGGAGCGCATGAGCCAGGGCAAGACGCCGGAGTCGTTCGACAAGGAGTACGTGCGCCGCTGGCTCGCCGACCAGGGGTACAAGGGCGACGGCCCAGCCCCGACCCTGCCCGACGACGTCCGCGTCGAAGCCGCGCGCCGCTACATCGAGGCCTGCGAGACCATCCGCGGCGACAAGTTCGAACCCGACCTGAACCCGCCCGCCGAGCGCCTGGCCAAGAACCTGCGCGCGCGTGCAAGCTGAGGACCTTCATGAAAGCCAACGTGTACGTGACGCTGAAGACCGAAGTGCTCGACCCGCAAGGTGAAGCCGTGAAGCGCGCGCTCAGCGCCCTCGGCTTCGCGGGCGTGCAGAACGTCCGTGTCGGCAAGCTGATCGAGCTGGAGCTGGCGCCGGCCAGCCCGCAAGCCGCGGCGACCGAGCTGCGTGCCATGTGCGAGAAGCTGCTCGCCAACCCGATTGTCGAAGACTTCCGATTCGAGCTCGACCACGGAGCCTGAGCACTGACGTGGCAGCGCCTACGCGCATGCGCTCGGAGCGCGCACCAGAACCGAGCGACACAACTGTCGCGCGATGGCCGGAGCTTTTGCTTTTGATCGGCTTTGTGGTGATTTGTTTGCTTTCGGTCTTGACCGTCCTCGTCCCTTCAACGGAAAACGAAAGAGACGACGGTAAGGCCGCAGAAGCGCCATCTGCGGCAAACTAAAGCGCGGTGTTGTGACGTCGGTGAGCAGTGCGGCCTGCTCCCAGCCACGCCTGAGTCCTCAGCTTGTGACCACCTCTGCGACACGAGTCGCCGGGTGAACGGGCGCGGGCCTCAATTCGTCGTGCGTTAAGTCCGAATCAGTCCAAAAACCAGATGCTCCCTTTTTGCACGGCACGAGGTGGAAGCGCACAATGACACACGACGGTAGGTGCAGCCTGCAGCGGCGTCTGAAAGTAGTGGGTCTAGCGGTTGGCTTGGGATGTCTTGCGGGACAAACCTTGCTTCCCTCGAGTGCTGGGCGAAACGTACTTATGACGGAAGCTGGGAAAGCCTTGCTTCCTTGCTTTCCGAGCCAAGCCCACGCCTACGACGACGCGCCACTGTGCATGGCGCGCCCGCCGGACCGGTCGACCGAGCAGGAAGAGGCGCTGCTCGGTTTGGACGGCGAGCTCTCGTGTCTACCGGGTGAAGTCCGCGAAACTGCGGGGCCTTTGTGGACGGCGCCGATCACCGCCGCCGAAGCCCGCAGCGCGCTGCTCGAGGCCGACAGCCTCGCGCAACAGGGCGAGCTGGCGAATGCCATGCTCAAGCTACGCGTAGTCGAGCACGCCATGCCGCGCGTCGCCGACCGCATCGCCCTGCGCCGCGCGCAGCTGCTGCTGCGCATGGGCAACCCGGACGAGGCCTACGACGCCTTCCGCATCGCCGAGGACAGCCCGGAGCGCAACGTGGCGGCTCAGGCGCGCCTGGGTGTCGTGCGCGGCATGCTCGACTCGGCCAAGCGCCAGGGCGAGGTCGAGCTCGACAAGGCGTGCAAGCGCTACCCGAACCTGGGGGACCGCGGCTCGCTACGGCTGTCCCTGGCCCGCGCCAAGGAGACCTGGAACAACAAGGCCGGCGCGGCCGCGATTTACCGCACCATCGACCTGAGCGACCCTGAGAGCGCTGCGGCCGAAGCGGCGCGCACTGCGCTGACACGGCTGCGCGCCGAGGGTGTGCCGGTGAAGGCCTACAGCCCCGCCGAGCTGATCGAACGCGCCGAGCGCATCGTGAAGACGGGTACCTTCGACGACGCGCGCAAGGCCGTCGGCGAGCTGTGCGACGACCACAGCCTGCCCGCCGCCATCCGCGGCAGGGCCCACGGGCTCGCGGCGCGCATCGCCCGCACCGAGGGTGACTGGGAGAAGGCGCGCGAAGAGGTCGCCACTGCGGTCTCGCTGGGCGCCCCCGATGCCCAGCGTTACCTGCCGCGCGGCCTGCCGCAGGCCAAGGACGACGCCGCGCGCGCCGAGCAACTCGCCCAGGGCGAGGCCGCCCTGCGCAAGCTGGTGGGCCCACCGCCGTACAAGCGCGGCAAGGTGCAGCAGCTGAAGCTCGCGCTGGACGTGGCCGCGAAGTACGAGCTGGCGGACGCCGCCACCGAGCTCTTGGAGGCGATCAAGGTCAACAAGCAGGCCCAGCCCCCGCTGCGCTTCCAGAGCGCCATCCTGGCGTCCGGTCTGGCCTCGGACGAGTCGGTGCTCGAGCTGCTCGACACGATCGTGACCAACCGCAGCTATCGGCTGCCGGCGCTCTACCACCGCGCGCGCGCACTCGAGCGCCTCGGCCGCTACACCGAGGCCGATGCCGAGTACCAAAACGTCATCCAGCTCGACGACAGCCAGACGCGCTACTACGGCATGTGGGCCGGCGTGCGCATGGCGGCGATGCCGCACGAGGATCACAACGCCTGCCCGCTCGAGCCCGAGCAGCCGGTAGACGCGCGTGCCGCGGGCAACTGCGGCGCACCCAGGGTGGAGGAAGTGCGCGGGCCGGGCGAAGGCTTGTTGCCGGAGCAGACGGGCGCGCTCTCGCACCTGCCGCTGCCCGACGCGAACGCGCTGGAGTTGAAGCGCCAGAGCATCACCTTGCGCTTGAAGCCGCTGATCCAGGAGCACGGCGCGGCGTTCCCGTGGCTGGCGCGCGCGGCAGACCTCGTGCAGCTCGACCTGTACGAGGACGCGGCGGACGAAATCGGCGAGGCATACTTCGCGTACCGCGACGCGCGCGGCAGCTTGCGGCTGCGCGCCGGTGTGGATGCCGTGCTGACCGGTTCGGCGCCTGCGCGACACAACGCCGTCGGGCCGCTGCGCCGCGACCGCCTGTCCCTCGGCCCGCAGGCGCGACTCGAGCTCTCGGCGATCTCGGACTTGCTGGGTGACCCGGGCTTCGCGCTCAAGCTGCGCGAAGAGCAGCGCGAAGCGCGACCGCGCGCATACGAAGATGCCGTGCAGGCGGCGGCGGTGAAGTACGGCATCGAGCCGAACCTGCTGTTGGCGGTGATGCGCGTCGAGAGCGTGTTCACGCGGCAGATCGTCTCGTTCGCGGGCGCGGTCGGCCTGATGCAGATCATGCCGCGCACGGGCATGTTGATCTCGCGCGAGCTCGGCGTCGAAGACTTCGACGTCATCGACCTCTTGAACCCGCGCACCAACCTCGAGTTTGCGGCCTGGTACCTGAGCTCGCTGATCAAGCGCTTCGACGGCCGCTTGCCGCTCGCCATCGCCGCGTACAACGGCGGACCGCACAATGTCCGCGTGTGGATGAGCGGTTACCCGAAGAACATGCCGCTGGATGCGTTCCTCGAGAAGATCCCCTTCGCCGAGACGCACCGCTACGTGCGCCGCGTGCTCACGAACTATGCGGCGTATCGCGCGCAGCAGAACCTGCCGATGACCCCGCTGTCGGTCGAGCTGCCGGAACACAAGACGGACACCATCGCGTTCTGAGTGGACGTTCGGCACTACTGCTCCCAATCGTTCGCCGGCCCTCGCTCGTCCCGCGCCGCCCTACGGTTCCGCGGTCCTGCGCGATCATCCGACGAACGATTGGGAGCAGTAGTGCCTGGCTATCCGCGATACAGTCGCGAGATATGCCTGTGCACTCCGACGTGTTGATCGTGCCGGGCCTCGGCAGCTCGGGGCGGTCACACTGGCAGACGCTCTGGCAAGAGGCACACGGCTACGAGCGCGTGGAGCAACGCGACTGGGACGCACCCTCGCGGGCGGAGTGGCTGGAGACGCTCGAGCGCGCGCTGCGTGCGCGGACGCGGCCGAGCGTGCTGGTCGCGCACAGCCTGGGTTGCGCGCTGATCGCGCACTACAGCCTGCAGCCATCGGCGGCGAAGCTGGTGCGCGCAGCGCTGCTGGTCGCGCCGGCAGACGTCGACGATCCGGCGCGCACCCCCGAGTGCACCCGCTGCTTCGCGCCCCTGCCGTTGCGGCAGCTGCCGTTCGAGAGCCTGGTCGTCGCCAGCGCGGACGACCCCTTCTGCGGTCCCTCGCGGGCCCGGCAGTTCGCGGAGGCCTGGGGCGCGGACTTCGAAGACATCGGGAACGCCGGGCACATCAACGCCGACTCGGGGCTCGGCGCGTGGCCGGCCGGACATCGCTTCTTGCAGCGCGTCTTGGTCTGACAGCGGGTTGTTTCCGGTCCCAAACCGAGTATACAGGCGGGCCATGCCTGCCCAGGTTTTCATCGCCAAAGAGTCCAGCGAAGGCGAGCTGCGCGTAGCCGCCACACCCGAGACGACCAAGAAGCTGGTCGCCGAAGGCCTGCAAGTCATCGTTCAGGCCGGCGCGGGTGCGGGGGCCAACATCGCGGACAGCCGCTACAGCGACGTCGGCGCGAGCATCGCCGCCGATGCGGCTGCAGCTTGGAGCGGCGCCGACCTGGTGCTCAAGGTCCAACCGCCGAACGCAAGCGAGACAGGCCGCTTCAAGGCCGGCGCGATCCTCGTCACGCACATGTGGCCGCACAAGAACCTGGCGGCGGTCAAGCAGCTCGCCGAGCGCAAAGTCAGCACGCTCGCCATGGACCTCATCCCGCGCATCAGCCGCGCGCAGGTCATGGACTCGCTCTCGTCGCAAGCCAACATCGCCGGCTACAAGGCGGTGGTGCTCGCGGCCAGCCGCCTCGGCAAATACTTCCCGCTGCTGATGACTGCGGCCGGCACCATCCAACCGTCGAAGGTCGTCATCATGGGTGCAGGCGTCGCGGGCCTTCAAGCCATCGCCACGGCCCGCCGGCTCGGCGCGCTGGTCGAAGTCTCCGACATCCGGCCCGCGGTGAAAGAACAAGTCGAATCACTCGGCGCCAAGTTCATCGACCTGCCGATGCAGGAGAGCGGCGAAGGCCAAGGCGGCTACGCAAAGGAAGTCAGCGCGGAGTTCCTGGCCAAGCAACAAGCTGTCCTCAAGGCCAAAATCTCGGCGGCGGACGTGGTCATCACCACGGCCCAGGTCCCCGGCCGCCCTGCCCCGCGTCTGGTCACCGAAGACATGGTCAAGGCCATGCGCCAGGGCTCGATCATCGTCGACATCGCGGCGGACTCGGGCGGCAACTGCGAGCTCACCGAGAACAACAAAGAGGTGGTGAAGCACGGCGTGCTCATCATGGGCTACAGCAACCTGCCCAACACCATGCCGGAGGACGCCAGCAACCTCTACGCGCGCAACATCCACGCCCTGATCAAGCTGCTGAACGACAAGGGCACGCTGAAGCTCAACCTCGAAGACGAGATCATCACCGGCGCTCTACTCACCAACGACGGTGCCGTCCGCCACGCCCCCACGGCGGAAGCCCTAAGTAAAACGAGCGCTTGACACGGCCCCAGAGGTCGACTAACCAAGCACTCCCCAATCGCGAAAGTGGCGGAACTGGCAGACGCGCAGGATTCAGGTTCCTGTACCCGCAAGGGTGTGGAGGTTCGAGTCCTCTCTTTCGCACCAGAAGTAACTCGGGGGATCTTCAGTGGGTTCGGTTGGGGTGATTCGGGGCGGCGCCGTCAGCGGACGGCCTGTCGCTGATCTACACCCGACGCAGCCACAGGCGCGTGCAACCCACGACGAGGATGCATTCGTCCGCGACGCGCCGTCGGCCCATGCGCAGGTAGGCTCCGTCGACGAGCGTGCCGTGACAGGACACGTCTTCGATTTCTAGCCCTCGGTTCGCCGCCCGCACGATCACGTGCTTGCGCGAGACCAGGCGGCCGTCGATCCGCAACACAGCGGCGAGATCACGGCCGATCAAGAGATCGCGCTCGACATCCAGCGTGAGATCGCGGGTCGGGCCTCTGTAAGGCTCGAGCACGATCTGTAGTCGAAAGGCTGGAGACGCGACGCTGTCGCTCGAGGTGGGTTGTGTTGTTTGAAGGTCCATCGGTTCCCTACGGCATGGACTGCAACGCCCGCGCCAACGCCGCGAGCGGGTGTTTTCCGCCGAAATGCGCGGCACTGTTGGATCCAGCCAGCAGCCATCCACCTCCAGACCCGCCTTGATCGACTTGGAATGAGATCGATTTGGCATGTCGCGGGGAACTCTGACGGTAGGATGGATTCGAACGGACTGGCCTCAGCCATCAGGAGGGGACAATGGGCGAGACGCGTGTCGACTGTGAGGTTTGTGTATTGGGCGCCGGCATCGCGGGACTCAATGCGCTGTTCGCGGCAAGCCGCCATCTGTCCGCACGGGACAAGGTCGTCGTCGTCGATCGCAAGGACGTGCCGGCGGGGATGTGGAACACGGCCTATCGCTATGTTCGGCTGCACCAGCCGCATCCGATGTTCACCGCGGGCAACGTACGCTGGCGAGGCCAACTCGACCCGTATCACCTCGCCACGCGCGACCAGGTCGTCGACCATCTGCGGCATTGCTTCGAGCAACTCTCGACACGAACCAACCTCGAACCACGCTTCGGCTACAGCTACTTGCGGCACGAGGAAGGTACGGGCGAGTGGCCCGTGACGGTCTACTGTCGACGAGAGGCAGACGGCGCCGAGCTGCGCATTCGCACCCGCCGCCTCATCAAAGCCTTCGGCTACAACATCGCTCCGCTGCCGCCGATCGCACTCAGCAGTCGGCAGGTGTTGTCGCTGGTGCCCGAGAGCCCCGAGCTGATCCAGCAAGTCGAACGGCAGGGCGATGCTCCCATCTACATCGTCGGTGGAGGCAAGACCGGCATGGATACGGCGCACATGTTTCTGCGCGCGCTTCCGCATCGCAAGGTCCGCATGCTGATCGGCGAAGGCACCATGTTCCTGGACCGCGACAAGACGTACCCGCGCGGCTGGCGCGCATACTACGCAGGGAACACCCCGCTCGACGTATTCCTCGATATCGCCAAGCGCTTCAACGGGCGAAACGAGCAGGAGGTGTTGTCGTATCTACGCCAGAGGTACTGCGTGAGCCTGGACCCGAGCTGCCGGCGCTACATGTTCGGCATGATGTCGCCGCACGAGAACCGGGAGATCAGCCAAGGACTCGACGAGATCATCAGAGACCATCTCGTCGACATCGTCGATTCCGAGGGTGGCCCGGTGCTGACGCTCCGCAGCGGACAGCGGCGAGCCATCGAGCCGGGAGCCGTAATCATCAACTGTATGGGTTACCTCGGCACTCCGCCGCAATACGAGCCATATCTCTCCGCAAGTGGCCGCGTACTGTCGATCCAGTCCAGCTCCACGGTGCACTTCCTCTCGTCGCAGTCGGCCTATTTCCTGACGCATCTGTTCATGCTGGGGAAGCTCGCGGATGCGCCGCTCTACGAGGTCGACATGGCGGCGCTCCGGGACGCCAGCCGCGATGCGTTCCCCGCGGCGGCTATCTCTGTCACCCTCTATAACGTCAGCGTCATCCTGAGCCGACTGCCGAGGTGGGTGCTCGAGGAAAACGGACTCGACGTGATGGCACTCTTCCCACGGCATCGGCGCATGCTCTCGGTGGCGAGGTTGATGTTGTTTCTCCGGCTGAACCCCACCCACATGAGGGAAGCGCTGGACGTCGTGCGCGCGCGCTTCAACCTCCGCCTGGGTCCGCTCGGCCACGCAACCGCGCAAGTCGGCCCGGCGCGAAGCGAGCCCAATCGCCCTGGACTCCTGACTCATGGTCTCGCGCTCGCCCAGAGGTTGCGCACGACCGTGCTCTCCCGCAGCGCTTCGGCCTAGATAAGGGCGCATGGACCGCGCTCCACCGGAACGGGCCGAGACCTTGCGACGAGCTCTGCACGAGGCATTGCGCGCCGGCAGTCTCACGCTGCGCGAGCTTTCCCAACGACTCGGCGCAACGGAGCGCGAGCTCGTGCCGCACCTCGAACACCTGGAGCGCTCGCTGCGGCGCGGCGAAGAACGGTTCACGATCGAGCCCGCGCAGTGCATCGCCTGCGGGTTCGCGTTCAGCGATCGAACGCGGATCTCGAAGCCGGGTCGCTGCCCGGCCTGCAAGGCCACCCGCATCGCCCCGCCGCGCTACGCCGTGGTGCCGGCCTGAGCCCCCGGACAGAGCATTTCGGTGAGCGATTCGAGGTTCAGAACGCGCTGGGCGAGCATGAAAGCTTCTGCCGCTGCGGCGTGAGCCTTGCCTCCCTCGCCTCCGAGCATTTGACCCAGGCGGCGACGAGTTGCCGCGGCGTGCATGGCCATCGACGCGGTGTCGAAGAGGTCTGCAGCCGTGCGTAGCTCACCGGCAGCCCGTTCAAGGTTGGTTTCGTCGACGGCGAGCGCTGCGTTGCAGATGTGGACGAACGGTCGCATGTGGGGACCCTCGAGGTGGCTGGCGCTCTCCTCGACCACTGTTCGCAAGCGCTGGTCGTTTCGCCGCGCGCTCAAGGCCGACGCTGCGCACAAGCCTTGGAGGAGCGTCGACACGCTTCGATGCTTGAAGATGTTCGACGAGGCCGTTTCGCTTCGCTCGAGGCGTTCGAGCCCCCGCAGCGGTTCTCGCTCGTAGATCGAGGTCATGATCTCGGCGCGGTCGAGCCCGAAGCCAGTGGCGTCATCGCTGAGGCATCTCGCCAGCGGCGCCCAGTGGCGCCGGGCGGCCTGGAGTCTTCTTCGATATTCGTCGCTCGCATCGCGCGCGAGCCACGCCGGCATTCCCCAGTAGCTGCTGAGCGCGGTGCCGGTCCAGACGCGCCCGCGCTCGAACGCGTGCAAGGCATTGCTCGCAGTCACAGCGTGGCAAAACGTCGCGCTAGGCTGCTCGGCGCGGACGCACGTGAAACCAGATTTCGAGATCGATGCGCCCGTCTTGCGGAGCGTCGGTGATGTAGTGATCGATCGGTACGAAGTCGGCGGGAGCCAGGCTGCTCTCGGCGAACCAGCACGAGTAGATGCTGCGGTACGCGTCCGCGACCGCATCGACTGCACCGGCGTAGCGGAACACCGCGTAGCGCCCTGGCAGCATGCGCCCGCGAAACAGCGGCGCCGGCAGCGGTGCGTGCTCGGGGTAAGGCACGCAGGCGTGGTAACGGCAGAGCTCCGGTGCCGTGAGCTGCGGGCTGTCGAACCCCATGCCCCAGGCGTCGACTCCGTCGTCCGCCAGCCCGAGCTGCGCGGCGCGCTGGATCAGATCGGCCCAGGTGGCCTGCAGCGTCTCGAAGTCGTACCCGCTGGGGCTTGCCGAGCAGGCGAAGTGTAGACCGTCGCTGTCCACGTAGCGCACGCGCTCGTTCCAGCGCGCCGCCTCTCCGCGCCTTTCATCTCCGCTCAGCTCGGGCGGCAGGCTGTACAGGGCCTCGGGACGAAAGTCATGACCGTAGCGGGACATCAGCTTGCCGATGCTCGGCGGCATACCCTGCTCGAGCGCGCGCACGCGCGAAGGACTGCAGCCGAAGTAGCCCGTGAAGGCCTTGCCGAAGTTCGAGCTGGACGAATAGCCCGAGCTGAGCGCGATGTCGCTGATCGAGCGATCGGGCTCGTAGGCCAGGCGCAGCGCGGCCAGCTCGAGCCGGCGCCGCGTGATGAAGCGCCCGATCGATTCACCGACCTCGGCGTGGAACACGCGATGCAGTTGGAACTCGCTCAGGTGCGCGGCGTGAGCCACGTCGAGCACGCTGATCGGATGTTCGAGGTGCTCGCCGATGAAGCGCAACGCACGCTCGATCTCTGGCCTCTGCCCCGGCTCCATCCGCACAAGCGTACGCCCTGCCGGCGGTGAAGGAAAGCGTCGGATGTTCAGGCTGGTTTGGCGCCCGCGAGGCCGTCCTCGATGACGAATGAAAGCTCGGTATACCGCCTGCCGGCCGAGTGTTCGACCCTGGTGACGAACCGCAGATCGAAGTTCATGCGCGAATGGACGTGCGACACCGAGACTGCCGTTAGGTGTTGATCGCCACGTTGACTGTCAGACAACCCGCGCGCGAACACATCCGCGTGACCACTCGGTGGTGCGGCACGTATTGAGCTGTGTGGTACGCGCTCGGAGGAGGAATGTCATGACCACTGCCGTGAAATTGGGCCGCTTCAGTTTGCAACGCTGTCACTTGCTTGCGCTCGTCGTGGCCTTGACGGGCTGCAGCGCGCAGGTCGACTCGGATCCCGGCGTCGACCTGGCCGAGCAAGGGCTCCTGCTCAGCCCACACTGGCAGGTGGCCGGCGGCGGGCCTGTCCGCTTCTCGCCGAGCGGGCAGCTGGTAGCGACGGGGAGCACCGCGGCCAAGGCGCAGCTGTTGGCGGCGGGAAACGGCAGCGTCGTGAAGAGCTTGCCGATCCGTCACACCGCGAATGCGGCAGCGTTCTCGCCCGACGGCAGCCTGCTCGCGGTCGGGAGCGGCGGCGGAGGCTCGACGCGCGGCCTCCGGATGTTCCAGGTCGCCAGCGGCACTCAGCTCTTCGAGGCGTCCGCACATTCCAACGGCACGACGGCCGTGAGCTGGTCGCCGACGTCGAACACGCTGTTCGCGACCTCGGGCGGGGATCGGACGACGAAGCTCTGGAACTCGAATGGAACCGTCATCCGCACGCTGCAGGAGGGCACGTACGGGCGGCGCATCAACGGCATGTCGTTCGCGCCCGACGGCAAGACGCTGGCTTCGAACGTCTCCGGCAACATCCACATCTGGAGCGTCTCGGACGGTGTGTTGGTACGCGAGATCCTGACGAGCGGCACGGGCAAGGGCCTGGCCTACTCGCCCGACGGCAAGCTCATCAGCACTGGCACCGAGCTGTACGACGCAGGCAGCGGTACGCGCGTCCAGAGCTTCGTCTGGCCCTCGGGCTCCGTCACGAGCACGACGTTCACCCGGGATGGCAGCGCAGTCGTGGTGGGCGGCGAAGACTTTCCGAACAGCGTCGACGATCCGACCATCCGCTACTTCCGCGTATCAGACGGCGCGGAGCTGGTCGCGTTTCACGGCCTGGGCTCGTCGAGTGCGTACGTGAAGTCGGTCGCGATCTCGCCCGACGGCAGCCTGCTCGGTTACACGCTCGCGACCGACGGACTCACTGCGGTGGCGACTTCGCCGTTTTGAGCTGCAACGCCGCTCGCCGCTCGAGGCTCTCCGGCCGCCAGTACTTCGATGCCTGGTAGTACTCCGGCACGGACACGGCGCCTTCCGGCAGCACGACCCACGGTTGTTTCGAGGCGGTGTAGATGTGGATGTCCGGTGGCAGTCGGTCGGGCTGGTCCAGCGTCCCGACGCGGATGAAGCGCAGGGCGTCACCTGCGCCGGCGTAGTGGCTCCACACCGCGATGCGACAGGCAGGGCAGCGCGCGATCCGCTGGCCCTTGCCGCTGTTCGACGGCGTGAGCACCAGCTCCGGCTCCGCCCCGAGCAAAAGGACGCGTTCGCTCTCGATCAGCGCATTGAGCGCGAACGACGCGCCGCTTTCACGCTGGCAATAGCGACAGTGACAGCAGTGAACGACGAGTGGCTGACTGGTCATGCGGTAGCGGATCTGCCGACAACCGCAACCGCCCTCGAAGCTTTGTTCTTCGCTCATGTCACTCCCTCGCCGCCATACTAGAGATGGTCACTCCCCGGCGCGCAAGGCCTGAATGAACCATTCGCACGCCGCCGCGATCGCGGGATGCGGCGGACGGTCGTGGAGGATCGCGAGCAGGTGCCAGTAGCGCTCGACGCGGACATCGTTGAAGGTCTCGAGGCGCTCGCGTAGCTCGCGGCGTTCGGCCACCGAGAGCTGTTTCCCGAGGACACGGTCGACGATCTCGGCCGCAGCCGGCGCGTCGGGTGCGATGCCGGCGGCTGCAGCGGCGCCGGCGTGCTCGCGGATCGCGGCCATGTCGATCGGCTGTTGCGGTCGACCGGCGGCG
>DATEOF010000325.1:0-43622 GCA_035274465.1 Polyangiales bacterium
GAGCGAGCCGCAGAAGTGCAGTCTGCCGAATGGTGCGGACCCGGCGGCGGCGCGCGCGCTCTACGCGAAGTGGAAGGCCGACCTACTGACCAGCGACGGCGCGGGCGGCTTCGTGCGCGTGCGGCGCCCGAACTCCGGCACGCAGATCAACTCGTCCAACTCCGAGGGCATCGCCTACGGCATGTTGATCTCGGTGTACATGGACGACCAGGCCACCTTCGATGGCCTGTGGCAGTACGAGCAGCTGCACCGCGGCAAGAACGGCCTGATGGAGTGGGAGATCTCGCCCGACGGCACCGTGATCGGCTCGGGTGCAGCCAGCGACGGCGACGAAGACATGGCGTTCGCGCTGATCATGGCCGACGCGCGCTGGGGCGGGCGAGGCACGCTGGCCGACACGTATCGCAACTACGCCCTGACACAACTGGATCTGATCTGGAAGTTCGAGGTCGACCACACGCGCAACGACGCGTTCATGCCCGGCGACCAGTTCGACGGCGCGCGGGTTCTCAACATCTCGTACTTCGCGCCCGCGTACTACCGCGTGTTCGCCGAGTTCGCAGGCAAGCCCGAGTGGCTGCGCGTGGTCGAGTCCAGCTACGCGGCGCTGGAAGCCACGCTCAATGCCGCCAACAAGAATGCCGACAACGGCCTCGTGCCGGCGTGGTCCACGCCCGAAGGCGTGCCGATGGCTCCGCCCGGCTCCGGCCACCCGATCCACCATCAGCTGGACTCGTGCCGCACGCCGTTTCGCATCGCGCAGGACTACTGCTGGTTCGGTGAGGCGCGCGCGCTGCGCTACCTCGAGAAGATCGGCGCGTTCCACGCCCAGGTCGGCGTGACGAAGCTGGTCGACGGCTACGACCTCGACGGCACCCCGCATGCGGGCGCCATGCTGCACCTCGCGGCGTTCGTGGTGGGCGCAGGCGTCGGCGCGATGGCCGTGCCGAGCCTCGCGAGCGTGCGCGACGAAGCCTACGCCGAGGTCGTGCAGTGGAGCACGCTCAACGGCGGCAGCGAGTACTACAACAAGTCCTGGTCCATGCTCGGCGCGCTGATGCTGACGGGGCAGTTCACACGTCGGTTCTGACTCGCGTACTGCCCACCACGTAGTATGGTCGCGCGCGTGCGGTGGAGCGCGAGGGACTGGGCGTCGTTGATCGGGTTGCTGGCGGCCACTCTGATCGTGCGCATCACTTGCCTGCGCACGATCGATCTGGGCGGTGACGCGACGTTCAAGTGGTTCTTCGTGCGCTCGTGGCCGTTCGCGAATACTTGGGTGTTCGATCACCATACGGCGCGGTTCTCGATCAACGTGTGGATCTGGATGGTGCAGCGGCTGTTTGGCACGCATCCAAACGGCATGTACTTACCGCCACTGCTCGCCTCGCTGGCGCAGGTTCCGCTGCTGTATGCCTGCGGGCGAGCGCTGGGCGTTCCAGCCGCGGGTTTTCTGGCGTGTCTGCTGTTGTTGCTCTTCGATCCCGCGCACGACGCCTCGAGCCAGTTGTTGCCTGGGATCTTTCAGGCCACGTACGTGCTTGCCGCGCTGCACGGCGTGCTGCGTTTTGCGCGCGCGCCGGAGCAGGGACGCCGCTGGCTTTGGGCGACGGGTATCTGGCTGTTCGTCGCCTATCTGGCGATGGTCACGAGCGTGTACGTGTTTCCCGGCGTGGCGCTCGGGATCTGGTGCGTCCGGCGCAGCGTGCGCGACGTGGCCCAGGTGTTCGGCGTGTTCGGCGCGCTGTGGCTGCTGGAGACGATCGGCTACGCGCTCTGGTCGCCCTACCCCTTGGGCCAGTTTCAGTTGATCTTGCACACGCACACCGATGTGAAGCCGACCACGTTCTTCGGCCTGTTCGATCGCTTCCGGGCGTTGCCGCACGACTGGCAAGGCGTGCTGCTGACCTGGCTCGCCTGCGCAGGCGCGTGGCTGGGTTTCTTCCGCCGCCGTCAGCCGCAACAACCGGGCAACTACGCGCTCTGGCTCGTACCCGCCAGCGCGCTCGCAGGCATCACCTTCGGTATCAAGCACCTGAATCCGATCATTCCCGCCACCGACTTCAGCGTTCGCTACTGTGACGTGTTGATGCCGCTGGTTGCGCTCGGCCTGGGCTGCACGGCTGCATGGCTGGCAGAGCTCGCTGGTCGCAGACCGCGGCCTGCGCTGGCCGCGTTCGCTCTGGTCGTGGCCGCTGGCGGCGCGGTGCGGCAGTATCGCCCCGCCGAGCCCGCGCTGCACGTCACCGACCAACAGTTTCGCATCTTGAACGACGCACTCGCGCGCAACCTGCCCATCGTAGGCGCGAACCGTTCGGAACACTTCCAGATGAAGACGCTGACCTGCATCCAGTGGGGCTACATCGAGGAGCAAAAGCTGCTAGCCGATGGCGAGCTGCGCTTGTTCCAGCTCGGCAAGACGCGCGTCGGCTCGCGCATCCACCGCTTTCTCGCGCGCACGGAGCTGGATCCGGAGCTGGTCGCACGCGCGATCAAGTCGCACCAGTGCCTGGTCACGGCCACGCGCCTGGACGCAGAACCCAAGCTCGGCCTGTCGGTGTTCGACGGGCCGGACTGCCCGCGCGCTCGCGACTGATCCCTGCTATATCGGCGGCCCATGACGTCGCAGTCGGAAGTCCGCAATTCGAAGCCCGAAGTGACCTCGCGCGTCGGGAAGTTCATACAAACCTACCATTCGTTTCTCTCCACGTTCGTGATCGGCGCGGCGGGTCTGATCGCGACCTCCATCTGGCAGTACAAGCAGTCCGAGATCGCACGCCGTCAGGCCGAATCCCAGCAGAAGATCGCCCAGACCCAGGCGGACAACAGCTGGCGCATCGAGCGCGCCGAGATCCTGTCGAAGAACCTGCAGGTCCTGGCCTCGTCGGGTGAAGACACGGTCGAGCAACGCTACGGCGTGCTGCTGTCGCTCACGCGCGGCAGCATCCTGGACGCAGAGCTCGCGGTCTCCTACGCGCTCGAGCTCGGCAAGGACAACGCCGAGTACATGAAGTCCGTGTTGAGCAATACAGCGGACAAGAGCTACGCGCGGCTGGCCACGGCCTACGAGCTGACGTGCGAGCAACGCTACGGCCTCGCCCGCGAGGTACTGGCGTGCAAGGCCGACACCACGCACGCCAAGCGTTCGGCCGCGATCGCCGACCTGTTCGAAGAAGACACCGAGTCGGCTCGCAAGACGGGCAAGCTCGGCCCCGCAGCGCTGTTGTTGGACGAACGCGACGTGCAGGCCACCCCCGCGCGGATGTCCTGGTTGTTCACGCCGTACCTCAGCACGTTGTACGAACGCCGGCAGTGGCAGGACATCGCGAAATTCGAGGCCATCTCGGTCGGCTCGCGCCTGGTGGCCGCGCTCGTGCTCGGCCCCTCGCGCCGCCACGAGCTCGTCGCTGCGAGCGAGGCCGCCGATCTCGACAAATTCCACGACAAGCGGGTGGACTGGTTGATCAGCTACGTGACCGGTCCGACTTGTGATCCCGATTGTAAGACCAGGCTGACCGACATGTTGTTGACCTTCCACTCGGTGGCGATGGGTCGCTTCGACCAGGCGTTGCTCGCGGTCCTGCGCCGCCCGCGTGCCGAAGTCAGCTCGGCGGTCGGCCGCATCGACAGCCGTTTGTTGAACTGTCAGGTCGTCGGCGACGATCTGCCCGCGTTGCGCGACGCCGTGCTGGTACCGGCCCTGGCCGAAGCGCTGAAAGCAGACCCGGTGGATCCCAAGCGCGTGGAGGAACTCCTGAGCTTGTTGGTACTCGTGCCGGACCCCACGCCCGCGGCCGATGGCAGCGTGTCCGATCAACTGCGCGCCTGGACCCAGGCGCTGGACGCGTCGCGCACGTTGCTCAAGGACCAGTTCCGCCACACGTTCGTACAGCGTCGCGCCTTCGTCGAGAACCTGCGGCGCAATCCGCCGCCGGCGCAGCGCCCGGGCATGTTTTGCAGCGCTGCCGAGGTGATCGCGGTCAATCCCGACTTCGCGGAGTGATCATCGCAGCTGCACGTTGTGTCGGTTTGTGCCAGTCTGCGGGGATCCCGCCCGGCCGGCTGCAGCCCACGGCGGCACAGTGCTTGCACGAGGTCGGCAGATGCGAATCGTCCTGTGTGC
The DNA here is from genome assembly GCA_035274465.1 of Polyangiales bacterium. GTDB lineage: Bacteria > Myxococcota_A > Polyangia > Polyangiales > JAFGIB01 > JADGRF01. The sequence continues at coordinate 4,124 of DATEOF010000325.1, forward strand.
GTTGCTCGGATTGATGCTCGGCTGCTCGGACGAGCATCGGCCGATGGCGCGGGATGCCGAGGTCCCGAGGGATGCGGGCGTGGGCGAAGACGCGCGCGTGCCGCCCCCGCGCGACGCCTCGATGGATCGCGATGCCGGGCAGCCAGGCGGCGACTGCAAGCCGGCGAAGCTCGATGAGGTCGCGCTGCTGCTCTACGAGAGCAGCGATGACGGACGCGTGCAGCCGATGCCGATCTCGACTGCAGGCAGCGTGCAATTCGATGGCATCGTGACCGCGCATGGCAGCGGCATCCCGGCGTACGACGTGGGGCCCATGGGCCCTCCACCCGGAGACATGTCGCAATACCGCTTCGTGCGCATCGCGGTCGCCGGCATGCTCACCCGGACGATCATCACGCGCGGCTTGCCGGCCCTGCCGGTGCGCGACGGCGCCCAGGTGCACGTGCAGCTCAAGTCGAACACGCTGGTGTTCGGTCCGATCCAGCAGTGGCTGGTGCTGCACGAAGGCGCGGACCTGGCGTTCTTCTACGCCCAGGAAAGCGCACTCGAACGGCTCCCGGACGTGCGGGGCTTCCGCTTCAGGGTCGGTAGACGCGCCTGCACGCTGAAGAACGACTGCGGCGATGTCGGCAGCTTTGCCTTGATGGCGAGCCTGCCGAGCGGCGCAACCGTGTCGATCGAGCGAGGCCAGCGCGAATCCCTCGACGGCTTCAGCATCACGCACCACGAGACCCGCGCGCTGCTCGGCATGTCGAGCGGTTGCCCCGACTATTCGCCCGGGCAGACACGGCTGATGGTGGAGCGTAACGCAATACCCACGCACGAACCCTTCGATTGCGTGACCACCGCCGAGTCCGACCTAGCAGGCGTGCGCGTCGAGTTCCCCGACGAGAGCTGCACGTTCTCGCTCGAGCAAGCGCGCAAGGGCGTGGACATGCGGTTTCGCATCGTGGTCGATCGAGATATCGCAGACGTCGCTGGCATTGCGCCCGACGCCGGCCGCTGCCAGCTGCCGGAGCCCGGCCTGCTCGAGCCGCGCGTGACGCTCGGCGGCAATCGGCAGTTCTACGGGATCGTCGACGTCGGCGGTTGCGCCCCACAGCGCTTCAGCCGCGGCACGCTGCGCCGCGGCACCTATCCAGGCGTGCTCCACTGGGAAGGCCGCAACTGGTACGGCCCGAGCGACACGGGCAACCCCGTGGGCGCAGCCTTCCCCGCCGGTCTGTATACGCTGACGGTGACCGCGAGCGGTTACGTCGGCATCCCGGACGATGATGCAGACTCCGGCACGGGCGTCCGCTTCACGGTAGGCGGCACGCGCCGGGTCCTCATCACCGACTGAGTCGCGCTGCGAGCTCGTCCAGCAGCGCCGAAACGTCGCGACACAGCTCGAGACCACCTTCGCCGGGCTCGTCCACTGCCGCCGTGCGCTGCCAGCGCTCGATGCGTGCCACGTAGTCCGCCACGACGGCATCCAGCGGTTGCGTGGTCGCGATCGGCACGGACACGCCGTCCAGGGTCAACTTGTTCGGGTGCGGCAGTTGATCGTCGTAGACGAGCGCGGCACCGCTGCCGAGCTCGACCGCGAACTTGCGGGTCTTCGCCGTGGCGCCGTTGCCGAGCGTGAGCGCGATGTCCACGTCGCCGGAGCGCAGCGCAAACTCGAACAGCTCGCCGCCCTCGGCGGCTGGCAGCGTGCGGGCAGACCCGATGGACAACGAGCGCTGGCCCAACACCCGCAGCAGCATCGCGCAGTCGTGCGACCCGTAGTCGTACAGGCTCGACCAGCCGCGAAACGGGCCATGCGAGCTGCCCTGCGCGACGATGCTGCGAATGGTCGCTCCCTGCAGCATGCCGCGGAGAGCGACGAAGGCTGGCGCCCAGAGATGGATGTAGTTGACCAACACCGGCGCGCGCCGCGGGGCCGCACAGAGCCGCGCCGCCACATCGCGCGACAGACCCAGCGGCTTCTCGGCCAACACCGGCGTCCCGCGCTCGATCGCGGCCGCGACCACCTCGGCTTGATTGTCCGGCGTGGTCGCGACGATCACGCCATCGAGCTCGAGCAGTTGCCGCCAGTCGCCGCAGGCGGGCACGCCGAATACGCGCTCCTCGGGCCGCGCCGTGGCGCGTGCGACAGCGACCAAGCTACAGTCGCTGCGCCGTGCCAGCGCGTCTGCGTAGCGCTTGCCCCAAGCGCCGGCGCCGACCAGGCCCAGGCGAATCACGCGTAGGCGATCCGCGCCCAGTCGAAGAAGCGTTTGAGCCCGACTTCGAGGGACACATGTGGCTCGTAGCCGACCTGCAGCATCGCCTTGGTGATGTCAGGGCAACGCCGCTGCGGCTCGTCGGCCGGATAGGTGTCGGGATGCTCGATGACGCGGTGCTGAGCATCCAGCTCGGGCACCACCTCACGGATCACCTGCACGAGCTCGAGCATCGAGATCTCGGGCTTCGGGTTGCCGATGTTGTAGGGCTCGCCGGGCTGCCCTTGTAGCAAGACCTGCAAGAACCCGCGGATGGCATCGCTGACGTAACAGAACGTACGCGTCTGACGTCCGTTGCCATAGACGTTGAGCGGCTCGCCCGCCAACACGCGCGCGGCGAAGTTCGGCAGTACGCGGTAGTCGTGCTTCTGCATGCCCGGGCCGTAGACGTTGAACGGCCGCACGATCATGCCGCTCACGCCGAACTGATCGTGGAAGATGCGGATCAACGTCTCGCCGAGCCGCTTCGACTCGTCGTAGCAAGCGCGCGCGCCGAGACACGACACGTTGCCGTGATAGCTCTCCTTGGTCGGCACGTGCACGGGATCCGGGTCGCCGTAGATCTCGCTGGACGAGAAGAACACGATGCGCGCGCTGCTCTGGCGCGCGAGCTCGAGCACGTTGCGCAGTCCGGTGGTCGCGACCTCGAGCGTCTCGAGCGGCCACTTGCGGTAGTAGTAGGGGCTGGCGATGCCGGCGAGGTGCAACACGTAGTCGACCGGCCGCTCGGGATAGAACGGCTTGACGATGTCGTGATTGATGAAGGCCATGTGTTTGACCTTCGGGATCTCCGCCCCCATCTCGCCCGCGGTGCGCAGGTTGTCGATGGCGATGATCTCGCACGGCTCGCTCAGTGCGACCGCGTTCAGTCGCAAGAGCACCTCCGTGAAGTAGCGGCCCAGGAAGCCGCGCGCGCCGGTGATCAGCACGCGCTTGCCGGCAAAGGCCGAGGCCGCGGGGCCCAAGCTCGTGCACACCTCTTCGATGTCGCTTCCCAAGAGTGGGGTCACGGGATCTCCCTGAGCTGAGGCAACGGCACGATGAAGCGTCCACCTTGCTCGGCGAACGCGGCGTGTTTCTTGACGATCGATTCGGCGAAGTTCCAGGCGAACACGATGCACCAGTCGGGCCTGCGCGCGTACAGCTCCGCGGAGGGCACGACCGGGATATGCGTGCCCGGCGTGTACAGGCCCTGCTTCCAGGCAGAGTCGTCGATGATGAACTCGATGCTGTCGCTGCCGAGGCCGAACTCGTGCATCAACGTGGTCAGCTTGGCCGGAGCGCCGAAGCCGACGACGCGCCCACCCTGCTCGCGGATCTGCGCGATGCGCGCCTTCAGCTCCTGCGCGCGCCGCGAGATGCGCGCCTTGAACTTCTCGTAGGTGGCGGGCGAGAACAGCTCCAGCTCTTGCTCCAGCTGAAGCAGCGCAGCGACGCGCTCCGAGCGCACGTGCGACGAGCCGGCCTGACCGACGTAGCAACGCAGCGAACCGCCGTGCGTATCGATGCGCTCGCAATCGAACAGGCGCAGCCCGTGCCGCTCGAAGAAGCTCACCAGTGGCTTGACCGCGTGGTACGAGAGGTGCTCGTGGTAGATCGTGTCGAACAACAACTTCTCGACCACGTCCGCGAGGTACGACACCTCGAACACGAACACCCCTTCGGGCGCGAGCAGGTCGCGCACGCCATCGGTGAATCCGGCCAGGTCCTCGGCATGAGCGAACACGTTGTTGGCGCAGATCAGCGCCGCGGGTCCTCGCTCGGCGCGCAATGACTTCGCCAACTCCGGCGTGAAGAAGCCCTCGAGCGTGGGGATGCCGCTCTCGCGCGCCTGCGCTGCGATCTTCGCCGCCGGGTCGACGCCGAGGACGTTCGGCACACCCTGCGTCTGAAACTGACGCAACAGCGTGCCGTCGTTCGAACCCGCCTCGACCACCAGCGAGTCCTTGCCGAGGCCGAAGCGTGCAATCGAATCGGCCGCGTAGCGCCGGAAGTGCTCGACGAAGACCGGCGACGTTCCGGACACGTACACGTAGTCGCCGAACAGTCGCTGCGGGTCGACGATCTCCGCCAGCTGGACGTGCCCGCACGACTTGCAGAGCAACAACGTTAGCGGGATTGTGTCCTGCCCGATCTGCTTGCCGACGAACTCATTGGCGGGAGGCGTCGCCGCCAGCGACATCACCGGCGAGAGTGTGCTTCCGCCGGCGCGGCAGAGCGCGCAGACCTCACGCCTCCGAAAGACCTTGCTCATGGCTGCCCCGGGAACGTGATCTTCCAGCCGCCGTCGGCGCGCGGATCGGCCGCGGCTTCGATCAGCTTGACGCGTACCAAATCCGCCTCGTGGTGCTCGTGGTCGCGCACGTTCTTGGCAAAGGTGATGAACGCGGTCTGTTCCGGGAAGAACATGCTGTGCTCGACCAGCGGCGGCGTGAAGAACATCGTCCCCGCCGGGAACTTCGCGCTCTTGGGCGGGCCCTCCGCCCCCACCGGCCGCCAGTAGTACCAGACCACGCCGCTGACCACGTACGAGTAGTGCCAGTCGGTCTTGTGGTAGTGGTTGGCTCGGATCGAGCCTGGCACGGACGAGATCAGTGCTGCGCTCGTGAAGCGCTCCAGCAGCAGGTTCTGGATCACGCCGTTGGCGTTGATGAACGGTTCGTCGAGGGGAACCTGCACCTGTTCCGGGTACGAGCCCTGCTCGACCAGCGCTGAGAATTCGCGATTGGAAAGCATGCGCAGACCTTTCTGTCTATCCCACGGTCCAAAACTGTTCGAGAAGTTGGCGGTGCCCGGCGAGGATATCTGCCGGTAGCCGCTCGAAGTACTCGCCATGGCGCGGAGGCTCAGACACGCGGCACAGACACAGCAGCGAGAGCGCCGAGGCGTACGGGTGATCCGGCCAGGTGTAGTGGCCGACCAGGCGTTCCATGCTGGCGCCGACGCCCAGCTCCCGGTTCGCGATGCGGTCACACGCCATTGGCAGGGTTTCTCCACAGCCCACGAAGCCGCCCGGAATGTGAAAGCCAGACCAGTATTGGTCATCGCGCCGCGTCAACAGCACATCGCGACCGGTACTCGTCACCAGAAGCTCCACGGCCGGTTGTACGGCCACGCCCTTGAGTGACTCGAAGGCCACTCGGGGCATCCGCGGAACCCCCAACCCGGCTGCCGCTAGTCTGCGCAGGAGGGTGGAGAGCTGTTGGATCTCGTCGCCGTGCATGAACGTGCGTCGTGGCGTGCGAGAGTACCCGCTTGGGCGGCAGAAGCAAGACGCGGTCCACTCAGCGGCGCTCGGCGGTCGTGCCGATCGCAACGCTCTCGTAACCCGGCTGTTTCTTGGCGCGCTTCGCGACCTCCCTCTGACACTCGCTCACACCGCTGCTGGCTTCTTCGCTGCTCTCCGACAACAGCGTGCTGCGTTCCGCCTCGCTCAGGCACTCCGGGCTGATGCTCCACAGCACGTCGCTCAGCAGCTCGACGTCGATCGACCACACGCGAGCAGTCTTGTCGCGCGAGCCTGTGGCTACCTTGCGACCATCGAGACTGAAAGCCACGCAAGTCACGATGTCCTCGTGGCCCCGCAGGACCAGGGCGTCGCCCGAACCGTCGGCGTTCCACAGCCGCGCGGTGCGATCCCAGGCACCGCTCAGGATCTTCTTGCCGTCGGGAGAAAACGCGACCGCGGACACCGCGTCGTCGTGCCCGCGCAGGACCAGCGGCGGAGGCGTGCCCTCGAGCGTCCAGACGCGCACGCTGCGATCGACCGAACCGGTGACCACCCGCGCGCCGTCCGGGCTGAAGGCGACCGCAGACACGGCGCCGCGATGACCGCGCAACACCATCGGCTCCTGCGCGCCGCTCAGGTCCCAGACGCGCGCGGTGCCATCGAACGATCCGGTGAGCGCACGCCGACCGTCGCCGCTGAGAGCGACGGCCGCGACCGGCTGCTCGTGGCCGCTGAGCAGGATCGACTTGCCCGTCCCATCTGCGTTCCACACGCGCGCCGCGTTGTTGGCCGCGTCGGTGATGACCCGCCGCCCATCCGGACTGAACGCGGCGATGTACACGTCGGCTCGATCTCCACGCACGATGGTCGAGCGCGAGGGACGGTCGACGTTCCAGCTGCGCAGCGTGTCGTTGTTCAACACGCCCACGGCCAGCCTGCCGTCTTCGCTGAACGCCACCGCATTGACCGAGGTCTCGAGCGCGTCGAGCACGACGCCCTGCCCGCTCCCGTCCGCGTTCCAGATGCGCGCAGTCGTGTCCGATGCGCCGCTCAACACCTGGCGGCCGTCCGGGCTGAATGCGACCGCCCACACCGTGTTCTCGTGGCCGCGAAACGTGAGCGGCTCGCCCGAGCCAGCCGCGTTCCAGAGCCTCGCGCTGTAGTCCTCGCCACCGCTCAACAACGCGCGTCCATCGGGGCTCCAGGCCAGCGACGTGATGCGACCGCTGTGGCCGCGCAACACGCTGATCAAGTCGTCGTCTTGCCAGATGCGCACGTTGCCGTCGTTGGAGGTCGTGGCGATGCGCACGCCATCGGGCCGCCAACCGATCGCGGTCACGCGCCGCGGATGCAGCAACACCACGGGCTCGCCGCTGCCGTCCGCATTCCAGATGCGCGCGGTGTCGTCGTCCGAGCCGCTGGCGATGTGCTTGCCATCCGGACTCCAGGCGGCCACTGCCACGCGTCCGATGTGCCCGCGCAGGACCACGGGTTCGTCCGTGCCGTCGGTGCTCCACACACGCAAGGTCTTGTCGGCCGACGCGCTCAGTAGCCTGCGCCCGTTCGGACTAAACGCGAGCGTGCTGACTGCAGCATCGTGTCCTGAAAGTATCACCGGCTCCGCGGACGAGTCAGTCGGCCAAATGCGCAGGCTTCCGTCCTCGGCGGCCGTCGCCACGTGATGACCATCGGGCGCATACGCCAGCGCACGCAGCGGAGCGGTGTGCCCGCGCAGCACCAGAGGCTCGCCGGCACCGCTCGCATTCCACAGGCGCGCGGTGCCGTCGTCCGAACCCGTCAACACCTTGCGACCGTCGGGACTAAACGCCACCACGCTCACCGGCCCTGTATGACCTGACAAGATCCGAGGCTCCGCCGAACCGTCGACTGTCCAGATGCGTGCAGAGTTGTCACTCGACCCAGTCAACACCAGACGTGCATCGGGACTAAACACGGCTGCGTGCAGCTCGCTGGGCGAGACGCGCAAGACGATCGGCTGAGCGGAACCGTCGTTGCTCCAGACGCGCGCGGTGTTGTCGTCGGAGCGCGTGAGCGACAACCTGCCATCGCGGCTGAACTCGACCGAGCGCACGCAGCCCTCGTGACCCAACAACTTGCGATTCGGTACTGCCGACGTCAGCGTCATCCACGCTGCCTGCGCCCAGCCAGGGATGTCCTTGTCCTGCACCTCGCGCAGCAGCACCGCTTGCTTCTCGGGATCGCCGCGCGTCTGCGCCATGATGATCGCGGTCGCGTCCTTGGCTCGTCGCTCCGCGCCGTTCTTCTGCCGGAGCGCCCAGACCGAGAGCAGCATGAAGCCGAAGAACAGGACGCCGAAGAAGCGACGCGAGTAGCGTCCCTTGATCACGGCCGTGGGACTGGTGTCGGGACGCCGACGCGAGCGAGATGGGCGGCGCTGGCGAACCCCCGGCAGAGGCTCGTCTGCCGGCGCACCCGGCCGCGGACCCTGAATGCCCGGCCGCGGCGCAGGACGCGCGAAGGCTCGCTCGCTCGCGAAGGGCTCGATCTCGCGCACCAGCTGATCGATCGACTGGGTGCGCTCGGCCAGCTGCTTGGCCATGGCGCGCTGAATTGCCCGCTCCAGCGGCTCGGGAATGTCCGGCCGCAATTGCCGCGGCGGAGGGGGCGTCGAGTACAACACCTGGCCGATCAGCCCGGTCAAGGTCTCGGACTCGAACGGCGGCCGGCCGGTCAGCGCCTCGTACAGCACCACGCCGCAGGCATAGACGTCGGTGCGATGATCGACTGCCTTCGAGTTCTGAATCTGCTCGCACGACATGTACAGCGGCGAGCCCATGATGCGCCCGAAGCTGGTCGAGACGTGGGGCGCTGCTCCTTGCGCCTCCAGTTTGGAGATGCCGAAATCGAGGATCTTGGGCACCGGGTCGGGTTGATCGTCCTCGATGGCCAGAAAAATGTTCCCTGGCTTGATATCGCGGTGCACCACGCCGTGCCGGTGCAGCGCGGCCACACCGCGCATCGCCTGGATGATCACCGAGACGATGCCGTGCATCGGCAAGGCCCCGCGCGCCAGGGCTGCGGTCAACGGCTCGCCGTGCAGAAACTCCATTACCAGGAACACGGTGTCGCCCTCGTGATCCACGTCGTACACGTCGATCACGTTGCGATGCCGGACGCGGCCCGAGGCGTGCGCCTCCTGCAACAAACGGCCGCTCACCTCGCGATCCGCCACCCACTGCGGGTGCAGCGCCTTGATCGCAACACGCCGCCCGCTGGCCTTGTTTTCGGCCTCGAATACCGCTCCGAACGCACCCTCACCCAGCAAGCGGAGCAGCTTGTACTTCCCGCGCCCCAGTTCCGCCCCAGGCTCCAGTCTCTCTGACAAGGCCAAGCTCCGGCCGGCAGTGTGCCACGTGAAGGAGAGATCGGCTGGTCAAACTGTCAGGGCTGTGAGCGCGAGCACACGCGGGCTACACTGCGGCGCGATGGGCGAGCACGACCACGACGATGACGGGCCCTCGGACTTGGCGTTACGCGTGAAGGCGCTCGAGTCGTTGTTGGTCGACAAGGGTTTGGTAGATCCGGACGCGCTCGATGCGATCGTGGCGACCTATGAGCACCACGTCGGACCTCACAACGGCGCGCGCGTGGTGGCGCGGGCGTGGTGCTCGCCCGAGTACAAGGCGCGGCTTCTCTCGGACGCGAGCGTCGCCATCGCGGAGCTCGGTATCGCCGGACGCCAGGGCGAGCACATGGTGGTGGTCGAAAACGGGCCGGCGGTGCACAACCTGGTCGTCTGCACGCTGTGCTCTTGCTATCCGTGGTCGGTGCTGGGGCTTCCGCCGGTCTGGTACAAATCCTCGCCGTACCGCGCGCGCGCGGTGATCGATCCGCGCGGCGTGTTGCGCGAGCTCGGCCTCGTGCTCGCGGACGACGTGGAGGTGCGGGTCTGGGACTCGACCGCGGAAGTGCGCTACCTCGTGCTGCCCGAGAGGCCGGCCGGCAGCGAGGGGTTGAGCGAAGATGAGCTCGCGCACCTGGTCACCCGCGACGCGATGATCGGCGTACGCCGCGTGGAGCTCCGGCCGTGAACGGCGTGCACGACATGGGCGGGATGCACGGGCTCGGTGCGCTCGAGCTCGAGGCTGACGAGCCGCTATTCCACGCAGCCTGGGAGGCACGTGTGCTGGCGATGACCATCGCGATGGCCATGTGGCAGCGCTGGAACATAGACGCCTCACGCCACCAGCGCGAGCTGATCCCCGGGCCTGACTACCTGCGCATGAGCTACTACGAGAAGTGGCTGGTGGGCCTCGTGGAGCTGATCGCAAACGCCGGCCTCGCGACGCGCGCCGAGCTGACGAGCGCGAAGTCCGATCCGGGTGCGGCCAAGGCCACGCCCTGGCTCACGGCAGAGCGGGTGCCCAAGCTGCTGCTGAGCAGCGGATCCTACGAACGCAAGCTCGAGCGTGCGCCGCGCTTCGAGGTCGGCGCGCAGGTGCGCGTTCGCAACTTTCATCCGAACGGGCACACGCGTGCGCCGCGCTACGTGCGCGGCAAGCTGGGGACCGTGACACGCAGCCACGGTGCCCATGTCTTTCCGGACAGCAACGCGCACTTTCGCGGCGAAGATCCGCAGCCGCTCTACGGCGTGCGCTTCACGGCTCGCGAGCTGTGGGGTGATCAGGCGAACGCGCGCGACAGCGTGCAGCTGGATCTCTGGGAGCCTTACCTTGAGCCAGGCTGAGCTACACACGCTGCCCGGGCTACCGCGCGACGAAGCAGGCCCCGTGTTCGAAGAGCCGTGGCAAGCGCAGGCGTTCGCGCTGGTGCTCGAGCTGCACGCGCGCGGCGTGTTCAGCTGGCAGGCGTGGACGCAGGCGCTGGCCGCCGAGCTGCGCGCACACGAAGATCTCGACGGTACACACTACTATCACCACTGGCTCAGCGCGCTCGAGCATCTGGTCGGTGCGCTGGGGATCGCGGATGGCGAAGCGCTCGCGGAGCGCAAGCGCGCGTGGCAGGAAGCGCACCGGCGGACTCCGCATGGCCAGCCGGTGATCGCGCCCGATCACTGAGGCGGCCAGACCAGCGTGTCGATCACGATGTGGTCGGCGTCGTCGCGCAGCATGCTACCCAAAGACGCGGCGCCTGTGGGCGCGGGCAGCCTCACTTCGGCCATGAGGTCGGGGTCCTGCAGTGTCAGACTCGAAAGCATCATGCTGTAAGGCTTGGCCGCGATGTACCCGACGCTGACCGGGTGATCGCCAATGCCGTCCGCGCTGCGCACGCGACCCATCGTCGTGAAGTAAGCGGTCCAGCCGTCGGCGCACACCTGCATCGGGAACTGGCCGAGGTCCACCTGCACACTCGTCAGCTTGCGGCTGACTTGCCACTGTGCGTTGACGGTGTGCGACGGGCCGAGTTGGGTCCATGCCTGCAGCAACACGCCATGCCAGGTTCCGCCGCCGAGCGCGCCGCTCGGGTCATTGCCGTTGAACGGCCTCCCCTGACCATTGCAACGGTCGAGCGGGAACTGGCCCATCGTAATCTCGTGGATGACACGGGATGACGGTGTGTCGGTCACCTCGTTCGCTCGGTCGAAGGCGGCCTGATTCGGGAACTCTTGCAGTCGGATGCGCACGAAACCCCGATCGCCCTCGGTCGAACGCTTGAGGCTGAAGAACATTTCACCGAGCTCCAGCTTGTTCGGATCCGCTCCGAGATCCAGCGTGCCGCGAGCGGTGCTCAGATCATCGAAGGCGAGCATGTGGAGCTCGGGCGCGCCGCCCTTGGGCCAACCGAGAGCATCGGCCGAGAGTTTCATGTCGCCGCGAACGGTCGCGCTCAACCGTCCGTCGGCCGTGGCGAAGCGCACGGTCGCAGTCGCAGACACGCTCTCCGGGCACGCGTGGTAGACGAAGTCTCCGAGTGTCACGTCGCCTTCGATGCGCGTCTCACTGACGGGCTTGCGAACGCCCACACCCAGATCGGCGACCGTGCCCCAGGTCAACGCTTGAGAGAGCGGCTTCTGCATCGCAGCGCTCACCTCGTCGATGCGAAAGCGCTCGCGTCGTGCAGCATCGAGCGGGGCATCGGGCGTGGTGCACTCGCGCTCGACGAAGATCGGCGCTCCTTTCGGCGGAGGTGTTTTGCAGAATCGGCATACGAGTGGCAAGTCCGCCGGCACCGAGGCCTCGACCGGCAGTGCTGCATCGACCGGCTGTACCGGCGCGGCGTCGACCGGCTGTGCCTGCGCCGCATCGACCGGCTGCTGCTTCGGATCGCCAGCGCGGCCGGTGCCCGCGTCGGCCGCGACACTCACCGGGTCGGTGGGCAACAGCTTGCTGCTGCTCTCGTGCGTCCGGCCGGTGCACGCGCACAGCGCGACGCATACGAGCGGCCAGCGTTTCAGGGACATTCTGCTGATCTGACGGAATACGGACCGGCCTGCAACCGATGCTGGGCTCCGACCCACCTTCGAAGTGTGAGAAAAGAATCGCGCCTCTCCGGATATCGACAACTCGTGGAAGTCAGTGCGACATTTGACCTTGTGTGTATGTCCTGGAGCCTGGCGCGGCCCGCGCTGTTCATCGCCGCGCTCCTGTGCCTGCCCACCGCGGCTGCGCACGCGAACGGGCGGTTGCCGGGGGCCACGGGGCTCGCTTTCCATCCGACGGATGAGAAGCAGCTGCTTCTGAGCCTCACCTACGGCTTGGCGCTCAGTCGGGATGGCGGAGCGAACTGGACCTGGCTCTGTGAGCAACAGATCGACGGCAACGGCGGCGACATCGATCCGGCCGCGGTCATGACCAGCGACGGGACACTCGTGGTGCTGGCTCTCACCAACGGTGGCATGCTCGTGAGCCGCGACGACGGATGCACGTTCGAGCGGCCCCCGGGACCGCTGCAGCGCATTCGCGGCGTGGATCTGACGTTGGATCCGAGCCAGCCCGGGCACGTGCTCGCGTTGATGGTGCAGCCCACGGCGGCGACCGACCCGGCTGTCCCCCGCTACCGCAGTCTCGTGGCGCACTCACTCGATCACGGCAGGAGCTGGGACGTGTTGTCAGAGCTTCCCGAGGGCTTCATTGCGCAAACACTCGAGCTTGCGCCTTCCGACACCCGTCGCATCTACGTCACGGGCACCTCGGCCACGGACCCGCTGGAGGGTATGGTCGAGCGCAGCGACGATGGCGGTCTCAGTTGGACGCAGACCACGGTGCGACTCCCGCGTGGCTCTGGCAGCTTGTACCTCAGCGCGATTCATCCCAGGGATCCCGACCGCCTGTGGGTGCGCGTGCCCGCCCGGGGCGATATCTACGGAGTGGTCCCGGCCAAGTTGTGGGTGAGCACGGATGGAGGGGCGCGCTTCGAACAGGTGGGCGAAACGGCCAAGGGTGGCATGCTCGGCTTTGCGCTCTCGCCGGATGGCGATCGAATCGCCTTCGGAGGTCCGTTGGACGGGTTGTTTTTGGCGCCTTCGGATGCCAGCGAAGCTCCGTCGAAGATCTCCGACTTGGTCGTGAGTTGCCTGCGCTGGCGCTCCCGTGGGTTGTACGCGTGTGCGCTCGAGCCGAACGCCCCCTTCGCGCTGGGGCTCGCGCCCGAGGCGACGCAAGATTTTGTTCCACTCTGGCACCGCGCGAACACGTGCCGAGCGACTTGCATGCCGCCATCGAGCCTCGAGCTGAGGTGTCAAACGCCGTGGGAGGAGCTCGCGCCGCTCATCGGCGCCGACGCCCCTGTCTGCGACGCCAGTTCGTCGATGCCGGATGCGAGCATCGACGCCGGGTCCACAGTCGCCGAAGCGGGGCTCGACGGCGGTAGCCGCACCGTCACGGAGCCGAAGCCCGCGCGCATGCCCCGCGCGTCCTCATCGAGGGGTTGTGGCGTGACGCTCGACGGCGCCAGCAGGCCTTGGTGGCTGGTAGCCATGCTGATCGTCGCCATTTGTAGCCGTTGCCGACGTCCCAGACCGCCAAAACGCACATCGCCAAGACCGCTCCCATAAAGTCGCCCGGCTCGCGGCATAGCAAACGCATCCAGTGGCGCACCGAGAGAGTCGCATCCGCGGATGCGGGAGGAGCAGCGGGCCATGTTGCGCAAGACGTCGACGTTTACGAATCAGGTGCGTGCACACTGCCTCAGCGTTTGGCTGGGCGCGCTCGTTGCGGGCTGCTCCTCGGACAAAGGAAATGAGGTCGGCAATGCCCTGCCGCCCCCAGATTCGACCACGGCCGGTGCCAGCCCGACCGCGGCAAGCGCCGGAAGCTCCGGCTCGATCGAGACGGGACGCGGCCAACCGCCGACGGACCCCGAGGCGATGCCCGTGGGGCAAGGCGGGAAATCCGGTTCCAGCTCGGGATCGATGGCCGGATCGCCGGCGCGAGCGATGGCCGGCGGAGGGTCCGGCACCGGCGGAACAGGTGGGGCCGGTAGCCCTGCAGCTGGGAGCGGCGGCGCCGCCGGCATGATCGCCGAGGCCAAGTGCGGTCCAAACGACATGCCAGAGAAAGGCCTTCAGGGAGACAAGAATTCCGGCACCGTCAACTGCGGACTCACACTCCTCAGCCAGGTTTCCGGCGGCGGGTCGGTGCAGGGGTCCGGCCACTGCGCCTACGTGCGCACCGGTGGCATGATCAAAGCTTACAGTCTCAAAGATCCGCGGAAGCCCATGATGACCGATCAGGAGCCCACGGTCGGCAGCTCGGAGAGCATGCGCGCACAGACGGTAGAAGATCGCGCGATCCTGGTGTCGGGAGGCGGGGTCTACGACATCCGCAACTGTGAGGAGCTCGTCAAGAAGGGGGAGATCAAGTGGCCGAGCTCGAACTATCAAGGCGGATTGTACGTCGCGGCGCTGGCTGGCCACGAAATCGCCATCAGCCACAACGCCAAACGCGTGTACGCCGGGCTGGGATTTGCTCTCGCCAACATCGAGAACCTGGAGCAGCCCGATACCTGGACCGTCAAGAACTGGACCTGCGAGATGAACAAACAGAGTGGTGGCCCGGACGTACCGCTCAGCGCCTGCGAGGGGCCGAGTCAGGATGACCTTGCCATCGGCCGCCAGTATTCTCACTCGTCCGACGACAACCTCGAAGGTACCGTGTGGTACGGCGCGGATCAGCTGGACACAGCAGGCCTGGGGCAGCCGGTGGCGGCGCGCATGGTCGACATCTCGGACCCGAACAGCATCAAGGTCCTCGACAAGGTCGAGCTGGTTCCGGGCCACAGCATGAACTGGTGGAGGACCCCGGACGGACGAGAATTCATCATCGGTGCGAACGAGGGTTTTGGCGGCGCGGATAGCTGCGTGGAGTATCCGCGGCCCGTGGAGCTGGGCAACGACCTGGACGCCTACATCGTCGAGGTCACGGGCAAGAAGTTCGGGAAGCCGTTTCCGTTGACCTTGGACATCAACAAGCCGAAGAACTGTCAGGCGGCGAAGGCCTCCGGTCAACGCGCGGCGATCACCGAGCAATCCATCTACAACAAAGACGGCGCGGCCTTCGTGATGATCGAATGGGGCGCGGCGGGACTACGCGTGTTCGACCTGCGCGATGGCGAGCATCCAAAAGAGGTGGCTTACTACAACGACGGCAAGGGCCACGTGCACTCGGGCGTATTCCACTACGAAGCCTCGCGCGGAATCATGCTCGCCTCCGGCAGCCAGGGGATGCAGGTGTTGATGCTCCAGCCCCAGATGATCGCAGCGCTCGGCCTGCCCATGCCGACCGACCCGGCCTATCCGTACGAGTGATCTAGTCCCACGGATTGCCCTGCGCCTTCAGTGAGCGAAGCATCGCGATCACATCGTCGTCGTCGGCGCCATCGTACTCGAGCGGGATCGTATACGTGACCAGGAGCAACAACGACCCGAAGCTCAGATAGAAACGGTGCCAGCGCGCATCCTCCGTGACGTAGGTTGCGTGGAGACCTTCGAAGTCGCCCATGCGACACGCGCCGCTGTCAGTGTTCGGTGGTAGCTCGGCGGCCGCCACTCGCTGCAGCTCATCGCGCGTAACTGGCGTCCGACGCTTGGCCGCCTGACTGATCAGCAACACGCCCGCTCCGTCCGGCTTCGTGATGCACACGCAACCATCATCGATCTCGGAGCTCCAGTCTGGGGCAAATCGCAGTGCCCACCGACCCACGACCAGCATGTCCAACGCTTCCGTCATGCGCGCAGCATCGCAGCTGCAGACGGCCCAGCCAAGTCCGGCTGTGGACGGCCGTGACACCGTAAGGTTGCTGACATGGCGGGGCTGTGTTAGCGCGTTCGGGAGTGACCAGCTGGCGATACACCGGCAACCCGGAGGGCTCGGCCGAGCAGAGCCGCGAGCTGCAGGACCGGATCGGCCGCTTCGCGCGCACGGTGTTCGCGATCTCGGGCGTGATGCTGCTGGCGGCGTTCGTGATCACCGTGGCTTCGGACGTCGGGCCGCTGGAGACCCTGCGCAGGCAGGCCGATCACATCGCCGCGGAGCTGCTGGCGTTGGGGGCGTGGTGGCTGTGCCGCGGAAAGCGGCAGTTGCCTCTGCCGCTGCTGAACGCCCTCGACGCGCTCCTGACGTTCGGCCTGTGTGCAGCGTGGGCCGTGCTCGGGGTCGATACGGTGGATCGCGATCCGGTCGAGTTCACGATCATGCTCGCGACCACGTACACGCTGATCATGCGCGCGGTGTTGGTCCCGAGCTCGTTTCTGCGCACGCTGTGGATCCACACGCTGGCCGTGCTGCCGACGGCGCTGATCTTCCTGGTGCGCCAGGCGCCGTTCTCGCCCGAGGCATCGCTCGAGGAGCGGCGCATCTTCCTGTTCTTCTCCATGTTGTGGTGCGGCGTGGCGGTGCTGACCTCGGCGATGCTGTCGCGCATGCTGTTCGGCCTGCGGGAGCGCATCCGCGAGATTCGCCAGCTCGGGCAGTACACGCTGGCCGAGAAGATCGGCGAAGGCGGCATGGGCGTGGTCTACCGCGCGACCCACGCGTTCTTGCGCCGGCCGGCCGCGATCAAGCTGCTCTTGCCCGGTCGCGCGAGCGCCAGCGATCTGGCGCGCTTCGAGCGCGAGGTGCAGCACACCAGCCAGCTCGCGCATCCCAATACGATCTCCATCCTCGACTACGGCCACAGCGAGGACGGCGTGTTCTACTACGTCATGGAGTACATCGACGGCGTCGACCTCGAACGGCTGATCGACAGCGAGGGTCCGCTGGACGCACCGCGCGCGGTCCACATCCTGGCGCAGGCCAGCGGCGCGCTGGCGGAGGCGCACCTGCAAGGGCTCGTACACCGCGACATCAAGCCGGCGAACATCATGCTGACCGCGCGCGTGGACGAGCCGGATGTCGTCAAGGTCGTGGACTTCGGCCTGGTCAAGACCGTCCAGGCGTTGACGGACGACGAGAGTGCGGTGACGTTCGTCGATGCGCTGATCGGCACGCCGACCTGCCTCGCGCCCGAGGCCATCACGGCGCCCGATTCGGTCGACGGCCGCGCGGACATCTACGCGCTCGGCGTCGTCGGCTACTTCATCCTCACGGGTAAGCGTCTGTTCGAAGCCAAGACCGTCGTGGAGATCTGCAGCAAGCATCTGACGGAGGCACCCGTACCGCCGTCGGTCCGGCTCGGCCGACCGATCGCAGCCGACCTCGAGCGCGTAATCCTCGATTGCCTGGCCAAGTCGCGCGACGATCGACCGGCCTCGGCTCAAGCGCTGCGCGCCAGGCTGCTCGGCTGCAGCGACGCCGCGCGCTACGACGCGGAGACCGCGCGAGAATGGTGGCGGGTCCACGCCGAGCGCGTGCGGCGCAGCAGCCAGCCCGCTCCCGAGCCGCATGCCGCGACGATCGCAATCGATCTGAGCGGCCGAAAAGCCGGCTGATGCCGGGGTCACCCGACGGAATCCGCCGCTGACAGCTGCACGACTGACGGTATCCGCCGCTTTCAGCTGCAGCGCGCAGACGCTCCGCCCAAACGGCTAGCCAGCCGCCGTCAGCTGCCCCTGCCCGCGTGCGCACATGTGTTGCTTGTACGAAAAGAGCGGCGTTTTCACAGACTAGTGATGGGGGCCTCGCCGCCGATACCGTCATGTTTCGCAGTATCGGTGGCCGGCATTCAGGGGGCTTGGTCGCCAAGGAGTAGTAGATGCGTTCCCGTGTTTCGACAACTCGGCGAGTCATGCACGCCGTAGGTTTGTTCGCGAGCCTGACAAGCTGGGCTTGCACCGAGGACACAACCTCGGATCCAACAGTCGGTTCGATCACCAGCGCGTTGGAGCTATTGTCCAACGGCAGCGGCTGTTCGATCGCCAACCAGTGTGCCTCGAACTTCTGTGTCGACGGCGTGTGCTGTAACAACGCCTGTGGTGGCACGGCGGTCGACTGTCAGGCCTGCAACCAGGCCGGCAGCGTCGGCACCTGCGCCTTGCTCACCGCGGACACTCCCTGCCGGCCCGCGGAAGGCAGTTGCGATGCCGTCGAGAGCTGCAGCGGCGTGTCGATCCAATGTCCGCCGGACGTCTACGCCGCGCCCGGCACCGCCTGCGACGACGACGCGAATCCTTGCACCCAGGACGTCTGCGACGGCTCGCTGACCTGCCAGCACCCGGCTGGCAACGCCGGCGCGATCTGCCGCGCCAGCACGGATCTGTGCGATGCAGCCGAGAGCTGCAGCGGTGACTCGAGCGTGTGCCCCGACGATGGCTTCGTCGCCGCGGGTACTCCCTGCAGCCTGCCGAGCTGCAGCGGGGACACGCTGACGCTGGTCGCGGAGTGCAGCGGCTCGTACGCGCAGTGCCCGAGCGCCAGCACCATCTCCTGCGCGCCGTACGTGTGCGGCGCGGTCAGCTGCCTGACCGGTTGCAGCGGCGACGCCGAATGCGACGCCGGCAACTTCTGCGACGGCGGGAGCTGCGTGCCCAAGCTCGCGGCCGGCACGGCCTGTAACGGCGGTGGCGAGCACTGCGCTTCGGGCTTCTGCGCCGATGGTTTCTGCTGCAACGTGGCCTGTGGCGGACAGTGCGAGGCCTGCAACCTGACGGGGAGCCAGGGCACGTGTCTGGCAGTCACCGGCGCGCCGCACGCGGGTCGTCCGGCCTGCACGGCCGAAAACGCTTCATGCGGCGGAAGCTGCGACGGTACGACGCGCACCCAGTGCACGTACCCGGGCTCGAACGTGGCCTGCCGCAGCCCGGCATGCGCGCTGGGCATCGCCACCCTCGCGGCTGGCTGCGACTCCGCGGGCCACTGTGGACCGCAGCTCACCCAGACCTGCGCGCCGTTCAAGTGCAACGCTGCCGGCACCGCGTGCGCGGGCGACTGCGCGAGCGACTCGGACTGTTCGAACGGGAACTTCTGCTCGGCAGGCGTGTGCCGCGCCGCGCTCGCGCTCGGCAAAGCCTGCACCGGCGCGCATCAGTGCGAGAGCGAGCAGTGCGTCGACGGCGTGTGCTGTGACAGCAGCTGCGGCGATCAATGCGAGGCCTGCGACATCCCGGGTCTCGAAGGCTTGTGCAGCGCCACGCTCGGCGCGCCGACCGGTGGTCGACCCGCGTGCGCGGGCGACGGCTCGACCTGCGGTGGTAGTTGCGACGGCGACAAGCGCGACGCCTGCCGCTACCCCGATCAGGGCGTGATGTGCCACGCACCGAGCTGCGCCAACGGCACGGCCGTGGTAGCCGGCTTCTGCAACGGCGCGGGCGATTGCCCGCCGGTGGAGACGCGCGACTGCGATCCTTATCGCTGCGGCAACACCAGCTGCCTGGGCGACTGTGAGAGCGACAGCGACTGCGTCGACGAACAGTTCTGTCAGGCGGGGATATGCACGGTCAAGCAGGCGCTCGGTAAGGCGTGTTCCGGGGCCACCGGCTGCGAGTCCGGCTTGTGCGTGGACGGCGTGTGCTGTGACTCGGCGTGCACCGGCCAGTGCGAAGCCTGCAACGTCAGCGGCAGCGAAGGTCAGTGCGCGCCCGTGTACGGCTTGCCGCACGGCGGACGCCCGGCGTGCGAACGCGACGGCTCGGCCTGCGACGGCGCCTGCAACGGCACGCTGCGCACGAGCTGCACCTATCCAGGAGCCGAGACCTCGTGTCGCAGCGGTAGCTGCCTGTTCGGTTCGGCGATCCTGCCGGCCGCATGCACGGGCAACGGCCACTGCCCCGAGCTCCAGAAGCAGGTCTGCAGCCCGTACCAGTGCGGAGACGGCGCCTGCAAGGGCGACTGTACGAACACGAACAACTGTGATGGCGGCTTCTACTGCTCGGCGGGCATATGCGTGCCCAAGCTGGCAAATGGGGCGTCGTGCAGCTTGAGCGAACAGTGCTTCAACAATCACTGCGTCGACGGCTTCTGCTGTGATGGAGGCTGCGACGGGCAGTGCGAGGCGTGTGACGTGGCGGGTAAGCAAGGCACCTGCTCGCCGGTCAGCGGCTCGCCGCACGGCGGTCGCGTCGAGTGCGCCGGCACGGGCACCTGCGCCGGAACGTGCGACGGCGTCGAGACGCGCTCCTGCACCTTCCCTGGCTCGAGCGTGACCTGCACGCAGCCCTCGTGCATGGTTGGCATCGCCACCGACCGCGCAGGCTGCAACGGAGCCGGCGGCTGCGCCGAACCCGAACGCAAAGACTGCGCGCCCTATCGCTGCGGCGAGACCAGCTGCCGGAGTACGTGCGAGACCAGCAGCGACTGCTACCCGACCCACATCTGCAAGAGCGGCGTGTGCAAGCTGCGCGAGGAAGACGCGGGCATGCCCATGGACGGCGGAATGATGATGGACTCGGGCATGCCGCCCATGCCCGACGGCGGCAAGCCGGTGGACACGGACGGCGACGGCATCCCGGACGTCGACGAACGCGACAAGCACGGCAAGCCCCGCGACAGCGACGGCGACGGCGTGATCGACGAGCTCGACGAGGACGATGACGGCGACGGCATCGGCACCAAGCTCGAGCACGGCGTCGGTCGACTCGACGACATCGACGGCGACAAGATCCCGAACCACCTCGACCTGGACACCGACGGCGACAAGATCCCCGATGCGAAGGAGCGCGGGGACGCCAACCACAACGGCATCCCGGATTACAAGGAGCCGTTCCACCCCGGAGCGGCCGGAGGGGCGTTGTGCAGCCTGCGGGAGGGGCCTGCAGCTGGTAGCGGCAGCGGTGGGTGGTTGCTGGCGCTGGGAGTGGTGATCGCGCTGCGGCGGAAGCGCCGGCGGCGCTAGCTGAGCGTGGAGCTGGAGGCCCGGGTGCGGCGTGGTACCCGGGCCTTTGCTTTTTTGGAGCGGGCCGATCGCACCGATCTCGTGTGGCGCCAGGCCCATCTCGGCCGCGAGCTCGGCGAGGTCCGGAGTCACGCCCGTCAGCGAGATCAGCACGGCAAGCGCACCAGGCGGCCCTTGTGGGGAGAGACTGCGCGTCAGCGCGTGACCGAGCAGCACGACGCCCACCACGGGACGATCCGGGTCGTGAGAAGCGCACACACGGCTGCCCTGCTTGCGCGTCGACCCATCTGCTGCCACAGCGCGAGCTGCCGGTGACTCGTACGAGACCCGAGCCCGCATATGGCCGTGCGGCACGAGCCGTTCACGTGGTCAGGGCCAACGAGGGGGGCGAGTTGCGTAGTGCTGCTCGCTTGGGTCGCGGCGCCAGAGAGCGTCAAGCACCGCGCTGATGCGGTAGCGCCAAGTTTTGGTCCTTGCTGTGCGAGAGGCCTCGGGCGTCGGTCCGGGTCGTGCCGGCCGATAGGTCGGCGGCCTACGGCTCGCTGCCGCGAGCCTCACTGAGGGCCTCCGGCCCTCAGACTCCCGGTCGGTTGGCTTTCGTGTCTGCGTCACTTTGGGTTTTCGAAGGAAAGAGCATTTTGCTTCTCGCGGAGCTTTCAGATGCTTGTCAGTCAGAACTTGATGGAGTTGTGTGAATCGAGTTGGTTCGCGCTGATCCGGAACGATCCTTTGTCGCTCGCCGAGCATTCAGATGATTGTCGGTCGGAGCTCGATGGAGTTGCGTGAATCCGAATCGGATCGCGTCGGCGCAAGTTCCGGCGCGAACCCGTGAAATCGTGCCGCCGTTAGTATTGTTTGGCGTGACGATTCGCCTTGCCGGACGTGCCGAGTGTCGTGCGTACGCGAGGTGTACGCGCGTGACGGTGGACACTGCACCTTCCTCAGTCCGGAGGGTCGGCGCTGCCGGGCGCGCGATCATCTCGAGCTGCATCACGAGGATCCGTTCGCTCGAGGTGGACCGCCGACAGTGGAGAATTTGCGACTGCTCTGCCACACACATAACGCGTTCCTGGCCGAGCGAGATTTTGGCCGCGACTATATCGAGGGCAAGCGGAGGCAGGCTTCGGCCCGGAACCGGAGCAACCGTGATCCGAGTGGAAGTCACGCAACTCCATCGAGCTCCGACCGACGAGCATCTGATAGCTCGGCAGACGGCAATATGATTTTCCCTTCAAGAATCCAAAGCCACGCAGACACGAAAGCCAACCGACCGGGAGTCTGAGGGCCGGAGGCTTTCAGTGAGGCTTGCGGCAGCGAGCCGTGGGCCGCCGACCCATCGCCCGGCACAACCCAGGACTTCGCCCGAGGCCTCGCGTACAGCAATAACCAAGGAATTGGCGCTACGGCATCACCGCGTTGCTCGACGCTCTCTGGCGCCGCGACGCGAGCGAGCGGCACTGCGCACCTCGCCCCCCTCGATAGCCCTGACCACGTGAACGGGCCCCGCCGTACGGCCGGACGTGCGTCCTGCAACCGCGAGCGGAGCACCGGGACGCTGTGAGCAATCGAGAGACGCGGTCCACGACGGCGATGCTAGTGCTCGAAGCGGCACCCCTCTGCTCCATGCAATCCCTCGCAGATCCCGCGCGCCATCAGCTCGAAGTCGTTGCCGGAGCCCAGACGCTCCTCATGTGTTCCATCCGCAAACGGCAGGTAGTCCAGGCGCGTGGTGTCGGAGTTCTGGATGCGCGCGAGCATGAGGGCCTTGAGCTCGGTGAGCTCGGGGTCTTCGTAGAGTGCGAGGCCTGTCCCCGGCGCGAGCGTGGTCCACTCGTCGATCACTCTCCCGCGCCAGCGGAAGTAGAGCTCGCTGCTTGCCGGATGCGCTGCGCTCAGCCACTCGGAGATGAAGTAGTGCGGGTTGTCGGGGTACTTGGCCGCTGGGGATTCGGGTTCGGTGAAGCTGAGGATCAGCGCGCCGCGCGTGGCGTCGGGCGTGACCAGCTGGCCGTCGCTGCGACGGTAGAGGTGGTAAGCGAGGCCCGCGCGGCCCGACGTTTTTGGACCCAGGCCGGCGTAGAACGCCGTGCTCGAAAGGTCGCGCCAGTGGTCGTGCTCGGCGTCGTGGCAAAAGAAGCGGATGTAGCCTTCGAGGTCGGGCAGCACGCCGCACAGCTCGCGCGTGCCGAGCGCGAGCACGCTCGGTCCAGCACCGACTTGGATCGCTCGGCCTTGCTCGTCGCGCACCGGGATGATCTGGAACGGGCCGGCGAGATCGCGCGCGCTGGCCTGCAGCAACGCCCCGTCATGCGCTCGGTACATCACCCGCAGGCTGCCGCCGCTGCGCGCGAGCGCCGGCGCTTGATCGCTTCGCGCGCCGCGAAGCTCCACATCCGCGCGCACCTCCAGCACCTCCCCCTGTACTGCCACGCGCGCCAGGCGCAGCTGGCCGCTCTGCTGCGCGTAACCGATCAACAGCTCGCTCGCTCCCTCCCGCAGCACCGCGAAGTCCTTCAGCTGCGAGACGCCGTGCACGAGGCTCTCGAGCGACCACTTGGCCTCACCCTCGACCGCGCTGTGCCGCGCACGCAGCTCGCCCTCGGCATTCACGAACAGCGCGTACAGCCGCGTGCCCAGGCGCACGAGCGCCGGGGTCGCGGGCATCAGCCCGCCGTCGCGCAACGTCGTGCGACCGTAGCCTCCCGATCCGCAGCTCTTGTACGTAGCCCAGGTCAGGCCCGCGCGCACGGGTTCGCTCGAGATCAAGCCGTCGCGGTTCCAGTCGATGCCGCCGTCAGCGACATCGAGCTCCAGCGGGGGCTCGCGCAGCGCGGCGGCGGCTGCCTCGTCGTCCGGCGTCATGGTCTCCCAGGCGGCTGCCGGATCGAGCACGCTGCCGGCGGTGCGCGAGAAGCCCATGCCCGGACGGTTCTGGTACACGTAGTTCATGATGCTGTAGTAGTTCGGCTTGCAATTGGCCTTGCCCCACGCGTCCGCTCCGTGGTGCTCGATGCCGAGCGTGTGACCGAGCTCGTGGGCGAAGATCGACACGCGCTGCAGGTCCCGGTTGACCGTGAACGCGTCGCGTCGCGCCTGGCCGCGCCCGCTGCGGTTCAAGTACGCGTAGCGAAAGATGCCCGCACGCTCCGGGGTGAAGTCGTGGTCCCGTGCGCTGCGGTAGTCCTTCGACGCTGCGGGGCCGCTGCCGCCCCAGTCCCCGAGCAGCGCGCTGTGCTGCGGGTCAACCGGGGCGATGCCGACGTCGAAGTGCAGGCTTACCCCCGGCCGCCGATCGGGGTTTTGAAGCTCGCGCGCGCTGCCCGCCGCGAACAGCTGCGCGACCTGGACGAAGTCTTCCTCGCGCATGCCGAGCTCGCCCGACCGAGCGTCGTAGTCGATCTCGACGAACACGTCCTTGTGCAACGGGGACGCGCCGTAGCGCGGCAGATCGACCCGCGGACCCAGGCCGAGTACCTCGGCGCGATCCGACACACCATCGTGGTCCGTGTCCTGCGCATGCGCATCCGTGCCCAGCGCGCGCTCGAGCGCATCGCCGAGCCCGTCGCCATCACCGTCGTCCGGATCGTTCGCGTACAGGCTGGCGCGCCCTTCGCCGAGCGACACCACGCTGCACAGCCCGTCGCCTGGCAGCCGCGGCAGCCGAGTCGGCCCGCTGTCGCGGTCGAGCTCACGCACGTGACCCTCGCAATCCAGGCCGAACATGCTCGCCTCGCGCGCGCCGCCGGGTGCCGCCGCCAGCTGCAGGCTGAAGCCCTTGCCGTGGGGGACGAAGAGCCGCTGCGCCGGCCTGACAGCCGATCGCCAGACGCGGCCGTCGCGCTCCAGCTCGAGCGTCTTGCCGGGTTTCCCCGACGCCTCGATCAACAGCGTGTACGCCCGCGGACCTGGCTGCGCATTCACGTACGACAGCTCGTCCGCCGGCTCGGCCCGCGCGACCTCGCGCCTGGCTTCGAGGTCCCACAGGTGCAAACGCGCCTTCACCCCGCGCGCCGCAAGGCGCAAGCGCTCGCCGGATCCCAGCTCGATCGCGATACCGCCGCCCGGCTCGAGTGTGATCCCCTGCCGCGCGTAGCGGCGCGGGCCCTCTTCCTGCCGACAGCTCAGGATCCAGATCAGCCCGAGCAGCCCCGACCCGAGCCGCAGCCAGGTGGACACGTCAGAACCGCAGCTTGAACGAGGCGCCCGTCGGGCTCACGGAGACCTCAGGACCGACCAGGTCGGGCGGTAATGGGCGCTTACGCTCGTAATCGACGCTGGATTGGAAGCGAACCTGCGCGTCGATCACGCCCGTGACGGCGATGATGGCGAACAGCGCGAACGAGATCTGGTTGGTGTAGCGAAACCCCTGCTCCGCCAGCCGCGCGTCGTCGATCTCGTCCGGACTCGGCGTCTGGCCGCGCAACGAATCGTGCAGAAAGTAGGTCACGATGCTCAGCGCCAGCAGCGAGCCCTCGGACACGGCGAGGATCGCGCCCAGGCTGGCGTGTCCATTTTGGAATTGCCCGGCGCCGAAGGGTACCATCGCCAACCAGCGCGAATGCACCTCGCGCACGGTCTCGGTCTCCGCCAACTCGGTGAGGCGCGTCCAGCGCTGTTGCGAGTGCTGAGCTCGCTCGGTCTGTTCCTGCTGGATACGCAGCTCCTCGCGCCGGCGTTCTGCCTCCGACGCGCGGCGCTCGGCATCGAGCTGCTTCTGTACGCGCGTGAACAGGCGCTGGACCTCCTCGGGAAACCCCAACGGGTCGAGCTGATAGGCTGGATCCATCCGCAGCAAGCGCGTGAACTCTTGTTCAGCCTGCGGCAGCTTGTTCAGGAACAGATAGCTCGCACCCAGGTACTTCTTGGACTCGAGCACCAGCGAACGGTTGGTCAGTTGCGGCACATCGCCGCCGGCCAGCGCCTCGAACAAACGCGCCGCGCGAGCGTAGTCTTGGCTGTCGTACGCGCTGCGGGCTTTCTCGAACTCTTCGAAATCATTGGCACGCGCCAGCGCGGTCCAGCACGCGAGGATTGCGGCCACGGACACCAGCGAGAACGCTCTCGCCGCGAGGGGGCGCCGCACCCTGACGCCACAGCGCAAGACCATTCAGGCGTTATACACGACAACCCCGCGGACCAGGATCAGTTCTCTGCGGGTGTACTGGGCGGTTGTTCCGCTGCAGTGCTCGGCTGGAGCGTGACTTCGATCGTCTCGACCTGTCCCGCCCGCAAGCGCACTTCTGTCACGACGGGTGCGTGGCCGTCGCTGCTGATGCGAACGACGTGACTTGCGAACATGTCGTCGGGTTGTGGCACTTGGATCACCGAGCGCGTGCGGCCCGATGCCATGTTGTTGCCAACGACCACGTTGGCCGGCGTATTCGAGATCACGTACAACCCGGCCGGCCTGAAGCGCAGGCGCTGTTTGACCACGAACGGGCTCACGCCGGGCGGGATGTCGACCTTCAGCTCCTCGTCCACGCAGCACTCGTGCGCGCCCTCGAACTTGAAGACGTGCGGGCCGGGGGCGAGATCGAGCTCGCGGAACGACGGCCCGAAGGCGCGTGGAGCCGCGCCGTCGACGCTGATCAAGACGTTCGCCGGCTCGGGGCGGAGGATCACGTGGCGCGGCTGCTTGGGATCCACGGGCGGACCTTCGTCGGGCTTGGCGGCGACGCTGGGGCCGTTGGGTTTCGGCTGACGCTTGGTATCATGATCGGTCGGGGGGTGGGTCACCGCGGTGGGGCGCGGCGGTTCGTTGACCGTGTTCACGGGCACGCCGGGGTCGGGGTGCGCCGCCTGCGGCTGCGCCGGCAACTCCGGCTTGGTCGCGGCTTGTTGCTGCTGCTGCTGGGGCTTGGGGGCGAGGGCGCTCACGACCAGTCCCAGCGTGCCGACCAGCAGCGTGGTAAGTGCGGCCCAGGCCGCTACCCTTCGCAGCCGTGAGCGGCGTCCGAGCCGGCGCACGGCACCCAGCACGCGCTCGTTGGCCTCGTCGTACGACAGAACGCGGTTGAACGCGTCCATGGCCTTGGGCAGATCGCCCGCCTTCATCGCGCGCTCACCCAGGGCGGCCTCGGCCTCGATGATGCGCTTGCGAAACACCGCGGTGAACGCGCCGGTGCCGCGCAGGTAATCGGCAATGAACTCGGACGGCTCCTGGATGCCACACTCGGCCACGAAGGCCTGGAGATCTTCCTCGAGCGCACGCGCGCTTGCGTAGCGCTTGGTCGGATCGACTTCGAGACAGCGCAGGATGATCGAGCGCAGCCGGCCGCCGATCTGCGGCTTCAGGCGCAGCGGATCACGAAACTGACCTTCGGCGATCTGCTTCAGGACCTGGTGCGGGTTCTTGCCCTGAAACGGCAGCTCGCCGGTGGCCAGCAGGTAGAGCACCGTGCCGAGCGAGAACAGATCGCTGCGCACGTCGCACTCGCGCCCCTCGATCTGCTCCGGCGCCATGTGGCCCGGCGAGCCGAGCACCTGTCCGGTCGTGGTCATACCCTGCGTATCGACCAGTTGCGCGATGCCGAAGTCGGTCAACTTCACGTCGCGCGCTTCGTGCAGCATCACGTTCTCGGGCTTCACGTCGCGATGGATCACGCCCTCGGCGTGCGCCGCCCCCAGCGCGCGCGCGACCAGGATGGTCATGCACGCCGCGACCTCCGGTGGGATGTCTGCGTGCTCCTCGACCAATTGCTTCAACGTGGGTCCGGTCAACAGCTCGGCCGCGATGTAGCTGTTTTCGCTGTCCTCACCGCTGTAGTCGTAGATCTCGAGAATGTTCGGATGCCGCAGCCGCGCGATCGTCACCGCCTCGCGGGCGAAGCGTGCGCGCGCTTCCTTGGCGCCCTGCAGGTGCGGGTGCATGACCTTGAGGGCGACCAGGCGATCGAGCCTGGTGTCGCGCGCCCGGTACACAGTCGCCATGCCACCGTGGCCGATCTCCCCGATGATCTCGTACTTCCCTAGACGGCTCAGCATGGACGTTCGCAAGGTTGTGTTGCGCAGTACGAGACCCAGGGCAAGACAAGACACAGGGCGGCGGCTGCTGGCATGGCCGGCCGCAGAAGTAGGCCGTAACCCTGCCCTGCGCGGCGTCGCTGCACAAGATGGCCGCGTCACAGCCCGCAAATACGCGGATTTTTCGCGGGTCGGCGGCTTGCGCGAGCGTCCGCAGTCCACTATCCGCTGCGCATGTTCGTGCAGGAGCTTTCGGCGCCAATCTCTGCCGAGACCCTGGCCTGGGGGCTCGCAGGTGTGCCGGGACTTGCCTGGTTGGACAGCGATGGATCCAGCGGCGACGACGCGCGCTACTCCTTCGTGACCGCGGCCCCGGTCGAGCTGCGCCGCAGCCGGCCCGCAGATCCTGCGCCGTTCGGCCTGTTGGACGGGCTGGGCCCGCCTGAAGCTGGCGGCGGCGGCGGCTGGGTGCCGCACTGGATCGGATACATCGCGTACGACGCTTACCCGCTGCTGCCAGGGCGCGAGCCGGGCCCGGGGCTGTGCTTTGCGCGCTACGAGGCCGTGTTCGCGATCGATCACCGCGAGGGCCGCAGCTACCTGGTGGGCGACGACGAGGCCGCCTGCCAGCGGCTCCAGGCCCGGCTGCGCCCGCCGCTGCGAGCGGCGAGCTCGGAGCCACTCGCCGTGTGCGGGCAGCTGATGGCTGCGGACCCCGCCCAGCACGAGCGCGCGATCGGCCGGGCGCTCGAGCTGATCGGCAAGGGCGAGATCTACCAGGTCAACCTGGCGCGGCGCTTCTGCGCGCCCTACACGGGCTCGGCGCTGGCGCTGGCCTCGGCCATGCGGCGCGAGAGTCCGGTGCCGCTGGGCATGTTCTTCGACGACGGCCAGCGCGCGGTGGTCGGGCGCAGCATGGAGCGCTTTCTGCGCTGGCAGAGGGCCACGCGGCGGCTGCACACGCGGCCGATCAAAGGCACGCTGGCCCGCGCCGGTCGCGATCCGGAGGAAGTGAGCGCGCTGCGCAGCGATCCGAAGGAGCACGCCGAGCACGCCATGATCGTCGACCTGATGCGCAACGACCTGGGGCGGGTCGCAGCCGTCGGCAGCGTGCAGGTCGAGCAGCGCTTCGCGGTCGAGCCGTTCGCGCGCTTGCACCACCTGGTCTCGACCATCGCGTGTACGACGCGGCCCGAAGTGCGCGCCAGCGACGTCCTCTACGCCACGTTTCCTCCAGGCAGCGTCACGGGCACACCCAAGTTGCGCGCGATCCAGACCATCGCCGCGCTCGAGCCGGTGCCCCGAGGCATCTACACGGGAGCGCTGGGCTTCGTCGACCGCGCGGGCGGCCTGTCGCTATCGGTGGCGATCCGCACCGCCGTGGTCGAAGGCTCGGAGGCGAGCTACTTCGCGGGCGGCGGGATCGTCGAGGCCAGCCAGATCGGCCGCGAGATCGCCGAAACCGAGCTCAAGGCGCGCGTGTTCGTCGATGCGCTGCGGGCGCTGCCTGCAGTTCGGGCGGGTGGATTCGAACCACCGTAGTCGGTACCAAAAACCGAAGTCCTGCCGTTGGACGACGCCCGAAAATAACCGGCGTTTTCTAGATCAGACGGGGCCTTTGTGCAACACGTCAGCCGAGCGCCCGCTGCACGAGCGCCTCAGCCTCGGTCTGGATGCGGCTCAGGTGCGCTTCGTCGACGAAGCTCTCGGCGTAGATCTTGTAGACGTTTTCGGTACCCGAGGGCCGCGCCGCGAACCAGCCGCGCTCGGTCGCGACCTTCAAGCCGCCGAGGCTCGCGCCGTTGCCGGGCGCCTTCGTGAGCACGGCGCTGATCGCGTCCCCGGCCAGCTCGCGCGTCTGCACCGCGGCTGGATCGAGCTTGCCGAGCACGGCCTTCTGCGCCGGAGTGGCCGCCACGTCGCGGCGCGCGTAGAAGGGCGTGCCGTAGCGCTCGGTCAGCGCGGCGTAGGCCTCGGCGAGATCGCGCCCGCTGACCGCGCGCATCTCGGCTGCCAGCAGATCCATCACGATGCCGTCCTTGTCGGTCGTCCACGTGCTGCCGTCGCGGCGCAGGAAGGACGCGCCCGCGCTCTCCTCGCCGGCGAAGAACAGACTGCCGTCGGACAGACCGTCCACGAACCACTTGAAGCCGACCGGCACTTCCAGCAGCGCCCTGCCCACTCCGGCCGCCACCTTGTCGATCAAGCTGCTCGAGACCAGCGTCTTGCCGACGGCTGCCTTCGGCGAGAAGCCGGGCCGGTGCTTGGCCAGATATTCGACCGAGATCGCGAGGAAGTGATTGGGGTTGAACAGGCCCGCACGCGGCGTGACGATCCCGTGGCGGTCGACGTCGGCGTCGTTTCCGAACGCCACGTCGAAGCGGTCGCGCAGCTCGACCAGGCCGGCCATCGCATAGGGCGACGAACAGTCCATGCGGATCTTGCCGTCGTGATCCAGGCGCATGAACGCGAAGCGCGCGTCGACGGCGTCGTTCACGACTTGCAGCTCCAGCTTGTACAGCTCGGCGATGCGTGGCCAGTACGCCACCGCGGCGCCGCCGAGCGGATCGACTCCGATGCGCAGCTTGGCCGCGGCGATCGCGGGCATGTCGACGATCGCGCCGAGATCGCCGACGTACGCACCCATGAAGTCGTGCTTGTGCGTCGTGTCAGCGGACCAGGCGGCGCGGGCGCCGAGCCGCTTCACGCCTGACAGCGCGCTCTCGAGGTAGCGATTGGCGCGCTCCTCGATCAGCCTGGTGATGTCCGTGCCGGCCGGGCCACCGTGCGGCGGGTTGTACTTGAAGCCGCCGTCCTCCGGAGGGTTGTGCGAAGGCGTGACCACGATGCCGTCCGCCAGCTGCGATTTGCGGCCGCGGTTGAAGGTGACGATCGCGTGCGAGACCACCGGCGTGGGCGTGAAGCCGCGCTGCGCGTCCAGCCTGACCGTGACGCCGTTGGCGGCGAGCACGGACAATGCCGTCTCGAGCGCAGGCTCGCTCAGCGCGTGCGTGTCGATGCCGAGGTAGAGCGGACCATCGATACCGCGCTCGCGCCGCACCTCACACACCGCCTGGGTCGCCGCGGCGATGTGCGCCTCGTTGAAGCTGGCGTGCAGCGAGCTGCCGCGATGGCCCGAGGTCCCGAACGCGACGCGCTGCTGCGGGTCGCGCGGATCCGGCGTGAGCGTGAAGTACGCCGTGACGAGACGCGGGATGGACGCCAGCACGGAGGCGGGCGCGGGTTTGCCTGCGAGCGGATGCATGGGCGCATCCTACGCCATATCTTCGGGCGAATCCCAATCGTCCAGCGTGCTGCGTTCTGCCTCGGAGACCGCCAGCTCCACCACGGAAAGCTCGCGGAATAGTGCTTGAAACGAGCGTGCGCCGCGCTCGAGCGCAGAGGCCAACACGGGGCGAACCTGCGCGGGCGCATAGCGCGTGCACAACGGATGCCACTTGCCGGTCGCGACATCGCGCGGCGCGAGCACCACGGCCTGTGGCTGCTCGCGCAGCAAGCGCTGGAGCACGGCCACGTCGAGGCGTGGCATGTCGCACGCGACGGCGATCACCGGACGCTCGCCTGCGAAGTCGAGCAGCGAGGACAAACCCGAGAGCGGTCCGACCCGCGGCTCGTGATCCATCACCTGCGGAAGCCCTGCGGCGGCCTCACCGAGCTCGGCCGCACCCACCAACACAGGCTCGAGCCCCGCGGCGCGGCCTACACCCAGGGTGCGCGTGAGCAGCGTCTCGCGGCCACCCGGCGCGAGCAACAACGCCTTTTGAACGCGCCCCATGCGCTCGCCCCGCCCCCCGACGAATACCCCGAGCACTGGTTTGATGGTAGACCCGATGTTCATGCTGAGCTTGATGCGCGGGGACAAGCTACCCATTGTGGCAGGCTGCCAGGTGCTGCTCAACGCGTATCGCTTGCTGGCCAAGCCGATCGTGATCGACGGCAACTTCGGCCCGGATACGCAAGAGGCGACGAAGCTGCTGCAGAAGCAGAACAAGCTCAAGCCCACCGGCATCATCGACGCGGCGACCTGGCAGATCCTGGCGCGAGGCAATCGCTTGAGCGTTCACGACAGCGTGGACGTGTTCGATCCCACGATGAACAAAGAAGTCGAGGCGCTGAAGGCAGGCGGCGCGCAGCCGGGCATCGTGGGTGGGATGTGCAACGGCGTCGCGCAGCTGCAGGGGCTGCTCGCGTTCGCAGGCGTCAAGCCGGGCAAGCTGGTGTTGTTGCGGTTCCAGGGGCACGGCAACCGGGGCAAACAGGTGCTGTCGTACGGCACGGGAGATCACCTGATCTTCGATGCCATCCGCAGGGAAGCCGTGCCCCAGATCCACCGCTCGCCGGACCAGTACGACTTCCCGAAGAACGAGATCGCCGCGACGCGACTCGAGATGCACTATTCCGGGCTCTCGCTGAAGAACCTCGCGGACCCGGCCGTGGCTCACGAGTTCGTCCGCATCGCGCCGTATTTTCATCCGTTCGGCAGCGTGGAGTTTCACGGTTGTCAGGTGGGCGGCGGCGCCGACGGCGAACGCTTCCTGCAGCGCGTGGCCGACTTGTTGCGCGTGCCTGCAGTGGGCGCGCTGCACAAGCAGTACATGGAGCAACCCATGCGCTATCACGGGCCGGCGCGCGTGCGCTGTCCGGGATCCGAAGATCTGAGGACCTGGGCCAAGAAGCTGCCCGAGATTCGCAGCTATGACTGAGCGCTTCGCTTTTGCCCTGCTCGCGGTCCTGTTGCTGACAGCTGCGGCCGCAGCCCAGCGAGCGCCGCGCTTCAGCGAAGCGCAGCTCGACGCCAAGCTGAAACGCTGCGAAGCGCTCCTGGCGCAAGGCAATGCGCTTCAAGCGCTGCGCGCCTCGGTGCCAACCGGCCAGGCTTTGTTCGACGAGTACTCGTTCGACTTCGACCGCTGGGAGGAGCTCAGTAACCGCGGGCGCTCCGTGGCGTGGACGGCGGTGGTGCGCCTGCGCGGGGCTTATGATGTCAAAGGCAACCGAGCCAAAGATCCTCGAGCGGTACTGCGCACAGCAGAAGAGCGCCAACGCGAGTTGTTGGACGAGGGGAACCCAGACTGGAACGCCCGCCATGCCGAATCACTCGTCGCGCTGGGCGACCGCATGCAAGACGCCTACGATGCGCTCGCGCCGTTGCACGAAGACGGCAAGCTGCGCGAACCGGAGACGTACGCCGCGCTCGCGACGGCTGCCCGGGCGCTCGGCCACACGGAGTTCGCGAGCGTCGCGCAGGCGCGCTGCATCGCGCTGGCCAAAGCTCGAGCCAAGCGCACCTGCGGGAGCTGAAGGAACGGATCGCTTGCACCCGCCACACGCAACGGGACGGTCAGTATGAGCCGGATCCGCCCCTGTTTCGTCTCTCAGCCATGAAACTTCGGTTGCAACCTCTGCGCTTTGCGTCACCCTGGGGTTGTTCCGGGGAGGCACATGGCGAATCTGCGAGTCCGCTGCAGCCTGGTCGTGGTCGCGCTGTGCGCGAGTCCTGCATGCGGCGCAGGCGATGACGAGCCGCTGTACGTGACGATGTCGGAACGGTCGCTCACCGCGGACGGCTGGCAGGAGGGCGGCGGCGGGTGCATGTCGATTTCGTTCGGTGGAGACGGGCCGTCGTCAGGGGGCTCGGTCTCAGGAACTGCAGGTGTGGGTGCGGTCGACGGCGGCATCCCGCCTTCGCCGCTGTCGGTCGCGCGCGACATGACGTCCCGGGGATTGCGAGTCGTGGTCACCTCCGAGCGGCAGCTGCTCGCGATCAAGCTCCTCACGACGGAGTTTCTCGAGTCCGGAGAGATCGACCTCTTCGAGGTGACGACACGCGATGGCGTGCGCCATGAGTTCGCACATCGGGGCGCTCACGAATGCGAGAGCGGTGTAGACCTGTTCGCGGAATGAGCAGCGAGTGCGCGCGCGTTGACTTGGCCCGTCGGCTCTGAAAACGTGCGCCGCGATGAAACCCGACGTGAGAAACCTGCTCGTAGCGGTCGGGGCGACCGTGGCGGCATACGCGCCCTTTTTCAGCCAGATCTCGGTGCCGTTCTCACGTGACTGGACCTACTTCAACGCTCTCAGCTTGGTAGTCCGCTCGATCGTGCTTCATTTCCGGCGCTTCCCCCTGCACAACCCCTGGGTGTGCGGCGGGCTCGACCTGCTCGCGAACCCGCAGACGCGCATCTTCTCGCCGATGATGCTGCTCGACCTGGCGTTCACGCCGCAATGGGCAAACATGATGGCGCTGGTCGCATACGCGGTGCTCGGGTTCGTGGGCATGCGTAAGTTGTTGTGTCACGTGGGTGTGAGTCCCGGCATCGCGCTGGTGGGGGCGACCCTGTACATCAACTGCAGCTGGTTTGGCTTACACTTCGCCGAAGGCCACATCGCCTACGGCGCGATGCAGCTGCTACCGCTCATGATGTATCTCGGCTTGCGTTGCGGCAGTCGCGAACCACGCATCCTGCTCGGCCTCCTCGCGGCGGTCTTGCTTCTCGACGGACAGATGTACGTCGTGATCTTTGGGGCATACCTGCTCCTGTCGTGCATCCTGTTTGGCCTCGTTCCGCGAGCTCAGCTGCGCGCGGCCTTCACGCAGCATCCATTCGAGCTGCTCGCGATCGTGCTGGCCGCGGGCCTTCTCGCCGTTCCCAAGGTGTTGCCCGTGGTGTCTGCGATAGGTGATCGCAGGCCCTCGCTAGATTTCTACGCGATCCCACGCGATCTCATCGCACAGGTATTGTTCGTCCCGTTCCATACGAACATCGAGCATCCGGAAGGTCTGACGTGGAACTTTCATGAATTCGGCTGCTATCTCAGCCCAGTGGCGCTCGTGCTCGTGCTGTGCGGAGGATTGCAGCCACGCGCCTATTGGCGTCGTGCATGGCCCTTCCTGCTGGGAGCCATCTTCTGGTTCTGGGTCGGCAGCGGATGGCTGCAAGACTTCAATCCCTGGTGGTTGGTCCAAAAGATCCCGCTGCTGAACAACGCTCACGTGCAGTCGCGCGTCCTGCTGCTCATGTTTCTCTTCTTCGTCATTCTCGTCTCGCTTGCGCTCACGCAGCTGCGCGCCAGAGGAACTGCTGCCGTCGTCTGTGTCTCGCTATTCCTGGTCGTCGAGTCCTTTTGCGTGCGCACGTACCCGATGCAATTCACGCCGCAGAACGACATGAACGACGTGCTCCCAACGCGATTGATCACCACGCGCACGTTCACGACATCCACGGCGCGTGCCTGGTGGCCTGGGCACTATTACCAGGGCGCAGGGACTGCCACGTGCGGCGAGCCGTCGTTCCTCCCGGGCCCGATCGCGCATGTGAACAGCGACGCCTATCGCGGCGAAGCCTACGCGCTCGGCGAGACACGTGGGACCGCAGAAGTACGTAGGTACACTCCCGGGCGCATCACGCTTCACTATGCGCTCGAGAATCCGGGCACGATCGAGCTCAACACGAATGCGCTCTTCGGCTGGCGCATCGATCCCGCAGCCGGCGTGACCACGGGCCGAGGCAACGAGCTCCTGCGAGTCGAACCTGCAGCACGCGAAGGCACGCTCCGGCTGCGTTATTGGCCCCCGTACATGCCGCTGGTGTTCAGCGCATACGCAGCTGGCGTGATCCTGTTCGGCAGCCTGTACTGGCGCGCGCGCAAGTCACGCGTGCGCAGCGCAGCGTGAGAAGTTTTTCCAAACCCCTCGGGATCCTCGCCGCCTTGAAGCTAGATTCGAGGAGACCGCGGTGACCGATGCAAAACGCAACACTCCAGCACGGGCCCCAAAACCGCTCGAGTGAAAGTCGAGTAATTGGAACTTCCCGGCGCTACTGCTCTGCGCGGAAGGTTTCCGCGCAGAATCGATCGCGTTGTTTAGGGTTTGGAGAGATTCGAAAGGTCTCGCCGATCATCTGACTGGATTCTTGTACGAAGTTGTGACACTTGGCAGGCAATGCGATCCAACACTCATGGATCGCATCGAGGCGCAAAAACTATGAGCACGAGGCTACTTCTCGTTAGTGCAGTCACATGCGCGCTGTCCGCGGCAGCAGGCGCTTGCGGGTCAAGCGATGGCGCAGGAAATGGCGCAGTGGCGATGACGACGGCTGGGGCTGGACCTCAGCTGATCGCGGGACGCGGTGCGGCGGGTCAAACGCCAGCGGGACCTGCGGGCATGATGGCGACCACGCCACCGGTGAAGCCCTCGGGCGGAGCTGCGGGCGCAACCACGCCGTCAGGTGCAGCCGGGATGCCCTCCAGCGGTGTCGCGGGCTCCACGATGGTGTCGGCCGGCTCAACCGCTGCCGGTTCCCCGGCAGCCGGTGGGACGGGCGGCATGGCTACTGCCGGCGCGGGCGGAGCAGCCGGTGCGGCTATGCCGACAGGCGGCACAATGGCTCCTCCGGGCAGCTATATCCGCGGCCCTGATCCGACGATGGAGTCTGCGAAAGGAACCGCCAAGGGTCCGTACAGCGTGAAGTCGTACACCAGCGGGTTCAAGAAAGCGGCGTCGTACTCCGCCGGAACCATCTACTACCCCGATGGCGGCAGCCCGACTCCGCCGTTCGGATGCGTGATCGTGGTGCCGGGCTTCACGGCCTACCAAAACTCGATCATGAACTGGGGTCCGTTCCTCGCGTCGAACGGCATCGTCACGATGACCATCGACACGCTCACCACGGCCGATCAGCCGGATCAGCGCGCCGGTGAGCTGCTCGATGCCCTCAAGGACTGCTTGGCCGAGAACGAGCGTATGGGCAGTCCACTCATGGGCAAGCTCGACAAGAACACGACTGGTCTGATGGGTTGGTCGATGGGTGGCGGCGGTACGTTGATCGCGGCCTCGCAGACGCCGAGCTTGAAGGCTGCGATCGGGCTCTGCGCCTGGGGTCCGCACGGCGGCGCCATGGACAAGGTGCCGATGTTGATGTTCGAAGGCACCGCAGACGTGCTCGCCGCGGGCATGTCAGATGGTTACTACGCGCAGATCCCCGACAGCGTGCCCAAGATGCTCTTCGAGACCACGGGTGCAGACCACTTCTACGCGAACGATCCCGCGAGTCAGGGTGGCATCGTCGGTCTCTACGGCTTGTCGTGGATGAAGACCTTCTTGGAGGGCGACATGCGCTACAAGAAGTTCCTCACGGCAGCGAAGCCGTCCATCACCACCAGCAAGTTCGCGACGAACGTGAAGTAGCTGGACCACGCGATCGTGGATTCGCAGAGCTGGGCGGATCCACGACCGCGTTCAGCGCGCTCAGCGGCAGCCGGACACGCTGACGTCGTGGCCGCTGGGACAGCCAACCGTGATAGCGCGGACACTTCGATCTCTCGCTCGCGTCATCTGGGTCGTGATGCCACGTTCTGTGTATCGAGTCGTCTACTCATCGGTAGCGATCCATCTACCCGCAGTGCGCCCGATTGCACGTACCCGAGCTGCTCATAAAAGCTCACGGCATTCAAACTCGATTCGAGCCGGACGAGCACGTGGCCTCGCCGGGTGACCGTCGCTTCGAGCTCTGCCAACAGCGCGCGGCCGACGCCGCGTCGCTCGAACGATGGATCGACGTACAAAGCACTGATGTGATCACCTTCGCTGCTTCCCCAGCCGACGTCCTCCCCTGCCAGGCTCGCGATGACTACTTGACCGCCGGCAACCCGTTCCACGAAGGAGTCAGGGCCCCGCCGGTTGGCCCAGGCTGCGCGAACACTCGGCTTGAGGTCCACCTGCACTCCGAGAATTGCCGCTCGGCGGATGCTGTGCAGCGTGTCGAGATCCGCGGGTTGTGCCATGCGGAGCTCCAGTTCCAAGGATTCAACCGTCATAGCGGACCCGTGAGCTCTGCCCTCTGCGAGAGCTCGATCCAGTTGCCGTCGGGGTCGCGGATGAACGAGATGCGCGCCGTCTCACCGAGCGTGACCGGCGCCATCCCCTCGACTGCGCCGCGCTCGAGCAGCTTCGCGTGCTCGCGATCGACGTCCATCACCTGAATCGTGAAGTAGCGAAAGCCCTTCGCGCGCAGCGGGTTGTCTCGCGCCGTGCGCGGGTTCTCCTCGAACATCAACAGCGAGTCACCGCAACGATAGGCATTCTTGCGGGCGGGCTGCAGCTGCATCACCCGGCCGTAGAACTCGTGAAAACGCGCGGCACTCGAAACGACGAGCCCGAGCCCGATGCCGGTGATACCCGAGTAGCCGGGGAGCACGAGGCGGATCTCGTTTTCGTCTGGATCCCAGAGAGTCAGCGTCTCGGCGACATCGGGGCTCGCGATCCAGAGCTCGCGATAACCGCCTTGCTTCGCCGGCGGCAGCGGATCACGGACCGAGTTGAGCTTGAGCACCGAACCGTTCATGCCGTGGCGGTGCTGGCGTACGCCTTGACCGATTGGCTGCATCGCCTCGAACGGCAACCGGACCTGGGTCTGCCAGGACTCGAGCATGGCTTCGGTCTGGTTGGTGTACAGGCCGACGTCGATCTGCTTCTTCGCGAATTCCATAGTTTGTACGTGGCTCGCCGCGCCTATCGGCTGGTATGCGGCGACCGACTGCGCGGTTGGACGTGCTGCGTCACGAGTGTGCTCGCTGCCGTGGACGTCGCGATACAGTCACCGTGGTCACCGGCACAACATTCGGCCTGGTTGACGCCGAACATCGGGCAAGCGCCGCGCAAACACGCGGCATGGCCGTGGACGTAGCCGAGCGGTTGTTGGCAAAACGCACAGTGCATGGACGCGCTAGCCAGACCATACACCACGTGAGCCACGATGAGTGCTGGCTTCGGTCGAAATCATGGCTTCCGGCGCCGGACGCTCGAAGGCATCGCAAAATGGGACTCGAAAAGGAGACCTTCCAAGACTCGCAAGTCGCATCGCCGCAGCCTTCGTCATCGCAGCGCACGCCCTTCACGACGCACGGGTTCCGTGGGGAGGCAGGCTGCACGCAATCGCAGCTGGAGCCGCTGCCCACGTGTGTGTGAGTCGGTGGCGCAGTGCGCGCGCCGCTCGTAGCTGCAGGGAACGTCGACCCTTGCAGCCGTTCGCAGCACTCGGCCCGAATCACAGCGGCGCCTTGATATACGACCATTGCCGCGCGATCGCCGCGACGGCGCGCGACGATGCTCGAGGGCGACGATTGCCTGCGCACGGCCGACGAGCTCGAGTCCAACGGCCAGCAACTCGATCACTCGTGCGCGGACCAGACCCGGATGGCTGCACGATGCGCTCGCCATGAAGAACGCAAGCGAGCAGATGCGGCGCATGAGCGATGAGCTGCGCGCGCTGACCATCCACGCGCGGCATTTTCGCGGGGCGATCACTACGCGCCGGAGCGCGATCGTGTTGTTGCGCCGAAAGCTGCGATGCGCAGCGCCACGAAAGGGCTGATCGCATCCCGCCGAAGATCTGACCCCCGACGGCCACCTTGCGCCACAAACCCATCGTGCGAGTCAGGTGGTCAGTGGTCAGCCTATCGGGTTTACTCGCCCGGTGTTTAGCAGTTACCGCATTCGGATTGCTCATCGACGCCTGTAGCGGCGACGATGGCAGCTCCTCGGGCGATCTAACGCCCGCGACGGCAGGCACGAGCATGGCTGGCACGATGAGTGCGGGAGCCTCGGGCGCAGCCGCAGGCGGCGGACCGGTGGCCCCAATCCCGATGGCAGGACGTGCCGGGTCGGGGCAAGCCGGCAAGGCTGGGGGATCGGCAGGCGCGCTGCCCATGGCGGCTGGCTCGGGCGCTTCGGGCGCCGCTGCCGGGAGCGGCGGAACGGCCACTGCTGCGGGGAGTGGCGGTATGGCGGGCGGTGCAGGCGGGCCTGCAGCTG
>DATEOF010000326.1:0-6145 GCA_035274465.1 Polyangiales bacterium
AGGCTCTGCGCGCTCCCGCGCTGGCCGACGAGATCGCGCGGCTCGACGCCGTGCGGCGGCTGCTCGCGAGCGGGCAGGGCAGTGCGGCCCTGCGCGCGCTGCAGGGTTATGCGCACGAGCATCCTGCTGGTTCACTTCGACAGGAAGCCGAGTTGCTGCGCATCGAAGCCTGGCAACGCGCCGGTCAACCCGCCCGCGCCCGCGCGCTCGCGGCACGCTTCCTCGCGGACAACCCCGACAGCCCACACGCACAGCGCGTGCGCGAGCTCAGCCAACGCAATGCGCGTTGAATCGATCGTCGCAGTACTTCTCCTGCTGAGCGCGTGCGAGAGCGCCAGCCTCGTGCTCGGCGACGGCAACGGCAGCGGCAACAGCGGCGCCGGCCGCAGCGGCGAGGCCGATGCCAGGGTCGAAGTCCCGCCCGAGCCCGATCCCAAGGACGCGCCAGCCCCGATGTTCGGCGAGCCGCGGCTGATCGCCGAGATCTCGTACTCGGACAAACCCGACGACGATCCGTCGCTCAGCGCAGATCGCTTGCTCCTGTGCTTCAACTCCAAGCGCGAAGGCGGCGAGGGCAAGGAAGACGTCTGGTGCGCGACTCGCCAGCACGCCGACGCGCGTTGGGACGCGCCGCAGCCGCTGCAAGAGCTGAACAGCGACGTGCGCGAGACGGGCATCGCGCTCGCGCCGGACGGTCTCAGCCTCTGGTTCAGCAGCGACCGCGACGGCGGCAGCGGTGGGTTGGACGTGTACCTCTCGCGGCGCGAGTCGTCCTCGGCCGCCTGGTCCGCGCCCGTGCGCGTCCCGGAGCTCAGCAGCGCGCGCGACGATCTCGTCAGCTCCATCGACGAGAGCGGCCGGCGCCTCGTGCTGGCGCGCCGGGATGACGACGACGATGACTACGATGTCTTCGTCTCGTTGCGCGACGGTCCGGATCACGCCTGGCAGACCCCGCAGGCGCTGTCCGAGATCAACACCGACGACGAAGAGTCCGACGGCTTTCTGGTCGGGGCGGGCCTCTCGCTGATCTTCACCCGCGACAAGGATTTGATGCTCGCTCGGCGCGCCAGCACCAGCCAGCTGTTCGACAGTGGCCGGCCGATCGACACGCTGAACAGCGCCGAGGACGATCGTGACGCCTGGGCCGACCCCGAGCTACGCTACATCGTGTTCTCGTCGGATCGCGACGGCGACTACCGACTGTACGAAGCACGACGCTGATGGTCGGTGAGCGCCAACATCAAACCAACATCCTCGCGGCGCTGAAGAAACACGGAACGAAGCGCACGCGCGATGGCATGGCGCGTTACGGAATCGTGGCGCCCAGGGCGTACGGCGTCACGCTGCCGACGATCCGCGCGCTGGCCAGCCGCTTCGGCCGCGACCACGCGCTGTGCGAAGCGCTGTGGCAGAGCGGCTGGTACGAAGCGCGCATGCTCTGCGCCTTCATGGACGAGCCAGAGCGCGTCACGGCTGCCCAGATGGAGCGCTGGGCGCGCGACTTCGACAACTGGGCGATCTGCGACACGCTGTGTATCTCGCTGTTCAACCGCACGCCGCACGCCTGGCGCAAGGTTCACGCATGGGCCAAGCGCCGCGACGAATTCGTGAAGCGCGCGGCGTTCTCGCTGCTGGCCGGGCTGGCGGTGCACGACAAGGCTGCCGACGACGCGAAGTTCGTCCTGTGTCTGCCTCTGATCGAGCGCGCGGCGACGGATGAGCGCAACTTCGTCAAGAAGGCCGTGAATTGGGCCTTGCGCAGCATCGGCAAGCGCAGCCCCGAGCTCAACGCCGCGGCGATCAACTGCGCACGCCGCCTCGCCGAGTCGCGCGACGCCACACCGCGCTGGGTCGGGAAAGACGCTCTACGCGAGTTGAGCAGCGCCGGCGTGCAGCGACGCTTGCAGCTGCGCAAGAGGCGCACGTGATCCCGTCGAGATCGATCGATACGTACGTTGCGCCAGTCGAACCGCGCGTGTAGTCCGCGGCGGGCGCGCAGCGTAAGGTGCTGCTGGCATGCGTACGTGGTGCAGAGTGGTCGCACTTCTCGGGCTGTGGGCGAGTGCGTGTAGTGAGCCGAATCATGCAGCAGTCATCGCCGAGGAGCTCGGCGCAGCGCTCGTGGCCGGCGAATCGGCAGACGTCATCGTCAACTTGCGCGACCACGATGCGACCGCGCGCGTCATCGCCAGCCTGGGTGACACGCTGCACGTCTCGCATCGCTATCGCTCGCTCGGTGCGTTCGCCGGCCGCATCACGCCCGGCGCACTCGAACGCCTGCGCGACGATCCCGAC
The DNA here is from genome assembly GCA_035274465.1 of Polyangiales bacterium. Lineage (GTDB taxonomy): Bacteria > Myxococcota_A > Polyangia > Polyangiales > JAFGIB01 > JADGRF01. The sequence goes on from DATEOF010000326.1 coordinate 2,296, forward strand.
GTGTCGTTCGTGCATCGCAGCGCCGCCGCCAGCGGCCTGCTGCTGGAATCGGTGCCGCTCGCCGGCGTCGATCGCGCGCGCGTCGTCTACGGGCTGACGGGGCGCGGAGTGCGCGTCGGCGTGTTCGACTCCGGCATCGATCGCGAGCACACGGACCTGCAGGGCGCGGTGGTAGTCGAGCGCTGCTTCGCGCGCAACGCCTGCGCGCCCTGGAATGCCGATCAAGGCACCGACGCCATGGACGCTCACGGACACGGGACTTCAGTCGCGGGCGCGATCGCTTCGCGCGGCGTGGAGGGTCCGCCCGGCTTCGCACCGGAGGCCGAGTTGGTCGCGGTGAAGGTGAATGGTCCCGACAACCGCGGCCAGGAGGCCGACTACGTCACTGCGCTGGAGTGGATCCACGACAATCAAGCCGAGCTGCAACTGAGCGTGCTCAACATGAGTGTCGGCACCGACGTGCTGTACGACGACGCGGCGGCGTGCGAGCGCGCGCACCCTGCGATGGCGATGGCCGTCCACGACCTGATCGATGTGGGCATCAGCGTGGTCGTCGCCGGCGGCAACCTGGGTTCGACCTCGCAGCTGCCGGCGCCGGCTTGCTTCGCCGGTGTGATCGCGGTCGGCGCGACGTACGACGCCGACGTGGGCGCGGCTCCGCCGTCAGGAGGCAATTTCCAGCTGGCGCAGGGGTTGAGCTTCGCGGCCTGCCGCGACGCGACGACGCGCGCGGGGCAGATCGCCTGCTACAACAACGCGGCGGAAGGCTTGTCCGTGGTGGCCCCCGGTGGCCCCATGTTGACGCTGCGCCGCGAGGGCGGGACGTTGACCACCTGGGGTACCTCCGTGGCTGCTGGAGCCGTGAGCGGCGTGGCCGCGCTGCTCCGCCAGTGTAACCCCGCGTTGCCGCCCGGCGAGCTGGCCGAGGCACTGCGCTCCACCGGCGAGATGAAGGAAGACCCGCGCAGCAAGCGCTCGTTCCCGTTCGTGCGCGCGCTGGAGGCTGCGCGCGCAGTCTGCCCGGTGATCATGCCCGATGCGGGAGGCACGGGAGGCTCGCCGCCCACCTCCGAGCCGGCCCCGGACGCCGGCACGACTCCACCGCCTGCAGCTGAGGGCGGCGAACCGAGCGGCGGTGTGGCGGCAGCCGGTTCGGTGGCTGAAGCTCCGCGCCGCGACGGCTCCGAGCTGCAAGGACCCTACAAGGGGCCAGCGCCTGCCAAGCCGCTCGCGTCGCGCCCACGCGAGCGCGAAGACGCGGGTGCACGATCGGGTTCTGATGGCGGTATGGGCGGACATGCTTCGCCCCGCACCGAAGCCGTCTCGTCGTGCGGCGTGACGCGGCCGCGTGGCGCACACGCGCCGTTCTGGTCGCTCGTGCTCGCCTTGCTCGCGCTGCGCGTCAGGTACAGTCCACGCTGTCGCTGCCCGAGACGCAGATGCGGCTGCCCTGCGGCTCGTCGCAGACCCCGTCGTTGACGAACGGGCACGGCATGCGCGGCACGATGCAGTAGTCGCGGCCGTCCGGGGTGTGCGCACAGCGAGTGCCAGTTTGGCAGCCGCTATCATTCGCGAAGTCGCAGGCCACGCTGCACACGCGCACGCCCTCGATCTCGGCTCCGTCGCGCAGCGACACGCACTGCTTGCTCGGGCAATCCTCGTCGAGCTTGCAGTACTGTTCGCAGAGCCCGCGCCAGCACGAATATCCCGCCGGGCACTCGGACTCGCCGTTGCACGCCGCGCCGGGCTTGCGCAGCGGCTGGAGGTCCGGGCTGCAGCCCAGGCTGGGCCGTGCCGCTTGCACCGACAGCAGCGCGCAGTGGCTGCCCGCAGCACAGCCGCACTGGGAGATCAGGTCGCAGCTCGAGCCGGCGATCGCAGGGGTGCAGGAGGTCGCGTCGTCCCGTCGCGCCGACTCGCAGCCATCAGCAGCACAGCCATCGCGCTGTTCTGGGCCGCCATCCCCGCTGATGAACCGCAGGTCATTGAGCCCAGAGATCGCCTGGCAGCCGCACAGCGCCGCACTCAGCAGCAGCATGACGAACCCGCGCTTCACAGCTTGCCTCGCAGCGTCGCCCCGCCCGCTCCGATCGAGAACGAGACCGCAGGCTCGGGCTCGTCCGGCAGCGTGAGCAACTCGAACATCCCGTAGGCCACGCCGAGCAAGCCGATCGGCAACAGTACGTTCGCGACATTGGCCATCGTATCTGCGGTCTCGAGCGTATCGCGCAGGCGATCCGGGCAGATGGTGTCCGGACAATTGCGCTTGGCGTTGGACGTCTCGGTGAAGGACATCACGCCGGTGATCGTGCCGGCCACGAGCGCGGTGCCGCCCACCACCAGCCCGATGTAGCCCCGCGTGCGCTGCGCCCGGCTCGCCGAGTCCCCGTGTTCCGCGTGCTCGCCGGCTGCAGCTGCAGCTATCGGCGGCGGTGGCGATGGCGCCGGCGACGCTGATGGTGATGGCGTCGGCGTGGCCACCAGCGCGATCTGGAACAGCTGGTGCACGCCCTCGGCCAGCGTGAAGGTCTGCGTGGCGCGCAGGTAGCCCCGAGCGGAGATCTCCACCACGTGGTCGCCCGGGTTGGTGCGAAAGCGCAGCTGCTTCGCTTCCTCGGGCACCTGCGTACCGTCGATGCGCAGCGAGTACGGCACCTCCGGGATCACCACCACCCCGAACACCGGCAGGCGCGGCTCGATCTCTGCTGCCATCTGCGCGGCCGCCGAGCGCGCTTCCGCGAACCCGCCAGGCTCGCCGGGCGTCACCGGCAGCCCAGCCGTATCCACGGCGGTTTGCCGCGCCTCGACCAACAGGCCGAGCCCCACCTGCGCGCTCACGATCGAGAGACCCGTCGGCGGCTCGTGGAGGACCGCTTGCGCGGCCGTGTAGCGCTCGAGCGCGCCGCGTAAATCGCCCGCATCGCGCAGGCGATCGCCTTCCTTCAACGCGACGCGCGCAGCCGCCTGATCGGCGGCCTGAGCCTGGGCACGCGCCACGCCGTTCACGCCGAGCGCGACCAGGAGGGCGCACGCTGCGGACGCCCAAGCGCTTGCTGCAGCTGCACTTCGCACGGGTTGCCGGCACCTACCACACACACTCGCCGGCTCACAACCGCGGCAGCTCGCATCGAATGCGTCATGTTCTCGCTTTTGGCGCCACGTGTCGTGTATCGCGCCCACAATCGCGCACGGACCGCACGACCCGCGGCGGCGCTGGCGTCGGCGAGTACTCTCACTGACACTTCACGTTGCAGTTGCCGGCGATCGTGGGGCCGGGTGAGCTCGGGTGCTCGCCCAGGATGCAGGCGATGGCTTGCGTCGCGCGCACCAGCGGCTCGTTCAGATCGGGCGGATCGGCGTTGCGGAGCGCAATCACGCGGCTGCGCGTGCCGCCAGCAGCTGCATTGATTTCTTCGGCGCACGGTCCGTCGCCGATGCCGTCGGGGAAGGCGCAGCCCGAACTCGCGCAGTAGCAGTCGTACTCCTGGCAGCGCTCGCGCAGGGCGCAGGTCAGCATGTCGCGGCACAGCCCGCGCTCGACTGCGCTGCCATTGTGCAGGCAGTCGAGGATCGCGCTCGCGCAGGCATCGCACGCGCAGCCGCGGCACTCGGCCGAAGGCGGATCGGGGCGCGGCAGGTCGCTGGCATCGCGCAGGTCGGGGGCCGAGGGCGCCGGGAAGGGCAGCTCGCTCCAGCTCGCCACGCACTCGGGCGCGCGCGAGTCGATGCTGCCCGCGTCGTCGCTGCCGGCGTCGAGCGAATCCACCTGGCCTGCGGGCTGGTTCGGAGCGTCGGGTGTCGGCGCTGCGTGACCTGCGGCCGGGCTCATGGGCGCGGGGTCGCTCGCCTT
>DATEOF010000327.1:0-14698 GCA_035274465.1 Polyangiales bacterium
ATCGCGCAGTGCGCGGCTGACGGCGGCGAGGACCGGCGGCTGCAGCCCCGCGTGACCGACCAGCACGACCGGCTGCAGGTGGTGGGCTCGGGCGCGCAGCTCGCGCTTGGCTTGCCCGGACAGCTCGGGCGCGGGAACGACTTTGGCTTCGTCAGTCATAGGCACACCCCCTTAGCACGACTTCGGGCCGAAGACCGCGTCGAGGGCACGGACGGCTCCGCAGGCGAAGCGCACGTCGACGACCGTGGATACTTCTGTTTCCTCTGGATTCACCTCGACCGTCAGCCGGCCGTGGCGCGCGGCGTGCACCATCGGCTCGGCGATGTACGCGAACACGCTGGTGGTGCCGATGCTGAAGTACGCGTCGAAGCCGCGCGCCAGCTCGCGCCGCAGCGCGCGCAGCTTGTCCGCCGGCAAGGCCTCTTCGAACAACACCACGTCGGGCCGAACCAGCGCGCCGCACTCCGGACACTTCGGCGGTAGCGCAAGGCCCGCGTAGTCCGCGCGCTGCTCGCGATAGTCGCAGCCCGTGCACAGCAGAACGTGACAATCGCCGTGGATGTCGATCACCTGCGTCGAGCCCGCTGCGCGGTGAAAGCCGTCGACGTTCTGCGTCAGCACCACCACCTCGTGCGAGCGCTCGAGCTCCGCGATGATCTGGTGCGCGCGATTCGGCTTCGCCCCGCGCACTGCCTGCTCGAGCTGGGCGATGTGCTTCCAGGTGATCTCGGGCCGTTTGCGAAACACCGTGCCGCTCAGCGCGACCTCGATCGGGATGCCGTGCTCGGTGTCTGCGTTCGCGTACAGCCCCGAGACGCCCCGGTACGTCGGCAAACCCGACTCCGCCGACAGCCCCGCGCCCGTGATGAACAAGATCCGCCGGCGCTCCCCGGAGAGCTGCTGCCGGATTCGCGCCGCGCCCGCGGCCAACGCCTCATCGTCCATGCACGGCTCGTACAGCGTCGCGCCGCCCGTTACAAGCCACACATCGCCCGCAGCGACGGGGTCAAACCCACCACGCGCGCGACGGCGAGGAAGTGCGGCTTGTTGTTGATCGTGAGCGCGTAGTCCCGGTCGATGAAGGTGCGCAGCGGCTGGATCGCAAACGACTTCTGGATGCTGGTCGCGTAGGCGTCCGGCAAGGCGATGAACGTCGGGTGTGCCTGCAGCACCGCGCACAGCCGCTCGGGCAGCGTGCGCGCGTGCACGGCGGCCTTGTAGTTGAGGCCGACGTAGTCGATCACGTGCATCGAGCGCGGCGCGAAGAAGCGCGTGGCGCCGGCGCCTTCGACCAGCAGGCGCGCGTCCGCGGGCAGCGTCGCGGCCACGAATTGAGCGGGCTGGGTGTGGAGCTTCTCGATGTCGTCTTCCTGGGCGCGCTGCAGGCGCTGCGCCGCCGGCAGCAGCCAGAGGTTGGCGAGGACGATCGGCGTCAACGCCAGCGCGCGCCACAGCCGCCGTTCGGGTAGCTGGCTCGCGACCAGCACGCACGGCAGGGCCGCGAAGATCGCGAAGTAGCGCGAGCAGTAGAACAACGTGTTCGGCAGCAGCTCGCGGCTGCCGGCGATCGCGATCACGGCGGACAGCCAGGCCAGCGCGAGCGTGCGCCACGGCCCGGACCGCGCCAGCGCATAGCCCACGAGCGCGAGCCCGCTCAGCCCCACCGACCAGGCCTGCGCCGTGAGCACGCGCAGCCCGAAGTACACGATGCCCTCGCCGAGATCGGCGTGCCGCTTGGCGTAGTACGTGTTGGGCCACGGGTAGCCCGAGACCTGCTGGCAATACAGCACCCAGGCGCCGAGCGCGAGCAGCGCGCCCAGCAAAGGCCAGAGCGCATCGCGGCGCCGCGTCGCGGACCAGCTGAGGAGCGCGAACGCTCCGATCAGGAACAAGCTCTCGACGCGTGCCAGCACCGCAGCCGCGCCCAGCAGCACGCCGCCGCTGACAGCCACGGGAGTCGATGCGCCGGCCGAGAGCCGTTCCGCAGCCGACAGCGTCCAGACCACCAACGCCGCCGTCAGCGACACCTCCATGCCGCTCACGGCCGAGAACACCAGCAGCGGGTCGCACGCCACGAGCAGACCCGCGGTCAATGCCACCGGCCAGGCGCGCTCCGCCGGCGTCGATCGCCAGGCCAGCTGGCTCGCGCCCCAGGCCAGCGCGGCATGGAACAGCGCGCCAAGCGCCTTGGTCGCCCGCACCGGGTCATCGCCCCAGGGACAGAGCGCGAGCAACAACGCCCAGAGCGGGCTCGAGAAACCCGTCTCGCGATCACCCGGGTTGTAGGCGAAGCCATCGCCGAGCTTCAGGCTCTTCGCATACGCCAGGTGAATCCAGGCGTCGTCCAAACAAAAGTCGCGCCCGCCGGCAGCCATGAACGCCGCCGCTGCCAGCGCCGCGAGCGCCGCCACCGCGCCTACGCGAGCGGGCGTCCAGGACATCGACGCAGCGTAACGCGCGGGGACGACCGCGTAGCAACTTCCGAGGAGTCAGCGCTTCGCCAGCGCGGCCCGGGCGTGTGCGAGGACGTCGGCGGCGACCGTCTCGGGGGGGCGGTCTCCCGACACGTGCACGATCTCTTCGCCGGGGAAGTGGCGCTCGAGCTGTGCGTAGAATTCGCCCAGCTGTTGCTGGAACTGCGCCTCGTCGAAGAGCTCGCGGCCTCCGCGCGCGCGGCGCCGGCGCTCGGCGACATCCGCGGGGACGTCGAGCACGATGGTGAGATCCGGGCGGCGCGCGTTCTTGTTGAGCTCGCGGATCCACTCGATGCTGCCGGCGCCCGTCAGCGATTGGTACGCGACCGACGAGTGGTAGTAGCGATCCGAGATCACGCTCACGCCCTCCCCGAGCAACGGCGAGACCTCGGCCTCCAGGTGATCCTGTCGGTCGGCGGCGAACAGCAGCGCCAGCGTGACCGCGCCCGGCGCGCGCAGGCCGAACGGTGTCGGCGTCACCCAGCGGCCGCTGAGCGCCTGCCGCAGGAGCGCACCGATCGGCCCGCTCGACGGCTCGCGCGTCGACTGCACGGGTACCGACGGCCGCAGCGCATTGCACAGCAGCTCGGTCTGCGTCGTAGTGCCCGCGCCGTCCACGCCTTCCAACACGATCAGGATACCTTCGCGCATGTGGCGCGCAGTCTAACAAAATCTCAGCGCGAAGGGGCGGAGGCGTGGACCAGATCGGGCATGCCGTGTGGCGGCACGAAGCTCTCGAGCGCCGCGTTCGGCCGCTCGATCTTGCCTACGGGCTGCAGCTGGACAGCGCGCTGCGTCGCAGCCGAGCGCTGCAGGGCCTCGATCACGCGCACGTCGGCCAACCCCTCGGCCCCGGAAGGCTCGGGGTTCCTGTCGCGCAGCACGCACTCCGAGAAGTACTGGATCTCGGCGGCGATCTGGTCGCGCTTCTTGAAGCTGTGGCGCTTGGTGTGCCCGCCGCGCTGCAGCTCCAGCTTGAGACCCTCGGCGTACTCGAAGCCGGGTTCGAGCCGGGCTCGGCCCTTGCTGCCGATCACCTGGTAGCGCGAGACATCGACCGCGCCGAAGCCGGCCGTGAAGGTGGCCAGCCGCTCGCCGGGGAAGCGCAGCACGGCCGCGATCTGCTCCTCGACCTCGCGAAACCGCTCGTCGTCCGGCCGGCGCGCCGTGAACGCGCTGACCTCGATCGGCTCGTCCTGGAACACCGAACGTGCGGCGTTGATGCAGTAGATGCCGATGTCGTAGAGCGGCCCGCCGCCGAGGGTGCTGCGGCGCAGGCGCGTGTTGCCGGGCTGCACCTGCATGCTGAGCGTGGCGTCGAACAGCCGCGGCTCGCCCAGCTTGCCCGCGCGGATGTTGTCGATCAGGGTCAGCGTGGCAGACTCGAAGTGGAGCCGATAGCCGACCATGAGCTTGGTGCCGGCTTCGCGCGCCGCCGCCATCATGCGCAGGCACTCGGCCTCGGTGACCGCCATCGGCTTCTCGCACAGCACGTGCACGCGAGCTTGCGAGGCGCGCTCGGAGTACTCGGCGTGCAAGCTGTTCGGCAGCACGATGTAGACCGCGTCGACCTCGCCGCTTCGCAAGAACTCGTCGTAGTCGCCGTAACCGAGGCGGTGCTCGACGTCGTACTGCTTGCCGAGCTTCGAGAGCTTCTGGGGGTCGCCGGAGAACAGCGCCACGAGCTTCGAGTTCTTGAGCCGCGCAAAGGCGGGCAACACGGCAGCCTGCGCGAAGTAACCCAGCCCGACGACCGCGTAGCGCAGCGCGCGTGGCTTTTTCATCGCTTGCTGCTCTTCTTGCGCTTGCTGCTCTTCTTCTTGCGCGAGCCCTTCTTCTTCTTCGGCACCTTGCCGCCCGAGCGACGTGCCTCACTCAGACCGATCGCGATCGCCTGCTTGCGACTGGTCACCTTCTTCTTCGAACGGCCCGAGCGCAGCTTCCCGCGCTTCATCTCGTGCATCGACTTCTCGACCTTGTCCGATGCCTTGCGGCCATAGCGTCGCTTGCGCTTGCTCGCCATAAGTTCCTCTTCTCATGTGCAGTGAAGTCGAGGTCGCGGCGCGGTACTCGTGCACGGGCAGAGTCCGTGCTCGAGTACCGCACCGCGAGCGATGGATGAGCTCACGAGGTCGAACGGTTCGAACCTGCAAGCGAGGTCGGGCGGCGCTCTTCGGACATCGGCAATGCTTGCCGCGCGTCTTCCGCCAGCTCGCTCGCGCTCGAGCTCAAGCTGCGCGTCAGCTCCGTCGCTTTGTTCGAAAGGTCCCGCCGCATCTCGCGCCCTGTCTTCGGCGCCAGCAGCAGCGCTGCAGTGGCACCGGCGGCCGCGCCCGCGAGGAAGCTCAGCGTGGTCGACATCGCGACGTCGAGCGGCGTGCGCTGCCGCTGCAAGCCCAACGCGCTCAAGATGTCATCCGTGCTGAAGTCCTGCATCGCACGTGCTTTGCTCTTCAAGATCTCGTCCCACATGGTCTCGCTCCTGGGTTTGGGTTTAGTTTTCGTCACGCTTCTTCGCCGCGCAGGGCTGCAACGACACCCGGGAGCACGACCTGAGCCGTCGTGCGCAGCAGATAGCGGCCGGTCAACGAGCGCAGTCCGCCGCCGAGCACGAAGCCGATGCCTGCGGCTGCCGCGAGTGCCACGTAGGGTCGCTCGCGCACCGTCTCCTCGAGCTTGACCGTCGCCTGGGAATACAGCGTCTGGATCGCGTCGCTCGCTTCCTGCCAGGCTTCCTGGATGTCCGCCTCGGCGGCACGCGCCTTCTTCTCGATCGAGCTACCAGAACGCTGACTGCTGGTGGATTTACTGGTGGTTTCCGTTTCCATGCTCGCCTCTATCGTCCTGCTGCGACCAGACGTCCGATGAGATGACCGACCAACGCTGCACCCAGCAGCGTCACGACGGGTCGCTCCTGGATCAGCGCGCGCAGCCGGCGATCCACGTGTTCGAGCTCGCCGCCCACGCGGGCCAATTGCTCGCGCGCTTGCTTGATCTTCTCGGGTTTGACCAGTTCCTGAAGTTCCGTTGCCATCGCCGTATGCCTGCCCTTCACTCGAGTTGTGGACCAGCCCTAGCTGCGTGCGCGCACGCGTGCCGAACGCGGGCGGCTGAGAAGACCGAACGCGGCGAGCATCAAGGCGGTGCCGACACCCCCTGCACCCGCGGTGCTCGCGTAGTACATACCCCCGCGAGCTCGCCGCGATCGGCCGCTGAACAACGTGGACGCGGCCGCGGCACCCGCAAGCCCGAGCAGTACCATTCCGGCGATCCAGGCCGTCTGTCGCGCCAACACGCGCGCACGCCCTTCGAGCAGCGCCAGATGTTGGGTCAACCGTTGCTTCGCGCGCTGCACGCGACGCTCGGCAGGGCTCGGAAGCACGAGTGCCGTGGATGCGCCATTACCAGCAGTCGAAGAGAGTTCGGTGCTCATCGCAGGACCTCGTTTGTTTGAGCGGACAGAGTGGGTTCGGGCTCGGCTGCGACCTCCTTCGGTCGCTTGTTCTTCGCGATCAGCCGCACTGCCACGACCACCGCTGCGAGCACCAGCGCAGTGCCCCAGCCCGCAGCCGTCAGCAGCGCGGCCACGGGCGTACCACCCGCGCCCAGCACGGCCGCTGCGAGGAATGCGCCCAGCGAGAGCGCGGCGATCACGGTCGCCGACGTCGCGCCCGCGACCACGATCAGCAGCAAGCGCAGGTTCTTGCCCAGCTCATCCTTGGCTAGCCCTACCTCGGCACGCACCAACTCGCGCGCGTCATCGGCCAGCACACGTACCAGGTCAGGCAGCGATGTGTTCTGGACCGTGGTGCTCATGCGCGCATGCGTTTGCAAGGCACATGCCGGCGAAAGCCCTGCACATTCACGGGCGCGGGCGCGGTTGCGTGTGTCGTACGACCACGCTGAGGCAGGTTTGCGCGTCGCTTAATGGCAAGCGCCGCGCGAGGTACTGACCTCCGCGGGTTGTGTCACTGGCAGTGAGACAGGCGACACAACGCGTCGCGGGCTTGTCGCGCGAGCGGCCCATGCGGCGCTTTGGCCAGGTACTCGCGATACGCCTCGGCAGCAGTCTCGTGCTCGGAGGTGTAGCGATCGAGCAAACGCGCCAGCGCGAACTGGGCGTTGTTGCCTGCGGGCTCACCGGGTGCGGACGCCACGGCCTCGCGATAAGCCGCCGCTGCGCGCGGCACCTGGCCCTGCGCGGTGAGCGACTCGGCCATCAACACCCAGGCCTCGCACCGCGTGCTCGGCGGCAGTGTGTTCTTGATCAGCCGCGACAGGCGCTCGCGCGCGGCCGCGTGCTTGCCCTCGAGCAGCTGCTTGCGCGCATTCTCGAGCTTCTCGTCGAAACTACTGCTGCCGCTCGAGGCGGCAGTGGTCTTGCGCGAACGTCCAGCGCGCGATGCGCTGCTGCTGTCGGCGGGTTCCGGCTCCGCCGAGGCCCCCTCTACGGGTGGTTCTGCGGCCTCGGCCTCGTGCTCTGTCGAGAGCTCCGGCTCGGCCTCCGCCGGTACGCTCAAGCGCTCACCGGCGCGCACCATCACAGCGGCACCACCGCGTCGCGGCTCGACGCGCACGACGCCTTCGCTCACGCTGACGCGCGTCTCGCGCTTGTCATTGACCTCGACCGCGAAGCGCGTGCCGACCACCACCACGCGAGCGCTGCCGGTCTCGATCGACATGCTCTGCTCGCCCTTGCGCTCCGGATGGAACGCCACGTCGACTCGACCTTGCACCAGCGACAGCCGCAGGTCGTCGCGATCCAGGCTCTCGAAGCGCACGCGACTCTCGGGCGCGATGTCGAGCCGGCTGCGGGCTTGGCTGACTTCGATGTGGCCGTGCTTGCCGCTCTCGAGCACCTGGCCCGCCGACAACACCCCGCTCTGCACCGCGCCATCGCCGATCACCAGGTCGAAGTGCGCGACGCTCTGCGCCGGATCGGTCTCGGCGCTCTTGCGCAGCAAGGTCAGGCCGAACACCAAGCCGAGCGCGGCCGCCGCGGCGATCGAGCCCATCCACAGCGTGCGCGACAGCGCGGGACGCGTGCCGGGCAGCGGTACTGCATGCGCGCCGCGGGCGCGCCAAGCTTCGACCAGGTTGCGCTCCATGCGCGCGCGACCGATTTCATCCAAGGCTTCGGGAGCGCTACGCAGCGCGTCTGCCAGGCGCTTGGATCCGGACGCGGGCATGCTGGTCCTAGACATCGGCGCCTCCGGAAAGAGACTCCGCGGAGTCGTCGCCGTCGTCTTGCAAGGCGTCGAGGCGTTTGCGCGCGGCCATCAGCCGCCCGTGCAGCGTGGAGATGCCGACGTCGATCAAGCCGGAGATCTCCGCGAACGTGTAGCCCTCGACGTCGTGCAGCACGAAGACGGTGCGCTGCAGCGGCGAGAGCTCGGCCAACATGCGCTCGGCTTCGACGCCGGCCTGATATGCCGCATCCGGCGCGGGCGAGTTCTCCGAGTGGAAGCCGAGTGACGACACGAAGCGCCCGAAGCGCTGGCGCCGGTAACGCGCGCGGGCGGCGTCGAGTGCGCGGCGCGTCACGATCCCAAACAGCCAGGTCTGCACGCTCGAACGACCATCGAACTTGCTGGCGCCGTCGAGCGCGGCCAGGAATGCCTGCTGCACCACGTCTTCGACGTCCGGGTCGTTCGTGCCCAGCACGCGCGCCGCCTGGCGCTGCAGCTTGGCCACGTGCGTACGGTACAGCGCACGTACCGCCTGCTCATCGCCGGCCGCGGCCCGCGTGAGCAGTTGGCGGTCCTCGTCTCGGGCGGACGATCGGGGCTGTGCAGGTTTCGGATTCAACGCAGGGGCTCCTCGAATGTGGGTCGCTTGGGGTTCGGCTTTTTTCCGGCGGGAGGCCTCAGTAGGGACGGACACGCAGGCCCATTTGCCCCCAACCTGTAGCGCGAGTCCCGCGTTGTGCCACATCTGCGCCGCTCCCGAGCTGCCAGCGGTCGAGCGCATAGTCGAACCCCACTTCGCAGGTCAGCTCGAGGGCGCCGTAAATCTCGAACGAGGCCTCCAGGGTCCCCCGGATTCCCAGATCGGATTCCAGGCCCGGAGCCCGCTTGTTCACGCCCATGTCCGCATTGAAGTAGCCGACCCGCGACAGAAAGCCGATGCTCGCGGCGGGCGCGAAGACCCCGAACTGCCAGGGACGCGAGTAGAAGCTGGTGGTCACGGTGGGGTAGCGGTAGCGAACGTCGGTTGGCGCTGCCACCAACACATACGGCAGCGGGGACTCGATGCTGAGCACTAGACAGTGGCCCAGCACACACACGCCGCCGCCCGTGGCGATGCCCATGTGCAGCCCGTTGCTCTCGTTCGACGCGCCCGTATACATGCGCACGAAGAACATCGGCTTCACTTCGCGGGCTTGCTCGCCCTCTGCGAGCGGATACGGCGTCGCGCCCATGTCGCGTGGGGGACCCGCGGTTGCAGCCGTCGGCTGCGGATCCGCCGCTGCAGCTCTGGGCTGCGGGGGTGGTGGGCTCGCGCTCGGGGTCTGCGCTCGTTGTGCCTGTGCTTCCGCTTGAGCCTGCGCCTGGTTCGTTCGCTCGACGGCCTCGAAGACGCGATCGCGCAGGGCTTCCACGGCCAGCGCGAGCGAGCGCACGTCGGGCTCACTCGCGGGCTTGGTCAGCGGCACGCTGGCCTCGAAGAACGCGCCAAATGCAGCACCCAACACCAGCCGTATACGATCGCCATCGCGTGCCAGTGCCAGATGTCCGGCGGGAACCGCTTCCAGCAACCCGGGGGGTGGCGGCCCGCCGACACGGATCGCACCTTGGCCGAAGCGCAGCGAAAGCACGCGCACCACGCGCGAGGCGAGCAACTCGAGCCCGGGTTGCGGTCGCAAGATCAGTGTAGGTTCTTGGGCGTCGTCGCCGCTCGGAGCGGCAGCGGCATCGGCCAGTTTTGCCCCACGCGCGATCTTGCCACGGTCGGCGTGCGCGGCCGGAACTGCGAGCGCGCAAGCGAGCAGCTCCATGCTGATGAAGCCAATAGCTGCACCTACTTGCCGCACGCCCAAACCCTAACAGTGGCCCCGGCACGTGGCAACTTGGGTCCCCCACGCACGGCCAGGGAACCAAGACCCTAAGGCTAGGCTAGTAGGGCTTTACCTACATCCTCCGCAGTCGTGCCATGCACGCGCGCGACTGCCGCCAATACGAACGGGTTGAGGCGCCCGGCGGGTGGGTTGCGGATCAGCTCGAGCACCTCGGCGTCGAAGAAGCCGAGGGCAGGCTCGTCCGGCGCGGGCACGTAGCGGGCGGCGAGCTCGGCCTGGGCTGCTTCCTGCTCCTCGGGCCACGCTCGAGACCAGCGCTTGATCCGCAACGTAGCGCGCATGAACCCGTGATAGCTCACCTGCAAGCGCATCCACTGGGTGGGCTCGCGACCTTCGGCGAGCACCTGCTCGAGCTCGCGCAGACGCGCCTCGATCAACGGCAACGGCAAGCGATCGAGCTCGCGCAGCGAACCAGGGAACTGCCGCGCCAGGCTGCGTAGCTCATCGCGCGGCGGGAGCGCGTCCGGCACGCTGCGCAGCCGCAGCAGCCGTGTGTACTTGTCCAAGAGCCCGGACAGCAATTGCGGCGTAGGTTCCGTGGTCATCGAACGATTGGCTATGAACGGTGTCGGGGTATGGTATGCGCCCAAGCTCGAGGAATGCCCGAGGAATCACATGCCCGAACTGACCATTGAAAGTGTGTCGCAGGAGCAGCGCGTGTTTCCCCCGCCGCCGGACTTTGCGCGCACCGCCCGCGTGCCGGACTACGAGACGTACGCGGCCCTGTACAAGCGGAGCATCGACGACCCGGAGGGCTTCTTCCGTGAGCAGGCGAAAGAGCTGCGCTGGACCAAGGCGCCGACGCGCGTGCTCGACTGGAAGCCGCCGTTCGCGAAGTGGTTCGAAGACGGCACGCTCAACCTGGCCGACAACTGTCTCGACCGGCACGTGCAGGGCGGACGCGCGAACAAGGCCGCGATCATCTGGGAAGGCGAGCCGGGCGAGGTGCGCGTGCTCACGTATCGCGAGTTGCTGCGCGAGGTGTGCCGCTTCGCCAACGTGCTCGAGGGGCTGGGGATCAAACAGGGCGACCGCGTCGGCATCTACATGGGCATGGTGCCGGAGGCGGCGATCGCGATGCTCGCCTGCGCCCGGATCGGCGCGATCCACAGCGTGGTGTTCGGCGGCTTCGCGGCCGAGGCGGTGCGCGATCGCATGAACGACGCCACGGCCAAGTGCGTGATCACGCAGGACGGTGCGTGGCGGCGCGGCAGCGTGGTGCCGCTCAAGCCGCAAGTCGACAAGGCGGTCGAGCAGTGCCCGTCGGTCGAGCACGTGATCGTCTACGAACGCACGGGCAACCCGGTCGACTGGAAGCCCGGACGCGATCACAAGTGGAGCGACCTGATGGCGAAGGCCAGCGCGCGCCACACCGCGCCCGCGCTGCCCGCGGAACACCCGCTGTTCATCCTCTACACCTCGGGCACCACGGGCAAACCCAAGGGCGTGATGCACACCACGGCGGGCTACCTGCTCGGCACGCACCTGACCACCAAGTACGTGTTCGACGTGCGCGACGACGACGTGTACTGGTGCACGGCCGACATCGGCTGGGTGACGGGTCACAGCTACATCGTCTACGGGCCGCTGAGCAACGGCGCGAGCGTGTTGATGTACGAAGGCGCGCCGAACCAACCCGATCCCGGGCGACTGTGGCGCATCATCGAACGCCACGGCGTGTCGATCTTCTACACCGCGCCGACGGCCATCCGGACGTTCGTGAAGTGGGGCGACCAGTATCCGAACGCGTGCGACATGTCGAGCCTGCGGCTGATGGGTTCGGTCGGTGAGCCGATCAACCCCGAAGCCTGGATGTGGTACCGCAAGGTGATCGGCGGCGACCGCTGCCCGATCGTCGACACGTACTGGCAAACCGAGACCGGCTCGATCGTCATGACGCCGCTGCCTGGCGCGATTCCGAGCAAACCCGGCTCGTGCTCGCTGCCGTTCTTCGGCATCTCGCCGAAGGTGCTGCGCAACGACGGCAGCGAGGCGGGCGTGAACGAGGGCGGCCTGTTGGTGATCGACAAGCCGTGGCCCTCGATGCTGCGCACGGTCTGGGGCGACGACGAACGCTACAAGCAGCAGTACTTCTCGCGCTTCGAGGGCAAGTACTTCACCGGCGACGGCGCGCGACGCGACGCGGACGGCTTCTTCTGGGTGATGGGGCGCATCGACGACGTGGTGAACGTGTCCGGTCACCGGCTCGGCACCGCGGAGATCGAGAGCGCGCTGGTGTCACACTCTGCCGTGGCCGAGGCCGCAGCCGTCGGCGTCGCCGACGAGGTGACCGGCCAGGCGATCGTGGTGTTCGTGACGCTCAAGAGCACCCAGCAACCGAGCAAGGAGCTGAACCGCGCGCTGCTCGATCACGTGGGCAACGAGATCGGCAAGTTCGCGCGGCCCAAGTCGATCCGCTTCGCCGACGCCGTGCCCAAGACGCGCAGCGGCAAGATCATGCGGCGATTGTTGCGCGACATCGCGCAAGGCAAAGAGGCGGTGGGCGACATGACCACGCTCGAGGACATCAGCGTGTTGGCCAAGCTGCGCTCCAGCGACGACGAATAAGCCGACAATGCGAGAAGTAAGCGATCTCGACGCCGAACGCATCGCCAGTGCTTTTCGGCCCAACCGCAAGCCGTTGATCGTCGCGGTGCTGGCGAATGCCTTGTTGGCGATCGCGCTGCTCGGCTGGCCGTACCTGCGCGGTCGCGGGCTGGCGCAGGAGGCGCGCGGGCACTTCGCCGACCTGAGCGTGTGCTTGATGGGCGGACAGCGCGCGCCGCGGCCGGGGTTGTCGCTGCCGCGCGGCGATCGCGATCACTTCGCCGGCAAGGTGATGCTGGCCGGGCCGAGCTGGCCGCTCGAATGCCGCCCTGCGCTGCAGCGGCTGGCGCCCGAGCCGAAGGTCTTCCTGTGGCCGTCGGTCAAGCAGGCGGGCGCGGATCTGCGCGCCGCGGCCGAGCTGGCGCAGCGCGAGCTCACGGATCTGGATGCGCGGCGCAAGGCCGGGCTGACGCGCGTACCGGAGCGCTTGCTGCAGGCGTTGCGCCGCGTGCAGGCCGCGACGGTGCTGCTCGCGCGCGCGGGTGGCGCGGACGACGAGCTCGACAACGACGCGTTGGTCTGGAGCGCCCCGGCGCGGCTGGCCGTGCCCGCGCGCCTGCCGCTGATGGCTTCGGACGAAGCGCTGCTCGATCTGTACAGCAACGGGACCGCGCTCGAGGCGCTGGCGTTGGATGGGCGCGGCGTGTCTTACCTGCGCGTGGCGGACGGCAAGGTCGATCGCGAGCGCGTGCGCCGCACCAGCTTCGTACGCGGCATGTTGCGGAGCGGCAGCGAAGCGTACCTGGTCTGGGCGATGCCGGATGCGCGCTGCGCGGAGCGCGAGGATCACTGCGCGGGCCGGCCGACCGGGCTCTCGCCGTACGACAAGGGTGCGGCCGCGCTGAAGGATCCGACCTGGAAGATGGCGGGACATCCGGCGGGCCGCATCGATCGGTCGCTGTCGCTGACGGGCTCCGGTCACGCGTGGCTGCTGGCGCTCGCTGCCGCTGATGGCGGCAAGGCGCTACTCCACTTCGAGCTGCCGCCGGTGGATCCGGCGCTCCCGCTGCCCAGCCGCGCGTTCGAGCCGACCGAGCGCTTCGAGATCGGGGCCGCCGCGCCGGTGTTCGAGGCGAGCTTGGTTCCGGGCAGCGAGCCGGCAGCCGTGCTCGCGCTGCGCGGGCAAGCTGCAAGCGCCGAGCTCGAGGCCAGCCTGAAGTACGCGCAGGCAGACCGCCCTGCCCTGACGCTGCCCGCGGTGCAAGGCGAGCACCCGTGGACGCTCGGCTGCGGCTCGGCACAAGGTACCTGGCTGGCTTATGGCACTGACAGCCAGCTGCGCGTGGTGCGCGTCGATGCCGGCGCTGCGGCCCCGCGCGAGCTGTCGATGCAAGCGCTGCGGCTGCCGGGGGCGCTGCACGGTGAGGACTCGCGCCTGGACCGCGTGCGTATCGCCTGCCGCGAGCAAGGCGCACAGCTGCTGTGGATCAGCGCGGATCGCCAGCTGTGGGGCAGCCTGTGCGCAGCCAACAGCTGCAGCGCCCCGCGCAGCTTGGCCAAGGGAGTCAGCAGCTTCGCGGCGCTGCACACCGAGACAGGCAGCGTGATCGCGCTCGGGGCGCCGCTCGAGGCCGTGCGCGTGCTGCGGCTCGACGCGCAGCTGAACCCGCTCGGCGCGCCGCACATGCCGAGCGCGTGCTTCGAACCCACCAGCGGTTTCTGCGGCACGCCCGGCCTGGCCGCCGACGCGCAACGCATCATCGTGACAGGCCGCGACCGTTCGGACCTGCTGGCGCTCGAATCGACCGACGGCGGCAAGAGCTTCGCCACGCTGAGCGGCCTCTTGGGCGCAGCGGCCACCATCGACCAGAGCACCACGTCGCCGCTCGAGCAGCACCGCGTGCGCAAGGGCATGGACCACTAGATGACGCCGCTGCTCAGCCTCGAGGAGATCCGGCAGCTGATCGCAGACAGGTTTCCGGAGGCGAGCGTGTTCACCGAGCTCACCAAGCTCGGCCCTGACTTCTTGGAGTTGCGGCTGCCGTTCCGGAACGAATTCCTGAGGCCCGGCGGCACGATCTCGGGGCCGGTGTTGATGATGCTGGCCGACACTGGCGCGTATTACTTGATCCTGGCGCATCTCGGCCCGGTCCTGCTCGCGGTCACGACGAGCCTCAACATCAACTTCATACGCAAGCCGAGCGCCGAGGCCGTGCTGGCCGAGGTACGGCTCCTCAAGCTGGGCAAGCAACTGGCGGTCGCCGACGTCCACATCAAGAACGAGGCCAGCGGACTGCTCGTGGCGCAAGCCACGGTCACGTACTCGATTCCTCCGCGCGAAGACAACGCGGTGACTTGAACGAGCCGAAGCGCATTGCTACGCCACGGCGATGTCGTCGATGCGGAGCTTGGCGTGGCTGGTTACGTGTTTGGCGGCCGGAGCGTGCAGTTCGTCGGCCTCGACGGGCGGCGGCGCGGAGACGGCTGCCGGGACGGGAGGTGCTGGAGCGCCGAGTGCAGTGGCTGGCACCGGCGGTAGCCCCGCAGCTGGTAGCGGCGGAGGCGCCGGTCGCTCCGCGGATGGCGGCAAGTCGGGTTC
>DATEOF010000328.1:0-26775 GCA_035274465.1 Polyangiales bacterium
CGGGAGCGCCGGCGGCCGGTGCACTCGGGGCTGCGGGCTGCGGGGCTGCGGGCTGCGGGGCTGCGGGCGGCTGTTGCGCCGGCGCTTGCTGGGCATGGCAGACGGCGCCCGTGCCGAGAACGACGAGCAGGCACCCGAACGATGAAAGACGCATGAAGAGTTGCTCCGCAGTGATCCAAGAGCCAGGCGGCGTAAGGCGCTGCGCTGGGTAACACGCCGGGAAAGATTGGGTCAAATGCCTCAGAAATTCGGAAGGCTCGCGCCTGAGGGCGCGACCCTTCCGATTGATTGTCAGTCGCCGGCGCTGCGCGGCGGCTCCGGGATCTTTCGCGAGTTCGCGCGGACACTCCGCCCTTGACTCGCACGACCGTCCACTGCAAGTCAGTGCGGATGAGTCGTGCTCTGCGGATTGTGCCCTTGGGCGGCCTGGGTGAGGTCGGCATGAACTGCATGGCGCTCGAGCTCGACGACACCATCGTGGTGCTCGATTGCGGGGTGACCTTCCCCGATCACGAGCCCGGCGTCGACCTGATCCACCCAAACTTTTCGTACCTCCTCGCCAAGCGGGACCGGGTCAAGGCCATCATCCTCACCCATGGCCACGAAGATCACATCGGCGGCCTGCCTTACCTGCTGCGCGATATCGACGTGCCGGTCTACGGGCCGGACTACGCGCTGGGCCTGGTACGTGAGCGGTTGTCCGAGTTCGACTGGGATCGCCCGCCGGAACTGGTGTCGGTCCAGCCGCGCCAGGTGCTGCAGCTCGGCGCCTTCACGGTCGAGCCCTACCGCGTGACGCACTCGATCCCCGACTCGACCGGCCTGGTGTTCCGATCGCGCGTCGGCACGCTGGTGCACTCCGGTGACTTCAAGATCGATCCCGCGCCGGTCGACGGCCAGCCCTGCGATCTGCCGTTTCTCGCCCAGCTCGGCGAAGAGGGCGTGCGCGTCCTGTTCAGCGACTCGACCAACGTGGACGTCGAGGGCACCTCGGGCAGCGAAGCGGGCGTGGGTGTGGCGCTCGCGCAGCACGTGCAGTCCGGCAACGCGCGCGTGGTGGTGTCGATGTTCGGCTCGAACATCTACCGGCTGGCCGCGGCGCTGCGCTGCGCGGTCGAGCTCGGCAAGACGTGTCTGATGCTGGGACGCTCGCTGCAGACCCACCTGCGTGTGGCCGAGCGGCAGGGCCTGTTGCCCCGGCCGCTGCCGGTCATGATCGCGCCGGACATGGCCCAGAGCGTGGCCCGCGACAAGCTGATGGTGATCGCCAGCGGCTCGCAGGCGGAACCCCAAGCTGCGCTGTCGCGGCTGGCCTACGGCACGCACAACCAGCTGCGGCTCGAGCCGGGAGATCTGGTGATCCTGTCCTCGCGCGTGATCCCGGGGCGCGAGCGCGCGATCCACTCGCTGATCGATGCCCTCGAGCGCTCGGGCGTGCGCGTCCTGCAGCGCTTCGACGATCCGAAGCTGCACGTCAGCGGCCACGCCTGCCGCGACGAGCAGCGCAAGTTGATCGAGTTGGTGCGGCCACAAGTCTTCGTGCCGGTGCATGGCACCTACCACCACCTCAAGCGCCACGCTGCGCTGGCGCGCGACACCGGCGTGCCCGAGACCTGCGTGATCGAGAACGGCGCGGTGTTGGAGGTCGACGAAGACGCGGTGCGACTGGCGCCCACGGTCGAGTCGGGCCGCGTGCACATCCAGGCCGGGCTCGAGCTGCCGGCGGTGGTGTTGCGCGATCGCATGCTGATGGCCGAGGTCGGTATCGTGATGATCACGCTGGCCGTCGACGCGCGCGGGGCCCTGCGCGCCAGACCGCGCGTGCTGACGCGCGGCGTGGTGTGGGAAGACGCCGAGCGCGACTTGCTCGAAGAAGTCTGCGGCGAGGCCGAGCTGGCGGTGAACAAGCTCCCGCTGCCCTGCGAAGACGATGCGCTGCGCGACGCGGCCTGCCGCGCGGCACGACGGGTGTTCCGGGATGAAGTAGGCTTTCGCCCGCTCACCCACTGCGTGGTGCTAAGGGCCAGCGAATGAGGCCATTGCTGGTCGGGCTGCTCTGCCTGTGGCTCGTCGGGTCCTCGGCGTGCGGAGCGCCCGCGCCTGCCGCCGGCGCCCAGGACGCGCACGACGCCCAGCTGGCACCCGCGGAAGCGCCGAAGCCCGCACCGTCCGCGCTGCCGCAGGGCACGCGCCGCAGCCCTTCGCCGCGCGAGGCGCGCGTGATCGAGGAGCTGATGGGCAGCGCGGAGCGCGTGCGCGGCCTGCAGTTCAAGCAATCGGTGCCGGTGCTGGTCGAGGATCGCGATCGCATCACGTCGTACGTCGAGACGCAGATCGAGGACGAAGAGCTGGATCGCGCGCGCGTGGTCTACGCCGCGCTCGGGCTGCTCGCACCGGACCTCGACGTGCGCGCGCTGCTGCTGCGGCTGATGGGCGAGCAGGTCGTCGGCTACTACGACGCCGAGGCCAAGCACCTGGTGGTGCGCGACGACGTGATGCTCGCCTTCGCGCGCGGCGATGACGCGAACGCCGAGGAAGGCTCGGATCTGAGCGAGGCGCGCATCGTGCTCGTGCACGAGCTGGTGCACGCGCTGCAGGATCAGCACCTGCACCTGTTCGAGCACATCAAGGCGGAGCGCGACACCGACGCCGACAACGCGTTCCACGCGCTGGTCGAGGGCGACGCCACCCTGGCCATGATCGGATACGCGCTCGAGCGCGAGCACATCCCGCTCGAGCGGCTGACCAGTAACCCCGCCCAGGTGAAGTCGTTCTCGGACGTGGTGCGGCGTTCGCCGCTGGCCGGCACCGAGCTCGAGCAGGCGCCGGCCATCGTGCGAGTGCCGCTGCTGAGTGCGTACGTCGACGGCCTGGCGTTCTGCGCCGCGTTGCACGGCACCGGCGGTTTCGCCGCGATCGATCGCGCGCACGGCCAGCCGCCGGTCTCGAGCGAGCAGGTCCTACATCCCGAGCGCTTCGTCCACGCGGACATGCCCGAGGCCCTGGCCCTCCCCGAGCTGCCCGAGCTGGCTGCCGCCGGCTACGAGCTGGTGCGGGAAGATACGCTGGGCGAGCTGGAGATCGGCGTCTACTTCGGCCAGGGCTTGCGCGAGGCCGACGCCAAGCGCGCCGCCGATGGCTGGGACGGCGATCGACTGCGCGTCTACCGTTCGCAGCACCTGCCGCCGGCGGTCGTCTGGCTGAGCGCCTGGGACAGCGAGCGCGATGCCCAGGAAGCCGAGAACGCCGCGGCGCGGGTCGCGGCCCAGACGGGGACCCCCGCCGCCGACCGCTGGCAGGTGGTGCGCAACGGCAAGCGCCTGCTGATCCTCAGGGAGCTTTCGCCGGAGTTGAGGGCGCGTATCCCACAGCTCGCGCTAACCCGTTGAGAATGGTACTGAACCCGGCCAAATGCGCGAGCGCGTGAGCTGGGACCAGTACTTCATGAACATCGGCCGCGAGGTGGCGAGCCGATCCACCTGTCCGCGCAAGCACGTGGGCGCGGTCATCGTGCGGGACAAAACCATTCTGTCCACTGGCTACAACGGCTCGGTGCGTGGCCTACCGCACTGCGAAGAGTCCGGCTGCATGATGGAAGACGGCCACTGCGTCCGGACCATCCACGCCGAGGTCAACGCGCTGGTGCAGGCGGCGAAGAACGGCACGCGCATCGACGGCGCCGGGATCTACGTGACCGCGTCCCCTTGCTGGAATTGCTTCAAGTGCATCGCGAACACGGGCATCACGCGCATCGTGTTCGGCGAATTCTATCGCGACCCGCGCATCTTCGAAGTCGCCCAACAACTCCGCATCGAGCTGGTCGATGCATCGTCATCCGGCGGGGCGTCCCAACCTTGACCCGCCGGTTGGGGAGCACTAGAACAGCCGCCTCGCTCTTGAGAATGCCGCGTTTTTCACACCTTCAACGTGGCGACCCTACCCCATTTCCAGGGAGATGCTGCTCATGCAGTCGCACGTCGAAACGCTCAGTCCGGTTCTAGTCGAGGTCAAAGTCGAGGTGCCTTGGGTGAAGGTCGCCGAAGACCTCGAAAGCGCCTACCGGACGATGCAGCGCAAGGCACACATCCGCGGCTTCCGTCCTGGCAAGGTGCCGCGTGACGTGGTCAAGAACGTGCTCGGCAAGAGCATCCGCTCCGAAGTGACGGCAGAGCTGGTGCGGCAGGGTCTCGGCAAGGCCGTGGAAGAGCACAAGCTCGAGCCTGTGGCCTATCAAGACATGACCCCAGCCAATATCACGGATGGGGAGCCGCTCACCTTCACCGCCAAGCTCGAGGTTCGGCCGAAGATCGAGCACGTCGAGAGCAGCGGTATCGAGGTGGAGCGCACGATCGACTCGATCCTGGACTCGGCCATCGACGCCGAGATCGATCGCATGCGCGAGAAGGCGGCGGAGTTGATCACGCCGGAGCCGGCGCGACCCGCGCAGGCCGGCGACGTGGTGACCGTCGATCTCAAGGTCAGCGTCGACGGCGAAGACCGGCCGACGATGGGCGGTACCGGCCGCAAGATCGAGCTCGGCTCGGGCAAGCTGTTACCGGATTTGGAGGCCGGCCTGACCGGCATCGAGATCGGACAGTCGCGCGAGATCAAGGTCTCGTTTCCGGACGACTACGGCTACGAAGAGTTGAAGGGCAAGACGGCGCTGTTCAACGCACAGGCGACCGACATCCAGAGCAAGGTGTTGCCCGAAGTCGACGACGAGCTCGCCAAGGATCTCGGGTACGATTCGCTCGACGCTATGAAGGGCTCGATCCGGGAACGGTTCGAGAAGGAAGCGCTCGAGCGCGCCGATGCGCAGGTGCGCGAGGCGGTGGTGGAGAAGCTCGTCGACAAGAACCCCGTGCCGGTGCCGCCCAGCCTGATCGATCAGGAGCTGCGCGCGATGCTCGAGCAGTACCTGCGCTTCCAGTACATGTTCGGCCAGCAAGGCGAGATCGACGAAGCGCTGCAGAAGGACTTCCGCTCGCGGGCCGAGCGCAAGGTGCGCGCGGGCTTGCTGTTCGGCGCGATCGCGCGCGCTGAGAACATCGAAGTCCAGGAAGCCGACCTCGAGGCGAGAATCCGCGAACTGGCCGAACGGTCGGGTAAACACGTCGCCAAAGTGCGCGCGGAGTACCAGGGCGAGCAGAAGCGTTCCCTGGAGTTACAAGTTCTGGAAAAGAAGCTTCTTGAGTATCTCGTGTCTCGGGCTACGATCAAAGACGTGACGGCAACCGCCGAGACCGGGACAGCCCAGGAGGCAAACCCATGAAAGAGGAGCGACCGATGGCGTTCATCCCGTACCCACAGGTAGTGGAGACTACGCCACGCGGCGAACGTAGCTGGGACATCTTCAGTCGCCTGCTCAATGACCGCATCGTCTTTCTGGGCACCGAGATCAACGACGACGTCGCGAACATCATCATCGCGCAGCTGCTCTATCTCGAGAGCGAAGACCCGGACAAAGAGATCACGCTCTACATCAACAGCCCGGGCGGCTCGATCACGGCAGGCCTAGCCATCTACGACACGATGCAGTACGTGCGCGCGCCGGTGGCCACCCTGTGCATCGGCCTGGCCGCCTCCATGGCCGCCTGGATCCTGGCCGCGGGCAGCAAGGGCTTGCGCCGGGCGCTCCCGAACTCCAGGGTGATGATTCACCAGCCGCTGGGCGGTGTGCGTGGCCAGGCCACCGACATCGAGATCCACGCCCAGGAAATCCTGTTTATCCGCGAGCGTATGAACAAGATCCTCGGGCGCCATACCGGCCAACCCGTCGAAAAGATCAAGCGGGACACGGAACGCGACAAATATTTGTCCGCCGAGGACGCCCTCGCCTACGGGATCATCGACAGCGTGATTGCAGGCCGAGAGCCCAAGGAAAGCAAGGACAAAAAGTGACCCGTCCGGGCTGAAACGCGCCGCCTCGATGCCTTCCTTGAAGGGGTATTGGGGGGGAGTTAGACTAGACCGTGGGAGCAAGACTTCAGTGAGAGCGAGACACAGCTGTGGTTGACCGCCGCCGAGAAGACAGTCACGGGAACCTGCAATGTTCCTTCTGCGGAAAATCGCAGAAGGAAGTTAAGAAGCTCATTGCCGGGCCCACGGTTTACATCTGCGACGAGTGCATCGGGCTGTGCAACGACATCATCGCGGAGGAAGTCGATCGCGAGGATTCGTGGAGCAGCGGTGGACCGTTGCCCAAGCCCCGCGAGATCAAGAACGTGCTCGACGAGTACGTGATCGGGCAAGAGCGCGCCAAGAAGGTCCTCGCGGTCGCAGTCCACAATCACTACAAGCGCATCGAGTCCCGGGTCTCGAGCGACGACGTCGAGCTGCAGAAGTCGAACATCCTGCTGCTCGGTCCGACGGGCTCCGGTAAGACGCTGCTCGCGCAAACGCTCGCGCGTATCCTCAACGTGCCGTTCGCGATCGCCGACGCCACCACGCTCACCGAGGCGGGTTACGTCGGCGAGGACGTCGAGAACATCATCGTCCAGCTGCTGCAAAACGCCGATCACGACGTCGAGCGCACGCAGCGCGGCATCGTGTACATCGACGAGATCGACAAGGTGGCGCGCAAGGGTGACAACCCGAGCATCACGCGCGACGTCAGCGGCGAAGGCGTGCAGCAAGCGCTGCTGAAGATCATCGAGGGCACGATCGCCAACGTGCCGCCCAAGGGTGGCCGCAAGCACCCGCAGCAGGACTTCCTGCAGGTCGACACGACCAACATCCTGTTCATCTGCGGCGGCGCCTTCGTCGGCCTCGACCAGATCATCGAGCGCCGCATCGGCGAGCGCAGCCTGGGCTTCGGCGCGGACATCCCGTCGCGCAAGGAAAAGCAGATCGGCCAGCTGCTCACGCAGGTGCAGCCCGAAGACCTGCTCAAGTTCGGCATGATCCCCGAGTTCATCGGCCGCTTGCCGGTGATCGCCACGCTCCACGAGCTGAACGAGGCTGCCCTGATGGACATCCTCATGAAGCCGAAGAACGCGCTCGTGAAGCAGTTCCAGAAGCTGCTCGAGATGGACGGCGTGAAGCTCAAGTTCCAGGAAGACGCGCTCAAGGCCGTCGCCGGGCAGGCGCTCAAGCGCAATGCCGGCGCCCGCGGCCTGCGCGCCATCCTCGAAGCCGCGATGCTCGACATCATGTACGAGGTGCCCTCGCGCCCCGGCATCAAGGAAGTCGTCATCACCTCCGACGTGATCGAGAAGGGTGAAGCGCCGATCACGGTGTATGAGAAAGAAGCCGAACTGGCCTAGGCATTTGCCTGGCCATCCCTAACTCATTCCCAACGTGGTCAGGCTTGTAGGACCGCTGCATCCGCGAAATCGTTGGGGAATCCGGCGGACGTTCGCGCGTCTTTCGGCCCCGGTTCTGCGGTATGCTACACAGATAGGTTCGGACCGCCCCACGCCTGCGCGCGGGCTTTCGTATTCGAGCTTCGCAGGGCGAGCTCAGACACGCTGTCTACAAGGAGCCTGATGTTTTTTCGAAACGACAATAGCCCCCCCGGCGAGCGTTCGAAAGGCGGGAAAGTCCTGCCGCTTCTCCCCTTACGCGACATCATCGTCTTCCCACATATGGTCGTGCCGCTGTTCGTAGGCCGCGAGAAGTCGATCGCCGCGCTCGAAGAGGCGATGAACCACGACAAAGAGATCCTCCTGGCAGCGCAACGCCAGGCCAAGACCAACGACCCGACGGCCGAGGACATCTTCGGCATGGGTACGGTCGGCACCATCATCCAGCTGCTCCGGCTGCCGGACGGCACGGTCAAGGTGCTCGTCGAAGGCAAGCGCCGCGCGCGCATCGATCGTTTCATCCCGAACGACGGGTTCTTCCTGTGCGACGTCAGCTTGGTCGAGGAGCCGGTCGGCAGCAGCGTCGAGCTCGAAGCCCTGATGCGCTCGGTGCAGGCGACGTTCGAAGCCTATGTGAAGCTCAACAAGCGCATCCCGCCCGAGATGCTCGTCTCGGTGCAGACGATCGATGACCCGGCAAGGCTCGCCGATACGATCGTGGTGCACCTCAGCTCGGTCAAGCTGAGCGACCGCCAGGAGATCCTCGAGACCACCGATCCCGCCAAGCGCCTGACGCGGCTGTACGAGCTGATGAGCGCCGAGATCGAGATCCTGCAGGTCGAGAAGAAGATCCGGACGCGCGTCAAGAAGCAGATGGAGCGTACTCAGAAGGAGTACTACCTCAACGAGCAGATGCAGGCGATCCAGAAGGAGCTCGGCGAACGCGACGAGTTCCGCTCCGAGCTCGCCGAGCTCGAAGAGAAGATCAAGGCCAAGAAGCTCACCGACGAGGCCAGCGACAAGCTCAAGAAGGAGCTGAAGAAGCTCAAGATGATGCAGCCGATGAGCGCGGAAGCGACCGTCGTGCGCAACTACATCGACTGGGTGCTGGCGCTCCCCTGGTACGACAAGAGCGAAGAGAACTACGACATCGACCTGGCCGAGAAGATCCTCAACGAGGACCACTACGGCCTGAAGAAGGTCAAAGAGCGCATCCTCGAGTATCTCGCGGTGCAGGCGCTCGTCGGCAAGCTGCGCGGCCCGGTGCTGTGCCTGGTGGGTCCTCCCGGCGTCGGTAAGACGTCGCTGGCCAAGTCGATCGCGCGCGCCACGGGGCGCAAGTTCGTGCGCCTGTCGCTCGGCGGCGTGCGCGACGAGGCCGAGATCCGCGGCCACCGCCGCACCTACATTGGCGCCCTACCCGGCCGCATCGTGCAGAGCCTGCGCAAGGCCAGCACGAACAACCCGGTGTTCCTGCTCGACGAGATCGACAAGATGTCGTCGGACTTCCGGGGCGACCCGGCGGCCGCGCTGCTCGAGGTGCTCGACCCCGAGCAGAACCGCAGCTTCAACGACCACTACCTCGATCTCGACTACGACCTGTCGGACGTGATGTTCATCACCACGGCCAACAGCATGTCGGGCATCCCGGCGCCGCTCGCCGACCGCATGGAGATCATCTCGCTCAGCGGCTACACCGAGTTCGAGAAGCTCAACATCGCCGTGCGCTATCTCATCCCGCGCCAGCGCGAAGAGGCGGGCCTGCAAGAGGTCGACCTCGAGATCACCGAGAACGCGATCCGCGCGGTGGTCCACCACTACACCAAGGAATCCGGCGTACGTAACCTGGAGCGCGAGCTCGGCAGCATCTGCCGCAAGGTCGCGCGCAAGGTCGTCAACACCGACAAGAAAGAGAAGTACCGGATCGTCGCCAAGAGCATCCCGAAGTACCTGGGCGTGCCCAAGTACCGGCCGGAGAGCGCGCGCGGCAAGGACGAGATCGGCCTCACCAACGGCCTCGCCTACACGAACTACGGCGGCGCGATCCTCGAGTGCGAGGTCGCGGTCGTGCCCGGCAAGGGCAAGCTGGTGATCACCGGCCTGCTCGAGAAGGGCATGCAGGAGTCGGCGCAAGCCGCGATGAGCTACATCCGCTCGCGCGAGAAGCTGCTCGGCTTGCCGAACGACTTCTACCAGAACAGCGACTTCCACATTCACTTCCCCGAGTTCGTGCCCAAGGACGGCCCGAGCGCGGGCGTGACGATGGCGACGAGCATCGCCAGCGCGCTGATGAAGATCCCCGTGCGGCGCAACCTGGCGATGACTGGCGAGATCACGCTGCGCGGCCGCATCATGCCGATCGGCGGGCTGAAGGAAAAAGCCCTGGCGGCGCACCGCGCGGGCATCCACACGCTGCTGATCCCCAAGGACAACCGCAAGGACCTGCGCGAGATCCCTCGGCGCGTGCTGTCTGCGACGCGCATCGTGCTGATCGAGCACGCCGACGAGGCGCTGCGCGAGGCACTGTGCCTGAGCGACCCCGAGCAGATGTTCGGCAAGCGCGTGGCGCCGATGGAGTACGTCAACGGCAGGCTCGTGACGAACGGGCAACCGGTGCCGACGGACGACGACGAGCCCGATACGGACGTGCCCACCCCGACGGTGGACGCCCCGGGCGCGCAGCAATAGCAGGCCCGGCCCTCGACAGCCCGCTCACCCAGTGCTCGACTGAGCCGGGTGTGCGGGCGTTTTGTCGTCACAGTCCCTGATCTGACCGAGCTCGCGGCCGAGTTCGAGGTGCAGGCGGACCGCAGCGGCCTGTGGCTGCCGCACTACAACATCGCGCCCACGCAGCTCGCGCCCGTGATCACGAACGAAGAGGAGCGGGCGCTGGCGCAGATGCGCTTTGGGTTGATGCCGTTCTGGGCGAAGGCGGGGAACGCGGCGAGCATGATCAACGCTCGCGTCGAGACGATCGCCACCAAGCCTGCGTACAAGAAGGCGCTGGTCCAGCGGCGCTGCGTGATCCCGGTCAGCGGCTACTACGAGTGGCAGAAGGTCGGCGCGAAGAAGCAGCCGCTGTACATCCACGCCAGGGACGGCCGCGTGCTGCCGCTCTCGGGCGTCTGGGAGCGCTGGACCACGCGCGAGGGCGAGGTGATCGAGAGCTTCGCCATCGTCACGCGGCCATCGGCTGGCTTCCTGCGCGACATCCACGATCGCATGCCGCTCGAGGTCCCGCGCGACCTGCTGGGCTTGTGGCTCGATCCAGCGGAGCACAGCGCCGAGCAGCTTGCGCCCGTATTGCACGCAGCGGCAGGCGCAGAGCACTTGATCGCACATCCGGTCTCGACGCTCGTCAACACGGTCGCCAACGACGCGCCCGAGCTGATCGAGCCGCACGAGCCCGAGCCCGATCGCCAGCTCGATCTGTTCGGGGGCGGTGCCCGAGAACCCGCAAAAAAGCCACGCTCCGTGCGTTGACAACACGCCGGCGCCCTGCAGACTAGCGCCTCCTTGGGCGGGTAGCTCAGCGGTAGAGTGACGCCTTTACACGGCGTACGTCGCAGGTTCGATCCCTGTCCCGCCCACTGTTTGTCGCCGACGCATGGGAATGCTGCGCCGGCAATCGTGATCAGTTATCGTACTCACATGATCGCGACGGGTCGTCTCGCGCTGCTGGCAGCGCTAGTGCTGGCGACCTCGATCGCACCCACCAACGCGCGCGCTGATCAGCGCCAAGACTACATGCTGGAGGAGATTCGTCCGCCCGGCACGTACATGCTGGTCGACTATTTCGGCACGGGGGGCCAAGTCGGGCTCGAATACCGCGGCCAGATCTACGGCAAGATGAACGGCTACTCGCTCAACGTCTCATCGTTGATCGGCTATCCGCTCGGACAGATCACGGCCTCGGCGAGCCTCCGCCTGCTGTTCCTCGAATTCGGCATCTGGGGCGGCTATCGCTCGGTCTGGCGCAACCTGAGCTTCGAGCCCGGCGAGAACGGCGAGTACTGCTCCAAGTGCGACCGCGGCGCCCGCCGCGCCATGGACCCGGTCCTCGGGGATGGCCCCGACACCGATCGCTACCCGATGTTCGAAGGCTCGGTCTCGCTGTACGCCCCGTTCAACGACTGGATCGTCTTCGTCTCCTCGCTCGCGACGCGCTACGAAGGCCTGCGCCCGCGCAGCTACGACTGGTTCTTCACCAACATCCACGACGACGGACTGATCACGCGTTCCGAGTCGCTCCTGTTCATCAAACACCGCGACTGGGGCGGCTTCGCACCGTACGTACAGGTGATGTGGCTCCCGCGCGGAGACCACCACGACACCGAAGTCGCGTGGGGCTTCAACGCAGTGACGAGGCTGGGATTGATCGCAAGGAACGACCTGCTCTTCGCGACCTTCCTGATCCGGCCGGGGGACAAATACTACGGGCAGCACGCCTACTTCTCGCCGGTCCGCGCACTGCTGATCTACCGGATGTACCTCGAGCTGTAGTTCCCGCGCCCGCGCCCGCGCCCGCGCCAAGCACGAGCACGACTGCGACCGCGACACGCGGCGTACCGCCTAAGGTGCTTCGTGTCTTCGATAGCGATCGCTGCGCTACCGCGAGTGACGCGAGCGCAGCGACGCGACAAAGCGCGCAGTGGTGGGTCCGCGGAGCAGTTCCGCGGACCTGCCCGAGCACTTTGTACATGTCCAAATAAAGATTCGACGACGCTACCAAGGGGAGGCTCTGCCCCGGGGATGTGTCCGTAGAGACCATTAGCAGCGGGCAAATCGTGCACGTCCCAACCTCGATTTGCCCGCTGCGACTAGGCGCCTTTTCGCGCCGTGTGAGAAACGCCGGCGCGTCTTTAGCCGGACCGGCGCGAAAAGGCCCCGGGGTCTCGTAGGACACATCCCCGGGGCAGAGCCGTAAGCGTGCCGAGAGCCTCACGAGCGCCGCAACGACGGTGCGCGCGACCCAGGCGCCTGCTGGTTGCGCAGACACGAGTGCGCGCGACGCGGTGTAGGTGTCGCGGCCACTAGCGAGCGCCGTGGTAAGCTGGAGGCATGACCAAGGTGTTGTTACTAGGCGCCGGCAACATTGGTGTAGCGATCGCAGAGCTCCTCACCCGCAGCGGCGACTACACGGTCACCGTAGCCGATCGCGAACAACAACGGCTCAGCGGCATGCCCGAAGGCGTACCGACCGTGGTGCTCGACGTCACCGACCGCGCTGCGCTGCGGCGAGCGCTGTCCGAAGTGGATGCGGTACTGAGCGCGTGTCCGTATTTCCTCAACGTGGCGATCGCAGAGACCGCGCGCGAAACCAACACGCACTACTTCGACCTCACCGAAGACGTAGCCACGGCCAATCGCGTGCGCGAGCTCTCGGAGGGCGCGCGCACCGTGTTCGTCCCGCAGTGCGGCCTGGCACCGGGCTTCATCTCGATCGCCGCCAACGACCTCGCCAAACGCTTCGACAAGCTGAACCGCGTGCGCATGCGCGTCGGCGCCTTGCCGCTCTTCCCCAGCAACGCGCTCAAGTACAACCTGACCTGGAGCACGGCGGGACTGATCAACGAGTACTGCAACCCCTGCCACGTGATCCACGACGGCGAGGTGCGCGAAGTGCTGGCGCTCGAAGGCCTCGAGGAATTCTCGCTGGATGGCGTGACCTACGAGGCGTTCAACACCTCGGGCGGCCTCGGCACACTCTGGGAAACCTTGCGCGGCAAGGTCGACTACCTGAACTACAAGACGATCCGCTACCCCGGCCACTGCGAGCTGATCCGCTTCCTGTGCAACGACCTGCGGCTGAGCGAGCGGCGCAAGCTGTTCGAAGACGTGCTCGAGCACGCCGTGCCGGTGACCGCGCAGGACGTGGTGCTGATCTTCGTCACCGTCAGCGGGTTGCAAAACGGCCGGCTGGTGCAGGAGACGTACTCGCGCAAGGTCTACCACGGGCGCATCGGCGGCATGGAGCTGTCCGCGATTCAGATCACGACCGCGGCCGGCGTGTGCGCGATGCTCGACTTGCAGCGCACCGGAGTGTTGCCGCAAGCCGGCTTCGTGCGCCAGGAAGACGTGCCGCTGCAGACCTTCTTGAAGAATCGCTTCGGCCAGTACTACGCGTGAGGTGAACATGAACCTCGAGCAACTCGTGGAGCAGCTCGGTGTGGCGGCGGCACGCATGCGGGGCGGGAGCCTGCACGTTCGCTCGCCGATCGACGGCGCAGCGCTCGCTGCCCTCACCCCGACGACCAGCGCCGAGCTCGAAGCCGCCCTGGCGCGCGCACAGGCGGCATTTGCCGCGGTGCGCGTAATCCCTGCGCCCAAGCGCGGCGAGTGGATCCGCCTGTTCGGCGAGGAACTGCGCGCGAACAAGGACGCGCTGGGCCGTTTGGTCAGCCTCGAGTGCGGCAAGATCCTCGAGGAAGGCCGCGGCGAAGTGCAGGAGATGATCGACATCTGCGAGTTCGCGGTCGGTCTCTCGCGCCAGCTGCACGGCCTGACCATCGCCTCGGAGCGACCGCTGCATCGCATGCTGGAGCAGTGGCACCCGCTCGGCGTGGTGGGCGTGATCAGCGCCTTCAACTTTCCGGTCGCGGTCTGGGCCTGGAACTTCGCGCTCGCCATCGTCTGCGGCGATCCGGTGATCTGGAAGCCGTCCGAGAAGACGCCGCTGTGCGCGCTGGCCTGCCAGGCGCTGTGGGAGCGCGCGATCGCGCGGGCCGGCTTGCAGCCGCCAGCGGCACTATCGCAGGTGGTCATCGGCGGCCGCGAGCTCGGCGAGCAGCTGGCCAAGGACGCGCGCGTCGCCCTGCTCAGCGCCACCGGCAGCTGCGCCATGGGCCGCGCGGTCTCGCCGCTGGTAGCGGCACGCTTCGGGCGTTGCCTGCTCGAGCTGGGCGGCAACAACGCCATGGTCGTGAGTGACAAGGCCGACCTCGAGCTGGCGGCGCGCGCGATCGTGTTCGCGGCGGTCGGCACTGCGGGCCAGCGCTGCACCACGCTCCGGCGCTTGATCGTGCAAGAGGACATCGAGCAGCGGCTGTGCGAGCGCCTGGTCCGGAGCTACCGCAGCCTGCCGATCGGCTCGCCGCTCGAGAGCGGCACGCTCGTCGGCCCGCTGATCGACGGCGCGGCGCTGGACGCCGTGACGCGCGCCATCCAGCAAGCCCAGGCCGAAGGCGGCACGCTGCTCTGCGGCGGGAATCGAGTGCTGGCCGAACGCTTTCCGCAGGCGCACTACGTCGAGCCCGCCATCGTGCGCATGCCCGCACAAAGCGCGGTGGTCCAGCGCGAAACCTTCGGCCCGCTGCTCTACGTGCTGCGCTATCGGGAGCTCGACCAGGCCATCGCGCTGCACAACGCGGTGGAGCAAGGCCTGTCGTCCTGCATCTTCACCGACGACCTGCGCGAGGCCGAGCTCTTCCTGAGCCCGAGCGGCAGCGAC
The DNA here is from genome assembly GCA_035274465.1 of Polyangiales bacterium. Taxonomy (GTDB): domain Bacteria; phylum Myxococcota_A; class Polyangia; order Polyangiales; family JAFGIB01; genus JADGRF01. The sequence continues at coordinate 14,755 of DATEOF010000328.1, forward strand.
TGCGGCATCGCCAACGTCAACATCGGCACCAGCGGAGCCGAGATCGGCGGCGCCTTCGGCGGCGAGAAAGCCACCGGCGGCGGCCGCGAGTCGGGCTCAGATGCCTGGAAGAGCTACATGCGTCGCGCGACCAACACGATCAACTACTCGCGCGAGCTTCCTCTGGCGCAAGGAATTCGCTTCGAGTGATCGTCCAAGTCAGTTTACCGCTGGTGATTTGCAAGGATTTCGTGCGGAGAGCGAGCGCGCCCGAGGACGTAAGCCGCTCTCCGCGCGAAAGCCGCCGCAAATCACTCGACGAGGTTGACGACCTTGGTGACCATTTGTCCCGTCTTGACCGAGACGCTGAAGGTTTTGGTCAAGCCCATCTGGGCGTTGACGAGGCGGATGGAGTGGTTGCCGGGACTGAGCGGCAGGCCCATCTGCGGGGTGTTACCGACCAGGCGGCCGTCCACGTAGACCTGCGACCAGGGGCGGCTGTTCAGGCGCAGCATGCCGCCGGCACCACCCGTGCTCTTCGGGGGCGCGGGCTCGCGCATCGGCGCGACGGCAGCCATGACGGGCTCGGGTTCGGGGCGCGGCTTGCGCGGCGCGGCGCTGGCAGTGCTGCTCTCGCGGTGTTCACGCGGCTCGCGCGGCTCTGCACGCTCGGCGCGTTCGGCGCGTTCGACCTTGGGCTTGCTGCTGACGGCTGCAGCGGTGAGCTCGGCCGTCGGCAGCTGCAAGACCGCGTTGTCCTGCACCAGGACCTGCAGCTCCCACTCGTTGTGGCCTGCGAGGCGCAGCTGCAGCTTGTGCACGCCGGCCGACACGTCGGTCAGCTTGGCGGGCGTGACTTTGCCGATCGCGTTGCCGTCGACCAGGATGTCGGCGCCCGACGGCATCGAGTTGATCGCGAAGCCGGTATCCTGCTTCTTCGCCTTCAGGTCCACGGCGGGTAGCGAGCGCGTCTCGCCGTCTTCGAGGTTGAAGGTCGAGCGGTGCTCGATGAAGCCTTCCTTCTGCACGACCAACTCGTGCGGACCGCCCTTCAGCTCGTTGGCCGAGTACGGACTGCCCGTACCCGAAGCCGGGCGGCCGTCGATGTACGCGCGGGCATCGGCCGGCGTGGTCGCGACCGTCACGCTCGCGTCCGGCGAGCCGCCGAACAGCGCGCGGCCGAGCAACAAGAGCACCACTGCGATACCCGCCCCCGCTGCCACCAGCATCCAGGGCGGACGCGCGGGCTTGATCGCCTCCACGCCAGCGCTCGTGGCGCTGAAAGGCGACGGCGCACCACCGCGTGCGATCGGCGGCACGGCCGCCGGGATCGGCTCGAGATATGCGCCGCTGGTGGCCGAAGGCACCGGGAACGGCGAGGGGCGGCCGACGGGCGGTGTCGGCACCGGCAGGTCGACGGGGGCGTACCCCGCCGTAGCCAGGTCGTCATAGGCGCGATCGGGCGGTCCGGAAACGTCGTCGGCCCAGCTGCCCGGGTGGGCTGCTGCGTGCACTGCGCCACCGAGCGGCGGCAGGAACGGCAGGTCGTCGCGCATGCGCGTCGGCGGCTCGTCCTCGTCCCAATCCATCTCGAGCGAAGCGGAATGCGCAGCGTGCGACCCAGACGCTGCAGCCAACGGCGGCCGGAACGCGCCCGGTGTCAGGATCGACGTGGCTTCGTCGTCGTCCCAACCGAAGCCCTCGTTGTTGGGCTCCTCGCTCACCTGCTCGGCTTTATCGAGATTGAGCACTTCCGTGTTGTCAGCGCGATCACCCACGGACGCGAGCTCCGCTCGGCGGCCGGGGATGTTATCAACCGGTACTGGCGCGACGCCAATCGGCCGACCGAACGTGCGAGGCGCTGGCTCCGGGGCCGGTTCAGGCTCCGGCGGCGGCTCCGGCATCACGTTCAGCGCGCTGACCGGTTCCAGATTCTCAAAGGCCGCGAGTCCGGTCACCTCGTCCCGTGGGAACGGGTCGTTACTGACATCCATGGGCTGGACCTCCTACGCGTTTGGAACCTTACAACTACGGTCCCACATGTGGGAAACTGTTGTCCCAAGTATGCACTTAGATCAAGCCGGCGCGGAAGCAGTTTCTGTCTTTAGCAGGAAATGCGCGTGCGCTGCCGCAATTGGCTTGCCTTCTTCGGCCTGCCATGCACGGACCTGGACGTTCGCCACTCGCCTGCCGTGCTTCGTTATCACAGCGCGGGCATACGTGTCTCGGGTTGCGCGGCCCGAACGTAGATAATCAATCGTGATATTTATGGTTTTCGGCACTGCGATGCTGCTGCCCTCCCAGAGAAGCTTGAAGATACCCGCGCTTTCCAGCAGGGCGCCCACTGTACCTCCGTGCAGTGCCGAGATCACCGGGTTGCCGATCAGCTTGCGGTCGGCGCGCAGCAGCGTGACCGGATCGCCGTCCACGACGTCGACGGAGAGGCCGAGGTAGCGAGCGTATGGGATGGCCGCCAACAGTTTGCTGAAGTCGCCCGAGCGGCGCAGCTCGGAGATGTACGAGGCGGCGGCGTCGCTCATGGCTTCTTTCGTTTGCGGCGAAATGATCGAGTGTTGAGCATGTAGGTCGCAGCCATCGCCGCGACGGGATCACCCTCGTCGTCGTCGTAGGCTACGCCGCGCGTGAACGCGATGTGCTTGGTCGTCTTGTAGCACTCGACCTTCGCCAGTAGCGCGCGGCCCGGCTTGGAAGGCCGCAGGTAGTCGATGCGCAGGTCCAGGGTGGCGAGCGAGGTCGGGCCCTTCATCGCCGAGAGCACTGCCGCTCCGCCGGTCGAGTCCAGCAGCGTGGTGACCACCCCGCCGTGCAGCACCTGCGTCAGCGGATCGCCGACCAGCTCCGGGCGGTACGGCAGCTTGGCCACGCACACGCCCGCGTTCATCGACAGCACCTCGAAACCGAGCCCGCGCATGTGCGGACTCAAAGAGCCAAACAGTTTCGCGATGATCGCATCGAACACAGCGGCTATTCCTTCGGCTTCAGCGCCTCGACCCGGCTTCGGGCTACAGGCTACAGGCTTCGGGATCGAGATCTCTCACCGGAAGCCTGGAGTCCGGAGCCTGAAGCCCATTGCGGCCGCGGGCGGGGAGCGGGGGGAAATCTAGCGAGCCTCGGGCCTCGTTGTCGCTTAAGATCGCTCTCGTTGGCGTCCGTAGATTGGCGGCTGCGTCTTGCCCCTGTGGGCCTCCTGGCGGCTTGCCTTGCCCTGCGCGCCGACACTCGGTCGGCCGCGCAGCCGTTGGCTGCAAGTGCTCGTGCGGCCGTCCCGGACGCCACGAGCCTGGAGATCCCGGAGATCGACGCGCTCGTGGAGAGCGCGATCTCCGAGCACAAGCTGCCCGGGGCGGTGGTCGCGATCGGCCGCCGCGATGGGCTGCGCTTCCTGAAGGCGTATGGGGATCGAGCCATCTACCCGCAGCGCGAGGCGATGACCACCGACACGGTGTTCGACCTGGCCTCGCTGACCAAGGCGGTCTCGACCGGCACGTTGGTCATGCAGCTGGCAGCGGCGGGCAAGCTGGATCTGGATGTGCCCGCGGCGCGTTATCTGCCCGCGATCGCGGCATTCAACCGCGGCACGCCGACGGTGCGCGACCTGCTGCTGCACGGCAGCGGCTTGCCGCCGGTGGCGCCGCTGCGCGACTACCGGGGAGACGTGACCGCCGCGCTGGCGCAGATCGCGCGGATCAAGCCGATCGCCCCGCCCGGCCAGCGCTTCGCCTACAGCGACCTCGGCTTCATCGCGCTCGGCGCGCTGCTCGAGCAAGTGACCGGCCAGAACCTCACGCAGCTGAGCGAGCAGCGCCTGTTCGCGCCGCTCGGCATGTCCGACACGCGCTACCGGCCGGACGAGCGCCTGTGGCCGCGCATCGCCCCCACCGAACGCATCGACGCGCGGCGTGCCGCGCTGATGTCGGATGCAGACCTCGGTGGCGCGCCCCAGGGGCACTTCCTCGGCGGCGGACCCGAAGGGTCCTTGCCTCACGGCGTCATCCGCGGCCAGGTCCATGACCCGCGCGCGTTCCGCCTCGGTGGCGTGGCCGGTCACGCGGGAGTGTTCTCCACCGCTCGCGACCTGTCGCGCTTCGCGCGCATGCTGCTCGGCCACGGCCAGCTCGATGGTGCGCGCGTGCTGCCCGCAAGCGCGGTCGACACACTGACCACGCCGCACATGCTGGGCGACGATGTGCGCGCGCTGGGCTGGGACATGCGTACGCGTTACTCGGGCCTGCGCGGCAAGCGCTTGTCGGCCCACGCCTTCGGCCACGGCGGCTTCACGGGCACCTCGCTCTGGATCGACCCCGACCGCGACCTGTTCGTGATCTTCCTGAGTAACCGCGTGCACCCGGACGGCAAGGGTTACGTCATCCCACTGGCGGGTGCGATCGCCGATCGCGCAGTCTCGGCCATGGCGCGCCAGCCGCCAGCCGCCACCAGCTGCAAGCGCAGCAGCGTGCTGACGGGCATCGACGTGCTGCGCCGCGACGGCTTCGCCGCCCTGCGCGGCAAGCGCGTCGGGTTGGTGGTGCACAACGCCAGCCGGGCGCGCGACGGCGTCCCGACGCTCGCGCTGCTCCAGAAGGCGCCGGGAGTCACGCTCGGCGCGCTGTTCGCACCCGAGCACGGCCTGGCCAGCAACAGCGAGGGTGCGCTCAAGGACACGAGCCAGGCCGGCCTCCCCGTCTACTCGCTGTTCGGCAAGACGCGCAAGCCGACGCCCGAGATGCTGCGCGGACTCGACGCCATCGTCTTCGATCTCCAGGACGTCGGCGTACGCTTCTTCACGTACATGTCCACGCTGCGCTACATCCTCGAGGCCGCGGCCGAGGCCGGCATCGAGGTGATCGTGCTCGACCGGCCCAACCCGAGTGGCGCCCTCCACGCCGAAGGCCCGCTGCTCGATGCGAACGTCGAGACCTTCGTCAACTACCACCGCTTGCCGGTGCTGCACGGGCTGACCGCCGGTGAGCTGGCGGAGTTGCTCAACCGCGAGCGCAAGATCGACGCCAAGCTCAGCGTGGTGCCGCTCGAGGGCTACGCGCGCGACATGCAGTTCGCCGACACCGACTCGACCTGGTACGCGCCCTCGCCGAACTTGCCCACGCCCGACGCCGCGCTGCTCTACCCGGCTACCGGCTTGCTCGAGAGCAGCAACCTGTCGGTCGGGCGCGGCACCGACTACCCGTTTGCGTTCGTGGGGGCGCCGTGGCTCTCTGGGCCGGCGCTCGCCGCGGCGCTCGAGCGGCGCGGGCTGCCCGGCGTGAAGTTCGAACCGCTGGCCATCACGCCGCACAGCGACCGCTACCGAGGCCAGCTGTGTTCGGGCGTGCGGCTGTCACTCACCGAGCGCCACGCCTTCGAGCCCGTCCTCACCGGCGTGTCGATCGCACACGAGGTGTTGAAGCAAGTGGGCGCCCAGTATCGCGCGCAAGACATCGGTCGGCTGCTCGGCGACGCGCGCGCACTTTCGGCGCTCGCACAAGGTACGCCGCCGGAAGAGCTCGAATCGCTTTGGGAACGCGAGCTACTACGTTTCGAGCGCGTACGCCGGCGCTATTTGCGCTATGCCTATTGCACGAGCGAGTGATGCAGCGCCGCAGTACCTGCTCGGCGTGCTAGGCTTCGCGCCCCCCGATGGTTGGATCCACGCAAGCGTTGTTCGAGGCGATTCGAGAGCAGTGTGCCAAAGGCGTGTGGTTGCGCGCCGAGCAGATGACTCGCACCTCGAGCATCGACGCCAAACACACGCCCGGCGATGACATCGAGCTGCGCTTGATCACCAAGGGCGGTATGACTTCGCCGCGCGTGGTGCTCTCGCCGGCCCACCTCGACTGGTCCTGCGAGTGCCCGAGCGAGGAGCCGGCCTGCATCCACGTGGCCGCGGCCATCCTGGCGGTGCGCAACGCGCAAGACGCCGGGCAACCGCTGACCGGCCTGTCCGTGCCCGCGCTCAAGCTGTCTTATCGGCTGCGACAGCTCGATGGCTCACTCGCGCTCGAGCGCTTCTACTTGCGCGGCAAGGAGCTCGCCCCGCTGCAGACGCGCCTGTCTGCGTGGAAGAGGCGCGATGGCGACGACGACGTGCAGGCCAGCCCACCCGACATGGCCGTCGACGTGGCGCTCGGCCCGGTCCTGTCCGGCAAGATCCCGCGACCGCTCGTGGCGCGCGTGCTCGCCGCGCTGAGCGATTGCGAGGACGTGACGTTTCGCGAACGGCCGGCGAAGATCGGCGAGCCGCGGCCGGTGATCCACGTGAAGGTCGACGACCACCCCGAGGGCTTTCGCGTCTCGGCCGAGCAAGATCCCGAGATCGCGGAGATCTTCGACAACGGCGTGGTGCTACACGCCGGCACGCTGCGCGCGGTGGGCGAGCTCGATCTGTCGGGCCGCGACGTCGACGAGCTGCGCAAGGGCCGCATCTATCCCTTCGGTCAGGTCGCGGATCTGGTCGGGCGCGTGATCCCGGCGCTGCAGGAACGCGTGCCGCTGTCGATCGCCAGCACGCTGCTGCCGAGCGCCACGCCGATGCAGCCGCGGCTGCTCGTGCAGACCGAGTTCGTCGACGGCGCACTGAGCGTGCTGCCGCTGCTCGTCTACGGCGATCCGCCGGTGGCGCGCATCGACGGTGGCAAGCTGCACTACCTGGGCGGCGCCCTGCCCGTCCGCAACGAAGACCGCGAACGCAAGCTGCAGGACGAGCTCACGACGCGCACCGGGCTCGAGATCGGCCACACCACGCGCTTCATGGGCCGTGGAGCGCTCGATGCGGCCGAGAAGCTGCGGCGCTTCGGCAAGCTGTCGGTGCAGGGTGCGGGCCTCGACGCGTGCTTCGTCGCCGCCCCGCTCTCGCCGAGCTTCGAGCTGAGCGAGACGCGCTCGCACTTCGGCTTCGTGTCCGAGACCGACGGCGGCGTGCGACATGCCTCCGCCGAGGCGGTGATCGAGGCCTGGCGTCGCGGCGAACAGCTGGTGCCACTGCTCGAGGGCGGCTTCGCGCCGCTGCCAGCGGCAGTGCTCTCGCGCGTCGGCACGCTGCTCTCCGACCTGCTGGCCGCCAAGCAGGACGACGACACGCTGCCCGCCTGCGCTCTGCCCGACCTGGCGCGGCTGTGCGAGGCGCTGAACGCGCCGCCGCCGCCGAGCTTCACGCGGCTGCGCGAGCTGAGCGGTGACTTCAGCGGCATCCAGGCCGCACCACTGCCCGCAAACCTCAACGCTCAGCTGCGCGACTACCAGCACGACGGTGTGAACTGGTTGACGTTTCTATCGCAAGCCAACCTGGGCGCGATGCTCGCGGACGATATGGGTCTGGGCAAGACGCTGCAGGCGCTGTGCGCGATGGGCTTCCCGACCCTGGTCGTCGCGCCGGCCAGCGTTCTGCACAACTGGGCGGCGGAGATCGAGCGCTTTCGACCCGGCCTGCGTGTGCACACCTACCACGGGCCGAACCGCGAGCTCAGCGACCACGCGGACATCACGCTGACCACGTACGCGATCCTGCGCCTGGACGACGAGATCCTGGCCGCGCGCAACTGGGACACGGTGGTGCTCGACGAGGCGCAAAACATCAAGAACGCGGACTCGCAGGTGGCGCGCGCCGCCTTCGCGCTCAACGCGCGCTTTCGAATGACGCTGACCGGCACCCCGATCGAGAATCGGTTGGACGAGCTGTGGAGCCAGTTCCACTTCGCCAACCGCGGCTTGCTCGGCGGGCGCAGCGACTTTCAGGAGCGCTACGCTAAGCCGATCTCCGAGGGCGACGTCGCCACGCTGCAGCACCTGCGGCGGCGTATCAAACCGTTCATGCTGCGCCGGCTCAAGCGCGACGTGGCGCGCGAGTTGCCCCCGCGCACCGACGTGGTGGTGCACTGCACGCTGAACGATCGCGAGCGCGAGCTGTACGACGCCATCCTCGCTGCCACCCGCAAGGAGGTGATCGACCAGCTCGCCGCGGGCGGCAACGTGCTCGCGGCCCTCGAAGCGCTGTTGCGGCTGCGCCAGGCCGCCTGTCACGTGGGCTTGCTGCCCGGCCAGGCGGCCGATTCTTCGTCCAAGCTGGAGCTGCTGCTGGAGCTGTTGGACAAAGTGCTGGCCGAAGATCACAAGGCGCTGGTCTTCTCGCAGTGGACCAGCCTGCTGGATCGGGTGGAGCCGCTGCTGACGGCTGCAGGTATCGAATTCACACGCCTCGACGGCACCACCCGCGACCGCGGGGCGGTCGTGTCGCGCTTCCAAAACGAGGTGACCCCACGCGTCATGCTGGTGTCGCTCAAGGCCGGCGGCACGGGCCTGAACCTTACGGCGGCTGACCACGTATTCCTGCTGGATCCGTGGTGGAATCCGGCGGTGGAAGATCAGGCCGCCGATCGGGCGCACCGCATCGGCCAGGAACGGCCGGTGCTCGTGCACCGATTGGTGGCAGAAGAGACGGTGGAGGAGCGCATGCTCACCCTGCAGGCCAAAAAGCGCGCACTGGCCGAGGCCGCAACCCATGGCGCAGAAGCCGCCTTTGGGCTCACGCGAGACGACCTACTCGCACTGCTGGGGTAGGACGGCAGGCGCCTGCAGTGCCGCTGGAATCACTGTGTCGTGCATGTCACTTGGCAACACAGCCTTGCGCTGAGCTATCCTAGCGAGTAGGCATCCGTGCCGGAGTTTTTTGCTGCATGTTCAAGCACAACCACGTCTTCGCGCTGACCCTGCTGCTGATAGCGGCAGCCTGCGCGACGCAGACCGGTACTGAACAGCCGGTCGTGCGCGAGAAGACAGGTGGAGGTGCGCTCGAGCTCAGTCAGCCCGAGCACGGCTTTCAGCTCGAAGGCCCGGCAGCGCTGGTCGATCCCGGCGACGACGTACGCATGTGCGAAGTGGTCGTGCTGCCCGGCACCAGCGCGGATACCTACTACGTGCCGCGCATCGAGGCCGTGCTGGGCGCGCAGGGTGAAGAGTTGGTCGTGCACGCCGCCCGCCCGGGCAGCGAGACCGAGTCGATCATGGATCCCGGCGCCAGCCTGCCCTGTACGCGCGCGGGCGAAGCGTTCGGTGAAGAGCTGAGTGAAGTCCTCGCCACGCAGGACCGCTACACCGACGAGCGCTTCCCCGAGGGCACGGGCAAGATCTTTCACGGCGGCCAGAAGCTCGCGCTCGAGGTCCACTACGTCAACGAGTCCAACGAGCAGGTGCCTGCGCGCGCGAAGATCTCGCTGCACACGGCCTCCGCCGAGCACGTGCAACGCCTCGCGCACAGCGCGAACTTCGCCAACCTCACCATCTACACCCCGCCGGGCGGCAAGAGCTCGCACGTCGGGGAGTGCGTGGTGCGCCGCGAGATGCTGGTGAGCGAGCTCGTGCGCCGCACGCAGCGCTACGGCACGGCGTTCAAGGTCTGGTTCGCTGGCGGTCCCCGCGACGGCGAGCTCGCATGGGACAGCCAGGACCGTCGCGACAACCGCTTCGAGCCCGGCGAGCCCATCCACCTGATGCCCGGCGAAGGCTTCCGCTTCGAGTGCAGCTACGTGAACGGCAGCGCGCGCGAGCTGCGCTACGGCGTCAGCGCCTCGGACGAGACGTGCATGCTGCAGGCGAAGTTCTCGGTCCCGGCGTACGAAGCCGACGGCATCGAAGCGCCGGCGCCGGACGACGACGAGCTGCCCGAAGGCTGCTTGCTGTTCGACATCGATCCCGACGGCGTCGCGCGGCGCTGAAGGCGCGCGCCGCGCTACTTTACCGGCTCGATCTCACCGGGTCGCCAGGTCTTCTCGAACCAGGGTTCGAGCGGACCGTACAGGCGCAGGATCGTGAACCAGCCCTTGCCCGCAACGGTCTGGATCCAGTTCGCTTCCTTGCCCGCGGGAGCCTTGGGACCGAAGAACAGGTCCACCGAGCCGTCGCTGTTCGCCGCGAGCTGGTCGCGCTTGTTGTTCTTGCTAGGAAATGGCTGAGAGCTCTGTAGCTCGGAGCGAGTTTGCGGGTCGTACAGCACCACGGACCAGAAGTCCTTGGCGGGCACGTTGGCTGGGATATGCAACCGGTAGTTCTTCGCGCCGTCGAGGTAGTTGCCGGCTGCGTCCTGGTTCGAGAGCGCGTACTGGGAGCCGACGCCGGGGATCTTCGCTGCCATGGCCGGTGTATTCACGGTGGCCTGGAAGAAGAAGGCCGTGCGCGCGTCTTGATTCCGACCGACCCGACCACCCTCCGGTAGCCACTGATAGTCGCCGCCGATGAACCCCGTCTTCCAGCGACTCTTGTCGTACAGATACGCCGCCGGCTCGCGGGTCTGAAACGCGAGCGCCCGCGCCGTGGCGTTCGCGACCGCGGCGGATTCGGTCAAGATGGCCTTCATGCGCGCGTCGGGCTGGAACGGTTTGTCCTTGCGCATGCCGATGCTGGCCGCGAGCCCGCGCAATTCCGGATCGAACAAACCGATCGGCTCCTTGGCGATCACGTGCGCCAGCTCTTGGTAGAAGCCGTAGTCGTTCGCGTGAATGGTGTTGAACGGATTCTTGGACCCGTCGATGAACTGCATGGGCTCCGGACTCTTCGCTCGAGCGAGCGGATAGATCTTGAGTCCGTCCTTGAAGCTCTTCACGGCTGCATCCGGCTTGCCATCGACGAGAAAGCCGCGCAACACCAACAGGTTCACGTACGAAGGACTGCGGGCCTCGAAGTAGCCGGCCGGCACCGCGCCCTTGTAGTCCGAGGGCAGAATCAGATACTTGCCACCCTTGCCCTTGTCAGGCCCGGGACGGCCCATGTCGATCACGAAGCGGAAGAACGCATCGTTCACCGTGCCCGGTCCGCTGCCCGGCGGGACCTCCACCACGGTGGGCCCATCCTTCTCCAGATCGAGGAACGCCAGGACGTACACGGTGTCCGTGTTGCCCGTGAGCAAGAGCGGACTCGAGTCCAGGAGCTGCTCCATGATCACCGCCTGGTTCGAGCTCGTCGCCCCCAGACTCGCATTGCCCACGCGCAGCGCTTCCAGCGAAGTGGCCGGCACGAAGTTGAGGAACACCTCCACGCCGCGCATGAAGTCGAGGTTCTCGTAGACCTTGCGCGCAGTGTCCGCGCTGGGCAGACCGTCGAAGAACTTGAGCGTGCCGATGCGCGTTTGCACCGAATCGGGCGTCATGATCGCGGATGGAATCTTGTGATTGTACTTGGGCGTGTTCTGCGCCGACGCGGACGCAGCGAACAGAGCGAGTGCGGGCCAGGCCGCGAGAAGGAGTCGCTTGCGATGGGAGGTCATTCGACCTGCTATATCGCGCGATTCACTGCGTTCGTACAGGAACGCGTCTCAGTTGTAAGTCGCCGTGAACAGCGCGTTGACCGCGAAGGCGTTCAAACCTTTGTCGTCGGTGTAGTCCTGCACGTGCATGTAGAGTAGCTGGACCGCCGCGCCGACGCCCCAGTCCGCACCGACCCACCACTCCTTGCCGATCAGCGCGTCGAAGGCGAAGCCGGCGCTGGTGTCCTTGCTCTGGCCTTCCTCGTTCTCGAAGGCGAGCCAACCGATGCCGGCCGAGCCGCTGACGAAGAGGCCGATCGGCATGAAGTAATAGGTCGCGCCCAGGCCCAGGGCCTGCATGCCGATGCCGTTGACCTCACCCTTGGGGTTGAAGAGCCAGGTGGTTTGGAAGTCGAGGTGCAGCGCGAGGTCTTCGATCGGCGAGCCGCCGATCGCGAGCCCCATGCCGAGCGTCACGCCCGACCAGTCTTCGTCTTCACGCGCCACGCTGCTGCCGCCGGGACCGAGCTGCAGGCGCAGGAAGAAGCCTTCGTGCACGTAGCTGCCGGTGGTGTCCGGATGGTCCCAGGGGTTCCATTCGCCTTCCTGCGATTCGGGTTCCGGGGCACCGCCGAGCCGGCCGTAGTCCGGCGCGACGGGCTCGGCCTCGGGTGGGCTGGCAGGTTGGGAAGGAGGCGCGGCCGGCGGTTCGGGCACCACCGGCGCAGGTGGGGCGGGCGGCGTCGGCGGGGCCACTTCGGGTGCAGCTGGTGGCGGCGCAGGCTGCATCATCG
>DATEOF010000329.1:0-11111 GCA_035274465.1 Polyangiales bacterium
CGGAGCCGGCGGAGTCACCGTCGCCGGCTACGAGGGCGGCACCGGCGCTTCGGCGCTCTCGTCGATCAAGCACGCGGGTCTGCCGTGGGAGCTCGGCCTCGCCGAGACGCAGCAGACGCTCGTGATGAACGGCCTGCGCGGCCGGGTCATCCTCCAGACGGACGGCCAGCTCAAGACCGGCCGCGACGTGGCCATTGCGGCGTTGCTCGGCGCCGAGGAGTTCGGCTTCGGCACCGCGGCGCTGGTCTCGAGCGGCTGCATCCTGATGCGTGTCTGCCACCTGAACACCTGTCCGGTCGGCGTGGCGACGCAGGACCCCGAGTTGCGCCGCCGCTTCAAGGGCCAGCCCGAGCACGTGATCAACTTCATGATGTTCGTGGCCGAGGAGCTGCGCGAGATCATGGCGCAGCTGGGCTTCCGCACCATCGAGGAGATGGTCGGTCGGGTCGAACGGCTCGAGCCGCGCGCCGCGATCGATCACTTCAAGGCCAAGGGCCTGGATCTGACGCGCGTGCTGCACAAGCCCGACGTGCCGGCCGACTGGCCGCTGCACTGCATCGAGGCGCAGGACCACGGCATCGCCAACGTGCTCGATCGCGAGCTGCTCGAGCGCGCCAAGCCCGCGCTCGAGAAGAAAGAGCGCGTCACGTTCGATGTGACCGTGCGCAACACCGACCGCACGGTCGGCGCGATGCTGTCGGCGGAGATCTCGCGGCGCTTCGGCATCGAGGGCCTGCCGCCCGACACCATCAACATCACCTTCCGCGGTTCGGCCGGCCAGAGCTTTGGCGCGTTCGGCGCTCCCGGCGTGTCGCTGCGCATCGAGGGCGACGGCAACGACTACGTCGGTAAGGGCCTGTCCGGTGGACGGATCGTGGTCGTGCCGCCGACGGCTTCAACGTTCGTGGCCGAGGAGAACATCATCGCCGGTAACGTGGTGCTGTACGGCGCCACAGGCGGAGAGTGTTATCTGCGCGGTCGCGTGGGCGAGCGCTTCTGCGTGCGCAACAGCGGCGCGACTGCGGTCGTGGAGGGCGTGGGCGACCACGGCTGCGAGTACATGACCAAGGGCATCGCGGTGATCTTGGGTCCGACCGGGCGCAACTTCGCCGCGGGCATGAGCGGCGGCATCGCGTACGTGCTGAACGAAGACGGCAAGTTCGAGAACCGCTGCAACCTCGGCATGGTCGACATCGAGCCGCTGGCGGCTGACGACATCGCGCGTCTGCGTTCGCTCGTCACGCGCCACTTCGAATACACCGGCAGCACGGTCGCCAAACGCATCCTCGCGGCCTGGGAGCGCTCGCTCCCGAGCTTCGTGCGCGTGATGGCGCGCGAGTACAAGAAGGTGCTCGCCGCCGAGAAGTACGACACCGAGCTCTCGCTGCTTGCAACTGTTTGACACCGGTCACGAAGGAACGAGCCATGGGCAAGATCACGGGATTTCTGGAGTTCAAGCGCAAGAAGCCGGGCCGCCGCCCGGTCGCCGAGCGGTTGACACACTGGAACGAGTTCGAAGAAAACTTGAGCGAGGCCGAGCTGCGCGATCAGGGCGCGCGCTGCATGGATTGCGGCATCCCGTTCTGTCACACGGGTTGTCCACTCGGTAACGCCATCCCCGACTGGAACGACACGGTGTACCGCGATCGTTGGGAGCAGGCGTCGTCGCGATTGCACGCGACCAACAACTTCCCGGAGATGACCGGCCGCGTGTGTCCGGCGCCGTGCGAAGAAGCCTGCGTGCTCAACATCGACAACGAGCCGGTCACGATCAAGCAGATCGAGCGCCAGATCGCCGATCGCGCGCTCGACAGCGGCTGGTACGCGCCGCGACCCGCGTTGCGCCGCAGCGGCAAGAAGATCGCCATCGTCGGCTCGGGGCCTGCGGGCCTGGCCTGCGCGCAGCAGCTGGCGCGTGCCGGTCACTCGCCCACCGTGTTCGAGCGCGACGACCGCATCGGCGGCTTGCTGCGCTACGGCATCCCGAACTTCAAGATGGAGAAGCAGCTGATCGACGCGCGCATGCGCCAGATGGAAGGCGAGGGCGTGAAGTTCCGGCCGCGCACCAACGTGGGCGTGAACTATCCGATCGAGAAGCTGCAGAAGGACTTCGACGCGGTGGTGCTGGCCGGCGGCGCGACCGATGGCCGCGATCTGCCGATCGAGGGTCGCAAGCTACAGGGCGTGCACTTCGCGATGGAGTACCTGACCCAGCAGAATCGGGTGAACGAGGGCGACACGGTGCCCAACCAGATCCTGGCCAAGGACAAGCGCGTGATCATCCTCGGCGGTGGCGACACGGGTTCCGACTGCCTCGGCACCGCGAACCGCCAGGGCGCCATCTCGGTGCACCAGTTCGAGCTGCTGCCGAAGCCACCGGATGCACGGAACGAAGAGATGCCGTGGCCGTACTGGCCGATGATCCTGCGCACCTCGAGCTCGCAGGAGGAAGGCGTCGAGCGCGACTACAGCATCAACACGGTGAAGTTCACCGGCGATGCCGAGGGCCGGGTGAAGCAGCTCCACGGGGTGCGCTTGACCTGGGTCATGGACAACCACGGCCGGCGCAAGATGGAAGAGGTCCAGGGCTCGCAGTTCACGCTGGACGCGGACCTCGTGCTACTCGCGATGGGCTTCGTCGGCCCGGAGAAGCCGCTGTTGCGCAAGCTGGGCGTGGAGCTGGACGGCCGCGGCAACGTCAAGGTCAACGACGACTACATGACGTCGATCCCCGGCGTGTTCAGCTGCGGCGACATGCGCCGCGGGCAATCGCTGGTCGTGTGGGCGATCTGGGAAGGTCGCGAAGCTGCGCGCGGCGTCGACGCCTACCTGATGGGTCGGACGGATCTCGCGAGCAGCCCGATGACCGCGCCGTTGGTCCTGGGCAGCTAAAAAAAAGAGAGCGTCCGATCGCTCGATCGGACGCTCTCCCCCTGCTCGTCGATCAGATCCCTGCTCACCGGGGCTCAGTATTCTGAATCACGATCTCGACACGCCGGTTGTTCGCGCGACCTTCGGCGGTGTTGTTGTCCGCAACCGGCCGGTCCGGTCCGAGGCCGGCGGTGGTCATGCGGTCGCTCGAGATTCCATGCGAGCCGAAGAATGCGGCCACCGCATCTGCGCGCGCCTTGGAGAGTGCCATGTTCGTGGCAGCCGAGCCGCGCGAGTCGGTGTGGCCTTCGATCAAGATCTTCTTGTCCTCTTGATCGCGCAGCGCCTCGGCGACCTGGTTCAAGCTGTTCTGTGCGCCCGGCAAGAGCACCGACTTGCCGGAGGCGAAGAGCACGCCTCCCGCCATCGTGATCACCGTGCCACGGTCCTCTTTCTTCACCGAGGCAGCCGTCAGCTTCGCGAGCGACTCCTGCGCCTTGGCCTCGGCTGCTTCGCGCGCGGTCTTCTCCTGCTGCAGCTGGTCGCGCGCACTCGCTAGCTCGCTCTCGGCCTTCTGCAAACCCTTGGCTTGCGCCTGATGCTGGGCGGACTGGGCCTTCTGCTTGCGCTGGTTCCAGGCCATCGTCGAAGCCTCGATCTCCGCGCGCTCGGCGCGGCGCAACGCGACGTAAGCTTCATCGCGCGCGGCCTGCGAGTCGGGATCGTCCTTCCAGGCGGCTTCGGCCTTGTCGAGCGCGACCTTGGCCTCGTGCAACGCTGCAGGGTTGTACTCCGCCGCCTTGCCGTGTTCGGTGCGCGAGTAGGCGTCGCGCGCGTCCAGCAGCTCCTTGGAGGGTTGCGGCGTGGCGCAGCCGCCCGCCGAGATTGCAGCCGCGAGCAGCAGGCCCGCGCAGACACGATGCATGTTCATGATTGTCATGTCGATCCTCCTGGACTACTTGGTGGTCGCCTGCATGTTCTGCGGCGGGTGCGCGGGCGTGGGTGAGAGTGAGGCCTCGGCTGCCTCGGCCTGTTGCTGAGACTCGGCCTCGCGAGCCAGCGCGACGGCGAGCTCGGCGTCGGCCTGTGCGCGCCGCAAGACCTGGTCGGCGCGCTCGTTCTCGCCGTCCTTGATCAGCTTGTTGGCCTGGGTCACCTGCTCTTCGGCCAGCTGCGCGTGCAGCTGCGCCTGTGGCACATCCTTCGCGCCGACTTCCTTCGCGGCACGCACCGCGGCCTGCGTGGATGCCAGGCGCTCGGTCGGTTGCGGTGTACTGGCGCATGCGAGCGCGAGCAAGCCGACCCCAGCCATCAGACTTGTGTTGATGATCTTCATAGCAGCCTCTCATGCTGAACGCCGTGGTGCCGGCACGCGTCGTTCTGGTTTGCGTTGCCCGCCGGGGGCATCATCCCTGCGCTTGCGGCGCGCGCGATGCGCGGCAGCTCTTGGTCCGACTTGCGGCGGGCTCGCACCGTTGACCGGGTAGCCTCCCGCCCGCGCTCGTCACCCGGGAGTTTGCAAGGCGTGCGCCAAGAAATTTCGTGCGTGCCTGCGTGTCAGCAGGCGCGCGTCCGGCCACAAAGCTGTCCCTTAATGCACCACCGCCACAGCTCAGTTGACACATTCGCTCTCGCAGCCATCAGCGGCGAGGCGGCCGGGTTTGGGGACCCGGCCAAAAGCGGGTATAAAGCGGCGTGCTCGAAGAGTCAGTCAGCATCCCGACCAAGTTTTGCGGCCCCGCCCAGTCCGGCAACGGCGGCTATTCCTCCGGACTGCTCGCAGACGTGATCGAGGGCGCCTGCGAGGTGACTTTGCGCGCACCCCCTCCCCTGGCTGTGCCGCTGGTGCGCGCGCGAGGTCCGCAGGGCGGGGCGATCCTGAAGCACGGGGAGACACTGTTGGCCGAGGCGATCCCGGGTGCGTTCGAGCTGGAGTTGCCCGAGCCGGTCGGGCTCGACGAAGCCGAGCGCGCGTCCACGCGCTACGTCGGCTACACGAACCACCCGTATCCCAGCTGTTTTGTCTGCAGTCCGACGCGTCCGCGCGGCGACGGGCTCGCGATCCACGCCGGGCCCGTGGGCGATCGGCGGGTCGTGGCGGGTTCGTGGTGGGCGACGCGAGACCTGTGCAGCGACGGCGCGATCGTCGATGCGCGCTTCGTCTGGGCCGCGCTGGACTGTCCTTCGTGGTTTGGTTTCTCCACCTTTGCCGACGACGTTCCGCCGATCCTGCTCGGCCGCCTGGCGGTGACGATCCTGCGCAGGCCGAAGCTCGAAGAGCGCTGCGTGGTGATGGGTTGGAGCTCGGGGCGCGAAGGCCGCCGCATCGCTTGCGGTTCGCAGCTGTTGAACGCGGCCGGCGATTGTTTGGCGTATGCCAAGTCGACCTGGGTCATCTTGAAACAATCCGCGCAGTGATCCCGTGTCCGGCGCTCGCGCGCGTGCTCGCGAATCCGTGAACGCCGGTGCCGTGAAGTCTCACGGTGGCGAGAGCGCGCATTCGCTCCAAAAACGCCTCGCACACTTGGACTGGTTCCTGCTAACGGCCAGGTGCGATGTCGGTGATCGAACACGTCGATGAAGTCGACGAGCGCGTGACGCGTGAGACTGCCTCGGACGCTTCTTCGCCGGACCTGGTTCCGGTCCTGGGCGCGAACCTGCGCCGCTTGCGCGTGAAGCGCGGCTTGTCGCTCGAGCGTCTCTCGAAGCTCTCCGGCGTGAGTCGCGCGATGTTGAGCCAAGTCGAGCTCGCCTACAAGCTGGTGCAGTTCCGCAGCCACCAGCGGCGAGTAGCTCGACGCCGGTGGGATCCGCTGCGGACTTTCGCCGGACCGGCGGCCGCTGCAGTCGGCGCCGAACCGGCTCGTGGCAGCCTTTTCGAGTTCTCGCCGGTGATCACACCGGACGAGACCGGACGACGGCAGTTCGACGTCGAGGCGGTCCGGCGAGATTTTCCGATCTTGCGCGAGGTCGTCCACGGCAAGCGGTTGGTGTGGCTCGACAACGCGGCGACCACGCAGAAGCCGCAGAGCGTGATCGATCGCGTCTCGTTCTTCTACGAGCACGAGAACTCCAACATCCACGCGCGGCGCACTCGCTGGCTGCGCGCTCGACCGATGCCTACGAGGGCGCGCGCGAGGCCGCACGACGCTTCTTGAACGCGCCGTCGGTGCAGGACATCGTGTTCGTGCGTGGCACGATCGAGAACAACTGCGAGGACATCGACGCGCTGGTCGGCTCCTTGCTGCGCCTGCAGAGCACCTGGCCGCGCTGAACAACGCGGCGTCTAGAGGGGGCGGCGTACCCAGTACGCCTCCACCTCCACGGCGCCGTGCTTGTCCGGCGCGGCCGCGCGGGTGGCGACCATCTTGGCGTTGCCGTCGGCGAGGAACTCGATCGCGTCGCGGTAAGCTTCGTCGTGTTCGGCCGTCCAGTGCAGGTCGAGCTTGCACACGCTCTGCCGGCAGATCACGGAGCGCAGCAGGCCGGCTGGCATGCGCGGGCCGCGGTAGTACTTGCGTAGGGCGTTTTCGCTCTCGCCTGCGGCAGAGTCGCGAGGGTCGTTGTCGAAGCGGCCTTGAAGCGCGTCGACGAAGCCGCGCGTGTCGGGAGGGATCGGGGCTTCCGGGGCTTGGGGAGGTGGAGGTGCAGCTGATGGCGGCGAGGGTTGGGAGGGAGATTCGGGCACGGGCTCGGACTTGGAGACTGGAACTGTCTGCGCCCCTGCAGCTGGTGGCGGCGGGGGGGGCTCGGCGGCTGCCAGCGGATCTTCCACGGCGTCCGGAGCGTCCAGCGCGAGCCACCAGGAGAGCAGCAGGAAGCTCACGAGCAGGGCCAGCAGGACTGCGGGTCGGCGTTTCATTCCGGGAGCCTTACATCCAAGCACCATCCGGACTCGGCGGCCATTACCAAGGCCGCCCAAATGCGCTATGGGAGCGCCGATGGGCGAGCCACCCGAAAATCCAAGTCCTCCGCTGCTGGGGCTACCGGAGCTGCGAGCGCGTCTCGACTCGGTCGACCGCCGCGTGCTCGAGCTCCTCGCCGAGCGCATGCGCGTCGTCACCGAAGTGGCGCGCTTCAAGCGCAACGAGCGCGTGGAGATCCGCGACTACGAACGCGAACGGCAGGTGCTGGACGCGCGGCGCACCCTGGCGCGCGAGCTCGGGCTCGATCCCGCTCCGGTCGAGGCGATCTACCGGCAGATCTTGAACGCCAGCCGCGATTACCAGGCCTCGCTCGGCGCGTCCGTGTACGAGGCGACCGAGGCCAAGCGGATCGCGATCATCGGCGGCGCGGGGGCGATGGGCCAGCTGTTGCAGCGCTTGTTCCGCGATCTCGGACACACGGTCGAGATTGCCGATGTGGCCACCGAGTTGACCCCGGAGGCCGCTGCGGCGCAAGCGGACGTGGTCGTGATCAGCGTGCCGATCCTGTCCACCGAGCAAGTGATCCGCCGACTCGGGCCCCTGGTGCGCAAGGACGCGCTGCTGCTCGACGTGACGTCGATCAAGAGCGTGCCACTGGCGGCGATGCTCGCCTCGACACAGGCGAGCGTGGTCGGCACCCACCCGATGTTCGGCCCCAACGTGCACTCGCTGCAGGGCCAGCGCGTGGTCGTCTGCAAGGGCCGCGGCGATACCTGGCACAGCTGGCTGATGGCGAACCTGCGCGCGCGCGGCCTGGTCGTCACCGAGGCCGACGCGCCCCAGCACGATCGCGCGATGGCCCTGGTGCAGGTGCTCACCCACTACCAGACGCAGGTCTTCGGCCTGGCGCTGGCGCGTTCGGGCATCCCGCTCGAGGAGTCGCGGCGCTTCACCTCGCCGGCCTATTTGATGGAGCTGTACGTTGCCGCGCGTCACTTCGCCCAGGCTTCGGATCTGTACGGCCCGATCGAGATGTTGAACCCCGAGACTGCGCGCGTGGTCGCGACCTTTCAGCAAGCCGCGTCCGAGGTGGCCGAGATCCTGAGCTCGCGCGACCAGGCGCGCTTCGACGCCATGTTCCGCGAGGTCCGCGACTTCTTTGGTGCATTCGCGCAGGAGGCCACCGAGCAGTCCAGCTACCTGATCGACCACCTGGTCGAACGCAGCTCGTAGCGTTTGCGGCGCGGGCGTGCCAATCTTCGGCGGAAATGGAGAGGTTCTGAATGTTCGAAGGTGCGTTGACGGCCCTGGTCACGCCGTTTCGGAATGATCGGGTCGATGAGCAAGCCCTGCGCGCGATCGTTTCGGATCAGATCGCGAACGGGATCGACGGATTGGTTCCCTGCGGCACCACCGGTGAGGGCTACAACCTGACCGATGCCGAGTTTTCCAGGGTGATCGAGACCGTGGTGGACGAGGCGCGCGGCCGCGTGCCCGTGTTGGCCGGAGTCGGTACTGCCTCGACCCACCACACGATCGCGCTCTCCGAGATCGCCCAGAAGCTCAAGGCCGACGGCCTGTTGGTCGTCGTGCCGTACTACAACAAGCCCACCCAGGAAGGGCTGTACCAACACTTCGCAGCGATCGCGCGTGCGGTACCGCTGCCGATCGCGCTCTACAACATCCCGGGTCGCTGCGTGGTCGACCTGTCGCTCGACACCCTCGAGCGGCTGGTGGGCATCAAAACCGTCGTCGCCATCAAGGAGTCGACCGGCACGGTCCAGCGCAGCTCCGAGATCCTGCAGCGTTTCGGCGATCGCCTGTGTGTGCTCTCGGGCGACGACGCCCTGGCGCTGCCGATCATGGCAGTGGGTGGCCACGGCGTGATCAGCGTGGCGAGCAACGTCGCGCCCAAGGAGATCAGCCAGCTGGTGGATCTGGTGCGCGCCGGCGATCACGCGGCCGCGCGCAAGCAGCACCTGCGTCTGTACCCGCTGTTCCAGGCTTTGTTCATCGAGGCCAACCCCGGCCCGATCAAGTGGGCGATGGGCGCGCGCGGCCTGATGGACGGCGAGATCCGCTTGCCGCTGGTGAAGCCGAGCGAGGCGTCCCAACAGCGCATTCGCACCGCGCTCTCCGAGTTGGGTTACCTATGACGCGCGCGTCGGTGCACGGTGCCGCGGGGCGCATGGGTCGCAGCATCGTCAAGGTGCTGGTCGAAGACAAAGGCGCGACCCTCGTGTCCGCGATCGAGCGCGGCGGACATTCTGCGCTCGGCCAGGACGCGGGCGTGCTCGCGGGGCTGCCCGAGCCGCTCGGCGTGGCGCTCACCTCGTCGCTCGAAGCCGCGCTGGAACGCGCGGAGGTGGTGATCGACTTCTCGTTGCCCGATGCGGCCGCATCGCTGTTCGCCGCCTGTGCGCAGCGTCGCGTGGCGGCGGTGGTCGGAACGACCGCCCTCGACGCGCCCGCACGTGCCGCCCTGGACGCGCTGTGCAAGGTCGCACCGGTGGTGGTCGCGCCCAACTACAGCGTCGGCGTCAACGTGCTCTGGGCGCTGGCCGCGCAGGCCGTGCGCCTGCTCGGGCCGGAGTACGACATCGAGATCGTCGAGATGCACCACAAACACAAGGTGGATGCTCCGAGCGGCACGGCAGTGCGCCTGCTCGACGTGGTGGCGCAAGCGCGCGGGGTGGATGCCGCGCGGGCGGTGCGCCCGGGACGCACGGGCGTGACCGGTGCGCGGACGCAGGACGAGATCGGCGTGCACGCGCTGCGGGGAGGGGACGTGTTCGGCGATCACACGCTCGTGCTCGCCGGGCCGGGCGAGCGCATCGAGCTCACGCACCGGGCGCAGACGCGGGAGATCTTCGCGCTGGGCGCGGTGAAGGCGGCGCATTTCGTGGTGGGGCGGCCGCCAGGCTTGTACGAGATGACGGACGTACTCGGAATCACGCCGCTCTGAAGAGGGCTTCGGACTCCGGGCTTCAGGCTCCGGGGTCTCTGAACCAGAAACCACGAGCCAGCTCGCGTGCTCGGAAAGGGCTTCGGAGTCGTGGCTCAGGGCTCCGGGTCTCTGAACCAGAAGCCTGTAGCCCGTAGCCCGATCACGTCGGCGGACAGCTCGAGACTGGCACGAAGTTCGTCGGATCTTGCTTCGCGCCGCTGCACTCCACGCCGGTCTCCGAGTAGCAGACGCAGCCGCTGTATTTGTCTCTGTTCTTGGTGTCCCTGACCATCATGCAGCAGCCCGGCGGCGGCTTCATGCAGCTGTCGACCGCCGTGTCGGTCATCGCGCAGGAGCAGGTGCTGCCGACTTGCACGCAGGTCCAGATTCCGCCCTTCGGGATCGGTGGGACGCTCGGCGCAGGGGCTCCGCCGCTGTTGGCTGCGACGCCGCCGCTACCAGCTGCAGGCTTGGGGCCGCCAGGCTGTTGGCTGTTGCTCCCCTGGTTACCACCTCCGCCCGCGCCTGCGCCTCCGCGTGGAGTGCTTCCCGCCGCGCCGCCGGCGCCCGCGCGCGGGGTGCAGTGCCACACGCCGTACTTGTCCGACTGGATTTTGTAGTCGGGGCACTTCTCCAAGCCGTCGGCGCCATCGTCACCGCACGCTGACAGGCACAGACACGTGGCGAACGCGCTGCACAGCGCAAGGCTACGAGAACTCGAACGGGCCGTTTGCATGCAAAGATCCTCGCGAAGTCAGCTCCGCGGTGTAGCGCGACCGAACTCACTCAGGTAGTGCCTCGCACACCGTCGCTCAGCGCGTGAATGCTGCCGCCATGACCGGCCAAAATACCTACTCCTTGCGGGCGGTTCCGGCGTAGTCTCAGGAGCGCCTTTTTTGGGGTGGACGGGTCAGAGAACGACATGGCAGAGAAGGAAGCCATTTGCGCGCACTGCGGTGCCGCGCTGGAGCCTGGTTCGCAGTTTTGCGGCGAGTGTGGCGGGTCGATCGAGCGCGAGGTCTCCGAACCGTCGGCGCCGGCTGCGAAACCCGCTGTCGCCAAACCCGCGCCGGCAGCAGAAGCGCCCAATCTGGCCCGCACGATGCTCGGGTTCGATGCCTCGCAGTTGCTACGTGCAGCCCAGGCGCAGCCGGCCCCGCCAAAACCGCCGGGTGCGCGCCAGACACCCAGCGGTGCGTTCGCGGCGCAAGTGGTCCCACAAGCGGCAAAAGAGCCAGCCAAGCCAGAGGCTGGCCCCAAACCGCCCGAGCCGAGTCCGGTCGCCGCCCCGGTCCCGGCCACCCCTGTACCGCCGGCGCCTGCAGCCGCGTTCGGCGGAAGACCCGCAGCGGAGAAGGGCGCCGCGTTCGATGCGAAGTCGACAGTGGCCGGGTTCGGCGCGCTCTCCGCGTCCGCGAGTGCGTTCA
>DATEOF010000330.1:0-42641 GCA_035274465.1 Polyangiales bacterium
CGGCGGGCGGCGGCGGCGCCACCTCCGCAGCTTGCGGCGGCGGAGCCTCGGGCTGCACCGCGGTGGAAGGTTCCTGAGCGCGCGCGATCGCCGCGCTGCTCAGACATAGAGCAAGCCAAGTATACCGCTTCACATGTCCTCGTGTTCGGCTCAGCGCAAGAACTGGAGGTCGTCGATGCAGACGTCGAAGTCGACGCCCTGACTGACCTGGAACTGGATGGAGTACACGCTCTTGTCCTCGAAGGCGGTGAACGCCTTGCCCCAGCCGCTCTGCTTGATCTCGGCGAAGCTCACCATGGCCGGTGTCCACTCGGGCGTGAACGTGACCGACTTACCCCAGTCGTCGTTGCACTGCTCCGCGCCGGCCTTGGCCGTCATGTCGCACTTGCCGCCTTCGGGCGCGGTGTTCGAGTCCTTGAAGCTGACGCGCACCGAAGTCGTCCCGGGGCCGTTGCTCTTGGCCCAGAACGCCACGCCCTTGTACTTGCTGGCGTCGTACGTTTGCTTGGCCCCCATCCCCATGCCGCCGGAG
Source organism: Polyangiales bacterium (assembly GCA_035274465.1). GTDB lineage: Bacteria > Myxococcota_A > Polyangia > Polyangiales > JAFGIB01 > JADGRF01. The sequence goes on from DATEOF010000330.1 coordinate 533, forward strand.
GTCGGCGCCAGGTCGGTGCCCATGCCCGCGCCCCAGGTCATGAAGTTCTTGCCCGACATGCACAACGCGTACTTGCTCATGCAGCGGTTCATCGAGACTGCCGGAGGCAACATGCCCGTCGGCGGGTTCTGCATGCCCGTGCCGTCGTTGTACATATAGAAACCGCCGCCGCGCCCTCCGACCTGGAGCACCGCGCCGGTGCCCTCCTCGAAGTCGGCCACGACGTCGTCTGGGTTCGACGCAGGTGGCAAGGCAGCACAGTTCGCGTTACCCGCTCCGGCCGGAGCCGCCCCGCTGCCGCTGGCAGCGGCAGGCTGACCGCCCGGCGCCAACGTGCCTCCCGCCCCGGTGTTGGGCCCGGAGGTCATCGGATCGCTCGCACATCCCGAGGCGATCAGGCTCAACAACACCCAAACACCAATGGCTCGTTTCATGGACCCTCTCGATAGTGGTTGAGACTACGTGAGGCGCTTGAGTCACATCGGGTCAGCCGAGCGAGCGTTCGGTCGCGTAAGTGACCCGATCAGCCTGACGCGTCTCACAAAGCAGCATCCCAAAACCCAAGGATGTCGTGCGAACTCGACTGATCGCCGCCCTGTGTCTGCCCGCGGTCTCCTGCCTGATCCCGGCAACCCGCATGCGTTCGGGAGATCCGGCCGCCGCCGCGTCAGATGGCGCAGGCCATAACCTCCTGGCCAACGCCACGTTCGACAACGGCATCAGCCTGCCGTGGTCCACGTCGTTCACCATCCCGGCCACGGGTGACTCCAGCATCCAGAACGACGCGTTCTGCGTGCGTGTCACCGAAGCCGGCAAAAACCGCTGGGATGCTCAGTTCAGGCACCGCGAGATGGTGATCCAGCGCGGGCATCACTACCGCGTGAGCTTCAAGGCCTGGGCCGACAAGCCCACGCGCGTGCGTCCCAAGCTGGGCATGGCCGGCCCACCCTACGCCGAGTACTGGGCGGACTCGATCGAGCTCGGTCCCAAGCCCCAGACGTTCACGGCGCAGTTCACCATGGCGCACGCCGATGATCCGACGGCCGAGTTGGCCTTCCACGCCGGCGCCGAGCTCGCGGCCAAGGTGCCGTTCCAGGTCTGTATCGACGACGTCTACGTCGAGGATCCGCAGTTCACGCGCGCCCGGCCCACGGTCGAGCGCCCGGTGCCGGACCTGCTGGTCAACCAACTCGGCTACCTGCCGAACGCGGAGAAGCTCGCCACGCTGAAGAGTTCGGCGAGCGCGCCGCTCGACTGGGTGCTGCTCGACCCCGGAGGCGCGAACGTCGCCAAGGGCAAGACCAGGGCGTTCGGCGCAGACACCGACTCGGGCGAGACGGTGCACGTGATCGACTTCTCGTCGTTCAACACGGTAGGCAATGGCTATCGGCTGCAGGTCGGCCAGGCCGAGAGTCACCCGTTCGCGATCGCGCCCACCCTGTACGCGACGCTGCGGACCGACGCGCTGCAGTTCTTCTACCACCAGCGCAGCGGCATCGACATCGTCATGCCGTACGCGATCGAGCCGCGCTGGGTACGGCCCGCCGGGCACCTCGGCGACAAGTCGGTTCCGTGCTCGTCCGACGCCGGCTGCGACTACTCGCTGGATGTCGCCGGTGGTTGGTACGACGCGGGTGATCACGGCAAGTACGTGGTCAACGCGGGCATCTCGGTCTGGACGCTGCTCAACCTCTACGAGCGCGGCACGCAGACCGGCACCGTCGCGGCGCTGGGCGACGGCCGGCTGAAGCTGCCGGAGTCGGGCAACGGCGTGTCCGATCTGCTCGACGAGGTGCGCTGGGAGCTCGAGTGGATGCTCAAGATGCAGGTGCCCGCCGGCCAGAAGCTCGCGGGCATGGCGCATCACAAGATGCACGACAAGGCCTGGACCGAGCTCGGCACTGCGCCGCACGAGGACAAGCAACCGCGCGTGCTGATGGCACCGAGCACTGCGGCCACGCTGAACCTGGCCGCGAACGCCGCACAAGCCGCGCGCATCTGGCGCAGCATCGATCCGGCGTTCAGCAAGCGCTGCCTGACCGCGGCCCAGCGTGCCTACGATGCCGCCATCGCTCACCCGGCGATCTACGCCCCTGCCTCGAGCTCGGTCGGCGGCGGTCCGTACGACGACAAAGACGTGAGCGACGAGTTCCTGTGGGCGTCGGCCGAGCTGCTGATCACCACCGGCGAGGCGCGCTACCGCGACAAGCTCAAGGCCTGGGGCGATCGGCCGCTGGTGCCGACCTCGCTCGGCGGCGAGGCCGGCGACGCGGGCCAACACGGCGCGATGAGCTGGCAGAACGTCGAGGCGGCCGCCGCGCTCAGCCTCGCGCTCGCGCCGCCCTCGCTCGAGCCCGAGCGCAGCCGCGCGCGCAAGGAGATCGCGCAGGCGGCGGACAAGTTCCTCGGCCTGCGCGCCCGCGAAGGCTACGGCATCCCGTTCGCCGCGGGGCCGGGGCCGAGCTATCCGTGGGGCTCGAACTCGTTCATCTTGAACAACGCGATGGTGCTCGGCACCGCCTACGACCAGACCAAGGACGCCAAGTACCTGGCCGGCGTGGTGGGCACGATGGACTACCTGCTCGGCAACAACCCGCTCGATCAGTCGTACATCACCGGCTACGGCGTTCGGCCGCTCAAGAACCCGCACCACCGCTTCTTCTCGCACCAGATCCGCAAGGATCGGCCCGAGCCACCGCCGGGGATCGTGTCCGGCGGGCCCAATACCGGCCTGCAGGATCCGTTCGCGAAGGGCGCCGGTCTGGCCGGCAGGCCGCCGCAGAAGTGCTTCCTCGATCACATCGAGTCGTTCTCGACCAACGAGGTCACGATCAACTGGAACGCTCCGCTGGCGTGGGTCGCCGCGTTTTTGGATGATACTGCTGCCCACTGACGGAAGGATGAGTGACATGCCCAGGGTTCGTTTCGCTCCCGGCGACTGTGTATTCCCCGAGAACTTCACGTGGGGCGCAGCCACTGCCGCCTACCAGATCGAAGGTGCAGCGCACGCCGACGGCCGCGGCGACAGCACGTGGGACGTGTTTTGCCGGCGGCCGGGCGCGGTGTTCGAGGGCCACAGCGGCGAAGTCGCCTGCGATCACTACAACCGCTACCGCGACGACGTCGGCTTGATGCGCGAGCTGGGCTTGCAGGCCTATCGCTTCAGCGTGTCGTGGCCGCGCGTCCTGCCCGACGGGCGCACCACGCGCAATCAACCCGGCCTGGCGTTCTACGACCGACTGGTCGACGAGCTGCTCGGCGCCGGCATCCAGCCGTTCTGCACGCTGTTTCACTGGGATCTACCCCAGGCGCTGCAGCAGCGCGGCGGCTGGGTGAACCGCGACATCGCCGAGTGGTTCGCCGACTACGCGGCGCTGCTCGGCAACACGCTGGGCGATCGCATCAAGCTCTGGGTCACCCAGAACGAGCCGCAGTGCTACATCGGCTTCGGCTACGGCACCGGCTATCACGCGCCGGGCCTCAAGCTCGACTTCTCGGACACGCTGGTCGCCGCGCACAACTCGATGCGCGCCCATGGCAAGGCGGTGGCCGCGCTGCGCAGCACGGTGGCCGGTGCCCGCGTCGGTTACGTGCTCGCGACCCAGCTCGCGCGGCCCGCGACCGACAGCGCTCAGGACCTCGAAGCCGCGCGCGCGGCGACCTTCGCGGTGCGCGATCGAACTCACTGGAACAATGCCTGGTGGACCGATCCGCTGCTGCTCGGCAAGTACCCGGAGGATGGCCTCTCGCTGTTCGGCGACGAGATGCCGTCGTTTCCCGGCTCGGACTGGAACGATCTCAAGGCACCGATCGACTTCCTGGGCCTGAACATCTACCGCGCCGAGACCGTGCGCGCGCGCGACGGCGAGGGACCCGAGCAGCTGCCGGTGCCGCCCGGCTATCCGCGCTCGGGCGTGGACTGGCAGCCGATGACGCCCGACGCGATGTACTACGGCCTGAAGTTCTTCCACGAGCGCTACGCGCTGCCGATCTGGATCACCGAGAACGGCCTGTCGACGCGCGATCAGATCTACCTCGACGGCAAGGTCCACGACCCACAGCGCATCGACTACATGCACCGCACGCTGCTCGAGCTGCGGCGCGCAATGCGCGAAGGCGTTCAGGTCGACGGCTATCTCGCGTGGTCGTTGCTCGACAACTTCGAGTGGGCCGATGGCTACAAGCAGCGCTTCGGCATGGTCTACGTCGACTACGCCAGCCAGCGCCGCGTGCCAAAGGACTCGTTCCACTGGTACAAACAGGTGATCGCCAGCCGCGGTGCATCTCTCGGCGGCGAGTTCGCCGTCGGACCCAACGAAGTCACATGATGAGCGACGGAGCGCTACCAGCGGCCGCTCAGGCCAAGCATCCGCGCAGCTGGGTGCCGACGGCGTACCTGGCCGAAGGCATCCCGTTCGCGCTGGTGATCTGGGTGGCCGGCACGATGTTCAAGGACCTCGGCCACAGCGACGCCGAGATCACCCTGTCGACTGCGAGCATCGGGCTGGCCTGGTCGCTCAAGCCGCTGTGGGCGGCGTTTCTCGACATGTTCAAGACCAAGAAGTTCTTCGTGCTCGCGATGGAATACGCGATGGCGGGGCTCCTGGTGTTGCTCGCGCTGTCGCTCCGCCTGCCGAACTACTTCCAGGTGATGATCCTGATCCTGTGGGTGCTGGCGTTCGCGTCGGCCACCCAGGACATCTGCGTCGACGGCGTGTACATCACCACGCTCGACGAGAAGCGCCAGGCCGCGTGGATCGGCGTGCAGGGCGTGGCCTGGAACGGCGGGCGCATCTTCGGCACCGCGCTGGTGGTCTGGATCGCCGGCAGCTTGCAGGAGGATCGCGGGCTCGACGCCAAGACCGCCTGGACGTACGCGCTGCTCCTCAGCGCGGCAAGCATGGCCGTGCTCGGCGTCTACCACGGCTTCGCGCTGCCGACCGGCTCGATCGCGCGGCGCCCGCGCGACGTGGGCGAGGTGATCAGCACGTTCGGCGATACGCTGCGCGACTTCCTGAAGAAGCCAAGCCTGTGGGGCATGCTGCTGTTCGTGTTCCTGTACCGCAGCGGCGAAGGCTTCTTGCTGGTCGAAGCGCCGCTATTCTTGCAGGCGCCGCTGCACGACGGCGGCGCCGGCCTGAGCCTGAAGGAGAAAGGACTGATCGACGGCACGATCAGCACCACCATCAGCATCATCGGCGGCTTATCCGGCGGCGCGTTCATCGCGCGCATGGGCTTGAAGCGCGCGCTGTTCGTGATGGCGCTGTGCATGAACATCCCGCACCTGTGCTTCGTGTACCTGAGCCACGCGGTGTCGCCCGACCACCCGTTGTCGCTCACGACCATCGCCACGCTCGTGACGATCGAGAAGTTCGGCTACAGCTTCGGCTTCGTCGCGAACATGCTGTACATGATGCAGCAGATCTCGCCGGGCAAGTACCACATGACGCACTACGCGTTCTGCACCGCGCTGATGAACCTGGTGTTGATCCCGACGCAGATGGCCAGCGGACCGCTCGCCGTGGCGCTCGGCTACAAGACGTTCTTCTTGTTCGTGATGGCGGCATCGATCCCCAGCCTGATCGCCGCCTGGTACGCCCCCTTTCCTCACGCCGCTGCCGCCGAACGCTAGACAAGTCTCGAGCTCGACCTCGATCTCGATCTCGTTCCGACCTCCGCATCGACTGTCGTCACCAGCTGGTCGACGCAACCTTCACCGCTGCCGACCGACAATGTGCCGTGGCGTTCCATTTTCCGGCGTCCGAATGCTGCGCTGTGCTCGATCTCGTTCCTTCGGTGACGGGCGCAGCCGAGCAGCAGGAGAAGCTCCGTCGAATCGGCGCGATGCTCTCCAAACTGAGCCGATGAGCCCATGCCGGGCTTCCGCCGAGTATCCCTGGAGCCACTGCTACAGGCTGTTCGCGAACCGCCAACGAAAGCAATGAATGCGCGTATCGCGGCGAGCGCTCGACGGCACTCTGCTAGGGTGGCGCCGGTGATCGCGGACGACCATCCGCTACTGCGCACGCGCGTGCTCTTACTCGCGTGGTCGGTGCTGCTCGGCTTGCAGCTCTGGGGCTACTCGGGCGTGCGGCACGACGACGCGTACATCACCTACCGCTACGGCCAGAACCTGGCGAGCGGCGCGGGGCTGGTGTTCAACCCCGGCGAGCGCGTGTTGGGCTCGACCAGCCCCGGACAGATGCTGCTGTCCGCCGCGGTGTACGCGCTGGCTGGGCGGGAAGCCACGCCGCAGGTGCTTGCAGCCATGGGCTGCATGGCCTGGGGCGTCCAGAGTCTCGCAGTGTTCCTGCTGCTCGCGCCGGCGCTGGGCCGCGCGGGTGCCGTGCTGGTGGCCGCGAGCGTGGCGCTCGGCGGCACGCACGCCGAGAACTGGGTGCCGCTCGAGACCAACCTGGTGGCTGCCTGTGTGCTGTGCGGATTTGCCGCCGCGCAGCGCTCCCGCTGGTATGCGGTCGCGCTCTGGGTGGCGGCCGCCACGCTCCTTCGGCCGGACGCCTGGCTGGCCGCGCCGGTGCTCGGCGGGCTGTGCGTCCGGGAGCAGCGACGCAAGTTGCTCGGCCCGTGTCTGGTCTTCCTGCTCGCCGCCCTGCCCTGGCCACTGTTCGCGAGTGCGTACTACGGCAGTCCGCTGCCGCAGAGCGCGCTGACCAAGTACCAGCGCAGCGGCTTCCTCGAGTACCTCACGCACGAGCTGGTGCACCCCGGCGCGCTGCTCCTGCCCGGCATGCCGCCGCTGCTCTCGAGCGCGCTGGCGCTGGGCCTGACGCTGCTGGGAGCAGCGGCGCTCTTCCGGCGCGCGCCGCGGCTGCTGGCGTTCGCGCTCTACGCCCTGCTCCACGCGCTGGCCTACCTCTGGCTGCGCCCTTTCACCATCCACACCTGGCACCTGTACCCGTGGGTGCTCGCGCTGTGCGTCCTCGCTTGGTCCGGACTGATCAGCCTGGTGCTCGACTTCCGGGACCGCGTCTGGCGGGCGGCGTGGATCGCTAGCGGTTGTGCCGCGCTGGGCTTACTCGCCGTCCACGCCGCCGGTTTCATCGGCGGCTTTCGCACGCTCGAGCAGAGCTACTGGATGGGCCAGCGCCAGGCGGTCTACCAGGACGTGGCGGGGTACCTGCGGCAGCACGCCGCGCCAGGCGAAGCCTTCGCTTCGGTCGAGGTAGGTACGATCGCGTATTACACCGACCTGCCTGCCTTCGATCTCGGAGGTCTGATCACGCGCCCGAACGAGCAAATGGCGCAGCACCACGTGCGTTTTCTGGTGCTGGACAAGCAGTACCTGGGGGCCCGCGCCCCGACCGCCCCGGTGTACCGATCGCAACACGGAGAGTTCATGGCAGTGGTCTACCGAACAGAACGCTGAGCTCGTTGCAGCCGTGCGCGGCAGAAGATCTGGTAAGCTATCGCGGATGGCTGCCAAACTCGCCCTGTTGTTTTTGCTCGGCGGTACGGTCATTCGCCCGTATGTGCCGCCGAAACTCGATCCCGAACCCGAGCTCGCCCCGAGCGACGTGAAGGCCGTGCAGATCGCGCCTGTCCAGGGCGAATGGGACACGACCGTGCTCGCGCGCCCGTCGTTCGTCGCACCGCTGGTAGGACATGTCCTACGCGGTGCAGTCGTCGGCGTGCGCGGCCAAGTCGAGACACCCACCTCGCGGACCTGCGCGAGCAAGCTCTACTACGCGCTCGAACCCTTCGGGTACATCTGCTCGAGCGAGACCCGGCCGACGGCGGTGCCCAAGACCGAGGACTCGGTGGTCAAGCTCGTCGGCAACACGCCCCTTCCCTACAGGTACGCCATGGTACTCATCGAGGAAGGCGCGCTGATGCCCATGTGGGCGACGGTGGCAGACTTGCGGGCTCACGCCGAACCCGAGCGCCAGCTGGCGCGCGGTGACACGATCGCGATCGAGTCGCAGATCGAGTTCGAAGGCGCCAGCTACTACGTCTCGGCCGACGACAAGGTGCTGCCGATCGCGGGCACCAAGATCGTCGAGAAGTACTCCGAGTGGCAAGGCATCCAGCTCGAAGGCGTGCACCTACCGTTCGGCTGGGTCACGCCGGAGAAGGCCCAGGTCTTCGACGCACCCAAGGGCAACAAGATCGGCCAGGCGCTGCGCCGCGAGCGGCTCGACATCCTCGAAGAGACCACGATCAGCGGCACGCGCTGGCTGCGCGTCGGCGACGGTCGCTGGATGAAGTCGAGCGACTTGAACGAGGTTCGCCTGTCCGCGCGGCCGCCAGGCACCGGCATTCACCCGCAGTGGTTCGACGTCGACGTCGGCGAGCAAACCGTCGTCGCCTACAAGGGCGAGACGCCCGTCTACGCCACGCTCACTGCGTCGGGCCGCGATCCCAACCACACGCCGCTCGGCAACTATCCGATCTGGGGCAAGGCCACCGCGATCACGATGAAGTCGCAGGAGTACGACGACATCCCGTACTACGTGAACAAGGTGCCCTGGGTGATGTTCTTCCAGGCGCACAACGCGCTGCACGGGGCGTATTGGCACGACCGCTTCGGCGTCAAGAAGTCCCACGGCTGCGTGAACCTCGCGCCGCGCGACGCGCGCGCCATCTTCGACTGGCTCGAGCCGATCCTGCCACCCGGCTGGACCTCGGTGCGCTACTACGACCTCACGCAAGCCCCGGTCGCGCACATCCACAACACCGGCCGCGGCCGCGCCTTCTTCCAGGAGCGCAACATCGGCCCGCCCGACAAGAACGACGAAGCCGAGCGCGTCACCCAGGCCGTCGCACGCCGCGAAGCCAAGGAAGCGGCGTCGGCGCAGCTCGAAGCGGCAGCCGCACCTCCCGGCACACTGCCGGTGCAGCCCACGGCGGCACCCCCGGCGATTCAGCCCGTACCGATCGCCTCACCGAGCACGGTCAGTCCCGTGCGCACGCAGTAGCGTCTCCGGCACCGCGCGCAGACTCGCCCTACGCACGAAGGCCTCGAAGCGATCGACCACCAACTCGCCGGCGCGCGCGCCGAGGTGGATGCCGTCGGTGAGCAGCGCATACCCCTGGCGCGCGCTGATCGCTTCGAGCGGCAGGCCCAGGACGTAGCGATCGAAGATCGCACGCACCAGCGGCCATGGCGAACCGTCGTACGGCTTGGCTTCGGGCGGTGCGGCGGAGGCCAGTGCGTCACGCAGCGTCTCGTGCACGGGCAGATAGTCGCAACCGTTCTCGTGCGCCACCTCGCGCACGACCTCGTTGTACTGCGCGAGGCTGCGATTGGCGCGCGCGTCGAGCACCTCGCCGAGCGGTGGCAGAGAACAGACCGCGAGCTTCGCGCGGGTCCGGCTGCGCAGCTCGATCACGATGCCGCGCAGGTTCTCGCGGTACCAGTCCAGGCTCGGCCGCACCGGCAGCTTCTTCGCGCGCCGGTAGCGCGCCTCGGCCGTCGGGTTCAGAGATGCCATGACGTCGTTACTGCCGACCATCACGATCACGTAGTCGGGATCGCACTCGACCACGCTGGGCAAGCGTTGCCGCGCATTCCAGGCCAGGTCGCCGTTCACGCCGGCGTTGACCACTTGAAAGCTCGTTCCGAGCCGCTCTTCGAGCGCCGACACCAGGTCGAAGCTCACGCGCCCGTGGATCATGCTCGCGCCGAGGCATGCCACGACGCGCTTGCCGGCCTGACGCTGGAAGCGTGCCGGACTCTGTAGCGGCCTGGCTTGTGCCTTGGCCAGCGCATAACCAAGCGCCAACCACGGCGCGCCTGCCAACGCAACCCATCCAGCGATCTCTCGCGCTCGCATGGTGGCGCAGCATAGCGACACGAGCGAAGACTTGCCAGTCAGTCCTCTCGCGCCTCGCGGAACTGCGGCAGCTCGTCGTTTAGCTTCAGCCAGCCGATCTTGCTGCTGGTGCGCGTGTGATCTTGCGGCGGGACTCGCTCCGGATCGTCCAGGCTGCTGGTGGTCACGTCGATCTCGTCAGGGAAGCGCGCGTCCTCGAAGGTGAGCTGCGTGCCGCAACGCGGGCAAAACGTGCGGCTGCCGTGCTCGCTGCTGTCGAAGCGCGCGGGGTGGCCGCACAGGACATTGAACTCGGCCCTGGGCACGCTGAACCAGCTGACCAGCGTACCGCCGGTGGTGCGCCGGCAGATGCTGCAATGACAGTTGGTCTGGTGAAAAGGTTCCGCCGCGCTCTCGTAGCGAATCCAGCCGCAGTAGCATCCACCTTGCAGCATGCTGACCTCCTCCGCTCCAGGTTTTAGCTCGCACTCGCCGCCGCGACCAGGCGCTGGAAGAGCCGGCGGTGCGCGGCGTGCTGCGGCAGGTACTCGGGGTGCCATTGCACGCCGAGCAGGAACTGCGACTCCGGGACTTCGCCTTCGATCGCCTGCACGATGCCGGCGCTGTCGCGGGCCGAGATGCGCAGGCCTCGCCCGAGCTCGCGTACGCCCTGCATGTGTAGGCTGTTCACGCGCACGTCGTGCACGTGCATGACGCGCGCGAGCAGCGTGCCGGCGAGGATCTCGACCCGCTTGCGCGCCAGGACGTGGCGTCGCAGGTGCAGTCCCGGGATGTCTTCGGGCAGGTTCTGATACAGGCTGCCGCCGCAGAACACGTTGAGCAATTGCGCGCCGCGGCAGATGCCCAACACCGGCAAGCCCCGTAGCATCACCGCCGAGAGCACGCTCCACTCGAACTCGTCGCGCTGTTCGTCGTAGACGTACTCGATGCTGGGTTGTTGAGCGTACCGCTTGGGCTCGACGTGCGCGCCGCCGCCGATCACCACGCCGTCGAGGCCTTCGAGCTGATCGGTGTGTGTCGGTCGCATGCGCCGCACGCGGGCACCTGCGTGTCGCAGCGCGAGCCACGAGAAGCTCCAGCCCGAGTGGCCGCCGTGTGCCGGGCCCGTGACGCCGATCAGCGGCCGGGTCATTGGGACCCCGTGGCGGAACCTCCGAGCGCCTGCCATCGCGTGCGAAAGATCGGCAGCGGTTTCTCGAGCTGCCTGCGGGCCTGCGCGCTCAGGCGCGCGAGGCGAGCGGGATCCGCCGCCAGACGTTCGACCTCGAGCCACAGCCGCCACTCGTCGCTGACCCGCCAGGCCGGGTCGCTGACCTCGGAGTTCGGCAAGCGGAAGTGGAAGGTGGGTCGCCCCCAGATGCGCGGATCGCGCGTGGCGCGGCGCACGCGCTCGAGGTCGTGGTGCGCGAACAAAGGCAACAGATCCAGGCCGCGGTTCCGTGTGGCGTTGTACTCCAGATAGTCGTCGATGAGTTGTGTCAGGTCGGGGTTGTAGTCGGGCGCGAGGATCTTGCGGATGTACGCGACTGGATAGGCGGTCGCGAAGCGCATCATGCGCCGCGTCGGATTCACGCGCAGGGCTTCCACCAGCTCCGGGTGCAAGAGCGCGTAGGCTCGGATGTAGTCGCGCAGGACGCGTGGGTCCGTCCAGGGAATGCTGGGGTTGAAGTGGACGCCCAGCACGTTCCAGACCGCATCATCGGTGCCCTCGGCGCCGGCGCGGCCGAGCGCGTGAACCAGCCGATCGAGCTCGGCGATGCGCTCCATCGGCAGCGGCGCGGTGGAGATCTCGTGCGGAGTCAGCTTGCCGGCCAGTGCGCTGCGCCAGCGCCGCGACAGCCGATCGACCCAGTCGAGCTTGAAGCCTCGCCGGCGCTTCTTCGCCAGCTTCTTGAGCACGTGCGAGTCGACCTCGAGGTGGAACTCGCCCAGGCGAGAGTCGACCACGCGCAGCTCGGCCTCGTTGTCGCGCACCACCGTCCCGCCGAACAGCTCGACGACCGTACGGCCCGCGGACTCCAGATCCAGCGCGGCGAACTCGATCTCCACGCCCACGGTTCGCGGGTTTCCGTGATCGTCTCGAGCGCGGGGAGGCAGCAGGGCCTCGGGCGCGATGCTGGTGCGCGAAGGGCGTGCGGGCGCCTGCGATCGGCGTGACAGCGCGCGCGTCGCGGCGTGGCCGACCAGAAACCCCGCGGCGATGGTCGCGAGCAGGCCCACGCCGAGCAAGATCCACTCCCAGGGCTCACGCGCGTGCTGCTCCGCCTCGAACACGTCGCGCGCCAGGGAGCCCGCGTACGCGTAGGTGAGCACCGACGGCAGCAGCGCAGGGCTGGTCCAGAAGAACGTGCGCGCGGGGATTCGGCTCAAGCCGAGCGCGTAGCTCACTGGACCGATCGGGAACAGCAGCGACAGTCGCAGCAGCAGCAAGATGCGTAGCGGCCGCTCGGAGAGCGCGCGCTCGAAGCGATCGAGCCGCGCGCGCCTGGACAGCGTCTGCGCGACGCGCCGGCCGAACGCCGAGCGCGCGATCGCGAACCCGAGCAGCGAGCCCAATGCTCCGGCCGCCGCTCCGAGCAGCGTGCCCGACGCGACGCCGAACACCATGCCGCCGGTGATATAAAGTAGACTGGCGGGTGCGCAGGCGGCGACCGCCAGCGCGCCGACGGTGACGAATCCGAGCTGACCCCAAGCGCCTAGCTCACGCAACGTTCGCTCGAAGTACGGCACGATCGACGCGCCGACGGTCAACCACAGCACTGGCATGCCGATCGACAACAAAACCGCCACGGCGATCTTCAACCGGCTGCCCCACGTGGTCCGCTTGCGCACGCTCAGGGGATTTGCAAGCGACATGCCTGATGCGAGACCCGGAACAAACGCCCCAGAGCCGACGCACACTCGCCAGCGAGCGCCCAAATCCGCCACAGCGTGACCGAGCGGTCTACTTCATGATCGTGCAGTACATCGGAAAGTTCGCAGGCAATCCGCCGGCGTACGGGGAAGGCTTCGTGCCGAACGGGTGAGCCTTCATGAACTCCCAGCCGGCGGCCTTGAGGTTCGCGGGTGCTGCCACGTGACCGCCGCCGTGATCGCAATCCACCGCGAAGCCACCCTTGCTGGTGATGACTCGGTCGAGATCCATGCTGGAGGTGCCGAAGTCGATCACGACGACGTCGACGCCCATCTTGCCGTGCATCGTGAACGACGCCGGTACGTGGGCGGGATCTTGGAGCACCGCGAGCCCGGGCCACGGCGCCACGCCACCCGAGTTCGGGTAGCCCGCGGCCATGTAGCTCGAGCGCAAGAGCATCAACGTGCCCGCAGCCAAGCCCCCTGCGCTCGCTCCGCTGGTGTAGATGCGACGGGTATCGATGTTCAGCTGCATGACGGAGCACGCGACGATCTGATCGACGATGTCGAAGTCGCCGGTGGTGAACACACCCCAGTCGATCGGATTGCCCTGGCCGCCCGACTCCATCGAAGCGATCACGCCGCCGCTCGCAGTCACTTCGCCCACCACCGTGGCACCGAGCTCGGCGCCTGCGGTCTTCGCGTTGCCGCCCGTGCCGTGCCAGTAGATGACGATCGGGCCCTTCTGCGACGGCGACTTGGTGCCGACAGTCAGCTGGATCATCGCGCCCATGATCATCGCCGGGCCGGTGACGATCATCGGACACTCGCCCTTCGGCATGGGGATCACTGGATCGACACCGGTGGTCGCGGTCGGAATCGGCGCCGCGGCTCCGCCTGCGGCGGCAGGTGGCATGCCCGCGGGAGGTCGCGCTGGTGCGCCGCCGACAGCTGCAGGCGCACCGGCAGCACTCGGCGCCGGAGCCGCCTTGCCCGCTGCGCCAGGAGCCGCGGGCGCGCCGCCAATGGCTGCAGGCGCTGCCAGGCTACCTGCAGCCGCAGGCGCGGCCGAACCGGCCATGACGACGTTCGTGGGCAACACGCCGCGACCCCCGGCTGGCGCTCCGTCGTCGGCAGCTGACCCGCAGCCAGCCGCGGCCATCGCGAGGACGAGAAGCTCGATCCATCGGCGTCGCACGCGCTGAACGTAGTCCGGCGCGCGATCGAGTCCCAGGCGCGCGAGACCGCGGGCGAGGATGTGATAGGCGTTTTGGCTGTCGCCGCTAACTCACTGGATCACTAGCAGCAGCGCCAGCACCGCGAGGCTGAAGCTGAGCGCAGCCAGGATCAGCGGCCAGAGACCTCGGACGTGTTGCAGATCAAGCATGCTCACCACCCAGGGCCAGCGCCGCGGCCGGGCTGGCGATCGATTGCAGGCGCAACAGCCGCACGGCGTTGCGATTGCGGTAGCTCAGGAGCGGCATCAACCCGTAGCCGAGCGCTTGTTCCGCGCTGCTCTCGTCCAGGAACACTTCGGCGCAGGGCTTGTAGGCGTCGCGTCCGCTGGCACGATAAGCCGCCTGCGGCAAGTCGGCCAGATCGAGCTGCGAGCCGGGACCACGCTCCCAGCCTCGCTCGGCCACGCCCGCGAGGATCAGCTGCGCACAGGCGAACGCCGGGTTGAGCCACAAGAACTGGTCGTGCGCAGGATCCTCGGGCAGCTCGTCGAAGTCGAAGCGCTCGATCGGCTCGGAGCGCTGTCCATACGGCACGCGACCCAAGACCCTCGGCATGCACAGCCCGATGAATGGGGCCACCGCGCTCGCTCGCAGCAGCGCCATGCGCGCGGCGACCTCGCTGTCGGGTGCAGACCAGCGGCTGCGATCGGGCTCGCGCGCGAGATCATTCGCACCCCAGAGCGGAGGCTCGGCTGCGGCGAGGAAGCAGCCACCCGCCTGCGCCGCGAGCGCGCCGAGGCCGGCGAGCAGCGAGACGTCCTCCTCGCTACCGGCGATGCTCAGATCGCCGATGATCAGCGAAAACGGCCGGGGATCCGGCCCGCCCACCTGTTCGCGCACGATCAAGCGGTAGAGCTGCGAACGTTCCAGCTCTCCGCGACACGCGCGCAAGTCCGCCAGCAGCTCCTCGCGCGTGGCGTCGAGGACGCTGACGCTCAGGTCCGCGCCCAGCGCGCTCTCGCACACCAGCCAGCGCAGCGCGCGCCAGCTGGCCTCGAGGCGCTGAAACGCCGGCGCGTGCAGCACGCGCCGCAGCTCGTCGCCGATGGCTGCATCGCCGGAAGCCATCAGCTGCGACTGCTCCGGATCGGGACCGCGCACGATGTGCGGCGATACCAGCTCGTGCACCAGCTGATCAATCCCCGAGCTGACGCGCGGAGCGGCCGGCGCGCTCGGCTTTGCACCGAGCAGGCGGCCGAGCGTCGAGGCGTCGTCCTCGGCTGTGGCTGCGGTCCGTGGCTGCGCCGGGCGCCGGCGCAGCTCCGCAAGATCGAGCGCGTCGTAGAGCCGATCGGGATGGAAGTCTTCGAGCGACTCGAAGCGCAGCCGCCGCTCGCCGCCGGAGCCGCCGCGCAGCGCCGGCGACGAGAAATTAAGCGACAGCTGGGGCCCGAGCTCGGCGAACACGCGCTCGAAGTTGTCCACGTCGATCGCCGTGAGCCGTGCGCGTTCGAGCGTCGCAGCCGGCTCGCGCGAGTCGCCGCGCAGGTCGGCTATCACCAGCACGCGCGTCGCGCCGGTCTCGCTCAGCGCACTGGCCCGCTCGCCGCGCGGCGCAGCGGAGCGCTGATTACCCACGCCGAAATCGAAGGTCAATCGAGTCATCTGACTACTCCACTACGGGCTGGTAGCGGCTGCGGTGCGCGATCGCAAGGCTGCGCGCGCCGGATTTCCAATCCCACGTCAGCTACGGCGGCAGGCGCGCTCTCCGACGGGGACTGATGGGAGCCGCCGCGCAGCGCCGGCGACCGATAATCAACCGGAAGGCCAGATCACTCGCCTTCGCGCTTCGCCCAGGCCGAAGCGAACCATCCGCAAACCACCAGCTGTAGCGGGTGATAGATCATGAGTGGCAGCAAGATCAGGCTGAGCCCGGGATCGTGGCCGAACATCAGGCGAGCCATCGGTACGCCGGAGGCCAGCGTCTTCTTCGAGCCGCAGAACACGGCGACGATGCGTTCGGGCATCGGCAGGCGCAACCAGCGCGCGAACAGGCCGGTGCAGAGCATGACGATCGCGAGCAGCAGCGCGCACAGCAGCGCCGCGAACAGGAGCGCCCACAAGCCCTGCCCTTGCCAGATACCTGCCTGGAACGAGTCGCAGAACGACGTGTAGATCAGCAACAAGATGGTCGCGCGATCGACGCGCTGGATCTGCGGCTTGTGCCTGCTAGCAAACTCGCCGAGCTTCGGGCGCAACAACTGCCCGACTGCGAGCGGCAGCACCAGCCACTTCAGCAGATCCAGGATCACCTGAGCCAGCGGCAAGCCGTGCGCACCGCTGCCGCTGATGGCTGCGAGCCAGAGCGGCGTCACGAACACGCCGAGCAGGCTGGAGAGCGTGGCGTTGAACAGCGCGGCGGGCACGTTGCCGCGAGCCATGGCAGTCAGCGCCACGGAAGAGGACACTGTCGAGGGCAGCGCGCACAGGAAGAACAATCCGGTGCCGAGCGCTGGTTCGAGCCGGCCCGCCAGCACGGCCAAGAGGGCGAGCCCGAGCAGCGGAAACAGGATGAACGTGGAAGCCTGGACGACCAGGTGCAGCGGCCAGCGCAGCGTGCCGGCCTTCAAGGCTTCGGAGGAGAGCGTCAGGCCGTGCAGGAAAAATATCAGCGCCACGCCCAGCTTGTTCAGCAGCTCGGGGTGCAGCGCACCGCCGTGGGCACCCGGCGCGGGCCACAACCAGGCGAAGAACACCGCCGCGCACATCCCGACCAGGAACCCATCCACTCGCTTCATCGCGACTCCAACCCGTGGCTCTTTTGCGCGATCTAGCAAATCCGCCTCGTCCCCGGCCCACTACGTAGCGCTTTGCCGCGCGCGGATCGCAGAATTTCGCTGGCATGTACCGTGCAACCACGGCCTCGGCGAGAGGGTAAGCCGATATGACTCAGTCCGCAGGCGTGGCATCGGTGATCTTCAACGAAGCTTCCGGTTCACAGGGGTCCGAGCTGCGCGAGCAGGTCGAGCAGGCCTTCGCCGCCCAGCGCATGCGGGTGCAGTGGCTGCCCATATCACGCCGCGCCCTTGCCGCGTCGCGCGACCAGGCCGTCGAGCGCCTGGTCGGCCGCGCCGAGGGCGTGCTGGCCGTCGCGGGCGGCGATGGCACGGTCAACGCGGTGGCTTCCGCCTGTCGCAAGCTACGCCGACCGCTCGGCATCTTGCCCGCCGGCACGTTCAACTACGTGGCCCGCAACCTCGGCCTACCCACGGACATGCAAGCCGCGGCAGAGGTCATCGCCCACGGCCGGCCTGCGCCGATTCGCATCGGCGAGATCAACGGCCGCCTGTTCCTGAACAACGCGGGCTTCGGGCTGTACTCGGACATGATCGAACGCCGCGAGCAGGACAAGCGCCGCTTCGGCCGGCGCCGCATCGTGGCCTTCCTCTCGGGGCTGCGCTGCCTCGCCGAGCGTCACCCGGTCCATCACATCCACATCACGAGCGACGGCCGCGAGCACGCGCTGCGCGCGACCACGCTGTTCTTCGGGGTCAACGCCCTGCAGCTCGCGAACTACAACGTCGAGGCCGCAAAGTACGTCGAGCGCGGCGAGCTGGCGGTGCTGTCGCTGCGGCTCGACTCGCGCCTGGACATCGCGGCCGCCGCCTGGGCTGCATTGCACGGCAAGACCGAGGCTGCGAGCTGCGTGGACGCCACCCACGGCAGCTCGGTGCGCGTGACCACGCGGCGGCGTTCGCTGAAGGTGGCGATCGACGGCGAGATCGTCGTGTTGCGCACGCCGCTCACCGTGCGCAGCGTGTCCGGGGGCTTGCACGTCATGCTGCCCGAGCCCAACGCCGAGCTGCACGAGCCGCCGCACGGGACCGCGATCGAACGCTCCGGCGAGTACCTGCGCGTCGCGATCAGCTGAGGTGTTCGAGCAAGATCTTGGTCCCGAACAACAACAGCAACACGCCCCCCAGCGCATCCATGCGCCGGCCGACGCGCGCGCCGAAGCGGCGGCCGATCCACAACCCCAGGGCGCTGAGCGTCGCGGTCGTGAGCCCGATCATGCTCAGCGACAGCACCAGCGGCGCACCCAGCATCGGCAGCGTGACCCCCACGGCAAACGCATCGATGCTCGTCGCGACCGCGAGCACGGTCATCACGCGCAGCGCGAACACGTCGCGCTCGGGGCGCAGCTCGTCGGCCGCACCGAACGCCTCGCGGATCATGTTCAGCCCGATGCCGCCCAGCACCACGAAGGCGATCCAGTGGTCCCAGGCGGCGACCGCCTCGCCGATCTGGTTGCCCAGCAGGTATCCGAGCAAGGGCATCAACGCCTGAAAGCCGCCGAAGAATAAGGCCACCGTCAGGAAGTGGCGCAAGCGCAGCCGGGGCGTAACCAGGCCGCAGCTGGCCGACACCGCGGCCGCGTCCATGGCCACGCCGACTGCTAGCACGCTGAGCGACAGGAACGACACGCGGCGCACCATACCAGACCTCGCGCACCCCGCATGTAACGATTTCGCTGCACTGCGAATACAACCCAAACATGCCAGCTGCGAGCACAATCGTCTGCAGCTGACAGCTGCAGGCACTGCATTGCGTTGACTCGGCTGTACGACGCCGCACAGAATGCAACTGTCGACGGCGGAAAATGAGGTGTGGCATGGCGCTTGTGTCGCGTCGGCTCCTCGCACTCGCGCTCGCCGCGGTGCTTTACTTGTCCTTGCTGCTCGTGACTGCGCGGTCCGCCGCGCAGACCAACGGCATTACGGTCGACCCGCTCGGGCTGCAGATCCATGGCTTCGCCAGCCAAGGCTTCTTCGTCAGCACCGGCAACAACTACCTGACAGAATCGACGAACGGAAGCTTCGAGCTCAGTGAGGTCGGTGTAAACCTGACACAACCCCTGACGCATGATCTGCGTCTGGGCATGCAGCTGTTCGCCCACAACTTCGGCAACCTCGGCAACTACGACGTCAAAGCCGACTGGTTCTACATCGACTATCGCTATACCGACTGGCTAGGCCTCCGCGCCGGCCGGGTCAAGTTGCCGTTCGGGTTGTACAACGAGGTCAGCGACATCGACGCCGCGCGCGTGCCGGTGCTCCTGCCGGGCTCGATCTACCCGGTGTCGAACCGCGACTACCTGCTGGCTCAGACGGGCGCGGAGCTCTACGGGTACATCGATCTGCACGGAGCCGGAGCGTTCGACTACCGCCTGTACGGCGGCATGATCTTCATCGATGACATCGCGTCGTCGGACGCCAACTTCCACCTGACCGACGTCTCGATCCCGTACGTGGTGGGCGGCCGCCTGATGTACGAGACGCCGCTCGACGGCCTGCGCGTGGGAGCCAGCGTGCAGGCGCTGCGCCTGGACATCGATGCGCAGATCGATCCCGCGTTCGTGGTGGCTCTGCAAATGATGGACAAGTTGGATCCAGACTCGACGGGCGCGCTGCACGCCGAGGTGCCCGGCCTGTTGTGGATCGGCTCGATCGAATACCTGGGCTACGACTGGCAAGTGGCGCTCGAGTACAGCCGCTGGATCCTCGACGTCGAGACCAACACGCCCGCGTTGTTCGAGCCCGAGAACGTCAGCGAGCGCATGTACGCGCTGGTCGCGTACCGCATCCTGAGTTGGCTGCAACCGGGCGTGTACTACTCGCTGTGGTTTCCCAACATCAAGAAGTCGCGCGAGGGTGCCGCCAATCGGCAGCACGACCTGTCGCTCACCCTGCGCTTCGACATCAATGACCACTGGCTGGTCAAGCTCGAGGGCCACTACATCGACGGCACCAGCGGCCTCGAACCGGCGCTCAACGACGGCGAGACCCGCGACGAGATGCAGCGGCGCTGGATGCTGTTCTTTGCCAAGACTACCGCCTATTTCTGACCATGCTCCTGCGTACCGCACGTTCGTTCGCCTGGCTCCTCGCGCTGCTGTGCGCGCTGGCCAGCGCGCGCTCGCGAGCCGCGCATACGCCGGCCTATCGCGTGATCGTCCACCCCAAGAACCCGCTGGGCGAGATCGAGCGCGACAAGCTCGCCGACATGTTCTTGAAGAAGCGCAGCCACTGGCCGGACGGCGAGAACGTGCGTCCGGTGGATCTGCCGAGCAGCTCGGACACGCGCAAGAGCTTCAGCGACGAGGTGCTCCGGCGTTCGGTGGCCGCGGTCAAGAGCTACTGGCAACAACTGATCTTCTCCGGCCGCGACATCCCGCCGCCCGAGCTCGACAGCGACGTCGCGGTCCGCGACTTCGTGCTCTCGCACCCCGGCGGGGTCGGCTACGTCTCGGGCAGCGCCGAGCTCGGCAACGCCAAGGCGATCTCCGTGAGGTAGACAGGTGCCAGCGAGCTTCCGCGCAAAACTCCTGGGGATCGTGCTGGTGGCCGCTGCGGGCTTCCTGGTGATGATCGCCAGCAGCGCGGCGATCTCCTCGCAGATCGAGCAGCAGCTGGCACAGATCCGGCACCGGCACGTACCGCGGCTGACCCTCGGGCCGCGGCTGAACCAGAGCTTCGAGCGCCTGCGCCAGGCGCTGCAAGACGCCGTGGCGGCACAGGACATGGAGGCACTCGAAGCCACCGAAGATCTACGAGATCGGCTGCTCCAGCTCCTGGCGACGCCCGACCCCGTCGACCGCGAGCGCTTCGCGACCTTGAGCCGCGCCGTCGCCGACTACTACGCCAGCTCGCGCGACGTCTCCAGCCGCTTGATCCGCGGCGAGTCGGGCGAGGCGCTGGTCGAGCGCATCGGCGTCATGCAGGCCAAGCAGCTACGAGCTGCGGAGGCCCTGCGCGAGGCCACGAGCCTGGATCAAGACGAGCTCGCGCGTGCCTTCGGCGCCGTGTCTCGAGCGGGCGAGATCGGCGGGCGCATCCAGCTCTGGCTCAGCCTGACCTGCTTTGCGCTCGTGCTCGGGTTGTCGCTGTGGCTGAGCTCGCGCCTGGTGCGCAGCATGAGCGGGCTGGCCAGCGGCTTCGAGCGCTTCGGCAAGGGCGATCTGCGCGAGCCGATCCGCGTGGTCAGCGACGACGAGCTCGGGCAGCTTGCCAGGCGCGCGAACGACATGGCGCAGAGCCTGACGCGGCTGCACGAAGAGCGCGATCGCGCCGACTGGGTGCGCACGGGCCACGCACGGCTGGTCCAGGAGCTGCAAGGCGATCTCGACCTGGATGAGCTCGGCCGCCGCACGGCCAACTTCCTGTGCAACTACCTGGGCTGCGTGGCCGCGGTGCTCTACCGCGTGGATCCGGGCGGCGGTTTGCACGCGCTCGGTCAAGGCACGGCGGAAGGCGCGCCGACCTTCGCCCGCGGCGAGGGACTGTTGGGCCAGGCGGCGCTGCAGAACGAGCTGCGCGTGATCGAGGACGTGCCGACCGGCTATCTGCGCGTGCGCTCCGGACTCGGCCAGGCGTCACCCGCGGTGCTCGCGCTGTTGCCGTTGAGCCACGGCGGCAACGTGATCGGCGTGGTGGAGCTCGGGTTCTTTCGGCCGTGGTCTGCGCTGCACGGCGAGCTCTTGCTGTCGCTCCGCGAGACGCTGGCGATCGCGATCGAGGTGGCGGACGCACGCTCTGCGCTACGCGACCTGCTGCTCGAGACCCAGCGCCAGGCCCAGCGCCTCGTGCTGCAAGAAGACGACCTGCGCTCGATCAACGTCGAATTGCAGGCCCAGCAGGAAGAGCTGCGACAGGCGAACGACGAGCTGCGGCAACAGGCGCTCGAGCTGGAGCGCCGGCAGCGCGAGCTCGAGCAGGCCTACGGCGAGCTCGACGAGACGCGCCGGGGTGTGGAGCTGAAGGCGGAAGAGCTGAGTCGAGTCAGCACGTACAAGTCGCAGTTCCTCGCCAACATGTCGCACGAGCTGCGCACGCCGCTCAACAGCATGTTGCTGCTGTCGAACCTGCTCTCCGAGAACGAGGCGGGCAACCTGAACACCAAGCAGGTCGACTACTGCAAGACCATCCACGGTGCAGGCAAGGACTTGCTGGCACTGATCAACCAGGTGCTGGATCTGGCGAAGATCGAGGCGGGCAAGCAAGACGTGCGGGTCGGGCCGGTTTCGCTCTCCGAGTTCGTGCAGTACGCGCAGCGCCTGGCGGACCCGCTGGCGCGCGACAAGGGCCTCGTATTCAGCGCCGAGATCGAGGCCGGCCTGCCCGAGACGATCACGACAGATCGCCACAAGCTCGAACAGATCTTGAACAACCTGCTCGGCAACGCGATCAAGTTCACCGAGCGCGGCGCGGTTCGGCTGCGCTTCGCGCCGGTGGCAGCCGAGACTCTGCACGAGCAGCTGGTAGCCATCAGTGTCTCGGACACCGGCATCGGCATCGCGAAGGAGCACCAGAACGACGTGTTCGCTCCATTCGAGCAGGTGGATGGCAGCCCGAATCGACGCTACGGCGGCACCGGGCTCGGCCTGGCGATCGCGCGCGAGCTGGCGCAGCTGTTGGGCGGCGACCTCTCGCTGCAGAGCGACGTCGGTCAGGGCAGCACGTTTTCGTGCGTGCTGCCGCTGGCAGGCCCGCCCGGTGCGACGGCCGCGGGGCCCATCGAGAGCAGCTTGCGCCCGCGCGCCTCGCGCACCGAGAACGACAACGACAACGCCAACCTGGAACGCGGCACGACTATCCTGATCATCGAAGACGATCCCACGTTCTGCGAGGCGGTCTGCGACACGCTGCAGAGTCAGGGCTTGACCAGCCTGGTGGCGCCCACCGGGCAAACCGGGCTGCAACTCGCCAGGGCGCACAAGCCGGGCGGCATCATCCTGGACGTACGGCTGCCCGACATCGACGGCTTCAGCGTGATGGAGGTGCTGCGCAGCGATCCCGAGACCGCGAAGATCCCCGTGCACTTCGTATCCGCGCTCGAGGCAGGCGAGCGCGGCATGGCCCTGGGTGCCGTCGGCTACCTGACCAAGCCCGTGTCACGCCGCGATCTGCTGCGCGTGCTGCAAGCGCTCGCGCCGCGCAAGTCCGCGGCGCGCGTGCTGATCGTCGAGGACGACAGCCTGCAAGCCGACTCGCTCGCGCGCCGGCTGGAAGGCGAAGAGTTCGAGGTCGAGCACGTCACCCGCGCCAGCGACGCCCTCGCGGCGCTGCAAAAGAAGCGCTTTCACTGCCTGGTGCTGGATCTCGGCTTGCCGGACATGGATGGGCTCGATCTGTTGCACACGTTGCCCGACCGCTGCGGCAACGAGATGCCTTCGATCGTGGTGCACACGGCGCGCGCGTTGACCAAGGCCGAGGCGCAGCGGCTGGAGGCCTACACCGACGCGGTCGTGCTGAAGGATGGCCAGGGCGCAGACCGACTGCTGGACGAAGTGCGGCTGTTCGCACGACGCATCCGCGAAGGTGCGCCGAGCAAGCCCAGGTTCCACGGCGAGGCGCTGCTCCGGCTCGATGGCGTCAAGCTCTTGCTGGTGGATGACGACATGCGCACGGTGTATGCGCTGTCGGCGCTCTTGCGCGCCAAGGGCGCCGACGTGTGGGTGGCGGACACCGGGCGTTCCGCACTGGTCGAGCTCGATGCGCACCCGAATGTCGAGATCGTGCTGATGGACATCATGATGCCCGAGATGGACGGCTATGAGGCAATGCGCCACATCCGTAAGGATCCGCGCTTTCGACTGTTGCCTATTGTGGCCCTGACAGCTAAAGCCATGCAGGGGGATCGCGAGAAGTGTCTGGAGGCGGGAGCGACTGACTATCTGCCCAAGCCGATCGATCCCGAACGGCTGGTCGCCTTATTGCACGAACGGCTCCGGCCCGTGGAGGCGCTGCATGCAAGCTGAGGAGGTCGAGATCCGCGCCCTGCTCGAGTCGATCCACGCGCGCTACGGCTACGATTTGCGCGACTATGCGCCGGACTCGATGCGCCGGCGCGTGCTGGCCTGCCTCTCGAAGTCGGGGTTACCCCACCTCGGCGAGCTCCAGCATCAGCTGCTCCATCGACCCGAATTGTTCTCGCAGGTGCTGGACGATCTGACAGTGCGGGTCAGCGACATGTTCCGCAACCCCGAGCTCTACCGGCTGTTTCGCGAGCGCGTGGTGCCGATCCTCCGCAGCTATCCGCTGCTGCGCATCTGGCTCGCCGGCTGCGCGTCGGGCGAGGAGGCCTACTCGTGCGCCATTCTGCTGAGCGAGGAGCAGCTCTACGATCGCGCGCAGATCTACGCCACGGACCTCAGCTCTCATGCGCTCGAGCAGGCCAAGCTCGGGGTGTACCGTGCGGACAGGTTGCGCGGCTTCCGCGAGAATTATCAGCGAGCGGGAGGGCGCTCGCAGTTCGAGCGCTACTGCACGCTGGCGTACGAGCACCTGGCCATGGCCGAGTCCTTGCGCCGCAACATCGTGTTCTTCCAGCACGACCTGACGCACGACCAGGTGTTCGGCGAGATGCACGTGATCTTCTGCCGGAACGTCATGATCTACTTCGGGCAGCCGCTGCGCGAGCGCGTGCTGGAGAAGTTCGAGCAGAGCCTGTGCAGCGGAGGCTTCTTGTGTCTGGGAGATAGCGAGCAGCTCGCGCGCGCGACCCGCGCCCGCAGCTTCGCCGAGTTCGCATTGCCGGAGCGAGTCTATCGCCGCCGGGCCGCCTGACAGCGAGGTGGGTGATGAGCGACATGAAACCCAAAGTGTTGTTGGTGGACGACGTGGAGGCCAACCTGGTCACGCTCGAGGCCCTGCTGGACACGCTGGACTGCGAGCTGATCCGCGCCAGTGACGGCAACCAGGCGCTCAAACAACTGCTCAAACACCAGTTCGCCGCGATGTTGCTCGACGTGCAGATGCCCGGCATGGATGGCTTCGAGGTCGCACGCTATGCGCGCGCCAACCCCGCCACGCGCGACACGCCCATCATCTTCCTGACCGCGGCGCACGATACCGAGGAAAGCGCGCTGCGCGGCTACGGCAGCGGGGCGGTCGACTTCCTGCACAAGCCGATCAACGCCACGGTGCTGCGCGCCAAGGTGTGCGTGTTTCTGGAGCTGTACGTCGGCCGGCAGAAGCTGGTGCAGGAGGTAGCCGCGCACGAGAAGACGCTGGCCGCGCTGGAGCGCGCAAACTCGGCGCTGCGGCACTTCACCGACGCGGCGTCGCACGATCTCAAGGCGCCCGTGCGCTCGGTACGGGGCTTCCTGAACGCACTGCACCATGAGGTCGCGGCGCAGCTCGCGCCGTCCGCCCGCGACTACCTCGAGCGTTCGCTGCGCGCCGCCGAGCGCATGGACTCGCTGCTCGACTCCTTGCTCAGCTACTCACGGCTGCAGCGCAGCGTCGCGAGCCAGCGCGTACCGTGCACCGGGCTGATCGACCAGCTCAAGAACGAGCTGGGCGAAGAGCTCTCGCGTAGCGGCGCCGAGCTCGAGGCCGCGACGCTGCCCGAGGTGCAGGGTGATCCAGACCGCGTGTACCAGTTGTTCCAGAACCTCGTGACGAACGCGCTCAAGTTTCGCCGCTCGGAGACCGTGCCGCACATTCGCGTGACCGCCGAGTCGCAGGCGGCGCAAGCGCTGTTCTGCGTGGAGGACAACGGCATCGGCATCGAACCCACGCATCAGGCGCGGATTTTTCAGGCTTTCTTCCGATCGGACACGCAGGGCAAGTTCAAGGGCAGCGGCTTGGGGTTGGCGATCTGCCAGCAAGTGGTGGAGCAACACCGCGGGAGGATCTGGGTCGAGTCGCGCGTGGGCGAAGGCTCGCGCTTCTACTTCACCCTCCCACTCGCCTAAAGCCACACGTCGTGCGTCAACAGCGCATGACAACTATGGGCTCGTTGCGGAGCGTTTATGTTAGCAAGGACACTAGCGTATCGACTCTTCCCTGCCAGAATGAGTCAGGCAGTCAACAGCTTAGGGCATCGTCAGGAAGGTGCTGTCCAGGCTCCATGGAGACCATCGCATGGGTAGGCCCCTTTCGGTGTTGGTCGTCGAGGATTCCGAGGACGATGAGCTCTTGCTCCTGATGTGCTTGCGTCAGGCCGGATTCGATCCGACCTGGCGGCGCGTGGACACACCGGGCGCGATGGCCGAGGCGCTCGACGGCGACGCTTTCGAGCTCGTCATCTCGGATCACAACATGCCGAGCTTCAGCGCACCTCAGGCGCTGAAGCTGCTGCGCGATCGCGGCTTCGACCAGCCGTTCATCATCGTCTCGGGCAGCATCGGCGAGGAGGCCGCCGTGGCCGCGATGAAGGCAGGCGCCCAGGACTACATCGTGAAGGGGCACCTGGGGCGGCTGCCGGCGGCGATCGAGCGCGAGCTGAAAGACGCGCAAGAGCGCCGCGCGCGGCGCGAGGCCGAGGAGAAGATCCGCTTCCTCGCGTTCTACGATCCGCTGACCTCGCTGCCCAACCGGACCAGCTTCTGTGAGCAGCTGTCCAAGCTGCTGCGCGATCACGAGCAAGAAGGCGAGCCCCTCGCGGTGCTGGGCATCAAGCTGGACAACCTGCGCGAGATCAACAACACGCTCGGCTTCGACACCGGCGAGCAGGTGCTCTCCGAGCTCGGCAGGCGCCTGCGCGAGTCGATCAACCAGCCGCAGCTCCTGGCTCGGGTCGGTGGCGCGGAGTTCGCCGTGGCGCTGCCGGACGGAGATCTGGACAGCGGGATGAATGTGGCTCGCAAGCTCCAGCAGGCGATCTCGGGTGCCGTCAGCGTGGGCGAGATGGAGGTCGACACGATCACGTCGATCGGCGTCGCGGTGTTCCCCGGCCACGGCGAGGTGCCCGAGTTGCTCTTGCAGCGCACGAACGTCGCGCTCACCCAGGCGATCGAGGGCCCGTCGCGCATCGCGATCTACGACCGCGAGTGCGATCCGTACCAACCGCAGCGACTCTCGATGATCTCGGAGCTGCGACGAGGCATCGAGTCCGGACAGCTCAAGCTGCAGTACCAGCCCAAGGTGCGCTTCGATACCGGGGAGTTGGTGGGCGTCGAAGCTCTGGTGCGCTGGCTGCACCCGAAGCTCGGGCAGATCTCGCCCGATCAGTTCATCCCGCTGGCCGAGAAGACCGGCCTGATCAACCCGCTCACGCGCTGGGTGCTCAAGGAAGCCATGCGTCAATCGTACGCCTGGCAGCGCTCGGGCCTGGATCTGAACATCGCCGTGAACCTCTCGGCCAAGAACCTGCAGAGCTCGGATCTGACCGAACACCTCGGGCGCTTGCTCTCGGCGTCGGGCATCCACCCGGAGCGCCTGGTGCTGGAGGTGACCGAGAGCGCCATCATGTCGGACGAGCCGCGCGCTCAGGAGATCCTGCGCAAGCTGCACGCGCAGGGCATCGAGATCGCCATCGACGACTTCGGCACGGGTTACTCGTCGTTCGCCAACCTGCGCCGGTTGCCCGTGTCCGAGATCAAGATCGACAAGTCGTTCGTGATGGGCATGTCGGCTAGCAACGAGGACCGCATCATCGTGGACTCGATCATCGAGCTCGGACACAAGCTCGGCCTGCACGTCGTCGCCGAAGGCGTGGAGACCCACTCCACGTGGACCGCGCTCGGAGACCTCCACTGTGACCTCGCCCAGGGCTACTTCCTGAGCCGCCCGCTACCAGCCAACGACGTGTTGCAATGGACCCGAGCCTTCGTCGGACCCAGAGCAGACCGAGCAGGGTCTCATAGCGGCGTGCCAGTGACATGACAGCCGCTTGAAGTTCGAGTGGCACCTGCGATCTTGCAGGGTCGTTCGCGCAACATCTTCAAGGGTGACCCGCGCAGCGCAAAACCATGTTATGTCAGGTGCCGCGTTTCGCGATTGCGAACCCAACGCATACAGGAAGGCATCATGAACGGATTTCTACGCGCCTTGGAAGAACAGCGCTGGGACGACCACCGCTACTATCATCACAGTCGGATCAATCAGACCCTGCACATGGTCAGCGCGCTCAGCTTCCTGTGCGGCTACGCGCTCCTGTTCACGCAGCCGGCTATGGCAGCGCTGGTGGGCTGGTTGGTGGCGATGATCAGCCGGCAGGCGGGCCACTTCTTCTTCGAGCCCAAGGGTTACGACGACGTGAACGATGCCTCTCACGACTACAAAGAGGAGATCAAGGTCGGCTACAACCTGCACCGCAAGATGGTCTTGCTGGCGATCTGGGCGCTCACGCCGCTCGCGCTGTACGCGGACCCGAGCCTCGGCGGCCTGGTCGATCCCCACGGTGACACGGCAGGCTTCGTGCACAACCTGGCGATGCTCTGGCTGTGGCTCGGCTTCGCGGCCCTGGCCTTCCGCACCGTTCAGCTGTTCTTCGTGCGCGACGTGCAGACCGGCCTGGTCTGGATCACCAAGATCGTCACCGACCCGTTCCACGACCTCAAGCTCTACCACCGGGCGCCGCTCTATCTGCTGCGCGGGCAGCTGATCGACCCGATGCTACCCAAAGTCCGGCTCTGAAGAACCGGCTGCGGAATCTTGTCGCCGGCGCGCCGCTGCGCCGGCGACGGGCAAGCCCAGCCGCGCACGGATCAGCTCGCGCAGGATGCGGCGCTTGATCGCGCGGTTGCTGGCCAGCTTCGGCGCCCAGAAGAAGCCGTCCCGCCGCATCGAGTCCGCGGCCGCCACGAAGCGCTCAAGCACCGCCGCGAAGTCGGCCTCGCCGTAGTCGAGGCTGAAGATCAAACGCCCGCTGCCGATCCAGCTCAGCCACAAACCTTCCACGCGCAAGTAATATTGGAAGATCCAGTTGTAACGCGACGGCTGCGTGTAGCAGATCGTCCAGATCGAGCCGAGGTTCGCGACCTGCACCGGCAACCCCGCAGCCGACAGCTGCTGGTTGAGCCGTTGCGCCCGCTCGTCCCAGCGCGCGTCGAGGTCGGCGTACAGTGCCCTGATCTCGGGGCGCGCAAGGCGCGTCAGGAACTCGTGCATCGCGGCCATCACGTACGGGTGCGAGTTGAACGTGCCGCGCGCGAAGCACACGTCGGCCGGGCGGTCGCTGCGGAAGCGCTTCATCCAGCGCGCGCGGCCGCAGACCACGCCGACGGGCAAGCCACCGCCCAGCGTCTTGCCGTACGTGACCATGTCCGCGCGCACGCCGAAGTACTCCTGCGCGCCGCCTCGTGCCAGGCGAAAGCCCAGGAAGACCTCGTCGAAGATCAGCACGATGTCGCGCTCGCTGCAGACCTCGCGCAGCTTCTCGAGCCAGGCGGTGTACGCGCGGCGATCGAATTGAGCGCTGCGCCCGCCGTCGACCAGGTTGCCGTCGCTCGGCGCATTCTGGTTCGGGTGCAGCGCCTGCAACGGATTCACCAGCACGCAAGCGATGTCATTGCGCGTCCGCAGCACGCGCAACGACGCCTCGTCCATGTCCCTCAGCGTGTAGGTCTCGTGCGCCGGCACGGGGTTGCCCACGCCGGGCTGCACGTCGCCCCAGAAGCCATGGTAGGCGCCGCAAAACCGCACCAGGTGCGTGCGCCGCGTGTGGTAGCGCGCCAGCCGTACGGCCTGCATGA
Source organism: Polyangiales bacterium (assembly GCA_035274465.1). Lineage (GTDB taxonomy): Bacteria > Myxococcota_A > Polyangia > Polyangiales > JAFGIB01 > JADGRF01. The sequence continues at coordinate 29,839 of DATEOF010000330.1, forward strand.
CCGCCTCGGTGCCCGACATGTGAAACGACACCTCGTCCATGCCCGAGATCTCGCGCAGCCGCTGCACGTTCTCCGCGAGCACCGGGTGGTACGCACCCAACATCGGGCCGAGCTCGCGCACGCGCTCGCTGCCTTGCGCGATGCATTGCTTGTAGAAGTCGTAGCCGAACACGTTCACGCCGTACGAACCGCTCAGGTCGTAGAAGCGGTTGCCGTCCAGATCCGTCACACGCACGCCTTCGGAGCTGGCCATGAATGCGGGCAGCTTGAGCTGCGCCGCGACCTTGCGGCTGAACTGAAAGGGCACGCGGTACTTCGAGGTGAACTGCAGGTCGGAGATGCCGTCCTCGACCTCGGCCGTCAGCGACACGCCCTTGCTGAAGCGGGTGCGGTGGAACTCGGCCAGGCGCTGAAAGCCCGAGAGCCGCTGCTGCACCACCTCGTCGGGAGCGTCGTCCGAGCGGAAGAAACGCTCGGCGTCGTACTCGTAGAACGGCAGACGACGCGCCAGCCAGCTCGAGATGCGCGAGTGGCCGGCGAGCGAGCGATGCTTGGCGCGGCTCAGCTGGAGCCGTGCACGCAGGCGCATCGACAAGTACAGCCCGGCGAGTGCGCCGAGCAGATAGAACGCGATCGAAAGTGCGGAGTGAGACATGGGCTGCGCTCTGCACCTTACGCGCGCGAGGTTACAAACCGGTGACCTTTTCCAACTTGATCCGTCGCAGCAGCGATGAGCTGCACTTCGTCCTGACCAATCGTATCCCGCGCCGCAGCTGGACCCGACTGATGGGCTGGTTTAGCCAGATCGAGCAGCCGCTGGTTCGGGACCTGTCGATCGGAGTGTGGCGAAGGTTCGCCGACCTGCAGTTGGACGAGGCGGCCAAGAGCGAGTTTCGCAGCCTGCACGACTGCTTTACCCGGCAGCTCAAGCCGGGAGCACGGCCGATCGATCCGGACCCCGGGGTGTTGGTCAGTCCGTGTGACGGAATGGTCGGCGGCGCCGGGCGCATCGCCGGCGATCAGCTGATCCAGGCCAAAGGCGTGTCGTACACGCTCGAGGAGCTCTTGCTCGATCGCCAGCTGGCTGCCCTCTATCGCGACGGCTGTTACGTCACGCTGCGTCTGACCGCGTCGATGTACCACCGCTTCCACGCGCCGTACGACTGTCAGATGGAACACCTAACTTACGTCGCGGGGGATACCTGGAACACGCATCCCGCCACCCTCGCGCGGGTCGACAAGCTGTACTGCAAGAACGAACGCGCGATCCTACGCACGCGGCTCGGAAGCGGGCACCAGGTCACGCTGGTCCCCGTAGCGGCGATCCTGGTGGCGAGCATTCGGTTGCACTGCCTGGATGTGCTGCTGCACCTGGATCACCCGGGTCCGAACGAGTTCGGCCTGCGCGCGGACGCGAAGAGGGGCGACGAGCTCGGCTGGTTCCAGCACGGCTCGACGATCATTTTGTTCGCCCCGCGCGGGTTCGAGCTGTGTGGGGGGATCGAACCCGGCGCACGGGTGAAGATGGGAGAGCGTCTGCTGCGGCTGCCGTGAGCGAGGCTAAAACGCCGGAGCCTCGCGGGGAAACGCAGCAGGCAGGAGCCTGGAGATCGGCACGAGGTGCCCCTTGAACGTGTCGTGGCTCGCGCGCCATGTGTAGCGAAACGCACTGGCCCGGGCGTCGTCCTTGGAACAGCGAATCGCGCGATGGCAGGCCGCCAACAGGGACTCATCGATCGCCCCGTTGAAACCTTCCTGGATCAAGTCCACCGGCCCAGGCGCAGGGACCGATGCGACCGGCAAGCCCGACGCCAACGCCTCGAGCAACACGTTGCCGAATGTCTCGGTGCGCGACGGGAACACGAAGCAGTCGGCGCTGGCGAAGTGTGCCGTCAGATCGTCACCGAAGCGCCATCCGCGCCATACGGTATCCGGGAAGCGCTGTTGCAGATCCGCGCGCGAGGGACCGTCACCGACCACGACTTTAGTCCCGGGAAGTGGGAGCGCCAGGAAGTCTTCCAGCCGCTTCTCGAACGCGACTCGACCCACATACAACCAGATAGGTCGCGGCAGTGGATAAGTGTCCAACCTGCGGTGTCGTGGGTGGAAGCGTTCCGTATCTACACCGCGCGGCCAGTGCAGCAGGCGCCGGCCGATGCGTTGCTCGGTCAGCTCGTTGATCAGCGACTGCGTACCGACCAGCGTTTGCTCGGCGCGACCGTGAAACCAGCGCTCGATCGTGTAGCCGACGGCCAGCGGGATGGTCGGGAAGCGCCCGGTCAGGTACTCGGGGAAACGTGTGTGGAAGCTGGTGGTAAAGCGCAGCCGACGGCGGCGGAGCCAGCAGCTGACCCAGAAGCCGAGCGGCCCCTCGGTCGCGATGTGGACAGCCTGTGGATCGAAGCTCCGCAGCCGCGGGATCGCGCGCCACGGATCGCGCGTCAGTCTGATTTCCGGATAGGACGGAAGGGGGAACGTGCTGTGGCCGTCACTCGTGACCACCAGCACATTCGTACCCTGCCCCTCCAGGTGCTTGACCAAGCGCGACAACGTATTGACCACACCGTTGGTCTGCGGATGCCACGCGTCTGTCACGAGTGCCAAACGCTGTAAGGTCTGCATGCGCTCGATTTGTCGCTTGCTCAGCGGCCAAATCGACCACGGTCACGTGAACTTCCTGTGCCTTCTGCACCTGAATGAAATTAGTGCGACGCCCTCAGCTGCGAACGGATGCGTTCGTAGCCGTGTTCGAGCTCCGAGAGCAGGTTACGCGCGCCGTGTGAGATCTCTTTGAGCGGTTCGCGTGACTGTTCTGCCATGCGTTTGATCTCATCCTGCACGTTCAGCCACTTGCCCTCGAGCTTGCTCCACTCCTCACCCGCCTCGGCCTGAGCCAGCTTGAGCTGAACCTTCAGCTCGTCCCGCACCTCAGCCAACCGATCGAGCTCCTGCTGCCACGTGGCCTTGAGATCCTTGGTGTCGGTCATGTCCTCGTCCTTTCACTCGCCCTCGCGAGGAGCCAAGACATAACCACCTGGGACCACAGTTCAAGCGGCCTGACTGGGTCAGGCGGCCTCGGAGGTCGCACCCGTGGCCGGAGCCTCCCAAGGTTGCCGCGTGCGCAGCTCGGCGACGTCGAGCTCGCCCTGCTCGAGCAACCCCGTCGCAGCATCGCAGATGCGGTACGCGAGCGTACGCTGGCCCACCGGTTGCGACTCGATGAAGATGCAGCGCAGCTCGCCCGGCTCGAACCCGCACTGCGCTTGCACGCAAGCCAGCAGCTGCTCGTTGTGCAGGTGTCCATCACCGAAGTTCCAACCCAGCACGAGGCCGGCGATGATCTCGCCATCGTAGTAGTCGTAGTCCTCGAGGTGCGCCACCGCCCTCGGGATCAACGCGGGCAAGCCGCGGCCGTGCAGGTGCATCAACCGAAACGCCATCACGCGCCCGACCATGCCGACCGCGGCCGAGTGGTCGTACAGCTTGTGCAGCTGATCGTAGACCCAGGGCGCGGTCATGGTCATGCGCTGCAGCTTGCGCTGACTGTCAGGGCGCACGAGCCAGATGCCCGAGGCCCAGTTGCCCGCGTAGTAGCGCATGGCGAGCAGGAACGAGAACCACTTCGGGAAGAAGTTACCGAAGGTCGGAACGCCGATCAGCATGACGATCAGGAACGCCGCCAGTGGAACGCTGGGCACGTCGAGCGCGCTGACCTCGGGGTGCGCCCAGAACAACGCCAGCGCGCCGTAGACCACCATGAAGTTCCACTCGATCGGCACGCCCATCGGCACGTTGCTGGTGATGAAGCCGTGCAACATGAACATCAGCGCGATGCCGAGCACGAGCGACCAGCCGCCAGGCGCGAAGAACAACACCAGCGGCACGCCCAGCTCGAGCAACGTGCCGGCGTGCGCCATCCACTCGGCCAGCCGCGAAGGTCGCAGGTCGTCCGGATAGCTTCGGTACATGCGTCGCCGCAGCCACTCGAAGCGCAGCAGCGGACTGTTGCTGACCATCACACAGACCACGGCAGGGAAGTGATGGTTGAGCTTGGAGAAGCCGGCCCAGAACCAGAGCGCGAGCTGCACGGCCTTCGCGCCACCGATCCATTGCGAGGTCAGCGCGAAGCAGACCAGCGTCGTCCAGTAGTGTTCACTGCGCAGGGCCAGAAAGATCGTGCGGTCGGCCAGGCCGATCAGCGGCACCAGAACCACGATCGGCCAGAACATCTCGGTCGTGATCTCGGGCGCGAGCAGCGGGCGCAGCAGCAGTACGATCAGCGCGGCGTAGAGCACGACGTCGAACCAGCTGCGGCGTATCCCCCCGAGGAGCGGTAGCGCAGGGAACACCGGCAGCTTGGTCGTGCCGGGCCGCAGCCAGTAGACAAAGCCGCCGACCGGGGGCACGTAACGCCCGGTCAGTGGACCGCTGCCGCAGCCCAGGCCGAGCCCTTCGAACAACATGCTCCAGATGACCGCTTTTTGAAAAGCCAATGGTTGGAACCCCCAACTGGCGATCGTCGACGGCCCACCCAAGCCCGGGGACCGGGAGCAGAAGGCGAGCCAGACCCCGATATAAATCGCGACCTTGAATGCGTAGACCAGGTACACGGTCAGGGGCGCGCCGTAGCCCTGGAGCACCCAGGCCTCGCACACCATGCGGCCGCGCTCGGCCAGTGGCTTCTTGACCCACTCGAGCGGGTCGTACGGCGTCGGCGTCGGCTGCACCAGTCCCATGCCACCTCGCTTCTGGACGGCCCATGGTACGCCCTGACCGCCCTGTGGCTCTACGGCTGGTCGTACTGGCCGGATCGGGGGGCAGGAATGCGTGCACGGGGGCCCCCGAGCGCGGCGGCTTGCCCCACGAAGCTGACAACTTTCTGACTTGATCCGAAGCCCGAGGCACGGCGCGCGCTGCGGGGGTAGATTCTGCCGTGAAGCAAGCACCCGTAGGGTGCGCCGCTGAGGAAACATCCTTGGGGTGAGCGCGCAGCAAGTACCTTGGGGTGCTCGAGCGCGCGTGTCGCTGCAGCTATCCGCTGCAGGACGGTTCGTCCGGATCGCTGTCGTAGCGCTCCGCCGAAGCGATTAGCGGTTCGTAGGCATTTACAGGAATGCTTAGGTATCGCAGCTGTTCTGCGTTTGAATGCGATGTTCGCTCGAGAAAATCGCGTTGGACACAACGCGCAGATGCTTGGCGAGATGTGTTCAACTACTTCGCAGTGAATCAGTTGATGCTATAGGTGGCGAGTCGGGAGGATTGCGGTTCATATGGAGCAGATGTCGTGTAACGGCCGCTTTGTTCGACCCTTTGTTCGCCTGCTCGCGCGCTACCCGCGAATGGCTTCGTCGCTCGAGACATTTCGAGCGATCGGGCAAGAGGAGCGCGTCAACTTGGCGGCGGGGTACGAGTCACTCAATCACTGGGTGAAGTCGACAGGCGATCGCGATCTCGGCTTGAAGGCCGGTTCGTCGATGCGCCTGGGCGAAGGAGGTGCGCTGGATTTCGCCATGCACTCGGCGGGCACGCTGCGTGAGGGCGTCGAGATCGCGGCGCGGCACTCGCGCTTGTTCAGCGACGGCATCGATCCGAAGCTCGAGGTGCAGGGCAACCGCGCGCTCGTCCGCATCGACAGCAAGCTGCCGTGGCCGCGCGCCGCAGCCGACTTCACGCTCGCCGCCTGGCACACTCTGCACATCCGCGTGCAGCTGCCCGAGGCGAGCGGCGTCGAGGTCTGGTTCGCGCACGAGCAGCCGGCCAACATCGTCGAATACGAGCGCGCCTTCGCGGGTGCGGTGCTCAAGTTCAACGCGCCCTGCTACGGGTTCGCGTTCGACGCCGAGCTCGCGGACACGCCGCTGGTCAGCGCCGACAGCGCGCTGCACGCCGCACACTGCGAGCACCTCGAGTTCTTGCAGGCACGCCTGTGGGAGCCGCGCAGCTTCGCGCTCCGCGTGCGCGAGCTGGTCGCCTGCGAGCTGCGCCGCGGCCGCCCGACCTCGTGGGACGTCGCGCGCCAGCTGCAGATCAGCCGCCGCACGCTGGTGCGCCGCCTGAACAGCGAAGGCACCAACTTCAAGTCGCAGCTCGACGAGCTGCGGCGCCAGTTGGCGCTCACCATGGTGGCCCGCCCCCAGCCGTCGCTGATGGAGATCACCTCGCTCCTGGGCTTCTCCCAGGTCCAGGCCTTCCACCGCGCGTTCCGCCGCTGGACCGGCCAAACCCCGATGCAGTACCGCGAGCTGGCGCAGCAAAACCAACTCGCCCAGCAGCAAGCTGCCCAACAGGAAGCCGTCGCTCAGCGGGCCTAGCGTTCGAGCGTCGCCACCAGCTGATCGGCTGCCGCTTTGAGCGGCAGCATGCCCAGCTGGGCGGCGGTGCTAGACGCCTGTCCAAGGAGCACGCGGCTCTGTTCGCGGGCCCGGCGGTCTTCGGTGCTCTCGGCGAGCAGCGCGGCGAACTCGTAGCGACTGCGCGCCAGGTGCGGCTGCAGGCCGAGCCGCTCCTGGTCGGCCAGTGCCTGCTCGAAGTGCCGCCGCGCGCGGTCGCGCTGACCCATGGCCCGCGCCAGGATGGCGAGGAAGTGGGAGACCACGCCGTGGCAGTGGAACGACAGCGCCGCCACGCAGAATCCCGGGTACGGCGTGAGCAGCTCGTAGATGGTCGAGACGTGCTGCATGCAGCGCGTGGCCACGCCGGCGAGCGCCAGCTGCGCGAGCGTGGCGAGGTAGTCGCGGCTCTTGGGCAGCCTGGGCAGATCGGCCGCGGGGATCGCTTCCAGCGCAGCGCGCGCTTCGTCGAGCAGGCCGAAGTTGACCATGCTGCGTAGCTTGGACGCCTGCACGTTCGGATTGTCGGAAGCATCCAGCGCCAGGCCGCGCGCGAACTGTGGAGCGAACGGCGTGATGTCGGTGGTCTGGCGGATCAGCTCTCCCCAGTCGACGGCCTCGAGCACGCGGCGCGCGTGCAAGCCCACCTTGTCGGCCTCCTGCTTCAGCTCGAGCAGGCGTTGGCGCGCGTACTCGAAGTCGCCGCTGTTCATCCTGAACACGACGCACATACGCTCGTAGTGCCAGATCAGCTCCGCGTGCTGCAGCTCGCGCGCGGCCGCACCGAAGGCCTCGACCGCGCGCTGCGCTTGCGTGAACTCGCCGCGCTGGAGCAGCGTGACGATCCGGCCGAGCTGCGGCTCGAGCGACCACAGCGCCCGCTTACGCCGACCGCGAGACGCCGACATCTTGTCCATCTGCCCGGCGATCGAGAGCGCGCGTTCGTAGTCATCTGGACCGCCCGCGTAGTACAGGTGCGCGCGCAAGACCGCGCGCTTGGCCGAGTCGGTCGCCTTTTCAGCCAACTGGTCGGCTTCGCGCAGCAACGCGTCCACGCGCTGCTGATCGCGGCAGTACGGCGTGGTCCAAGACATGCTCGAGAGCACGATCGCGCGCTTGCGGTGCTCGTTCTCGGGCAATGCCGCCAGCGCGGCGTCCAGCACCGCGCCCACGCCCGGCATCGCCACCGTGCCCGGGCTCTGGCTCATGCGCTGTGCAGCCGAGAACAACACCTCGGCGTACTGATGCCGCCGCGCCAGCTCGATGGCCTCCGCGTAGTGCGCGGTGAACGTCGGCTCGCCGGCGGCGCGTTCGCAGGTCGCCAGGTCGTAGAGCATCCGGCACGTCATGCGCGGATTGGATTCTGGATGCAGGCGCAGCGCCTCGAGCGCTCGCCGCAAGAACGCACAAGCGTCAGCGGCCGCACCCACTTGCATGGCCGAGAACGCGGCGCGCTGCGCGGCGGTGATCGCGGGCGCGACATCGCCGCTGGGCAAGGCCGCGAGCAGGTGGTGCGCGAGCTCGGCGTTGGCATCCGGGCCGCTGGCGGCCATGCGCGCGGTCAGCGCCTGGGCCACGCGCTGGTGCAGCCGCACGCGGTTGATGCTGGCCAGGTCTTCGTACAGCACGTGGCGGATCAACTCGTGACCGAACACGAAGTGCGTGTGGCTCTCGCGCGCGGCGACGATCACGTGGCCGCTCATCGCGTCTTCGAGTAGCTCGATCAGCGCTTCGGCCGGGCTCTCCGTGACGGAGGCCAAGAGGCCGAGATCAAAGCTGCGCCCGACCACGGCTGCCGCCGACAACACGTCGAGCGCGCGCACGTCCAGCCGGCGCAGCGCCTGGCGTATGATGTCGAGCGCATAGCCCGAGAGCGTGAGCGCACTGGCCTGGGGCGTGGGGCCGTCGACCCAGGGCCGCAGCAGCTCCACCATGAAGAAAGGGTTGCCTTCGCTCTTGGCGAAGACGGCCCGGGTGAGCGCCTCGTCGGCACGGCCGAACAGCTGCTTCGTGTAGGTCGCGACATCCGCCTCGCGCAGGCGGGAGAGCTCGACGCGCTCACACTCGCGGTGCCCGAGCACGTAGTCGAGCGCGCGCCGTGAGCGTGGATCAGTCGGCAGCTCGGTGTCGCGTGCCGTGAGCAAGAGCAGGATGCGTTGCGATGCGGCAGAGGTGACGACGTGCGCGAGCAGCTCGAGTGTCGCCGCGTCGGCCCACTGCAGATCTTCGAGCACGATCAGCCAGGGCTCTTCGGCGGTCACCCGCGCGACGATGTCGCTCATCCAGCGCAGCGTCTTGTGCCAGGGCCGATCGGCTTGCGGCTCCCAGCTGCCGGAGCTGCGGCCATCGCCCACCTCGCTGTCGCCGCCTTCGTCCGCATCCGAATCCGGCTCGCCTGCAGCACCGCGCATCAACGCTTCGAAGGGCTGCTCGATCAGCTCGGCGGGCAGCTGCGCTTCGCACGAGCGCACGACCTGCAACCACGGCCAGAGCGGAGGCGCGTCGCCGAACACGTGACAGCGCCCCCACGACACGCGAAAGCCCGCGGCCAGTGCCTGCTCTTCGAGCACCTCGGCCGCACGCGTCTTGCCAATGCCGGCCTCGCCCAGGAGCGCGCACAACCCGCCGCGTCCACCGCGCGCCCGAGCGAGCGCGGCCTGCAAGCGACCCACCGCCGCGGAGCGGCCCACGAAAGGACTGCCACCGCCGCCCATCGGCTCCGGGACCGGCGTCGGTGGCGGGACCGCAGGCGACGACTCGGGGGCCGCGGCCGGCGGCGTGGTCAGGACGCGCACTGGCCGCAGGAAGCGATACCCGCGGCCGTAAACATTCGTAATGCAACGATTGGCGGGCCCGCCGAGCGCCTTGCGCAGCTTGGCCACGCAGACCGAGATCACGTTGTCTCCGAGCGCGCGGCCCTGCCAGACCTCGGCGATCAGCTCTTCTTTCGTCACCAGCCGCGCCGGATTCCTCAATAAAAACGCGAGGAGCTCCAGGACTTGCGTGTCGACGCGCAGCGGCGCCCCGGAGCGGCTGAGCTCGTAACGCACGTCATCGAAGGAGAAGTCGTCGAAGGCAAACGTGACCATCGGTAACTCGCGTGGCAGGGCTCGTGCAAATCTAGTACTTCACCCGTAGCGCGTCGGCCAGCGAATCCAGTTCTCCTCGACCAACATCCTGCCAAGGCTTTTTTTAGATTTGAGCAAATCGTCCGGCGTGCGTGCGATCCCAGCGCCGGGATTTGACAAAGCCCGCGGGAGCCGCCGCGCAGCGCCGGCGACCGATAATCATCCGGGAGCGTCGCGCCATGAGGCGCGAGCCGCGGGAGCCGCCGCGCAGCGCCGGCGACCGATAATCATCCGGGAGCGTCGCGCCATGAGGCGCGAGCCTTCCGGCCGCGCAGCTGACAGCGGCTGTGCGTGCACGCACTCGCGCGCGTGCACGCCCCCTTGCTCCTAGCGCTGTCGCTCCGTCGCCACGTCCACCATCAAGCGGCGTCCATTCACCTCGGCGCCGTTCAACGCGTCGATCGCTCGCCCTGCGTTCTTGCGATCTTCCATGGTCACGAAGCCGAAGCCGCGCGGCTGCCCGGTATTGCGATCGTGCACGATCACGACCTCGATCACATTGCCGTATTCGCCGAAAGCTTCTCGCAGCATCGCTTCGTTGGTCGTCTGCCCCAAGCCCCCCACGAACAGGCGCGCCGGTATCGGCGCCACGCTGCGAGGCGCGGCCGCGCGATCTTCGAGCGCTTGCATGGCCTCGTCGACCGTGGGCAGCTCACCCACGATCTCGGCCGCGCTCACGATCTCGGCCTCGCCCGGGCCCTGGCCCCGCTTGGCGGCTCGCCGCGCGGCTTTTTCCTGTTGTTTCCTGGCCCGCTGGGCCTCCTTTTGGCGTTTGCCGAGCGCGTAATCACCGCCGCGATTCATCTATTTCGAGCTCCTCCAGGTCCTATACGACCGTACCATGACAGTCCCTACGTGGGCCTAGCATGCCTTAGCTCGCGGCGCCCCGGTCGAAAATCGCTTTTTCGCCCTCCTGGCCTGCGCACCGCGTGAGCTATTTCGGCGCGACCAGATCACCCAGGCTGTGTGATGGAAAGCACGTTCGATGCCCCCCTCACCGGTTCTGTACGACTGGTTTGGCCGTTCCTGGAGGTTGCTGCCAAGCACGGGCACGACACCGGCCACGTTCGAGAGCGGCTGGGACTGAACGAGACGCAGCTGCACGATCCCGACACGCGGATCTCGCTGCCCCTGGCGGCACGGCTCTTGAATGAGGCGATCGTCCGCAGCGGCGAGCGCGATCTGGGGCTGATCGCGGCCGTGTCCTTCGACGCGGCGCACTTTGGCATCGACGAGTATCTGGCGCGCACACGACCGACCTTGCGTTCAGTATTCGAGCACAGCGGTGATTACTTGCCGTTACTGCTCGACGGTGCGCGCTACTCATTCGAGATACGCGGGGCTCTCGCGTATTCGAGTCTGCAGCTGCCAGCTGCACTCCAGGCCCACGCGGCGGCCTACGAGTTCGCACTGGCGGCCGGTGTGTTGCGCGCAAGGCGCATCACCGGCGATCCCAACCTGGCGCCGCATGCGGTTCATTTCATGCACGAAAAACCCGAAGACACCTCGCGGCACGAGAAGCTGTTCCGCTGCGAGTTGAAGTTCGATCAGCCGGCCACCGAGCTGGTCATGTCTGCGGAGTTCTTGGAGCGCCGCATGCCCATGGCCGAGCCCGGTCTGCGCGAGTTGCTCGAGCGCCGCGCCGACGCGATGCTCGCGCGCTTGCCACAGTCCGGAGGCTACGCCGAGCAGGTGTTGGCCCTGGCCGACGGCGAGCTGCGTACGACCAGCGCGGAGCACATCTCCGGCCGCCTGGGCGTGAGCGAGCGCACCTTGCATCGCCGGCTGGCAGCCGAGGGCACCAGCTACCGCGAGCTCATCGAGCGCGTGCGCAAGGCCGCGGCCCTGCGCTTCCTCGATCAACCGCGCTCCCTCGAAGAAGTGGCCGACTTGCTCGGCTACGCCAGCACACAGAGCTTTCAGCGCGCGTTCCGGCGCTGGATGGGCACGAGCCCCGGCAGCTATCAGCGGCAGCGCCAACGCAGCGCGGCGCAACAACAGCAGCAACAACAGCAGCAGCAACAGACGGCGTGAGAAGGTGCGGCGCCCGAGCACAGGCGCCGCGACTTCGTACATCCGCCGACGGGCCGGCTCGCGGCTGAGGTCTGTTACGATGATTGGCCATGGGGGAGCGTGCGACTGACTCGGTGAGGGCCCCGCCGCAGGCGCCTGAACCGGCCAACTCCAATGCCGAAGCCGTAAGGCTCGCGCCTGATGGGCGCGACCCTTCCGATGATTATCAGTCGCCGGCGCGCCGCGGCGGCTCCGAGATCATCGCGGGTCGCTACCGAACGCTGGCAGAGATCGGCCGCGGCGGCATGGCCACCGTGTACCGCGTCCTCGACTCCGCTACCGGCGCCGAGCTCGCGCTCAAGCGACTGGAGACGCCGCGCGCGGACAGCGAGCGCCGAAGCACGGCCGAGGCCCTGTTCGAGAGCGAGTTCCAGACGCTCACCCAGCTGCATCACCCGCGGGTGATCCAGGTCTACGACTACGGCATCGACGCCGGCCGCGCCTATTACAGCATGGAGCTGCTGGACGGCGGCGACCTGGCCGAACACTCGCCGCTGCCCTGGCGAGACGCCTGCCAGCTGATCTACGAGGTCAGCTCATCGCTCGCGCTGTTGCATTCGCGCCGGATGGTGCATCGCGACGTCAGCCCGCGAAACATCCGCCGCACGCGCGATGGCAGACCCAAGCTGATCGACTTCGGCGCGATGTGCAGCATGGGCCAGAGCCATCAGCCGGTGGGTACGCCGGCCTTCGTCGCACCCGAGGTCGTGCAGCGCGCGCGTCTCGACGGCCGCACGGACCTGTTCTCGCTCGGCGCCACGCTCTACTACGCGCTGACCGCGCGGCCACCCTTCCCGGCGCGCAGCTTCGCGCAGCTGCACGAGGTCTGGAGCGCCAAGCCCGCGCCGGCATCGAGCCTGGTGCCCGACGTTCCGCCGGCGCTCGACGACTTGATCGCCTCGCTGATCAGCCTCGAGCCCGCGCTGCGGCCGCGCAGCGCCTTCGAGGTCATGCAGCGCTTGGCGGCGATCGCCGACATCCAGTCGAGCGAGCCGCTGGGCGTGCTGCACGCGTACCTGGCGACGCCGACGCTGATCGGCCGCGACGACCTGCTGAACAAGCTCAAGCGCCGCGTGGCGCGCGCGACCAACGGCCTGGGCAGCGCGCTGATGCTCGAAGGCCCGCCCGGCATCGGGCGCTCGCGCGCGCTCGATGCCGGCGTCCTGATGCTCAAGACCTCCGGCATCACCACGCTGCGCGCGGGCGGCAAGCGCGGTGAACAGGACGACTTCGAGCTGGCCGGCGAGCTCGCGCAGCAACTGCTCGAGAGCTT
>DATEOF010000331.1:0-28208 GCA_035274465.1 Polyangiales bacterium
CCTTCGGCGCCGGCGCGGCGGGCGGCCTCGAGGGCGCGGCTGCGCCACATCCACTCCCAAGCGGAGCGGGCGCGAGTCCAACGTTCGTCGGCAGCGAACATCGGCCGGGAGCTATAGCAAAGCCCGTCGCATTCGTCATACACATCAGGACTTCGCCGCCTGGGAACCCGCCTTGCCGCTGAAACTCGAACCCAAGCAACTCGCGACGTTTGCGGTCTGGTCGTGTTTGCTCACCGCGTACTACGCGTTCGTGGTCACGTTCGGCAGGTTCGAGGGGATGGCAGATCCGATGGACTACTACGATCTGCTCGCCGAGGGCTGGTTGCGCGGACATCTGTATCTACCCGTCGAGCCGCAAGCGTCGCTGCTGCAGAGGGACAACCCGTTCGACTACGCGTACGCCAGCGATTGGCTCTGGGACGCATCGTTGTACAAGGGCCGTTATTACCTGTACTGGGGTCCGGTGCCGGGCCTGTGGTTGATGGCCTTCAAGTGGATCACGCAGTATCGCCTGCCGGTCTACGACCAGTGGCTCGTGCTGGGCTATATGTGCCTTCGACTGTACGCGGGCACGGCGCTGATCGTGTTGTACGTGCACAGGCAAGCGCCGAGCTTGCCAGGTTGGGTCACGCACCTGGCGATCTTGGTATTCGCCATGGCCAACCCAACGCCGTACTTCATGGCTCGACCGTGGATGTACGAAGCGGCGATCGCCGCAGGCCAAGCCTTCGTGTTCTGCGGCTTGCTGGCCGCGTACGTGGGAGTGATCGAGCCGCGCGTGCGCACGCGAAGCTTCGTGGTTGCAGGCGTCTGTTTCGCCATGGCGCTCGGCTCGCGAGGCAGCTTGATCGTGGTCGCCCCGCTACTCGTGCTCGTCACTGCGCTCGCGGCGAATCGCGCCGCGGGCTATCCGTTGCGGCGCGTTGCCGGCTCCCTGCTCGCGCTGGGTCTACCGGTAGTGACCACGGTGGCGATGCTGCTCGTCTACAACAAGCTGCGGTTCGACTCGTTCGGAGAGTTCGGGCTGAAGTATCAGCTCACAGCCCCGCAGTTCATGAGCAAGGGTCGTTTCATCCTGCCGAACATCGTCTCGTACCTGACATCCGAGGTGGATTGGTCGTGCAAGTTCCCGTTCGCACGCTTGACCATGGACCGCACGCTGACGGAACTGATCAAGTGGCCGCGAGACTATGAGATCGGCACGTGGGAGAAGGGCGAGCGCGCGGCTGGGATCCTGTTCGCGACGAGCATCTGTTGGTTGTGGTGCGGCTGGTGGTGGCGCGCTGCAGGGGCGGCGAGCCGCACCGTGCGCCGAATCAATACCCGCTTTGCGTCCACGGGTGAGCTCTGGCTGCTCGGCGTCGCCATCGCGCTGGTACTGAGCCTGGGGCCAGCCACGCGAATGTGGATGGCCAACCAGCGCTTCCTGGAGGATGGGATCGGCGGCATCTTGTTGGGCGCGCTCGGTGCAGGCGTGTGGATGTTGAAGCGCACCGAGCGTTCGAGACACGTCGTGTTGCGGGGATTGGCGAAGCTCTTGTTCGTCGCGCTCTGTCTGCAGACGATAGTCGCCGGAGTCTGCCTGGGCTTCACGGGTCACATGGACAGCTTCGCCTACCAAAACCCGGAGCTGTACGGTTGGCTGGAAACGAAGCTGTCGATGTGTAAGTAACGTTTGGGTTGCAGCTAACAAAGCTGCCTGCAGCCATGAGCAGCAGGCCTTCGCTAGGCGCAAGTCAGCTGGCGCGCGCAAACGTAAGACAACTTCATCCATTGACAGTCGCGGCGTGCGCAGCGATAGGCTCTACGCCATGCGCGTTACGCGACGAAACTTCGGGTCGCTCCTGGGTGCTTCAGCAGCGCTGTCGCTGGCACCGCTGGCAAACCTCGTGCTGGGCGGCAGAGCGCGCGCGGAAAGCTCGCGGAGTCTGGGGCCGCTCGAGCCTCGCTACCCCGAGAACATGAGCGCGTTGCCTCCCGAGCATCAGAACATCGCGTATTTGTCGCTGCCTGCGGCGTTCGACTACAAGCTCGTGAGCTACGTCGATCAGCCGATGCGTGACGGGAACTTGGTGCCCGGCGCGACGGATGGGATGGCGGCGTTCGGACTCGCGCGCGGCCGTACGGCGCTGGTTCGCAACCACGAGCTCACGACGAGCAGCACACCGCTCCTCGTGCCGGATGCCACCTACGACCCCCTGGTCCATGGCGGCACGACCACCCTGATCGTCGACCGCTCGGGGAACCTGATCGAACAGTACGGCTCGCTCACAGGTACGGACCGCAATTGCGCTGGCGGTCGCACGCCCTGGCGGAGCTGGTTGAGCTGCGAGGAGCCGCTGATCTTCCGGAGCGGCGTGCGTCACGGCTACGTGTTCGAGGTGCCGGCGACGGGCACGAGCGACGCACAGCCGCTGGTGAACCTCGGTCGATTCAACCATGAGGCCGTGGCGATCGATCCGGCGACGGGCATCGCCTACCTGACCGAAGATCGCGCGGACGGTTTGTTTTATCGGTTCGTGCCGAGCGAGTACGGCGAGCTTCGCGCGCCAGGCAAGCTTCAGGCGTTGCGCTTGCTCGACTGGCCGGGTGGTCTGCACACCGTCACGGGTTTCCTCGGCTATCTCAACCAGCCGCTCGCGGTCGATTGGGTGGACATCGCCGAGTTCGATCCGCCGACCGACACCGTGCGAGCCGAGGGCCAGACCAAGGGTGCCGCCCGCTTCTCGCGCGGCGAGGGATGTGGTTACGGTCACGGGTCGATCTACTTCGTGTGCACCGATGGTGGAGACCTGCGCGCGGGTCAGGTGTTCCAGTACGACCCCGAGTGCGAGACGCTGACGCTGATCGTGGAGTCCACCGATCGCGCGCTGCTCGATGCGCCCGACAACCTCACGAGTCACCCCGACGGCGCCCTGTATCTCTGCGAGGACGGCAGCGGCAGCGACAACATCGTGCGCGTCGACCCCGATGGTTCGCTGGCGATCCTCGCACAGAACGCCTGGAGCGACTCGGAGTTCGCAGGCGTCTGCTTCGATCCAAGCGGCAGGATGATGTTCGTCAACATGCAGAACGACGGCCTGACACTCGCGATCCGTGGCCCGTTCTGCCGCTAGTGCGAATACGCCAGGTGCAAGTAGTAATACCCGCTACACGCGCATTACGCGTGGCTCGACACACCACCGACGGGTCGTGGAGAAATGCCGAAGCGCTCGCGTTTTTCACGAGCGGACACGTCCCAAGTCAGGCGGCTGACGTCCGCACGTGCTTCGGGGTACGGTGTGGCGACATGCGTCGTACCGTGGACCTGAAATCGGCTCTCGCGTCTGCCTTGATGATCCTGAGCTCCGCCTGCTCGGAGAACGGGCACAGTGCGGATGCGATCATGCGGCCATCCTCGGGCAGCCCTGCAGCCAGCGGCGGCATGCAGATCAGCGGGTCAGGTGGCGCACCGAGTGCCGCGGGCAGCCCCGGCGCCGGGTCTCGCAGCACGAGTGGAGCTGCGGGGTCTCCAGTTCCAGGCGGCAGCAGCGGCTCTCCAGGCGCGGGGGGTGGCTCTGGATCTCCGACCGCGAGTGGAGGTGCCGGGGCCGCGGGAGCGTCGATGGGGGCGGCCGGCGCCGCGGGCCAGCCCCCGGACGAGCCAGCCAAGGTCGACCCATCCGCACCGCTGACGCCCGTCTCGTTCTTTCCCTCGAAGGGCAGGACCGATGCGTGCGCGGATCCCGCGATCAGCATCCAGTTCAACCGCACGCCGATCCTCGAGGCGGGAGGCAAGCTCCAGATCGTCGACGCGTCCGGTGCAGTGTTCGACAGCGTCACGTCGAGCCCCGATGGCGAGCTCTACTACAGCAGCCTGGTAACGCGTTCCTCGGGAGGAAAGAGCTTCAAGTCAGAGGTGCTGGATATCGTCTACAACACCGTGGTCTTCCACCCCAAGGGCAAGCTGGACCTGGGCAAGACGTACTACATCACGGTCGACGAAGGCATGATCACGGATCAAGCGGGCACCAAGTTCTCCGTCAGCAAATCTGATAACTGGACCTTCACCGTGCGAGCTCAGGCACCCGCCGCATCGAGCACGTACACGTTGGCCGCCGACGGCAGTGGTGACTTCTGCTCGATCGAGGGAGTGTTGGATGCGCTGCCGAATGGCGCGTCCAGCCCCAGGATGGTTCGCGTCGGGCCCGGAGTCTATCCGGGGATCGTGCGCATGGGCGATAGTCAGGTTCACTTCGTGGGCGCCGGGATCGACAAGACCGTCTTCTCTCACAAGAACTGCGCGACGATGAACAGCAGCAGCCGTGAGGGGATCGTGGTCAGCGGCAACGATGTCACCTTCGAAGACCTGACCATCTTCAACACCTACCTGAAAGACAGCAACGGCCAGCAAGCGGAAGCGTTGTACGTCGCCGAAGGCAGTCAGAGGGTCTTCCTCAAGAACGTCCACCTGAGAAGCCACCAAGACACGCTGCGGGTGGATGGCTCGGCGTACATGCAAGGCGGCAAGATTTCGGGCAGTACCGATCCGCTTTGGGGTTACGGAGCCTTCTACTGCGACGGCTGTGAACTGTCTGCCCGGACCTCGGGTCACGCGTTCGTGGTCGCACGCAGCACGAAGGGTTTCGGCCTGGTCAACTGCACCGTGACCAAGGAGAACGACTCGATCAAGAGCACCTACCTGGCCCAGTACCACGACGGTTCGGAGCCGGGAAAGATCGCCTTCGTCAAGTGCAAGCTGGACTCGAACGTAGCGGGCTGGAAGAGGGCTTCGGGTAACGCCTGGTACGAGTACCAAAACACCAAGCTTCAAGGCGGGGATCCGGTGATGTTCGACGGGAAGCAACTGACCGCTGGAAGCCCGGAGCTCACTGCGTTGAGCTCCGCAAAAAGCTGGTTGGGCTGGTCGCCCTGATTTCCGGGAACGAAAAGCACGGCTGCTGACTCCATTCAGGAAAGCAGCGCAACCGGTTCGACGACGCGCCTGCACCGCGCACACGCGCGGCTGCAACAGCGCCTGATCTCGGCATCGAACCCGGGCTGACGCACATCTATCAGTTCCAACGGTCGCGCTGCGACCGCGTGGGGAAGGAAAACCATGTCAATTTCACGAATTATCGGCTCGGCCGCACTTGGCCTGACGCTCATGGCGGCGGGCGCCGGCGGCTGTTCAGGTGATGACGACTCGACTCCAACCGAGCACGAGCACGATGTCGCCGGACACGGTGGCGCGCCGGACACAGGCGACACCGACCTGGCGAGCCAAGCGGCAGACCTGCGCGTGAACCTGAACTTGTTGCTCAGCGAGCACATGGACCTTGCAGCCAAGGCCACCGGTGCCGCCCTGGGCGGAAGAAGCGACGAGTTCAAGGCGTATGGTGCGCTGCTCAACGACAACGGAAACGACATCGGCGCGCTGGTCGGCGCCGCGTTCGGCAACGCCGCGAAGACGCAGTTCAATGGCATCTGGAGCGCTCACAACGGCTACTTCGTCGACTACACGGCCGCTGTCGCAGACAAGAATGCAGACAAGCAAGCGCAAGCCGTCAAGGACCTCACCGAGCGCTTCGTGCCGGAATTCTCGAAGCTCATCAGCGACGCGACGGCCTTGCCGCAGGACGACGTGAAGGACCTGACGATGCAGCACGTGCTGATGACCAAGGCGGTCGTGGATGCGCAGGCCAAGCACGACTGGCCGGCGACCTATGCCGCGATCCGCGAGGCGACGGCGCACATGGCGATGATCGGCACCCCGCTGGCGAGCGCGATCGCCAAGAAATTCCCGAACAGGTTTCCGGGAGATTCGTCCACGGCGGCGGTGGACTTTCGCGTGGCGCTCAACCAGGGCCTGCAAGAGCACATGTTCCTCGCGACGTTTGCGACCGGAGCGGCGCTGGGCGGGCGGGCTGACGAGTTCGCGGCGGCAGGCGATGCACTGAACGACAACGGGACCGAGCTCGGCGCCGTCATCGGCGATCTCTACGGCGCCGAGGCCCGCAGCAGCTTCAACTCCGTCTGGAGCGCACACAACGGCTACTTCGTGGCTTACACGGAGGGCGTCGCGGCGAAGGACGAGGCAAAGCAAGCCAAAGCCGTAGATGAGCTGACGAACGACTACGTGCCTGACTTCGCGAAGCTCATCAGCGGTGCGACGGGATTGCCGATGAAGGCGGTCAGCGACCTCGCGCTTCACCACGTCCTGGCCACCAAGGCGGTCGTGGACGCGCAAGCAGCTTTGGACATGACGGCAGCCGCGGATGCGGATCGCGAGGCCGGTCGACACATGCAGATGATCGCCGACCCTCTGGCGACGGCCATCGTCGCCAAACTGCCGGCCAAGTTCTGATGCTGCGCTTTCTGATGGTGTGGTGCGTCGCGCTCGTCCTTGCAGCTTGCGGAGACGAAGCTTCGATGGACCTGCGCGCCGCGGACGGTGGCGTGTCGGGCAGTGCGGGCTCGGCAGGCGAAGCAGCCGAGCTCGACTGCACCGCGACGGTCAGCCTGCTCGACTACAAGCTCAGCCCGACGAAGCTGGAGCTGACAGCAGGACACAACGTGCTGTGCGCTCGAAACGACGGCCAGGCACCTCACGACATCGCGCTTCGCGATGCGTCGCGCGAGTACGGACGAACACCCAAGCTCGGTCCGGGCAAGAGCGCCCAGCTCATCCTGGAGCTCGAACCAGGCGACTACACGATGTTCTGCACGCAAGCCGGCCACGAAAGCCTCGGGATGAGAGGACCGGTCACGGTCGAGTGAGCTCGCACCGCAGCCGAAGGCTGCTGGCACGCCACCTGCATCGTTCCCTTTCGCATGCCCCCGAGTGTGGCGACATTGCGAAGCAGGGACCCATCGGCGAGCCGCTGTCGACGCAAGTTCCTGCGCTACTTCCCCGAGGCGTTCCGCGACCCGGACTATCTCGCGTGGGAGCGAGACTACAAGGCCGAGGCCCACGCTCGCTGGCGCGCGCAGCTCGCGCCGCAGACCTTTCGCGAGCTGCTCGCCGCTGGAGAACATGCGGAGATCGCACGCCGTGCGCTGCAGATCGAGGGCCGGACGAACCTGCTGTTCTCGTTCGAGAAGATGGCGCTACGGGACGCGCTGCGAACGCCAGACGGCGCGCGCTGCTTTGCGCGAGGCTTGTACCTTTGGCTCGAGGGCGATGCGCCTCTGCAGCGACGCTTCGAGGCGTGGTGCCACGCCTTCGAACAGCTACCCCGAAGACAGACCCGCGTCTTCACCTGGCCGGCGCTCACCGTGTTCGGGTTTCTGGCCCAGCCGAAGACACATTTGTTTCTCAAGCCAAACGTGACGCGGAGGGCGGCTGCCGCCTACGGCTTTGCGTTCGAGTACCACTCGCGACCCACCTGGGCGACCTACCAGAGTGCACTGGCCTTCGCGGCACGCATCAGGCGCGATGTGTCGGATCTGCGCCCGCGCGACCTGATCGACCTGCAGTCTTTCATCTGGGTACAGGGTTCGGACGAGTACCCGAGCCGCCGCGGCGAGTAGTCCGCTGGCACAACCTGGCGCAAGGGTCGCGCGGGCAAAATTGGCTGGCGACGACTGGTACTTGGCACCGGCATGACCATGAGGGCCGCCTGCCGCTCGCAGGGTCGCCAGTCGAGCTGTACGTGCTCGGCGACCGCGCGATCGTGTTGCTCAATGATTCTACCCGACGTACACCTTGTCACCGCGCCGCCGCAGAGCGTCCTCGAGCAGCGTGCGCACACTGGCCCGCACGCACTCGTTCAGCTCGTGCACCAGCACCTCGTCGTTCGCAGCATCCGCGTCATGCCGCGAGATCTCTCGCACCGGTGGACCGATCGCGATCCGCCAGCGACTCGGCAGCGGCGCGATCCCCAGCGGACCGAGCCACGGAAACGTCGGCGTCACCGGGATGAACGGTAACCCCACGCTCTTCGCAAACGTGTTCACCTTGTACAACAGCGGATGCGTCTCCTCGGCGCCCACGATCGCCACCGGGATGACCGGTGCGCCCGTGCGCAACGCCAACCGCACGTACCCGCCGCGCCCGAAACGCTGCAGCTTGTAGCGCTCCGAGTATGGCTTTGCGATGCCCTTGATGCCCTCGGGGAAGACCGCGAGCAGCGACTCGCGCTGCAACAGTCGCTCCGCGTTCTCCTGACACGCCCGCACGGCGCCGATGCGATTCACGAACGTGCCCAGGAACGGCGCGTGAAACACGTGATCTTCCACGAGCCATCGCAGCTCGCGGCGAGTCTTGTGGTGCAAGCGCAGCGCCGTGCGCAACATGATCCCGTCCCACGGCAACGCGCCACTGTGGTTCCCCACCAGCAGCGCCCGCCCGTCGGCCGGGATGTGCTGCATCCCGTCCACCTGCGTGCGGAACCAGTCGTTGCACATGCGTTCGAACAGCGGCCGCATGCTCTCTTCGTAGACCGAGTCGAGACCGAAGTCGTCGACCTGATCGGAGCGGTTACGCAAGCCGATACGGATCAGCTTGCGCAGCAGCGAGTCGTGCTGCGGCGGCTGCATGTCGGCCGTAGCCAGGTGCGCGACCAGACGCGACGACTCGCGCACGTGCTGATCGATCTGCGCGCGGGTCAACTGGCGCGCACTCTGTTCGAGCGCCGTGTCTGCGCTCGCGGTGGGACTCTTCGCACGAGCGGCCGCCACACGCCGTGCAGTCGCGCGCTTGGGGGCGGACTCACGCGCCACGCTCACCGCTGTGTACGGCGCGGGTGGCGTCGAGCTCGTGCGATTTCTAGACTCCGCAGAAGCGCGCACCTCCGTAGAAGTCTGCGAGGTCGCATCAGAGGCCTCGGATGATGTCGCTCGCCGCGCGGCTGGCCTCTTCCTGCGCACGGCATCACTGCTTTGGTCGTTGTTCATGGACACCTCAGCGTGCTGCAACTGCGCGTGTGGGTAGCTTCGCTCCATCACGGCACTGCACTCAAGAGTTTTGAGCTTCGGGCACGCTTTGCGGCGTCGAAATCCAACACTGCGTCACGCGTGCTGAAGTCGGGCGAAAAGCCCAGATGCTGGCGCGCACGCGTGGTGTCTACCACACACAAATATCTCAGCAGCGCCGCGAAGCCTGGTGGGGCCTCGCACAACTGCGCGCCCCACATCACGCCTCCCAAGCGACGCAGGGCCCAGTATGGAAGCGGAAACGAAAGCCCGCCCGACAGCCGAATCACCGTGGAAAGCGGCAATACGCCGCTGCTCGCGATGTTGTAGGTGCCCGAGGCATCGCTCTCGATCGCGAGGCGCAGTGCGCGGAGCGCATCCACTTCGTGGACGAACTGCAGTAACGGGTCGTAGCCGAGCACGGTGGGCACGAAGGTTCGCGAGAACCACCGGACCACATGGTTCCGAACGCTCGGCCCGAGCAGTGCGGCTAAACGCAACACGGTGACAGCGGTGCGCGGATGGTTCTCGCGGAAGCGGTCGACCTGCTGCTCGACATCGATCTTGTCTGAAACGAACGGCGTGCCGTAGAGCCCGCGCAGCGGTCGCTCCTCGCTCAAGTAGTTCGGGTTGTCGGCGTGCGGCCCGTAGACCAGGAAGCTCGAGCACACGATCAGCTTCCGGAGCGCATGCTTGTGACACGCGCGTAAGACATGCATCGTACCGACGCTCTCGAGCTCGTGGGCCCAAGCGACGGCCGGCGTCGGCGCCTCGAGGAACGCCAGGTGCACCAGCGTGTCGATGCGCTCGGCTTGGAGGATCTCGGCCAGGCGCGCGTCCGCTCCCGGCTGCGTCAGGTCCACTGCGTAGAACGTGGTCGCGGGTCCGGCGGTGTCAGGGTTCTCCAGGTCCACCACGACCACACGCGCGACGTCATCGGCCTCGGCTAGCATTCGCACGAGACTGCGGCCCAGGAACGTCATCGCACCCGTGATCGCGATGACGCGACCGCGCCCGGGAGCGTTTCGGCGTTCCAGCTTGCCCTCACCTTGCGCTGCTAATCCCAGCGCGTCTGCACCTTTCTCGGCGTTCATCACATGCCTCGGTCATGGGGGGCGCAGAGTATACCCAGAGCTGTGCCGAGGATCGGAATCATCGTTGCTGGGAGCCGCCGCGCAGAGTCGGCGACCGATAATCACTCTTCCGAACCCATGTGCGCACGCAGATCACATGCCCCCGCCTGCTCGATCGGACGACATGCTCGTGCGTAAGGTGGCGCGCCGATTGCGCCCGAAGCGCTTGCTTGCGTCCCGCCGAGCAGCTGACTATGTTCCGTAGAAGTAACGGACAGGCAGCGCGTTCGCAGCAACAAGCGCTGCCCCGAGGTGTTTCCGGGTACCTGCCCCTCCGCAAACGACATGGACGAAGAAGACAACAAGAAGATCTTCGAAGTCGACAATCGCGAGATTGACCTCGACGACGAATTACCGCTGCTGCCGATCCGCAACCACGTGCTCTTCCCGGGCTCCGTGGCGCCGTTCGATGTCGGCCGCGAGAAATCCGTCGCCCTGGTAGAAGACCTCGAAGGGCAAACCCAGCCCGTGATCGTGATCTTCGCGCAGCGCGATCCTGCGACCGACGATCCCGGCCTGGAGGATCTCCACACGGTGGGTGTGGCCGCGCGCGTGCTCAAGGCGCTGCGCCACTCGACCGGAAACTACAGCCTGATTCTGCAGGGCCTGGCGCGCGTCCGCTTGGAACGCCTGACCCAGGACGAGCCCTACCTCAAGGCGCGCGTCTCCCGCATGGAGGAGCCACGCCAGGACGACGTCGAGACTGAAGCGCTCGCGATGAGCCTTCGCGATACCGCCAAACAAGTCATCCAGCTCATGCCGGAGCTGCCGCGCGAGGCCGGCTCCCTGATCGACTCGATCAACGAGCCAGGCCAGCTGGCGGACCTGGTCGCCGCGAACCTCGAGGCGCCAGTCGACGACAAGGCCTCTCTGCTCGAGTCGGTGGACGTCAAGGACCGCATCCGCAAGGTGCTGCGGCTCCTCACGCGCCAGCTCGAAGTGCTCAAAATGCGCGAGCGCATCAACTCTCAAATCAAAGAGGAGATGGGCAAAAACCAGCGCGAGTACGTGCTGCGCCAGCAACTGAAGGCCATCAAGGAAGAGCTCGGCGAAGAGGAAGGCGACCAGAGCGACCTCGATCTCCTCGAGGAGCGTCTCAACAAGGCCAACCTGGCCAAGGAAGCGGAGAGCGTCTGCCGCAAGCAGCTCAAGCGCTTGCGCTCGATGCAGGTCGGTTCGGCCGAGTACACGGTCGTGCGCACCTACATCGACTGGATCCTCGACATCCCGTGGAGCAAGTCGACCACGGACATGATGGACATCGCCGAGGTGCGCAAAGTCCTCGACGAGGACCACTCGGGTCTCGAGAAGATCAAGAAGCGCATCGTCGAGTACCTCGCGGTGCGCAAGCTGAAGAAGGACAAGAAAGGCCCGATCCTGTGCCTGATCGGCCCGCCCGGCGTCGGCAAGACCTCGCTCGGACGCTCGATCGCTCGCGCGCTCGGCCGCAAGTTCGTGCGCATCTCGCTCGGCGGCGTGCACGACGAGGCCGCGATTCGCGGTCACCGCCGCACCTACGTCGGCGCCCTGCCCGGCCAGATCATCCAGGGCATGAAGAAGGCAGGCACGGTCAATCCAGTGTTCATGCTGGATGAGATCGACAAGATCGGTCACGACTTCCGCGGCGACCCCGCGGCCGCCCTGCTCGAGGTGCTCGATCCCGAGCAGAACGACACCTTCCAGGACCACTACCTCGAGATCCCGTACGACCTGTCCAAGGTGATGTTCGTGGCCACGGCCAACGTGCTCGACACCATCCCGCCCGCCCTGCGCGATCGCATGGAGATCCTGGAGATCCCCGGCTACACGCGGCGCGAGAAAGCAGCCATCGCGCGCGATCACCTGGTGCCCAAGCAGCTCGAAGAGCACGGCATCGACGACCGGGTGCTCAAGATCACCCCCGGCGCGGTGGACACGATCATCGACAGCTACACCCGCGAGAGCGGCGTCCGCAGCCTCGAGCGGCAAATCGCCAGCGTGATCCGCGGCACGGCGGTGAAGGTGGCGGAGGGCCAGACCGGGCCGTTCACCATCGACATCGAGGAAGACCTGCGCCCGACCCTGGGTCCGGCCAAGTTCACCTCCGAAATCGCCGAGCGCATGGACGAGCCGGGCATCGCCACAGGCCTCGCCTGGACCTCGGTCGGCGGCGAGATCCTGTTCATCGAAGCCACGCGCATGCACGGCAAGGGCAAGCTCGCCCTCACCGGCCAGCTCGGCGACGTGATGAAGGAATCGGCCCAAGCCGCGCTCAGCTACGTGCGCGCGCGCGCCAGCCAGCTGCACATCCAGGAGGACTTCCTGGAAAACAGTGACGTGCACATCCACATCCCCACCGGCGGCGTCCCGAAAGACGGCCCGAGTGCGGGCGTGACGATGATGACGGCGCTGGTGTCGCTGCTCACCGGCATCCGGGTGCGCCACGACGTGGCCATGACCGGCGAGATCACGCTGCGCGGCAAGGTCCTGCCAGTCGGCGGTATCAAAGAGAAGGTCCTGGCGGCCCACCGCGCAGGTATCAAGCGAGTCATTCTGCCCGAGCGCAGCACTGCAGACCTCGACGAGGTTCCGCAGGAGGTACGCGACGAGCTGGAGTTCGTGCCCGTCAGCAAGATGGACGAGGTCCTGCTCGAGGCGCTCGAGACGCCCGAGAAGCTCGACCTCAAGCCGAAGCCCGGCAAGGGCAAGAAGTCGAGCAAGGAAAGCGTAGCCGAGCCGGCACCCTGAACTCCCCCTCTCGGGCCGTACGCGTGCCCCGTGCCCGCCCTTCGCACGCGGCGGGTGCGGTTTTCGTCCCGTGTCCGCGTTTCTGTTCCTGGTTGCTAGTTCTCTTCGGAGAGAGAGACCTAGCGACTAGGAACAGAAACAGGAACAGGAACTAGCAATCGCGGTCTCCGTGAGCAGTGGGGTAGAGTGCCACGCATGGATACCTTGACCGTCTTGGGTGCGGGCTCGTGGGGCACGGCCATCGCCAAGGGGCTGGCTGACCACGGGCACAGCGTCCGGCTTTGGGCGCGTCGCGAGGATCAAGCGCGTGGCATCCAGGAGCAACGCGAGAACGTCGCCTACCTGCCGGGCGTGCGCATGCCCGACAACCTGCTATCCACGCACGATCTGGAGCGCGCGCTCGCCGGCTCGAGCGGGGTCTACGTGGTCGTGCCGTCGCACGGTCTGCGCCAGGTGGTCTCCGAGGCTCGCGGCTTCCTGCCGAGGAGCGGCCCGATCGTCACGGCCACCAAGGGCATCGAGAACGACTCGCTGCAGTGGATGACCCAGGTGCTCGAAGACGTGCTGCCCGAGGGCACGCACGGTCGGATCTGCGCGCTGGGCGGTCCCAGCTTCGCCAAGGAGGTGGCAGCCAGCATGCCGAGCGCC
Source organism: Polyangiales bacterium (assembly GCA_035274465.1). Taxonomy (GTDB): domain Bacteria; phylum Myxococcota_A; class Polyangia; order Polyangiales; family JAFGIB01; genus JADGRF01. The sequence continues at coordinate 13,404 of DATEOF010000331.1, forward strand.
GTCTGCCTGGCCAGCCGCGACACCCACATCGGGCAGCTCGCCCAGCAGCAGCTCGCGAGCGAGCGCTTTCGCGTCTACACCACCGAGGACGTGGTGGGCGTGGAGATCGGCGGCGCGCTCAAGAACGTGATGGCCATCGCCGCGGGCGCAGCCGATGGGCTCGGCTTCGGCCACAACGCGCGCGCCGCGCTGATCACGCGCGGCCTGGCCGAGATGGCGCGCCTGGGCATCCATTTGGGCGCAAACCCGCTCACCCTCGCCGGGCTCTCGGGCCTGGGCGACCTGGTGCTCACGTGCACCGGTGAGCTCTCCCGCAACCGGCGGGTCGGCCTGGAGATGGCCGGGGGCAAGAGCCTGGCCGCTGTGCTCTCGGAGATGCGGATGGTCGCCGAAGGCGTGAAGACCGCGAAGAGCGCGTACGACTTGGCGCACCGGGAGGGCGTGGATATGCCCATCACTACGGAGGTTTACCTCGCCCTGTACGAGGGCAAGCCGCCGAGCGAGGCGCTGGGCTCGCTGATGTCGCGGACCCTGCGCTCGGAGCGGGACTAGGAAGAGCAGCTGCGAGCGGCGGGTGTTAAGCTGCGTCAATTGCTGAATGGACGAGGCCCGCCTCAAGTTCGTGTACCGCCTGCTGCTGCCCGCCATCGCGGTAGCGACCTGCGTCCTCGGTTACTACACCTACCTCACCGCGATGCAGTTCGAGCGCCTCGGTGAGAAGTCGATCGCCGAGTCCGGCCTGTGGCTGGTCCAGGATCGCGTCAATCGCCTGGAGCAGACCATCATCACCGCGGACAACGCCGTGTTCGCGGCCGTGAACCTCGAGTTGCCCGAGTCGGCGCTCAGCGACTGGAAGTCGCGCGCCGAGGAGATAGCACCCAGCGTGCGCGCCGTGATGGTGCTCGACGTGCAGCGGCGCGTGGTCGACGCCCAGGCGCGCGCCACCGATCGCGACCGCCAGCAGTTCATGAAGCTGTTCCTGCGGACGATCGTGCCCGACCTCAAGCTCGAGTCCCTGCCGTACAACGTGCTCTACCACCTGCACAAGAGCTACGAGGGTCGCAGCTACTTGATCTCGTACAAGGCCGTGCGCCACCACGGCCGCCGCTTCTACCTCGCGGCGCACCACGACACCGGCTACTTGATCCGCACGGTGTTCCCCGAGCTGTTCCGCAGCGAGACTGGCAAGGAGTGGCACAACGTCGTCGATGAAGACAACCGGCGCGTCTTCGGGCCCAACCTGGCCAGCGCCGGCGACTACGTGGTCGGCCTGCGCTTCCCGACCACGCTCTACGCCTGGCGGCTGCAGGTCGCCCCCAAGACCGCGCCACTGCTCAAAGAAAAGGGCCGCACCAGCCGCTTCAACCAGGCCGCGCTGATCGGCCTGTCCCTGGGCGTGATCCTGATCGCGGTCGCATTCATCCTGTACGCCGCCGACAAGGAGCGCAGGCTCGCGAACCTCAAGAGCGAGTTCATCGCCAACGTCTCCCACGAGCTCAAGACGCCACTGTCCGTGATCCGCATGTTCGGCGAGATGCTGCTGACCAAGCGCGTCCGCGACGCCGAGAAACAGGAGCAGTACCTGGGCATCATCTGCAGCGAGAGCGAGCGCCTGACCAGCCTGATCGAGAACGTGCTCGACTTCGCCGCGCTCGAGCGCGGCAAGAGCAAGTACGACATGCAGCCGGCGGTGATCGCCGAGGTCGTGGCGCGCGCCATCGACATGTTTCGCTACCGCTTCGAGCGCGAGGGCGCCGAGGTGCGCTTGCACCAACTCGGTGACCCCAGCCACGCCCGCGTCGACGAGCAAGCCATCGCGCTGGCGGTGATGAACCTGCTGGACAACGCGGTGAAGTACGCCGGCAGCACGCCGGTCGACGTGACCATCGAGAGCAGCGCCCACGAGATCGCCATCCGCGTACGCGATCGCGGACCTGGCATCCCGGCGCAGGATCTGAAGCGGGTCTTCGAGCGCTTCTACCGCAGCCCCGGCAGCGGCAAGGCCCGTGGCTCCGGCATCGGCCTGGCCCTGGTCAAACACATCGCGGAAGCGCACGGCGGACGCGCCTTCGCGGACAATGCCGAAGGTGGTGGTGCAGTGGTCACGCTGAGCCTGCCCCGGCGCGATCCGAGCGAACTACCAGCCCCGCGCGACTCGGAACCGTCAATTGACAGGCCGGAAGCCACTGATATCGTGCCCCGGCATGGTTAGCACATCGGGACGCACGATCCTGCTGGTCGAGGACGATCCCGCTCTGGCGCTGGGCCTTCGAGACACTCTGGAATTCGAAGGTTTCCGCGTGATCCACACCGACCGCGGCGAACAGGGTTTGCTGCTGGCCACGCAGAACCGCCCCGACTGCATCATCCTCGACCTCATGCTGCCCGACATCAACGGCTACCAGATCTGCGAACGCGTGCGGCGTACCGACGCCGCGGTGCCGATCATCATGCTTACGGCGCGGGGGCAAGAGGCGGACAAGATCCGCGGCCTCGACGCCGGCGCCGACGACTACGTGACCAAGCCCTTCTCGGTCGGCGAGCTGATCGCGCGCATCCGCGCGCTGTTCCGCCGGGGCGCCCACAGCGCGCAGCCCAGCCCGCGCTTCAACGTCGGCGACGCGGTGGTGGACACGGGGGCGCACACGCTGGCCCGCGGCGATGAGACCATCGCCATCACCTTCTACGAGGTCGAGCTGCTCAAGCTGCTGCACGAGCGCGTCGGCCAGCCGGTCTCGCGCGACGAGATCCTGGACAAGGTGTGGGGGACCAAGTCCAACCCCACCAACCGAACCGTCGACAACTTCGTGGTCAAGCTTCGCAAGAAGCTCGAACCCGACCTAGACAAACCGCGGCACATCCTGACGGTGTATGGCTTCGGTTACAAGCTAGTGCCCTGACACACGCTCATCATGCAAGCCACGCGCATTCAAGGAGCCGCGCTGATCGGACGTCGCATCGGGATCGCGCTGTTCTGGTGTATGGCCGTGTTCGTGGTCTTTGCCTCCGCGCGCTCGGTGATCTCGCAGCTCTACGGCTGGCCCGCGCCGCCCAGCCTGGTGTTCAACGAAGCGCGCTGCGCGAACGAGATCGCGGCGCTCGAGAAGCAGCTGCTGGAGCGCGCCGGCGAAGAGCTGCGCTCTCAACGCGACCCGGCGCGGCTGCAGCGCTGGCTGGGCGTGTGGGACAAGCGCTTCAGCCTGTTGCGCGGCCATTGCGGCGCGCTCGAAGACGCGCGGACCTCGCTGTCCTCGCTGCGCGAAGACATCGAGCAAATGCTGCATACTCACAACCGCAATCATTTGCTTTTGATCGAGCGCATCGATCGCGCGCTGGAGCGCTTTTCGCCTCGATCCCATCGCCAAGAGACGTGACATGACCCTGGTTGAACCTACTAGCGATTCCGAGCCGCAAGCGGGCGGCTTTACCGCCCTACGGCTGGGCGAGCCCGTGCAGCGCGCTCTCGACGAGATCGGCTACAGCGAACCCACACCGGTGCAGGCCGCCACCTACCCACTGGCGGTCGCCGGCCGCGACATCATCGTCCAGGCCCGCACGGGCACCGGCAAGACGGCGGCCTTCGGGATCCCGCTGGTCGACAAGCTCGTGACGCGCGATCCGTACGTACAAGCGCTGGTGCTGGCGCCGACGCGCGAACTCGCGCTGCAGAGCCAGCGCGAGTTGGCCAGGCTCGGCCAGCACAAACGGCTGCACACGGTCGCGATCTACGGCGGCGCCCCGATGGGCCGGCAGATCGAGGAGCTGCAAGGCGGCGCACAGATCGTCTCCGGGACTCCGGGGCGCGTGCTCGATCACCTGCGGCGCGGCACGCTCGAGCCGTCGCGCCTGCGCGTGCTCGTGCTGGACGAGATGGACGAGATGCTCTCGATGGGCTTCGCCAAGGAGCTCAACGCCATCCTCGAGCTGATCCCGGATCGCGGCAAACGTCAGACGATGTGCTTCTCGGCCACGGTCGATGGCGAGGTGCGCCGGCACGCCGAGCGCCACATGAACGAGCCGGAGATGGTGTCGCTGTCGAGCGATGCCGTCGGCGTCGAACAGATCACGCACTACGCGTACATGGTGCCGGGCAGCGATCGCGCGGGTGACCTGGTGCGCATCCTGGAGGTCGAGGACCCCGAGAGCGCGATCATCTTCTGCAACATGCGCAGCGAGACCGAGCGCGTGGCAGCCAGCCTGAAGGCGGCCGGCTTCAACGCCGACTGGTTGAACGGCGATCTGCCACAGAAGGATCGCGAGCGGATCATGGGCGAGACCCGCCAGGGCAAGCTGCGCTACCTGGTCGCGACCGACGTCGCCGCGCGCGGGATCGACATCTCGCACCTGACGCACGTCATCAACTACACCTTCCCCGAGTCCGCGGCGGTCTACGTGCACCGCACGGGTCGCACGGGCCGCGCTGGACGCACCGGTTGCGCGGTGAGCCTGGTGAGTCCAGACGAGCTCGGCCGGCTCTACTACTTGCGGCTCGAGTACAAGATCTCGCCGATCGAGCGCTCGCTGCCCACGCGCGGCGAGCTCAACACGCGTCAGGAGACTGATCGCATCTTGCTGCTCGAGAACGCCTTCGCAGGCGTGCCGGTCGCGAGTGATCTGGCCGTGGCGCGGCGGTTGCTCACGCACCCGGATGTCGAACGCATCCTCGGTGGACTGCTTCATACGTTCCTGGGCACGCACGATCAGGTCGACGACGAGGCCGCCGCCGTCCGCCGCACGCGCCGCCCCACTCCGGTGGAATTGCCGGAAGTGGAGCGCGACGCGGTCGACCACGCGGTGAGTCGCCGGCCGGAGCAGGCAGGGCGTGGCCCGCGACGCGACGACGGCCCGCGCGAAGGTGACCGCGATCGTCGGCGCCGGCGCGGCCGTGATCGCGAGCGCGGTCCTCGCGAGCACGATCGCGGACCGAATCGAGATCGACCCGAAGCAGCAGGTCGCGAGCGCGAACGTCGACCCGAGGCGCGCGAGCCAGCGCCGGTTGCCGAGATCGAGGCGGTGGACCAGGAGCCATCGACCGAGCCGACGAGCCTCGAACAGGTGTTCGACTCGGCAACGCCGACGATCGAGCCGCGCCGCGGCCGCTCACGGCGGCGGGGCGGCGAGCATGCAGAGCAGCGCCAGCGCCCGCCCTCGGATGGGCCACTTCTCGATCCCACTACCAGTGAGTCAGCCGAGCTCGCTGACTACCCGGCTGCCGAGCGGAGCTCGCGGCCGGCCGATGCAGCCGACGGCGGCTGGGAAGATGCGGGCGATGCAGGGTCACAGGCACAACTGTCGGGCATGCTGTTCTTGAACGTCGGCAAGCGCGATGGTGTGCGCCTGGCCGAGGTCGCGCGACTCTTGCGCGAGAGCTGCGAGCTGAGCCGCGCCGAGGTGGGCCGCATCCGCGTGCGCGATCGCTACACGTTCGTGGACGTGCCCAGCGAGCGCCTGGACGCCATCATCGCCACGCTGCGAGGTCTCACCTTGCACGACAAGCCGCTCGCGCCCGAGCGCGCGAAGGCAGCCAAGGGCTGAAGATCCTCGGTTGACCGCGCTATCCTGAGCACGGGATGCCGAGGCCTTCGCTGCTCCGTTGGTTGCTCTTGCCGTGCTTGCTGCTGATGGCGTGCAAGAAGCGGGAGGAGATCGCCGATACACCGCCACGGCCGCGCGGCGTGGGGCCGGCCGCGCCGGTGCAGCCAACGGCGGCAGTGGAGCTAGACCAGCCGTCTGCGCCGGAGCTGTTGCCGCTACGCGTCGACGAGACTCCGTCCGAGTCCAACGAGGTGACGCTGCCCGTCGGCGAGGCCGTACCCGAAGCCGCAGAGAAGCAGCCGCGCAACCTTCAGCAGGAGCTCGAGAGCATGATCGGCAGTCCGGTCGATTGCCTCACACCGCGCCTCGCGGAGGGCGCACCGCGCGAGCTGCACCTGTCACTCAGCGCCAGCGTGATGCCCAGCGGCGCGGTCGGCCGCGGCGACGTGTCGGGCTCAGCCGAGCTGACCAGGCCGGAGCTGGACTGCGTGCGTTCGCGCCTCGAAGGCCTACACTTCGCCACGCCGATCGAGAACGCGCCGCTCACGGTAAACGGTTCGATCACGCTGAAATTTGGTTCTTGATCGCTGCAGCTGTCGGCTGCAAGCGCATTTCGTGCACCCGCGTGGGCCAAAGCGCACACTTGTGGCGCGAGCGAGCGCTCCGCTAACCTGCTGGGTGGATGTCAGCCAAAGCTACGCTCGATCAAGGCCCGGGGGAGACAGAGATCGCGGCGGGCGTGCTGGTCGGAGCGCGCTTCCTCGTCGAGAGCGCCGGCGCCGCCAGCGCGCTCGGCCAGACCTTCCTGGCGCGCGATCAGAAGACGAAGAAGCCGATCGCCGTGTTCGTGCTCTGCCAGGCCTTGGCCGAGGATCGAGCCGCAGTCGAGATCTTCCGCAGCGAGGCGCGCAACGCAGCCAAGCTCAAGCACCGCAACTTGCTGGCCATCTACGGTGTCGGAGCGCACGCCGGTCGCCAGCACTTCATCGCGCAGGAATGGCTGGCTGGCCAGACTGCCGCCGAGTTGATCGCGGAGCGCAAGAACGAAGCGCGCATGCTCTCGGTGCGCGGCGTCTACAACCTGATCGCGCACGTCTGCAAGGCGCTGTCTGCGATCCACGAGGTCTCCATCCACGGCGCGCTGCGCCCCGAGGTGGTCTGGGTGAGCAAGAGCGGCCGGGTCAAGCTCGGTGAGCTGGGCGCGGCCGCGACGCTCGCGCGCACCCGCCGCTGGGAGCTGCTGGGACCGGAAGAGCAAGCGTTCCTCGCGCCCGAGGTTCGCAGCGGTGCGCCTGCCGACAAGCGCTCGGACGTGTTCGGCGTGGGCGCGCTGCTGTATGGCCTGCTCACGGCGCGTTCGCCGATCGAGAGCTTCGTCGCGCCCTCGCAGGCGCGCGACGACGTGGGGACCGAGCTCGACGCGCTGCTGATGCGCTGCCTGGCCTCCGACCCAGAGCAACGCTTCTCGACCCCCGACGAAGTGGTGCAAGCGTTGCTGCCGCTGTGCGCGGACGCACCCGAGCCCAGCACGCCGGACTTCGAGATGGAGGTCGAGGTCGACGTCGACGTCGCGCACTCGCTCGCGCCTCGTCCACGCGCGTCCGCGGCACCGGCGCGGGACGCGTCGCTACCGCCGATCGAGATCGCGTTCGGACCGAGCGCCTCGATGGCGCCGGAGCCCCCGCGAAGCGCCGGCGACCGATGGATAGCGGAAGGGTCGCGCCCGATCGGCGCGAGCCTTCCGGCGGTCTCCGTGCCGCCACTGGACATCGCGATCTCGACCTCGCCCGGGGTCTCCATACCGCCGATCGACGTCGCGATCTCGACGAGCCTCCAGGCACCCGCACCCGCCGTCGCTCCGCAGCCGCCAGCTGCGGGTCCGCGTATCCCGTTGCCGGCTGCCTTGGGTGCGATGGCCGCCCCGCCGCCATCCGCTGCAGGTCCTGCGGTCAAGCCGCGTCCGATCAGCAAACCCCTGGCTCCAGCCCCCGCTGCCTCGCCCGGCCTGCCGCTCGGCGGGCCGCCAATGGCTGCAGCGCCCAAGGCCGCCGCCGCTCCCAACCTGGCCGAGATCACCGCCCGCCTGACCCAAAACGATGCCCCCCGCTGGATGGCGGTCAAGGACGGCATGGACCACGGGCCGTTCACGGCGCGCGAGTTGATCAAGCTGATCGTGGACGGCGAGATCCTCGAACGTCACCTGTTGTTCACATTGTCCTCCGCCGAGCGCAAGCCGCTGGCCGAGTACCCCGAGTTCGCGGACTTCGTTCACCAGTACAAGCTACGCAAGGAAGAAAAGGACTACGGCGAAGCGCTGGAGCGCTCGACCAAGATCGAGAAGCGCTCGACCGCGGCCAAGGCCCTGATCCTGGCGGCCTCGATCGGCGCCATCTTGGTCGTCGGTCTGGGGTACGTACTGAGCCGCCGGGCGGCCGAACAGAGCGCGCACAAGGCCGAGCTCGATCTCGCCGCACTGTACGAAAGCGGACAGGTCAAGGTGTCCGGCACGGCCGGTATCCTGCAGCACACACCCCGGACCGGCGGTGGCCGTCGTGGCTCGGGATCCCCTGGTAAGGGCGGTGGCAACACCGGCACTGGCTTCTCCTCGTACGAGGACGCCATGAACCAGGCCATGGAGCTCGACATGGGCAAAGGTGGCGGAGAACGGCAACTCACGAGCTCAGATGTCGCCGGTGTCATGAACCGAAACCTGAACCGCATGTTCAGCTGTGTCGGCGAAGAGCTCCGCCAGGGCGGCAAACTCAGTCGAGTCACGATCGATCTGGCCATCGTCGGCAGCGGCAGGGTGCTGGGTGCGAGCGTGAACGCTGGTGGCGCAGGTTTCCAGAAGTGCATCGTGGCCAAGTTGCGCGAGGTGCAGTTCCCGAGCTTTCCTGCCCCGCGCATGGGTGCCCGCTACAGCTTCAACGTGGACTGAGCGCGGTTTGCGGCGAGCGCCGCCATGGTCTACGTAATCGGTTCGAGCTCCTTACGGGGCGCGCCCGATGAACGACCTCGCCTCTGAGCTGATCACCATCCTCTTACTCGTGCTCGCCAACGGCTTGTTCGCCGGCGCAGAGATCGCACTTGTCAGCATTCGCAGCACGCGGCTCGAGGAGCTCGCCGGCCAAGGAGTGAGAACGGCGCATGCCGCTCTGGCGCTCAAGCGCCAACCCGAGCGCTTGCTGGCCACGATCCAGATCGGCATCACGGTGCTCGGTGCGACGGCTGCAGCCTTCGGCGGCGCTGCGCTCTCGGATCGCCTGGCCCCGTCGATCGCACTCGTGCCCTGGCTGCGCGACTATGCCGATCAGATCTCGCTCGGGCTGGTGATCGCGCTGGTGTCGTACCTGTCGATCGTGCTCGGCGAGCTGGTGCCCAAGTCGCTCGGCTTGCGCTACTCCGAGCGCTTCGCGCTGCTGGTGGCGCGCCCGCTGTTGGCGCTGTCCACGCTGGTGCGGCCGATCGTCGGCCTGCTGACGTCGAGCTCGAACGTGGTCCTGCGACCGCTCGGCGACAGCACGAACTTCAGCGAAGCGCGCTACTCGCCGGAGGAGATCCAGGCGCTCGTGGAAGACGCGAAGAAGGCCGGCAGCCTGCACCCGCAGGCCGCCGACATCGCGTCGCGCGCGCTGGAGTTCCCGGAGCTCTCGGCCGAAGAGGTGATGGTGCCGCGGCACGAGCTGGTGATGCTGCCGCGTTCGGCGCCGATCGAAGAAGTGCACCGCGTGATCTCGCTGCGCCCGCACACGCGGTTGCCCGTCTACGACACCACGCCCGACGACGTGATCGGCTACGTGAACATCAAGGATCTGGCGACGCGCGGCTGGGCGGACGATGGCATGAAGCTGGACGACGTCATGCGGCCGGCGCACTTCGTGCCGACCTCGAAGCCCGCGGCGGATCTGTTGCTCGAGATGCGCAAGCAACGCGTACCGCTCGCGATCGTCATCGAGGAACAAGGCGGCGTGGCCGGGTTGATCACGCTGGAAGACCTGATCGAGGAGTTGGTCGGCGACATCGTGACCGAGCACGCGCGCGAGTCACCGCAGCGCTACGTGCAGGAACGCGAGGGAATATGGCGCGTGGCAGGCAGCGTGCCGATTCGCGAGCTGAATCGCGCGCTGGATCTGGATCTGCCGGAAGAAGGCGACTGGAACACGCTGGCTGGGTTGTTCATCCACCTGGCCAACCACATCCCGAGCGTCGGCGAGCGCCAGCAGCTCGCAGACGGCACCGTGCTCGAGGTGTTGGACGCTTCGCCGCGTCGGGTGCGGACGCTGCGCGTGCAGCGCGCGGAGCCGCTGCAAAGCACCGGGACGTGAAGCGTGAAGGCGCTGTGCCCGACGCTCGCCGCCGCACTCGCCCTGAGCGCGTGCGACGTGACGCTGCTGCGCGAGGTTCCGCGCGATCAAGCCGACCGCCTACTTCGCGAGCTCGATCGCAGCGGCATCGTGGCTCACGCCGCGAGCGAGTCCAGCGGCACGCGCATCGACGTCGATCCGGGGTCGGTGCCGGGAGCGGTGGCGGTACTCGAGCAACGCCGCTGTGAGCTGCAGGGACCGGCGCCGGCGCAGGCTGCCTGGCTGCCGAGCGTGAGCGAAGAGCGTGCGCGCCAGGCTGAAGCGCTCGGCCAACAGCTCGAGAGCTCGCTCCTGCGCTTGCCGTCCGTGCTCGAAGCGCGAGTGCACGTGAGCTTGCCCTCGGGTCCCGCGAGCTTGCCGGAAGCACGGTCCCCTGCCGCAGCCTCGGTGTTGTTGGTGCGAAGCGTGAGCTCCGACTCACAAGCACTGCCTGCGCGCGAGCTCGTGGCCGGTGCGGTTCCCGGACTCACACCGGCGGCGGTGCGCGTCGTCGAGACCGTGCGAGCGGCCAGCGCGGTCCCTGCGCCATCGTTCGCGCGCGTCGGCCCGATCACCGTGACACAGGCCAGCGCGCCGGCCCTGCGGGCCTGGCTGGGCGCGGGGCTCTTGCTGCAGATGCTCCTGGCGGGAGCGGTGTTGAGGCCGCTGCTGCGCCGGAAGGCTCGCGCCTCAGGGCGCGACCCTTCCGGATGACTATCGGTCGCCGGCGCTGCGCGGCGGCTCCGGCGGCGCGGCAGAGACTAAACGTCAGTTACCGCCGCTCCCAGCTGCGGGCATCATCGCGGCCATTCCGCCGCTCCCAGCTGCCGGCATGGCCGGCGTCGTGGCGCCCTCCCCCAGATCTGGAACTGTGCTCTCCGAGGCGATCGGTCCCAAGTCCTTGCTGCACTTGCCCCGCACACACGCCAATCCCGGCTCACACTGGGTGGATCTCCGACAGCTGGCTCCAGCCTTGGCGGTTTCCAGCGTGCAGCCGACAAGTGGAAACAGAAGCAACAGCACGCATGCGGCTAACCTCGACGCCTGTCCGGAAGGCTCGCGCCTGATGGGCGCGACCTTTCCGCCAATTATCGGTCGCCGGCGCTGCGCGGCGGCTCCCGCTAAGCCCGTTCGTCCGAGTTGCATTGGGATCAGGCTAGACGATGCGCCGCTGCGCCTCCAGCCGATCGCGGCGGGTCGGTGCGCTGTGAGCGCTCATTCGACTACAGCCAGGACGGCGCCTTCTTCTACCGCCTGCCCTTCGGCACAACGTAATTCTGTCAGCTTACCTGTCACCGGTGACTCAACAGGCATCTCCATCTTCATCGACTCCAGAATCACGACAGCGTCGCCGGATCCCACCGCATCGCCGATGTGCTTTTCGATCTTCCAGACTGTGCCGGTGATGTGCGCCTTGATGTCCGTCGGCATGTGTTCCTCTTGTGTGCGGACTGGTATCAGAACCGACTGCATTGGCGCAACCCATTGAAATGTGGGCTCTCGCGCGGTGTGAGTGTGTGCGCGCTGCGTTGACACTTTTTAGACCGCCCGTTAAGCTCGATCGTCTGTTGTAGAGATCCGCAAACGGAGAAGCAGTCGCGATGGGTGAGCAGAAAGAGTCCTCGGTTCTTTTCAACCTCAAGGAGTTGATGGGCCTCGAGGAAGAGCGCATCCAATACGAGGATAACGAGCGCAAACGGCGCGCTGAAGAAGAAGCGCGACGACTCGCCGAAGCGGAGGCGCGCGCGAAGGCCGAAGCCGACGCCAAGATTCGCGCAGAGCAAGAAGCCAAGCTCGCAGCCGAGCGTCGCGCGCGCGAAGAGGAAGAGCGCCTGACGCGCGAACGCGACGCGCATGCGTTGCGCGTGCGCCTGGAAGCCGAAGCGCGCGAGCGCGCGGAGCAAGCGGAGCGTCAGCTCCAGCACGATCTCCGGGTCAAACAACTCGAGACGCAGCAGCGCAAGGGCGTGCACCCGGGCGTTCTGGCCGCGGTCGCGGTGCTCGCGATCGGCGGCGGTGCGTACGGTTACTTCGGCGTCTACCAGCCCGCGCAGCAGGCCGCGGCGGCCAAGCAAGCCGAGGTCGAACGCGTGGCGCGCGAAGCTGCCGCCGAGAAGCAGCGCCTGGCCGACGCGGTCGAGCAACAGCGCCTCGACTCCGAGCGCAAGTTGGCCGAAGCCAACGCGGCGACCGAGAAGGCCCGCCAGGATGCAGAGCGCGCAGAGCAAGCGCGCATCGCCCAGCGCAAGGCAGCGGCGGAAGAAGGCGGCGGCGAGTCGCAGACCGCTGCGCGAGCGCATCGTCCGGCCAAGAAGCCCGATGAGGGTGGTGGCTCACGCAAGAAACCGGCGAACGACGGTGACGATCCGTTGGCGGGCCTGGACGGCATCTGATACGAAGCGGGCACCATGTGCGCGCTGCCCGCGGCTGCGAGGTCGGCCCGAGAACGGCTGGCTTTCGCGCTGGACGTCTCTGACTGGCCCACCGCCGAGAAGCTCGCGACCGAGTTGAGCGGCGCGGTCGGCGTCTTCAAAGTGGGCCTCGAGCTGTTCTGCGCCGCGGGACCGCAAGCGGTGACGAGCCTGCGCGCGCGCGGTGCGAGCGTATTCCTGGACCTCAAGCTGCACGACATCCCGGCGACGATGACGCGCGCGGTCGAGGTCGCCCTGCGCCACGGTGCCAGCTTCCTGACCCTGCATGCCAGCGCCGGCAGCGAGGCCCTGCGCGCGGCGGTCGAGCTGACGCGGGGCAGCACGCTGTCGCTCCTCGCCGTGAGCGTCCTCACCAGCGCCGACGACGCCATGCTCGAGGAGATCGGCGTACGCGGCCCGGCGCGCGACGCCGTGCTGCGGCTCGCTCGGCTGGCGCTCGACTGCGGTGTCCGCGGCCTGGTCTGCTCGCCGAACGAGTGCGAGCTGCTGCGTGCGGAGTTTGGCCAGGACGTGTTCCTGGTCACGCCGGGCATCCGGCCCAGCGGCAGCGCGCAGGGTGATCAAAAGCGCGTGGCCACGCCGGCGCGGGCGATCGCTGCAGGTGCTGACTTGCTGGTGGTCGGCAGGCCGATCCGCGACGCGAAACATCCGCGGGCCGCAGCCGAGAGCGTCGTGCGAGACATAGAGCAGGCGCTGGCGGCGTCATGAAGCGCATCGTGCTTGGGCCGCACGCTGCGGAGCAAGCGATGCGCAGCGACCCGAAACGCGTGCACGTGCTCTACGTGCAGGCCGGCCACGCGCGCGGTCGCGAGCTCGAGGCGCTGGCGAGCCGCATGGGCGTGCGCTGCGAGAGCCGTCCCGCAACGGAGCTCGAGGCGCTCGCACCGGACGCGAAGCACCAGGGCGTGCTGGCGATCACCGGCGACTATCCGTACGCGGAGCTCGAGCAGCTACTCAGCCGCGCGCCCGCCGCACCGTTGTTCGTCGCGCTCGATCAGCTCAGCGACCCGCACAACTTCGGTGCGATCGTGCGCAGCTGCGTGGCGTTCGGCGCGCACGGCATCCTCACGCTCAAGGACCGCGCGGCTCCGGTCACCCCGGTCGTGGTGCGCGCGTCCGCCGGTGCCACCGAGCGCGCCCAGATCGCGCGCGTGACCAACCTGGCGCGCACCCTCGGCCAGCTGCGCGAGCGCGGCATGCAGCTGGTAGGGCTCGATGCGCGAGGCGACGCACCACTGCACACACTGCCGTTTCCGGAGCAAGGCCGGGTGCTGGTGATCGGCTCGGAAGGTGACGGCCTGCGCCGGCTAACGCGCGAGAGCTGCGACGTGCTGGCACGCGTCGATCTAGCCAATGCGTTCGAGTCATTGAACGCCTCCGTGGCAGCAGGGATCGCGCTCTACGAGAGCGCCCGCGCACGCTCACAGATGTCCGCAGGCTGAGTCGCGTTGTACGATCGGGCGCATGCCCAAGAAGCCCGCGAAGCCGAAGCCGAGGGATATCCAGCGCGTGTGCATCCTGACCGGCGGCGGCGATGCCCCCGGGCTCAACGCCGTGCTGCGAGCGTTCGTGAAGACCGGCCTGACGCTCGGCCTGGAGATCTACGGTAGCGAGGATGGCTTCGAAGGCCTGGTCCAACCCGGGCGCCTGGTGAAGCTGAAGGCGGCGAGCGTGCGCGGGATCCTGCCGCGCGGCGGCAGCATCCTCGGCTGCAGCAATCGCGCGAATCCGTTTCAATACCCGAGCAAGGACGCGCGCGGCCGCGAACAGTTCAGCGACGAGTCGGAGCGCGTGCTGACCACGCTGCGCGAGCACGCCATCGACGCGCTCGTGTTGGTCGGCGGCGACGGCACGATGACCCACGCGCGCGACTTCGAGAAGCGCGGCGTGCGCGTGATCGGTGTGCCCAAGACCATCGACAACGATCTGGCCGCCACCGACTACACGTTCGGCTTCGACACCGCGCTCGACACGGCGACCTGGGCGATCGACGCCCTACACTCCACCGCCGAGGCGCACGACCGCGTGATGCTGCTCGAGGTGATGGGCCGCTACGCCGGCTGGATCGCGCTGTGCTCGGGCATCGCCGGCGGCGCGGACGTGATCGTGATCCCCGAGCTACCGTACGAGCTCGACCGCATCGTCGCCAAGATCCACGAGCGCACGCAGAACGGCGCGTCGTTCAGCCTGATCGTGGTGGGCGAAGGCGCGAAGCCGAAAGGCGGCCACACGTCCGCGATCAGCAAAGGCCGCAAGGGTCACCTGGAACGCCTGGGCGGCGCGGCGCAAACGCTGGCCGACCACCTCAAGGGCCACATCGATCACGAGCTGCGCGTGACCGTGCTCGGGCACCTGCAGCGCGGTGGCTCGCCCTCGGCGTTCGATCGCCTGCTCGGCACGCGTTTCGGCAGCGAAGCGGCGCATCTGTGCAAGCGCGGCGAGACCGGCAAGATGGTCGCGCTGCGTGGCCAGGAGATCGTCGCGGTGCCGCTCGC
>DATEOF010000332.1:0-10336 GCA_035274465.1 Polyangiales bacterium
TGGACACCGCGAGCGCGAGCGCGAGCGCGAGCGCGACCGCGAGCGCGACCGCGAGCCGATGCGCGAAGCGCGCAGCGACGGCGGCGGACGCGAGTCGATGCGAGATCGGGATCGGGACCGCGATCGTGATCGCGATCGGGACCGTGATCGCGACCGTGATCGCGGGCCACGCGACCGCGAGGAGCTGCTCGACTTCAATCGACAACCCGCGGAAGGCGACCTCCTAGGCAAGGACCTCGCCGACGCGGTCTGGCACGTGCTGTCGCGCGGCGAACGCGTCCCGCACCCCATGTCGCGCATCGCCGAGCTGTTGGTGCGCCGTGGACGCCTGAGCGGCAGCCCGAACGCGCTCTCCCCGACCATCGCCGCGGCAGTGCGCGCCGACGTGGCGCGTGCGGAGCAGACCCAAACGCGCCCGCGCTTTCGCGTGCGCGGCACGCGCGTCGTGCTCTCCGAGTGGCTCTTGCCGCGGCAGCTGGTGCGCAGCGAGCAAGACTTCCTCAACGCCTCCGAGCGTTACGGCAATGAGCTGCGCCGCGCGCTGATCCAGCGCTTGACCGAGCTGCCGACGGCCGGCTTCGCCGAGCTGATCGCGACCTGGTTGAACGCCGAGGGCATCACCGCCTTGCGCGCGGTGCGAAGGCCGGGCAGCGCCGGCAACGAGCTGCACTTCGCCGGCACGCGCAAGAGCGGCAGCGAGGAACTCCGGCTGGCGATCGTGGTGCTGCGCGGCGGGCGCGACATCGATCGCGAGGGTGTGGTCGACGTGCGCGGTGCGCTGCACCACTACGGCCAGGCCTCCGCGGCCTGGATCGTCACCACCGGCCGCACCACCAGTGGTGCGCGCGAGGAAGCTGGAGCAGCCGGCGCGGCAGCCGTCGCTCTGTTCGACGGCATGGCGCTGGCGACGGCGATGGAGCGCCTGGGCATCGCGGTGCGGCGGCACGTCGTGGCGCACCACGAGATCGACTACGACTTGCTCGAAGCGTTGGGCGACACGCCCGAGCAGCGCGAGCGCCGCGAGCGCGAGCAAGAACGCGAGCGTCAGGCCGCACGCCAGGAGCAGCGCGCTGCGGACTCGCGCTTCAGCGCACCGCCCGAGCGTCCCTCCACGCCATCGATCGACAACGGTCGGCCGTCGCAAGCGCCGAGCGAGCCCGACGACATGCGCCTGCCGCGTGAGCCGGTCCGCCTCAAGGACGCCGACTGGGACGTCGAAGACGCCGAGGAGCCCGAAGAGGCAGAAGCGGCGAGCGATCTCGAGGCCGCGCCCGAAGATGCGGCTGAAGCCGAGCCCGAAGCCGAAGGCGACGAGGGCTACGACCTCGACGACGTCACCGACGACGAAGACCGCGGCGAGGATCTGGATGCCGCGGATAGCGGCGAGGACCTCGACGAGGAAGAGTCCGACGACGAAGGCGAAAGCGAAGGCGACGACGAAGAGTCCGACGAGGCCTCGGATCGCGCCGAAGAAGACGAGTCCGACGAGGACTCGGACGACGAAGAGTCGGACGAGGAAGAAGAAGAAGACGAGCCGGAGACCGGCCGCCGCGGGCGCTGACTACTGCGTCAGCACCGAGTCGATGAGCGCTTCCAGCGCTCGCCGCAAACGCTTCGGGTCGGGGTCGATCCGCCCGCGCCGAAAGACCTGTTCGAGCCGCGGGAAGTCGCCCGTCGCGAGCAGCTTGCGAGCGAGCGCCTCGTCATGCCCCGTGTGAGCTTCCGCCTCGCGCAGAGCGTATCCGAACACGTAGTCGTCGATCATCGCGAGCAGCGTGAGCTTCTCCTTCGACGACAGCTCTGACTCGGCCAGCGTCTCGAGGCACTGTTCGGTGTGGCGGAGCGCGTTCGGGCCGGGCGGTGCGCCACGCATCGCGACGAGTGCCCACGGGTGCCTTCGCAGCATGTCCGCCGTCGCGAGCGCGATCTCGAGCAGCGCGCGTGGGCCCTTCGAAACCGACGGCAACAGGAGCTCACCCATCAACGCGTCGTCCATCAGCGCCATGAGCTCGGCTCGCGTCTTCACGTAGTAGTAGAGGCTCATCGTCGAGCCGCCGAGCTCACGGGCGACGCGGCGCATCGACACCGCCTCGAACCCTTCGGCGTCAGCGAGCCTGACAGTCGCCTCCGCAATCTTCTGGCGCGAGAGCCTGGGCTGACGCGTCCCTGGCTCCGCCCGCGTCCAGACCGTTTCGGTGTTTCGGTCCCTGGTCATGTGGGTTCGCTGGCGACTTGCACTTCGTACATTGTACGAGGATACTATTCGTATGCTGTACGAACAAGAAGTGCTGGTGATCGGTGCGGGTCCCACGGGCCTCACGCTGGCGTTAGATCTCGCGCGCCGCGGGGTGAAGCTGCGCATCGTCGATGCCGCGCCCGAACCCTCTCGTGGTTCGCGCGGCAAGGGCATCCAACCGCGCACGCAAGAGGTGTTCGACCTGCTCGGAGTGATGCCGGAGCTCGCGAAAGTCGGCGGTCCCTACCAGCGCATGCGTTTCCACTTCGGGCGGTGCAGCTTTCGCGGTGGTTCGCTCGGAACCAGTCACGCACCGACCGCCGCGACGCCGTACCCGAACCTCCTGCAAGTGCCGCAGTTCAAGACCGAGGGCGTGCTCCGCGCGCGCCTCGCCTCGCTCGGAATCGAGGTGGAGTACGGACGGTGCTTCGAGGCGCTCAGCCAGACCGCGGACCAGGTCGAGGTCGTGCTTTCGGGCGGCGAGCGCGTGCGCTGCGCGTACGTGGTGGGTTGCGATGGCGGGCGGAGCAGCGTGCGCAAGTCGCTGGGGCTCGAGCTGATCGGCGCACCGATCGAAGCGCGGTCGCTACTCGTGGGCGACGTGAGAGTGGACGGCCTCTCGCGCGACGACTGGCACGTCTGGCCCTGGGCCCGGGGCGGAATGCTCACGCTCTGCCCGATGCCGCACACCGACTTCTTCCAGCTGACCTGCGCGAACGTCGAGGATGTCGCGAAGCACGTCGAGCGTGTCACGAAGCACCGCCTGCAGGTGGTGCTCACGGCCTCGACGTACACGCCGCACGTGCGGATGGTGGAGCGCTATCGCGTCGGTCGGGTATTTCTCGCCGGCGACGCAGCACACCTGCACCCGCCGGCAGGCGGACAGGGCCTCAACACGGGCGTGCAGGACGCGTGGAACCTCGGGTGGAAGCTCGCCTGGGCGCTGCGCGGCGGCCCGCAGGCTCTCCTCGACAGCTACGAGACCGAGCGACTCCCCGTGGCAGCTGCGGTGCTGAACCTGAGCCGAAAGCTGCACGCGGGACGCTCGCTGAAGCGCGGAGCGCTGACGAATCAGCTCGGGCTCCATCATCGCGACAGTCCGCTCTCGGCTGGCGATTCGCTGGGAGCGTTGCACCCCGGCGATCGGATCCCCGATGGGCAGCTCAAGAATGGACGGCGTATCTTCGACGCCCTTCGTCACCCCGCTGCGACACAACTCGTGCGCGAAGACGGCTTCCACGTGCTCGTGCGTCCCGACGCCTACATCGCGAGCATCGGACGTAGACACGTCGATACGTACGCGGGCCTGCCGGTGGTGACGGCCGAACTCTGACCGCTCGCTACTTCGGCTCCTCGAACGCTCGCAGGATGGCTTCGGCGCCCAGGGTCGCCGTGAGCTTGCCCTCGAGCACCGCCGCTTCCAGCTGCGCTGCCTGGGCAGCGACGCTGGGGTGCGAGCGAACGGCGCGCAGCAGGCGGTCGTCGACCATGCTCCACATCCAGCGCCGCATCTGCTCGCGGCGGCGCGTCTGCAGCACGCCGTTGCCCTCGAACAGCTCGCGATGCTCTTCGATCTTCTGCCAGAGCACGTCGAGGCCCTGGTTCTGGAGGCCGCTGACCGCGAGCACCGGTGGCTTCCAGGCGGGGTGACTGCCGCGCATCAGGCGCAGCGCCGCCATGTACTCGCGCTTGGCGTGGCGCGCGGCGCCCGCGTTCTCGGCCTCGGCCTTGTTGATGGCGATCATGTCGGCGAGCTCCATGATGCCGCGCTTGATGCCCTGCAGCTCATCGCCGGCGTTGGCGAGCATGAGCACCAGGAAGAAGTCGACCATCTCGGCGACCGTCGTCTCGGACTGTCCGACGCCGACCGTCTCCACCAGCACCACGTCGAATCCCGCCGCCTCGCACACCAGCATGGTCTCGCGCGTCTTGCGCGCGACGCCACCGAGCGAGCCCGAGGCCGGCGATGGCCTGACGAACGCCTGCGGGTCGCGCGAGAGCTTGGTCATGCGCGTCTTGTCGCCCAGGATGCTGCCGCCGCTCAGGCCGCTGGTCGGATCGACCGCGAGCACCGCGACACGCCGCCCCGCCTCGGTGAGGTTGCTGCCGAGCGCCTCGATGAACGTGCTCTTGCCGACGCCGGGCACACCGGTGATGCCGACGCGCCGCGCCTTGCCGGTGAAGGGCAACAGCTCCACCAGCATGCGCTGCGCGAGATCCTGATCGCGCTTGGCGTTGCTCTCCACGAGTGTGATCGCGCGCCCGAGCACCGCTCGCTCGCAGCTGCGCACGCCCGCCACGTACTGCTCCAGCGTCAGGCGCTGGCGCTTCACCGTCGAGACGGGAGGGCGCGGCTCGCTCCCCTCCACACCGGGCTCCTCGAACGAGGTGGGCGGCGGATCGTCAGGCTTCCGCGGCATCATCTTCGAGTCGCCGCGTGAGCTCGGCCAACAGCTCCTTGGCCGCCTTGGTGATCACGGTGCCCGGCCCGAAGATGCAAGATGCGCCGCCCTTGTAGAGCGCTTCGTAGTCTTGCGGCGGAATCACGCCGCCGCAGGTGATCATGATGTCGTGGCGGCCGAGGTCGTCGAGCGCCTTGCGCAGCGCCGGCACCAGCGTGAGGTGGCCCGCAGCGAGCGAGCTCGCGCCCACCACGTGCACGTCGTTCTCGACCGCCTGGCGCGCGGTCTCTTCGGGAGTCTGGAACAGCGGACCCACGTCGACGTCGAAGCCCATGTCGGCGAAGGCGGTGGCGATCACCTTGGCGCCGCGATCGTGGCCATCCTGGCCCATCTTCGCGACCAGCAGCCGTGGGCGGCGGCCCTCGCGCTGCTCGAATTCGCGCGTGAGCGCGAGCACCTCGTCCAGTTCACTCGCGGACTGACCCACCTCCCCACTATACACCCCCGTGATCGAGCGGATCACGGCCTCGTGGCGGCCCCAGACCTTCTCCAGCGCGTCGCTGATCTCGCCCACGCTGGCTCGCGCCCGGGCGGCATCCAGCGCCAGAGCCAACAGGTTCCCCGACTTGCTCTCGGCGCTCTGCGTCAGCGCGTTCAGCGCCGCGCGCAGCTTGGACTCGTCGCGACCCTTGCGCAGCTCCGCGAGGCGGCGCAGCTGCGCCGCGCGCACGCCGCTGTTGTCGACCTTGAGGATCTGCAGCTTCTCCTCGCGCTCGGGCAGGAACTTGTTCACGCCGACGATGGTCTGGCGGCCGGAGTCGATCCGCGCCTGGGTGCGCGTCGCCGCCTCTTCGATGCGCATCTTGGGCAGGCCGGCCTCGATGGCCTTGGCCATGCCGCCGAGCTGCTCGACCTCTTCGATCAGCTGCCAGGCGCGCTGGCCCAGGTCGTGGGTCAGGCGCTCGACGTAGTAGCTACCGCCCCACGGATCCACGCTGCGGCACACGCCGGTCTCCTGCTGCAGGTACAGCTGCGTGTTGCGCGCGATGCGCGCGCTGAAGTCGGTCGGCAGCGCCAGCGCTTCGTCGAGCGCGTTGGTGTGCAACGACTGCGTGTGACCGCAGGCCGCGGCCAGCGCCTCGATGCAGGTGCGCGCGACGTTGTTGAACGGATCCTGGGCGGTGAGGCTCCAGCCGGACGTCTGGCAGTGCGTGCGCAGTGCCATCGACTTGCTGTCCTTGGGGTCGAAGCCCTTGACGATCTTGGCCCACAGGCCGCGCGCAGCGCGCAGCTTCGCGACCTCCATGAAGTAGTTCATGCCGATCGCCCAGAAGAACGACAGCCGCGGCGCAAACTTGTCGACGCTCAAGCCCGCGGCGATGCCGGTGCGGATGTACTCCAGCCCGTCGGCCAGCGTGTACGCCAGCTCGAGATCGGCGGTCGCTCCAGCTTCCTGCATGTGGTAGCCGGAGATGCTGATGCTGTTGAACTTCGGCATGTGCTGCGAAGTGAACGCGAAGATGTCGCCGATGATCCGCATCGAGGGCTCGGGCGGATAGATGTACGTATTGCGGACCATGAACTCCTTCAGAATGTCGTTCTGAATGGTCCCGGTCAGCTTCGCGGGCGCGACGCCTTGTTCTTCCGCGGCGAGGATGTAGAGCGCGAGCACGGGCAGCACCGCGCCGTTCATCGTCATCGACACGCTCATCTGATCGAGCGGGATGCGATCGAACAGGATCTGCATGTCGAGGATCGAGTCGATCGCCACGCCGGCCATGCCGACGTCGCCGGCGACGCGCGGATTGTCCGAGTCATAGCCGCGGTGCGTCGCCAGATCGAACGCGATCGACAGGCCCTTCTGACCGGCAGCCAGGTTGCGGCGATAGAAGGCGTTGCTGTCCTCGGCGGTGGAGAAGCCCGCGTACTGGCGCACGGTCCAGGGTTGCTGCACGTACATCGTGGCGTACGGCCCGCGCACGAACGGAGGCAAGCCGGGCTGGTAGCCCAGGTGCTCGACGTCCCGCAGATCCAGCTCGGCGTAGACCGGCTGCAGATCGAGCTGCTCGGGCGTGCGCCACAGCGCCTCCGGCTTGCCGCTCCCCGGGATCGACGCGCGCGAGCCGCCCGTCGTGACACTGTCGAAGTCGAGTTTGCTGAAGTCCGGCAGCTTGGTCATGGCGCAACTCCCAGTCGATCGAGCAGCGAGCCGAGCGCGGCAGCGACGTCCGCACCCATGAAGATGAAGCCGGTGACGCCGGCGGCGCGGTACGCAGCCTCCTGCTCGCCGGGTCGGCCCGCCAGCAGGATGTCGAGCGCGCCGGCCTTGGCGAGCAGCGGAGCCAGCTTCGGCACCCACTCCGGATACTGCGCGTCACTGCCGCAGATCACGGCCAGCTTGGCGCCCGAGCTCGCGAACGCCTCGGCGGCGGCCTCGGGCGTTGGGAAGCCGTCGTTGTCGAGCGCAGCGATGCCGCCGGCGTTCAGGAAGCCGGTGCTGAAGCCGGCGCGCGCCTTGTGCTCGGGGATCGCGCCCAGGTTGCACAGGAAGCCGCTCGGCTTGGGCGTGTGGGCATCTGCGCGCGCGCGCAGCTTCTCGAAGGCTGCGGCGTGACGGCGGAGCGGCAGCGCGTCCACGCGGATCGGCGCCGAGCCCTCTGCCAGGGCAGCGATGACCTGCGCCGGCTGTGCGCCCTGGGCGAACGCCGCGACGGCTTCTTCGAGCTTGTGACCCGCCGCCGCCGCGCGCAGCTTGGCGAGCGCGGCTTCGGCAGCTGACGGCTGCGGGGATGGTTTGGCAGCAGCCTTCGCCTGGGCTTCGCGCGCCAGCGCCTGCTCGCCGAGGTTCGCGAACTCGCTCACGCCCAGGATGGGCTGCGCGCGCTTGGCGATGGCTTGCTCGCGCTTGGCGGCGAGCTCGGCGATCTCGCGCTGGAGGTTGCCGGCCTGCAACGCGGCCGGCACGCCGCCCGCGGCTTCGATCTTCTGGAAGCGCTGCCAGGCGTCGCGCGCGAGCGCGTCGGTGCTGGCCTCGACGTAGTAGCTGCCACCGGCCGGATCGGCCACGTGCGTGACGTGGGCCTCTTCGTTGAGGATCACCTGCACGTTGCGCGCGATGCGACGCGCGAACTCGTCCGATGCGCCGAGCGCCTCGTCGAAGCCGCGGGTGGTCAGCGAGTCGGCGCCGCCGGCCATCGCCGAGAAGGCTTCGGTGGTCGTACGCAGCATGTTCACCCACGGATCGCGCAGCGTCTTGGTCCGGCGCGCGGTCACGGCGTGCAGGCGCGTGTGTTGGCTGACGTCGTCGCCGCCGAGAGCGGCGATCAGCTTGGCGTAGCCCACGCGCAGCGCGCGCAGCTTGGCCAGCTCGGCGAACAGATCACCGGCCACACCGACGCGAAACTCCAGCTGCGCGCTCGCCTGGGCCGGGCTGAAGCCAGCTTCGATCAACCAGCGCAAGTACGTGAGCGCCGTGCCCAGGGCGATCGCCAGCTCCAGCCCGCCTGACGCACCTGCGTCATGGTAGGGCGTGGTGTCCACGACCAGGCTGCGCAGCTGAGGCGCCCGGCGCTCGACCAGCCTGGCCAGCTCCACGGCCAGCGCGCGCGCGACATCCAGGCCGTACGGCGCACGACCGTCGCGCGCCAGCAGGCCCAGCGGGTCGTAGCCGAATCCCCCCTGAAGCAGGGCGGCGGGCACGTCGCGCTGCGCCGCGACGCTCAAGTAACAAGCTGCCAGGGCCGGCGCCTCGCTCCCGGCGTCCAGCACGACCGGAACGCGCGTCAGGTCGACGTCGGCCAGCAGCGCGGCCAGCTCCGCCGCTGGCGGCTGCGGTTGCTCGAAGCGCAGCCAGAGCGAGCTCGCCCCGCGCGCCAGCTCTTCGGCCACCTCCTTTTGGGAGCGCCCGCTATCCCACACCCACAGCTCGGCACGCAGATCCCAGCGCGAGCCATACCGCCCCACCAGAGCCGCACCGCGCCGGTAGGCCGAGAGCTCGGCGCCGGACAGGTCGCGCTCGGTGTACAGCGGTCGAACCTCGAGGCCCTCCAGCGTGCGCGTCACCAGGCGCTTCTGAAAGTCGCCGCCTTTCAGGTCTTTGTCGACCTGCTCGCGCCACTGCTCGTAGGTCGTCTCGGGAAACTCAGCCAGCAGCTTGTCGGACATAAAACTCGGAGTTTCTAGTCTGCGGTCAGGTGCGCCGGCTTCGCACAACGGCGTGTTCGGCGCCACTCGGGGGAACCAGATACCGGGAGCCATTCTCTCACGCAAGCCCGGAAAAAACGCAGTTCGTCAAATCGACGCAATGTGTTTCGAGATGGTAGGCTGGACCGCCGTGGCGCGCGTCCTTCATATCGAGGACAACCCAGTCAACCGACTGCTGGTGCGCAAGCTGCTGACTGCAGCCGGCCACGAAGTCATCGACGCGGAGAGCGGCCTCGAAGGTATACGCCTGGCGGAGGCCCACAACCCCGAGCTGGTCTTGGTCGACATCAACGTGCCGGACCTCGATGGCTACGAGGTGACGCTGCGCCTGCGCGGGATGCCCAGCATGCAAGGCAAGCCGATCGTCGCCATTACGTCAGAGGGCGACCGCGAGACCAGCCTGGCGATGGGCGCCGACGGCTTGATCCAGAAGCCGGTCGACGCGAAGCGCTTCCCCGAGGTGGTCGCCAAATATCTCTCGGGCCACACGGAGCGCGCGCGCACTGAGCCGGACGACGCGCAGATCCTGCGTTCGAAGTCGCAGAAGCTGGTCGAGCGGCTCGAGCACACCGTCACCGGCCTGTCCGAGGCCAATCGCAAGCTCGAGGAGCACGCGCGGCTGCGGCAGATGTTCCTCCAGAACATGAGCCACGAGTTCGCGACCCCGATGACGCCGGTAGTCGGCTATCTGCGCTTGCTGCTCGACGAAGAGGCCGGCCCGCTCACGCCGCTGCAGCGCAAGTGTCTCGAATCGATCCACACCTCCACGCAAAAGCTGCGTTCGCTGATCGATACGCTGCTCGACGTGAGCCACCTCGAGACCGGGCGGCTACACCTGTTCGATCGCGACTACGACTTCGCGAACGTGGCGAGCCGCGCGGTCGCCGAGGCCGATACGCGCTTCAAGCAGGCCGGCATTCAGCTGGTGTGCGAGGAGGTGCCGGCGAAGCTGCCCGCGCGCGGCGATCCGGACAAGCTGCGGCGCGCGATGGTGCACATCCTGGACAACGCCGCGAAGTTCTCGGCGCGCGGCTCCGAAGTCGCCGTCGCCGTGCGCCGCGTGGGCCAGGACGAGCACCGCTACGAGTTCCTGGTGGCGGACGACGGGCCAGGCATCTCGGCCGCGGCCAAGCACCAGATCCTCGAGCCGTTTTACCAGGTGGATGGCTCGCGCACGCGCACGCACGGGGGCGTCGGCCTCGGGCTCGCCTACGCGCGGCACGTGGCCGAAGCGCTGGGCGGCAGCATCGAAGTGCAGAGCCCGCCCGAGCTGCCCGTCGCCGGCCGCACGCTCTCGGGCACGGCGATCCGCCTGCTGGTGCACGCATCGCCGCAGCGCCGCGAGTCGTCGCAGCCAGCCGTGTGATGTGATACGGCCGGCTGCGTGGCGACGTACCTCGACCATCACGCCGCAACTCCGCTGCTCCCGGCCGCCCTGGCCGAGATGCAGGCCGCGGCCGCGCAGGCGTGGGCCAACCCGGCCAGCGTGCACGCG
>DATEOF010000333.1:0-3539 GCA_035274465.1 Polyangiales bacterium
TGCGCCGCCCGCAGCTCCGCCTGCAGCGTGCGCCGCTCCGGCACGGCCAGCTCCGCCGCATTGCTCGGCGTCGCGGCCCGCACGTCCGCCACGAGATCCGCGATGCTGACGTCGACCTCGTGCCCCACCGCGCTGATCACCGGCACCCGACACGCCGCGATCGCACGCGCCACGCGCTCGTCGTTGAACGCCACCAGATCTTCTGCGGCCCCTCCGCCTCGCCCCACGATCACCACGTCTAGCCTGCGCAGGTGCTGGATCATCTCCAGCGCCGCGACGATCGACACCGGCGCATCCGGCCCCTGCACCTGACACGGCGAGACCACGATGCGGAGCGGGCAGCGACTCTGCGCGCAGCGCACGATGTCGTGTAGCGCCGCGCCCTGCCTGCTCGTGACCACGCCGAGGATGCGCGGCAGGTGGGGCAGCTTGCGCTTGCGCTCCGGCGCGAGCAGGCCTTCTGCCTCGAGCTTCAGCCGCACGCGCTCGAAATTGGCGTGCAGGTCGCCGAGCCCCTGAGGCAGCGCGAGCCGCGCGATCAGCTGGTAGCTGCCGCGCGGGGTGAACAGCGACAGCTGTCCGAGCAGCTTGACCCGTGAGCCGTCGACCAGCCGCGCCTTGCTGCGCCGTGCGTCGTTGCCGAACATCACGCCGCGCACTTGCGCCGGCTCTTGCTCGTCGTTCAGCGTGAAGTACACGTGGCCCGACGCCGCGTGTGTCACGTCGGAGAGCTCGCCAGCGACCCAAACGCTGCCGTACTTGCGCTCGAGAGCGCTGCGTACTTCGCGATTGAGCTGCGCGACGCGGTAGACCGTGTCGTCAGCGACCGGCAAGGTCGACATGGCCGAGACCGTATGCAAACCTGCCCGGCAATTGAAGGGCCGGTGTGCGCGTGGACTTCGTGATCGGTGTCGGTTCCAACCTGGGCATACCGAGCGAAAACCTGGCGCGCGGGCTGTCGCTGCTCGCCGGCCAGCCCGAGCTGACGATCCGCGCGCTGTCGTACGTGTACGAAACCGAGCCGCTCGGTCCCCCGCAACCGCGCTATCTGAACGCCGCCGTACGTCTGCAAAGTCAGCTCGACGCACACACGCTGCTGGATCGCGCGCTGTCGATCGAACGCACGCTCGGTCGAGTCCGAGATGTGCGCTGGGGTCCGCGGACGCTGGATCTCGATCTGCTGTGGGCAGAACAGCCGGTTTTCAGCGAGCGCCTGCGCGTGCCGCATCCGCACCTGAACGAACGAACTTTCGCCCTCGCGCCCCTCTTGGACGTCGCGCCGGAGCTCACCGGCGAGTACGGCCCGCGGTTGGCAGCGCTGGGTGGCGCGCCTGAGCGCTGGGGACATCTGTCGCTGCGCGCGGGGACCGTGCTGTGTGAGCGAGACGGCGTGTAGGCGAGACGCGCACTTCTACGTGTACCCATCAAACGTCACGCATCGCGATCATGATTGGACTTCGCGTGTGTGGCGAAGACGCGGTACGCTATTTCCTGGGATATCCCGCATGGTTGATTTGGGGCTGGCATGACCGAGATGCGCAAGGACAGGCGCGCGCCCGCGTCGCTCAAGGTCAAGTACAAGAGCGCGACCGTCGACGACTTCGTCGAGAACTTCGGCACCGATGTGTCGCGCAGTGGCATCTTCATCAAGACCAAGAAGCCACTCGAGACCGGCGCTCTGCTCAAGTTCGAGTTTCAGCTGCAGGACGGCTCGGCCGTGCTGCACGGGGTCGGCCGCGTCGCCTGGCGCCGGCTCGAGCCGAACTCGCGGCCCGATCTGCCTGCGGGCATGGGCATCAAGTTCTTCAAGCTGAGCGATCACAGCCGCGCGGTCGTCGAGCGCATCGAGTCGCGCTTCGCCGGCAACCCCAGTCGTTACGAGCAGACCGACGCGGCCGAGTTTGCGCCGCCGCTCAGCGGCAACCCGCCCTCGGGAGAGAGCGTCGCCAAGCAGCTGCCGAACAACGGCAAGCGTCCGCTCGGCCAGGGCTCGGGTCCGCTCACGATGCCGCCGCCGCCCGCCGTGAGCAGCATTCCGCCCGCGCTCGCCGATGTGCCGCCGCCGCGGCCGATCGTGCCCAGCAAGCCCGCGCGCCCGGTCAGCTCGAGCTTGCCCAAGGGCGCGCTCGGCGGCTCGTTCTTCCCCGACGCCCGCAAGTCCGGCTCGCCCGGCAGTCGCGCGCGCGACACGAGCGAGTTCCTGGCCAGCGCGTTTCAGGCCGGTGCAGGTCCGGAGGTGCGCGCCCAGGCGCGCGCGCAGGCCGAGCACGCGCGACGCGATCCGCAGTCGGTCGACCTGGCGCGCGAGCTGTTCGGTGATCTGAACGGTCCGCCCACGGCACCGCCGCCGCCATCAGCTGCAGCGAGCTCTGCCGGGGCTCTCGGCCTGGCGGCGATCAGCTCGCCCGCTCAAGCGGCCACGCCGGTGCCCGATGGCTTCAACATCAGCACGCCCGTGCCGGCGGTGGAGCTGCCGCGCGCCGCCCCGACGCGCAGCTCGCGGCCTTCGCTCGCGGACAAGATCCCGAGCATCGAGCAGTTGGTCGACGAAGCCGGCAAGCCCGAGAGCCTGCCGCCGAGCCACGCGCGCCGCGTCTCCGAGCGCGCGGGCAGCAACGGCGCCGCAGCGCCCAAAAGCGAGGAGCACCTGCCGTTGACGCTCGCGATCTCGGTGCCGACCGGGCCGACCGCGACGTCCGAATCGCCGCAACCCGCGGGGCGCTCGCGCATCCTGCTCTGGGCTGCGCTCGCTTCCACGCTCACGCTGGGTGGACTGGCCGTCTACATCGGCATGCAGCGCAGCGGTGGCGAAGGCGCCAAGGGTGCAGCCACGGCCGAGCCCTCCGAGCCGGGCCCGCCGACGCAAGCCGCCCAACCCGAGCCGCCACCGAAGGCTCCCGAACCTCCGCCGCAAGCGCCCGAAGCACCTGCGCAGCCGGCGGCTGCAGCGCCCGAGCCTGCGGCAGTCGCGGGTCCTCCCGTGCCGGTCAAGATCGAAGCCAAGCCGCGCGGTTCCGAGGTATCCGTGGCAGGCACCGCCCGCGGCCATGCGCCTCAGACGCTGTCGCTGCCTTCGAACGTGGCGGTGGAGATTACCGTGCGCAGTTCGGGCTACGCCGCGAGCACGCGCTCGATCACACCGAAGGAAGGCATGCCGCCCGAGCAGTTCGAGCTCGCTCCGCTGGCGTACGAGCTGACGGTGCAGACCGATCCTCCGGGGGCGACGGTGACCGCGAGCGGCAAGAGCGCCGTCTCGCCTGCGCCGCTCGAGGTCGGCCACCTCGAGTCCGCGCTCAACATCAGCGTCGACAAGGAAGGCTTTCAGCGCGCAGCGCGCAGCATTCGACTCGACGAGTTCAAGGAGCGCGACGGCGTGATGCGCGGCGAGATCAGCCTGAAGCTGACCGCGCTGCCGGCCGCTCGACGCCATGCAGCACCGCGCGCCGCGGCGGCGCCGTCCGGCGAGCCGCCCGCACCCGGGGAAGCTCCGGCACCTGCGGACGCGCCGGTGATGCAGGTGAAGCCGGAGCCCGAACCTG
>DATEOF010000334.1:0-10291 GCA_035274465.1 Polyangiales bacterium
GGAAGTAGAAGCAGCTGGATGCGGGGTGCCCTTCCATCACCTGCACGACCTGCAGCGCGCAGTGCTCGCAGGGCTTGTCCGGCAACTTCACCTGCGTCATCAAGCTGCGGTTTTCGGCGCTCAGCTCCGAGGCCATGAATAGCCCGTCCCCGAGCACCTGGCCGTGTGGCGTGGTCATCACCGCTGCATGGTCGTAGTGACAGTTCTCGGTATCGGTCAGCGCAGGGTCCGGGAAGTCCGCGGTCGTGGCCTCGGCGGCGCTGGTCTCCGCGATCGAGATCCGAAAGTAACCAGGGTGGTAGATGGTCTCCTGCAGCTGCACGGTGATCGTCTCGCCCGCGCGAAAGGTCGTGAGCGCGCCGCTCTCCGGAATGGGCTGCACGTCGTCCCCGATGAACGGCCGGCTGTTACCGGGACCGCACGGGCTGCCCTTCTGCGGCGCGCCGAGCTCGTCCTCGTTCAGCCACGATGCCGGCTGCAGCTGCTTGAAGTGAGCGTACACGGGCGCGCTGCACAGCAACACTGCGCTCGTCAGGGTGGCAGCAATCGAGCCATTCATGATCTACTTCCCTTTGCAGTCGTTCGAGCTCGGATCGAGCATGCAGCGATACGATGTGCAATTCGTCTCGAGCGCGGCGGAGATCGGCTTCATCAGGCCGCTCTCGGGGGTCCACTCGATCTGCGCCGCGAAGTTCAGCGTCGGCATCTGCGCCGCGATCGCGGGGTCGAGATCGCCGGACTCCACCAGATCCCGAAGCACATCCACGCCGATGGGCCGAATGCGCAGCCGCGCCGTGACGCGCGCCGGAAGCTGACCGTCCGGGCCCAGGGCTCGATATTGCTTCACCACGGTGTGCTTGCCTTCGATGTACGTGGTCGACGCCACTGGCAGCGCGCTCGACGTGTACCCCTCCGGATAAGCGGGCGACTTCTCGGCTTCCCAGAACATGTGCACCGGCTTGCCCTGGGCGTCGAAGATGCGGTCGCGGAACATCAACAAGCTCGGATCGTGTTTGGGATCCTTCTTGGGCTTCTCTTCGAGCTCGCCGTCCGCGATGTTGCCGCTGCTGACACTCTCGATCAGCGCACCGCTCGCGTCGTAGGCCATGAACTCGAGCCACATGCGCCGGTCTTGCGCCGCGCCGCTCGGTTGGTTGTGTCCCGCGTTGGTCTCGAACTCGAACGTGAACAGATCGGGCGGCGTGACCTCGAGCTTGAAGAACGAGAAGCTGGCCGCTGCCAGCTGGCAGTCCTCGACCGCGCTGCGCATGGCCTCACGATGCGGGTGGTCGATCAGCGCCACGTCGATGCCCGGCCACAGGTGCTCGTGCACGGTGCGCTCGGTCGTACCCGCCGGCGCGACCGCAGCCAGGGCGTTTTGCCCGGGCATGTGGCAGCCCACGCAGCTCGCGAAGGCCGGGGGCTTTCCGGTCGAGCTCTTGGAGAAGATGCCGGCGCGGTATTCCTGGAAGGTGCGCTCGAGGTGCACGCCGGTGGGGGTCACGATGTCGTGGCAACCGCCGCACATCGCGCTGCTCTTCGGGTTCTCCTCCTCGAAGATCTCCGAGTATTCGGCGCGGTGCGCCGGTGGTTGCAGCGGATCGCGGATCGGGCCGCGCATGGTGTTGTCGTGGGCCAGCGCGAGCTTGCCATTGTGGTCGCCTTCGATGCTGGCCACGTTGTGACAGAAGTAGCAGCTCACGCCGCGGTTGCGATCGGGCAACTCGTCCAGGTTGAGCCCGTCTTTGCTGAGCTTGTCGGCCACTGCCATGGGCGCGTGACACTGAATGCAGAAGTCACCGAGCTCGCCGTTCGTCTCGCGCTGACCGCGCGCGTTCATCGCGATGAACACCGGATCCTTGGCGGCGTAGGCGTGCATGCTCGCCGACCACTCGCGGTAGTGGATCGGGTGGCAACCCTTGCAACTCTCGGGGTCGCGCAGCTGCTCGCGGCTGAGCGCCCCGGGCGTGAGCGGCGCCTCGGTGTCGCCCGGCATGGGCACCTCCGCGTCGCTGCTGCACGCCGAGAGCAGCAGACACGCGACCGCCGCCATACGCCGCGAGCTGCGCCTGCGTAGCGCGACGAGCAGCACCGCGAGCAGTAGCCACGCAGCGCCGCGCGTCCGGCCGGTTCGCGCCGCGTTGCAGCCGCCGCCGGCAGCCTCGGGCTCGCTCGCAACCCGAATCGGCTCGCGGCGAGTCACGTCGTGCGTGCCGCCGATCAGCAAGCCGTTCTGCGGTGGCTGGAGCGTCGTGCTGCCGCTCTCGCCGGCCGCCGCGAACAGCGACTCGCTGATCTGCTGCGTATTGTCGCGGACCACCTCGCCCGAGCCACTGGTCGAGAGCGCCACGACCTTCAAGCTCGCCGGCAGCGAGCCGAGAGGCGCCGGCCAGGTCGTGCCCGCACCCTTCACCACTCCTCCCTGCGGCAGCTCGATGCGCCAGGCGGCGTCCGCGCTGCAGCCGGTGGCTTGCCTCGCGATGTGAACGTTGCCGACCTGCGCGAGATCGCCGTTGTAGGCGAACACCGGATCGAGCGTCATCTCGTCGGCGCTGATCGCAGTGAACAGGCGCGTGAGGTACGGCGCGTTGTGGAGCAGCGCCCCGGCGTCGATCACCGGCCTGACCACGCGCTCGTCGAGCAACTGCAGGAACTTGGCAGTGTTCACGCGCGCCTGGTCGCGATACTCCTCCGGAGCTCGCGCGAACTCCTCGATCGTGACGCCCTCCGGCAGCACGGCCCCGCCTGCAATCGCGTCTTTCAAGCCATCCCATCCGGCGTAGGCTGCGAGCGCAGCGACGATCGCGTCGATTCCATCCTCGTAGCTCTGGGTCGAGATCGAGGTGTACGCGTCGCCGTCGACTCCCGACCAGAGCATGTCCCGGTACTGTCGGGCTGGTCCGCCGAGCTCCGTCACGAAACCCTGACCACCCGCCTCGTTCGCGGCCGCGCTCACCAGCGCCTGGTAGTTGCTGGGCTTGCTGACGATCGGACCGAACGGTCCCACGCCGCCGGCAGGCAACGTTCCGTGGCGAAACTTGCGCGCGCTGAGCCAGTCGATCCGCGCGTCATTGATCACGAGCGACTTGTAGTTCGCGGGCACCGCCTGCGATGGGCCGACGATCCACACCTGGATGCCCAGCTCGGCCTGCGCCGCGACCGCTGCGGGTCGCAGCGGAATCATCGGCAGCTCGCGCTCGTACGTCAGCATGACCGGACGGATCGCGCCCACGTCGCTACCCTGGCTGAGCTTGAACGCGAGCACGTGCAGGCCTTCCTCGAGGTAGGGACCGAGCTTCGCTTCCATGCCGGTCACGTCGAAGCCGTTCGCGCGCAGCCAGTCGGTCGCAACCTTCGCCGGTTCTTCGGCCGCAGCATCGACCGCGAGGTTGACGTAGTCGTAAGGGCCGACGACACCCTCCGCGATCACTTCGACGGTCGCCGCCGTGCTGTCAGGCTCACTCGTCGCGCCACCCGTCTCGGATCCGACGTCTGACGATGGGTACGCCGCGTCTGCGTCGCACGTCTGATCGAGCGAGACTTCCAGCCAGTACTCCGGTGCGGTGGCTGCATCGAGTCGCTGGAACACGGTTGCCGACGAGACGGCGAGCTTCACCTCGCCGGGAACGGGGACGAGCCAGGCGAACTTCTCCGCGGGCCCCGCATAGTCGATCTGCACGATGGCCGTGATCGTGGAGTCCGGATTGTCCACGAATAGAATCTTTTCGGAGGCTTGCTTGACCGCGTTCTGGGCAGACCACAGACCGCCGAACGCGTGCACCTGCTGGGTCAGCAGCAGCGTGGTGCCGACGAGCCAGAGCGACCACTTCGAAACCTTCATCGCCTTCTTTCATATCATCCTTCGCCACACCCGGAAGCCGCGCGTGCAGAAACCCACCCTCGAGCCATCCGACCCGAGGGTGGGCCCGGCGGCTCAAAAGTGGATGCCGATGGCGAAGCCCAGAACGAAGACAAGCAAGAGGAGCGTGTAGATCGCCCGCAGCGGCACTCGGAAGCGCAGCGACGGGGTGTAGTCGCACCGACGACAGTCGAAACCATCGAACGGCGCATCGCACCACGGACACAGGTCGACGTTCTCTGCGGTTGCCATGGCGCCTCGTTTACGCTCGTCGTCGTTCGAGGTCGAGATGCGCAGGTGCTCAGGACTGGAATGCTGCACGAGCGCCACGCGTTCAGCGTGACGCGCGTGCGCTTCAAACTTCGGACTGCGCTTGCGTTGCGCGTTGCGCCACCTCGGCGAGATCCAGATCCATGACGCCAGCAGCTGCACACGCTGCGCGCAGATCTTCGATGCAGCGCTCGGCGCGCGCCGAGTCGAGCAGCATATCGAACGGATGGATGGCGTATGCGCCGCGCGTGAGCGTGACGTGTTCGCCGGGCGCTGCGTCGAGCACGAAGCCGAGCTCGACCAGGCCGAGCGTGACGACCGTGGCGATCCGTCCGGCCCCGATCACCGCGAGCACGTCGGCATCGATCTCGGCCGCGCGCTCGCCGAGCGCATTGCGGCCGATTCGTTCGCGAAAACCCCTGTCGCTCGGCAAGCCGGCGAGCGTGCAGCCCGCGAGGTGCGGCGCGATCGACGCTGCAGTCCCCCGCCAGGCCGGCAGGTGAATCCGACTGACCACGTCGGTCCAGGCGATCGGCTTGAGCTGTTGCGCCTGCGCCTTGTCCGCCGCCATGAACTCGAGCAAGCCCTGCTCGATCGCCGCCAGATCGACCAACAGCTCGACCGCGAGGCGTTCGTCTCGCGCGCTCTCCGACACGTAGTCGGGCAGACCCGCGACCGCCTCGACGCGCTCGCGCAGCGAGGGGTGCGTGTCGTAGGGGTCCGACTTGCCCTGCTCGAGCTCGTGGGCGACCGACTTGTCCATGATGGTCTGCGCGCGCTTGGCGCCGAGGAACTGGGCGAAGCCTGCCGCCAACGGCGGCCGCCAGCCGCTGCTGAGCGCGGGCACGACGTCCTCGTGCCAGTACATGTCGTACGCCAGCGCGGCCGCATGCGTGCGCTTGAGGCCGCCCGCCAGCGGGCGCGCACCGACCGTGCGAGCCGCGAGCGCGTCGGCGGCCAGCTCCTGGCGGCGCGAGATCGCCTGCGTGATCTTGATGAACATCTCGCCGTACCACACGAACGGCTTCTGCAGCAGCGAGCCCTGCTGGCCCAGCGACATGATCGTGCGCACGATGGCCGCGCGCGTCTTGTAGATCCAGGGCCCGAGCTGCACATCGCCGCCGTGGAAGTGACCGAACTCGTGCGCGACGACCGCGCGCAACTCGGCCACGCTGAGTGCCTGCATGACGGGCAGACCGATCCCCATCACGCGGTGGCTGCCGACGCCCATCAGCCCGCCGCGCTGCGTCACGAACGCGTTCATGTCCGCGACCAGGTAGACCTCCTTTGGCATGGGCTGGCCGGTGGCGGCCGAGAGCTCGCGGATCAGCTCGAACAAGCGCGGCTGCGCAGCCGCCGACAGCAGCAAGCCCGGCGCGCTGAAGCGATCGAAGCGTGGCAACACCGACCAGAGGATGACGGCAGCTGCGCCGCCGCAGATCAACAGCAGCTTGGCGTGCAGGTGGTGCGCGTACTTGAGCTCGGCGTACGGGATGTAGAGCAGGCCCGCCGCGAGCCCGAGTGCCATCAGATAGAACCCCACCATGAGCACCAGCGCCAGGACGGCGCGCCAGAACAACGACTGCTTGGGCATCTACATCCATGATAAGCCAGCCCAATCACTGGACGGACGTCGGGTCCGGCAAAACGCGCCGCCAGACCCGTACCCGCGCGCGCAGAGTGGCAGCAAGTAGTCGGCATCGGCGCCGCCCCGCAGCCATCAGCTGCGCGCGCCTACGCGGCGCAAATCTCGACCATCAGCGCCGCAAATACTCGGCACGCGAACCCGCTTGGGGGCTTGTATGCCGCGGGATTGCCTCCTAGTTTTCGCGGAGGTCATGCGCTGTCGCACCCATGCGCTGTTGTGGTCGCTGTCGTCGCTACTGATCTGCGTGAGCGTGCGCGCGCACGATCCGCCCGAGATCAGCGGCCTGCTCTGGGGCGACGACGGCAACTCACTGGTGCTGCGCACCAACCGCGGACTGATCTTCGGCAAACCTGGCGCGCAGGACTGGCGACTGATGTGCGGTGACGCCTGGGGCACTCCGTTCGGTGAGCAACCCGATCTCGTCTACCTGCCGGACCGGCAGCTGATGGCTGCAACGACCGTCGGCCTCCAGGTGAGCAACGACGAGGGCTGTACGTGGCGCGGAATCGAGCCCTTTGCAGCGACCACGGCGTCCGCGCTGGTGCAGCATCCGGCAGACCCGATGCTCCTGTACCTCGGCATTTGGGACGCGGACCGCAGCGGGCTCTACGAAAGCCACGACGCCGGCGCCAGCTGGTCGAAGCGGCTGAACGTCGGGCGCTCCGATCACATCGCGCAGATCCTGCTCGCACCGTCGGATCCACGCCGCATCTACCTCAACGGCCTGGTCCACGACGAGCAGGTCGACAAGTATTCGTTTCAGGTCACGCGCTCGATCGACGCCGGAGTGACCTGGAAGCGGCTCTACGTGCCGCTGCTGGCGAACGAGGACGAGTCGATCTTGATGGCGGTCAGCCCGCGAGAGCCAGAGACGCTGCTGGTAATCGCGAAGGCCGCACAGCATGGCGTGGACCCGGATCGTCTGCTGATCAGTCGCGACGGCGGGGCCAGCTGGCAAACCTTGATGCAGGCTCCGAGCCTGCTCGGCGCGGGCTTCTCGATCGACGGCACGACGGCGTTCGTCGCTGGCAACGAGGGCTTCTATCGCTCGAACATGCAGCTGACCGAGGCCGTGGCAGTCGGCGACGCGCAGTTCGTCAGCCAGGTCAGCACACACGGTGACGCCCTGTACTTGTGCGGCAACCACTCGGGCTTCGATCCGATCAACGCAGGCGTCGGAGTCTCGCGCGACGACGCCGAGAGCTTCTCGCGCCTGATGGCCTTCACCGAGGTGAAACGCACCGTGAGCTGCGCCGCGGACTCGAAGACCTCGCGCCTGTGCAAGAACCTGTGGACCGACTGGCAGATCGAAGTGTTGGTCGGGGTGGGCGGTGCCCCGATCGAATCTGTTCCGGACTGGAAGTCGTTCGACAGCGCAGAGCCCGAACCGATGAGCGGTCGACCGACCTTGTCGAGCACGATGACGCAGCCCAAGGTTCAACCGGAGGTCGACGAAGCCGGCTGCAACGCGACGCGTCTAGCACGCCGCGATCACGCGTCGAGCCTGTTCTGGCTCTGCACGCTCCTGCTCTTGCGCCTGCGGCGCCGCAACGCGACCAGCGACAGCAGCGACAAGCAGACCGCGTAGGCTCGCGCGGGGCTCGGTGTACTCGCACCGAGCGCTCGGCAGCCGCACCCGTCGCTGTCCGAGCCCGTCGGAGGCGACATCTCGCCTGCAGCATTGCCTGTCGAGCCGCCACTGCCAGCCTTCGAGCCGCCGCTACCGGCAGTCGAGCCGCCGCTACCTGCCGCACCGCCCGCCTTGCCCGCTTCGGACCCGCTCGCGCCCGCCGCGGGCATGCCGCCGTCAGCAGCAGGCATGCACATCTCCGGGCCGCCCGTGCCTTCCATCTTCGCAACCAACGGACCGCAGGTTTCCGTGTTGTAGGCGCAACAGAGCGGCGCTTGGGCGTAGTGCATGGGACCGCAATAGTCCAGGCACATCTGCGCCTCACACACCTTTGCAATCTCCTTGTCACTACAGCTCACGAAGTTCTTGATGGCGTTGAAGTGGGAGTACTGCGTGAACTCCCAGCTGGTCGTGTCCACCTTGCCGAAGGCCGCAGCCTGGCACGCCAGCAGGGTCTTGCTCTGGGGCTGGTAGACGAGGCACTCGACCCCGAAGTCGGCGACCTTGCTCGGCTTGGCATCCAGGCTCGCGGCGAACCACAGACCCTTCGACGCAGAAGGATTCGAGATGCTCGAGGGCTCGCCGATCCACACGCGGCCATCGGGCGCGAGCGCGATGGCGCCGAGATCGCTGACCTCGAGGTAGGGTTCGAAATGAGCGCCTTGATCGCTGCTCAGCAGCAGGTCGTCCGGTTTGTTCTCGCGAGCGATCGACGCCACGATGCGATCCGGATTGTTGGGATCCACCGCCTCGAGCCGCAACGAACCGATGCCCTCGATCATGACCTGGTGCTCACGCCAGGTCTGGCCCTCGTCGTCCGAGACGCGGATCCAATACGTAGGCTGCCCTGCCCCCGCGTCTGCGATCACTTCGGGGACTTTCAGCGCGCTCTCGTAGAAGCGCATGCCGCTGCCCGTCTTCACCACGCGCACGCGCGAGATCCCCAGCTCGTCGCGCGATCCGACGTCCACCCACTTGTCCGCGGCGTCTCTGCGAATCAGCCCGTTCTTGACCCCGGTGCCGCCGTTGGCGCTCACGCTAAAGAGGAGGCTGGAATCAGCCGGGTGGACCGCAAAGTCGGTCAGCCACTTTCCCGAGACCTGCGACACCCCGCTCCAGCCGCAGCCTTTGCCGTCGTCCTGCCAGAGCGTATCGAACTCGCCCAACAACAAGGGCCCATCGTTCGTGACGGCGATCGGACCCTTCGGCTTCGAGCTGGCGATCGCGGACGAACACAGCAACCGGAACTCGTGACCGCCGTCGGTCGTGTACAGCAGGCCCGTGCCGCCGTTGACGTAGCTCAACACCATCACGTCCGGCTTGGTGGGATGGACGGCGACTTCGGCCATACGCTCGACCGGACCGGCGAGCGCCACGTTCGAGCACAAGAGCGAGAGCACCGCAGTGCAGCGAAGGAAAAAGCGAGTGGAGGGCATGAGCCGGCTAAAACTACGAGCCGGCGCCGGGAACGGTCAAGTCGGCGAAGCCGCGACCGGAAGGCTCGCGCCTGATGGGCGCGACCCCGTCGGTCGCCGGCGCTGCGCGGCGGCTCCGATTTGCGCATGGATCTTCTCAGTACCCGCGGGCGCCGCTAGTTGAGCATCTTGCTCTGCGGCTTGGTCCACGGTGCCTTGCACAACTTGCAATCGGGCCCGTAGAAGAACGGCTTCGCGCCTTCATCGCCGAACACCCAGAGCCGCAGCCAGGCGATGAACGGTGCCGTCTCGCGGCCGCCGACGACGGGTTCCAGGTGATCAGCGCCGTCGAGCATCGCGTAGAACGTCGGCACGGGCGAGCCGTTGAAGGCAGGCTGGACGAAGCTGTCGGGGACACATACGGTGTCATTGGTGCCGCTAAACAGCAGCAATGGTCCGTGCAGGCGTTGGGATGCGCCGCCTGCGGGGTGCATGGCGATGGTCGCGATGACCTTGGGGTGTGAACCGCAGGCGACTGCGCCGCCGCCGCCGAGCGAGTAGCCGATGCACACGGCGCGCGAGGTGTCGAGCTTGCCTTGCAGCTCTCCGGCCGCGTCGTTTTGCATCAGCAACCAGTCGAGGCCCGAGGTCATGTCTTGCGGCGTCACCGTGCTGCTGTTCGAGGCGATGATCACGAAGCCGTGGGACGCCACCGTGTTGAGCCACGGATAATACTGGGGCGTGGTCGTGATGCCGTTGCCCCACGTCGCCGGGATGAACTTGAACCCGTTGGCGTTGAGGTTGGTCGGCCGGAACATGGTGTAGGAGCCGCCGGGTCCGGTGTTGTCGAACTCTCTGGCCGGGTACGGGCCGTTGGCCGCGTAGTCGGTGACCGGCGGGAGCTTCTGGGTCGGCGTCACCATCATCGGAGGCATGCCGGCCGGCGGCACGCCAGCGGGCGGCATCGCCGGTGCGCCGGCCGCACCTCGCGCGGGTGGCGGCGGCATCGGCGGCGGCGTGGGATTCACTGCGGGCATTCCGCCTGCCGCTGATGGCGGCGGCGCCGAGGGTGGTGGAGGCGTGGCGAAGCTACCAGCTGCAGCGACGGGCCCAACCGGACCACCGATCGGCGACGGCGGCAACGCCATGCTGCCGCCGACAGCGGCAACAGGCTTGAGCGTGGGAGCACTGGATTTACCGGCAGCTGTCGCGTCCGGCGCACACGCAGCACAGAGGAGCGCTAGAGTCAGAACGGATCGCATACACACTCCTGTTGCGATGGGACCGTCTGACTATCGAAAGGGCCTCTGGGCTGTCAAAGCACTGCGGATTTCTGCAAGTCGCCGCCGATAACCCATACTGACAGATTTACGATCAGGAGCTGCCTGCAGCGCCGCGGCCTGCAAAACCACCGCCGCTGCGACCCGCGGATCCGCCACTGCGACCCGCCGCGTTGCTGCGGCCGCCCG
>DATEOF010000335.1:0-8323 GCA_035274465.1 Polyangiales bacterium
CCCCTCCGCCGCTGCCAGTGCCCCCGGCCCCGCCGCCTGCACCGGGCGCGTTCTCGGAGAAGTCCGCGATCGACGCCCCGAAGAAGGACGACGTGACCAGCCTGACCGCGAGCGGTGGAGGCTCGCTCAACGGCGGCAACACCAACAGCTACAACGTCAACCTGGGCGCAGACTTCACGCTGATCCGGCAACCGCACGGTGTCGGCGCGAACGTGGCGTTCGCCTACGGCATCGCCGACAACCCCGAGGACGAGAGCGACGACCTGGTGCCGAACGTACGCAACCTCAACGCCAAGGCCCGCTACGACTTCTTCGTGTCGCGACTCGACGCGCTGTTTCTGGCCACGGCGTTTCGCTGGGACCCATTCGCGGGCATCGACCGCCGAAACCAAGGCCAGGTCGGTTATCTGCGGTATTTCATGCGCGAGGAGAAACACAGGTTCTGGGGTGAGATCGGCTACGACCTCACGTCCGACAACTACGGCCCGGTCGAAGGTAAACCCGACGCGATGATCCCGGACCCCGATGATGCGATCATCCACTCGGTGCGGCTCTTCGTGGGCTACGAGAACAAGCTGAACGCGGTGCTGACCTACCTGGGCGGGCTCGAAGGCTTGATCAACGTCGAGGACCCAGGCGACACGCGCATCAACTTCGCGAACGTGCTGAACTCGTCGATCGCGAGCAGCTTCCAGCTCCAGCTCAAGCTCGTGTTGGCATACGACTCCAAGGTGCCGACCACCGACACCAAGAAGCTCGACACGACGCTGGTGATCAACCTGGTCTACGCGTTGATCTGAGCATCGGGCAGCACGGGCAGGCCAGCCTTGGCCCAGGCGTCGAAGCCACCGATCACGTCCGCGGGTCGGGTGTAGCCGAGCGCAGCCAGGCTGGCCGCCGCCAGGCTCGAGGCATACCCCTGCTGACACAACACGATCAGCTTGCGGGCGTGGTCGGTCACCTCGGGCAGCCGAAATTCGCCCGTGGGATCCAGCCGCCACTCGAGCACGTTGCGTTCGATGATCAGCGCACCCGGGACGCCGCCGTGGGCTGCGCGTTGCGCGGCCGGCCGGATGTCGATCAGCAACGCGCCGGCCGCCGCCAGCTCGAATGCGCGCTCCGCGCTCACGCGGTCGATCGAGAGCCGCGCCTCCTCCACCAGATCGTCCGCGCTACGCATCACCATTCCCTCGACTGTTCGGTGCGCAGTGGCTGGAGCGTTCCGCCCGCATCGCGCTGGTAGAAGGTCATCTGTTCCAGCCGCGGATCGTACACGTGGATCGAGTAGGCTGCCCGCTGGCTCGCGTTCCGCACGTCGTGGCGAACCCCGTGCGGCAGCTCGATTACCTGCGCGGGACGCCAGGTGCGCTGCAGCACGCGCGTCGCGGCTGCGCGTCGTTCAGTCAGGCTGCCTCGCAGCACGCACGCGATGCCGCGAGCCGAGCCGTGATCGTGCCAGGGGGCACCGGTGCCGGGTGGCCAGCAGATCAACCACGCCTCGCAGCCGTCGACGGGCGGCTCGAGCAGCGCATACGAGCGGTGATCGAGCCTCGCGCTTCCGGCCGGCAGAAACGCCTGCACGCCGCGGCGCAGCACCTCGGCGCGACAATGGCCCAGCGATTCGTACAACGATCCTGCCGCCGATGGCGGCGCATGCACGGTTGCGCTGAAGAACTGGCTCGATGGACGCACGAGCCCGGACGCTTACAAACTCCATGCCGTGCCCGAGCCCTGCCAGGCTGGCCGCGCGAGCGCGCACCCGTGAGCAAGCGAGCATCTTTGCTGGGTGCGGCCGTGCGTGGTGCTGGGGAGAGCGCCGAACCTGTTCGGCGCTCTAGCCCTGGGGTCGAGCTTCCGGGGCGTAGGCGCGGGGACGGATCGAGTCTGCGCGCAGGATGGCCGACGATAGCCACTCCAGGATGTCGCGCGCCGGTGTCTCCCAGCCGGGCTCGGAGTACAGCCAGTGGCCGTGCGTTGCGTACTCGCGCAGCTCGCCGCCGACGGCTGCATACTTGCGCGCCGTGAGCCGCACCAGCGCGGGTGGGATCAGCCGGTCGCGCCCGGCGGAGATCGTCAGCATCGGCACCTGGATCGAGCGCTCGTCGATCGGGAAGTTGGCGAACTCCG
Source organism: Polyangiales bacterium (assembly GCA_035274465.1). Lineage (GTDB taxonomy): Bacteria > Myxococcota_A > Polyangia > Polyangiales > JAFGIB01 > JADGRF01. Next base: position 2,128 of record DATEOF010000335.1, read on the forward strand.
CGAACACGCGGCCGGACTCGTACACCATCGCGTCCGCGGCTGCCTTGCGCTCGCCAGCCGGCAACGCGTTCATCACCATGCCGTTGAGCGTGCGCGGGTCGGGCTTGACTATCGGCGCCACCCAGCCGAAGCGGCGCGCCAGCAAGTAGCCGTTCCAGAAGAAGTGCGTGCGTAGCGTTCGCACGCCACCGGGCGCAGCGGGCGAGATCAACACCGCAGCGCGCGCGCGCCCGCGAGCGGCCAGCGCCTGCGTCAGGAGGCCGCCCATCGAGTGGCCGATCACCGCGGGCAGCTCACCGGTCTCGCTCACGATGCGATCGACCTCGAGCTCGAGATCCGCCACGTAGTCGTTCAGCGACAGCTCGCGCAGCGCGCGCGGCGCGCGTTGTGTCACCGAGACCCGCAGATCGGGACGTAACGTCGGGGTGTAGACCGGAACCCCCTGAGACTCGAAGTACGACCGAAATTGTGACCACACCGCGCCGGTGCAGCACATGCCGTGAACCATCAACACGGGTGTCTTCATGAAGTGCAGCCACACTAGTGTGAACCGTCGAACCTTGCAAAGAGCAGGATGCGCCACGGCCTGTCCGAATTCAGCCGCCGTCAGCGGCTGGCTGCTGTGAAAAATGGCTGCCGCGGTCAGCCTTCTCGGCCGCCCGAGATCCCGCGTTGCGCCAGCACCTCGCCCAGCGCGCGGAGCAGCCGGGGCGCATCCTCGCTGCTTACGCCCGAGATCCGCAGGTGATCGGGCAGGCCGCAGACGCTGCAGTCGCGTACCGCGATCTGCCAGTGCAGGAGCAGGTCGTGAGCCACCTGGCTGGCGCGCGTCACCCGCACGAGCAGGGCGCCGGTCACCGAGGGCGTCGGGGCGAGCCCTAGCTCGCCGAGCAGGCCGGCCAGCCGCGTGCGGTCCTCCAGCAGCCGTGAGCGGCAGGCGCCGATGAACTCGGCCTGGCTCGGCCAGAGCTCGGCTGCGGCGTGCGCCAGGCTGTTGGTGCTGAAGCTCGGCCGCCGGCTCTCCAGGAATGCGCACAGCGCGGGTTGCGCCCACAGGTAGCCCACGCGCAGGCCCTGCAAACCCAGCGCCTTGCCGATCGAGCGCACGTAGAGCACGTTCGGCGGCGGCGCCAATGTCAGCTCGCTGTGCAGCTCCGAGACCTCGAGCTCACTGTGATCGATCACGAAGCGCACGTCCGGGAAGCTCGCAGCTAGTAGCTGCAGGTCTCGGAAGTACACCGGCGCGCCGCTGGGCCAGGCTGGTGCGGAAAGGTTGGCCAGCACGGGCTTCTCGAGCGCGATCAGCTCGGCGATCTGCTGCAGGTCCACCGCGTGGCCGGTGCGCTCGACCGCGCGCCATTGCACGACGCGCGCGCCACCCGCGCGTGCCCCCGCCGTGAGCTCGCCCGGTCCGGGCATCACCACCAGCACGCTCGCGTCGGGTTCCGCGAGCGCGCGCCCGCAGATCCACAGCAGCTCGCTCGAGCCGTTGCCGAGCAAGATCGCCTCCGGCTCACAGCCGAGCCGGGTCGCGATGGCCGTCCGCGCGGCGAGCGCCTGCGGATCCGGATAGGTATTCAGCGCGGTGCGAAACAGCGTATCCAGCAGCGCGCCGGGCGGTGCCTGCAGGTTGCCGGGCGTGGCGAGATCCAGGAGCTGGGCGCGCGAGGCTCCCGCCGCGGCCAACATCGGCTCGGACACGTAGCCATGATCGCGCGGCTCGATGCGGGCCATCCGACTCCGCGGTCCAGTATCGGGCCAGGCGCGGCCCGTGTCATGCCTCTTTCGCGCCGTGCTACATCCGTCACATGGACAACGGCGCGCGCGCACGCTTGGGCAGGCTCGGAGTGTGGAGTCACACGGACCCGCTGGAGCCGGCAGCGCTGGTCGACTTCGCGCAGAAGCTGGAGCGCTGGGGCTACGGCGCGTTGTGGTCGCCGGAGACGGTCGGTCGCGATCCGTTCGCGCTGATCACGTTCCTCGCCGCGCAGACCGAGCGGCTCACCTTCGCGACCGGTATTGCCAACATCTACGCGCGCGACGCGATCACCTTCAAGGCGGTGCACCACACCCTGTCCGAGTTCTTCCCGGGCCGCTTCGTGCTCGGGCTCGGCGTCTCGCACGAACACCTGGTCTCGAAGCTGCGCGGCCACGAGTACAAGAAGCCGCTGCCCGCGATGCGCGAGTTCCTCGAGGCGTTCGACAGCGCGCTGTATCGAGCACAAGCGCCGGCCGACCCGGCGCCGATCGTGCTCGCCGCGCTGCGCGAACCGATGCTGCGGTTGGCGGCGAGCAAGACGCGCGGCGCGCATCCCTACCTCGTGCCGCCCGAGCACACGCGGCGGGCGCGCGGTGCGCTCGGACCGGACGCCTGGCTGTGCCCGGAGCAGAAGGTGCTGCGCGTGACGGATCCCCAGAAGGCGCGGGCGGTGGGCCGGGCGGCGCTCAAGGTCTACACCCGGTTACCCAACTACCAGCGCAACCTGCGCGACTTCGGCTTTGGCGACGACGACTTCGTCGACGGCGGCAGCGACCGGCTGGTGGACGCGCTGATCGCATGGGGCGAGCCGGCCCAGATCCGCGCGCGCATCGACGAGCACTTCGCGGCGGGTGCCGACCATGTATGCATCCAGCCGCTGCGCCCCGATGGCCGGCTGGGGCCAGACCTCGATCTGCTGCAGGCGCTCGCCCCAAACGGCGCTTGACCGGCCCCGGGCTTCGTGGGAAGGCAGGGCGCCCGCGGCCCTCGATCCGTTATCCTGAGCGCTGCGCGGCTCGAGACGAGAGGCGGAGAGGCACGTGCTCAAAGTAGGTTTCATCGGTTGGCGCGGCATGGTCGGTTCGGTCCTGATGGACCGCATGAAGGCCTGCTCGGACTTCGACGGCATCGAAGCCAGCTTCTTTTCGACGTCGGACGTCGGCGGCCTCGGTCCGGCTCTCGCCGGAGCGGCCAAGCCGCTGCTCGACGCGCACGACACGCGTGAGCTCGCGCGTCACGACGTGCTGATCTCGTGCCAGGGCGGTGCGTACACGAGCGACGTCATCGGTAAGCTGCGCGCCGAGGGCTACGGCGGCTACTTCATCGACGCGGCTTCCACGCTGCGCATGGCGTCCGACTCGGTGTTGATCCTCGACCCGGTCAACCTGGACGTGATCAAGCGCGGCCTCGCGGGCGGCTTGAAGACCTACGTCGGTCCGAACTGTACCGTGAGCCTGATGCTGATGGGCATGCACGGCTTGTTCAAGGCGGGCCTGGTGGAGTGGGTTAGCAGCATGACCTACCAGGCAGCCTCGGGCGCCGGCGCCAACAACATGCGCGAGCTGATCGCTCAGATGGGCGCGATCGGTCGCGCGGCCCAGCCCCTGCTCGACGATCCAGCGACCGGTGCCCTCGCCCTGGATACGAAGGTCAGCGAGACGTTGCGCTCGTCTGGTCTGCCCACCGAACACTTCGGCGTGCCGCTGGCCGGCAGCTTGATCCCCTGGATCGACAAGCCGGTGGAAGACGGCCAGACGCGCGAGGAGTGGAAGGGCTTCGTCGAAGCCAACAAGATCCTCGGCACGGAGAAGCCGATCCCGATCGACGGCATCTGCGTGCGAGTCGGCGCGATGCGTTGCCACTCGCAAGGCGTCACGATCAAGCTCACGCGTGACGTCCCGCTGGCGTCCATCCACAGCCTGCTCGCGGAGGCCAACGAGTGGGTGAAGCTCGTCCCGAACGAGCGCGAGGCGACCGAGAAGGGCCTGTCGCCTGCAGCTGTGAGCGGCACGCTCGATGTGCCGGTCGGTCGGGTGCACAAATTGAGGATGGGGCCCACCTACCTCGGAGCGTTCACGGTCGGAGATCAGCTGCTGTGGGGTGCGGCCGAGCCGCTCCGTCGCATGCTGCGCATCCTGCGCGAACACCTAGGCAAGTAGGCCCCAATCGGCGTTGGCGCTACACGCGCTCGATCAGGATCGCGATGCCCTGGCCCACGCCGATGCACATGGTGCAGAGCGCGAGCTTCTGCTTGTTGCGCTGCAGCTGGTACACCGCCGTCGTCACCAGGCGCGCGCCGCTCATGCCGAGCGGATGTCCCAGCGCGATCGCGCCACCTTGCGGGTTCACGCGCGGATCATCGTCGGCGAGGCCCAGCTGTCGCGTGACGGCCAGGCCCTGCGCCGCGAACGCTTCGTTCAGCTCGATGATGTCGATCTGATCCAGCTTGACGCCGGTCTTCTCCAGCAGCTTGCGCGTCGCCGGGGCCGGGCCGATGCCCATCACGCGCGGGGGAACGCCCGCGACCGCCGCCGCCACCACGCGAGCGCGCGGCGTCAGGCCGAAGCGCTTCGCCGTGGCCTCGTCGGCCAGCAAGAGCGCGCAGGCGCCGTCGTTCACACCGGAGGCGTTGCCCGCGGTGACCGTGCCGGGCTTGCGGAACGGGGTGCCGAGCTTGGCGAGCGCCTCGAGCGTGGTGTCGCCGCGAGGGTGTTCGTCCTTGTCGATCGCGACCACCTCGTTCTTGCCGCGCGTCACCGGCACCGCGACGATCTCTTCGCCCAGCCAGCCGCGCTCTTGCGCCGCGACGGCTTTCTTCTGGCTCGCGAGCGCGAAGCGGTCCTGCGCGTCGCGCTGGATCTTGTGTTCCTCGGCGACGTTCTCTGCCGTCTCGGGCATCGAGTCGACGCCGTACTGGTTCTTCATCAGCGGGTTGACGAAGCGCCAACCGATGGTGGTGTCGAAGATCTCCGCGTTGCGGCTGAAGGCCGTGGTGGCCTTGCCCATCACGAAGGGCGCGCGCGACATCGACTCCACGCCGCCTGCGATCACCAGCGAGAGCTCGCCGCTCTTGATCGCGCGGGCCGCGATACTGACCGCGTCCATGCCCGAGCCGCACAGGCGGTTGACGGTGGTACCCGGCACCTCCGCGGGCAAGCCCGCCAGCAAGCTGGACATGCGCGCCACGTTGCGGTTGTCCTCACCGGCCTGGTTCGCGCAGCCGAAGATCACGTCTTCGATCGCGGCCGCGTCGAGCTTCGGATTGCGGTCACGCAAGGCCTTGATCGGAATCGCGCCCAGGTCGTCGGCGCGCACGGAGGAAAGCACCCCGCCGTAGCGGCCGATGGGGGTGCGGATGGCGTCACAGATGAATGCGTCTTTCACGATGTTCTCCAGAGCAGCTGCGCGGGCCCGCGCAGGCCCCGGGACTGTAGACCAGGCCCGCAGCCGGTGGCAGTGGGGAGCGACAATGGAAGACTTGGAGAATGAGCCGGCGCCAGGCTCGTACTAGGCGCTGGACTTGCTGCCCAGGAACGGGTGGAAGCCGCGAGGAGGGTGCGCGGGGGGATGCGGGCGGTTGAATTCGAGCCAGCAGCGCTGGCGCTGGAATGGGTAGCTCGGCAGGTCGAGGCGCGGGTGCTCGAAGCCGTCGTGGAAGGCTCGGAAGTCCATGTCGGCGCCGTGCTCGTAGAGGGCGGCCAGGACTTGCAGCAGGTGCGCGGGCGTCGACCCTTCGGGCGTCGCGCAGGCCAGCCAGTTTCGTTCGGGCATGCCGCTAATGGCTGCGGGGTTCGCGGGTCCGAGGTCGAGGTAAAGATCGGGGGAGAGGCGACGCAGGGCGGCAACGCCGCGCAGAGGTTCGGTGCGCGCGTAGAGGTGTTCGAGCCAGTGCGCGCGATCGAGGGTGCCTCGAGGCTCGCCGTCGATTGAAGCAGCTATCAGCGGCAGGTTGGGCGACTCGTAGCCGATCTGGCTGAGCGCCGACTTGAACTGGTGCAGGGTCTGGCGAACGCGGCCGCCTGGCACCAGCGAGCCCAGCAAGAGCTCGCGGCGTGCGCACAGGCGCAGGGCGTCGAGCCAGTCGAGCACGCCTGCAGCACAAGCCGCCGAGTACTCGCCCACGCCGCAGCCGTACGCGGCGCTGGGTGTCACGCCCCAGCGCTCGAACGTCGCGTGCAACGCGTAGTGGATCAGAACCGCGCTGGTCTGTGGGAACTCGAGCCAGGGCTTTTGCGCATCCACCGCGTTGAGCGTGCGGCACTTGGGCTCCGGTGGTGCGAGCAGCGCGGGCAACATGTCGCAGTCCAGGATCGAGCCGGCCGCCTGCGCTCCGCGCTCGAGCGCGCGCCGGAACTCGGGCTCGGCGACCAGGTCGCGCACGGCGCCGACGCTCGGCAGGCGTTCGCCGAACACCAGCGCGATGCGCGGGGTCCCCGG
>DATEOF010000336.1:0-3065 GCA_035274465.1 Polyangiales bacterium
GGGCCTGCCGGCACTCGTCGCGAGCGGCGCGATTGGAGACGAGGGCCTCGTTGCCCGGCTGCGCAACTACATCTACGCGCACCCGAACGATCCGCGCGGCTCGCTGCTGCTCGGCAAGCTCTACCTGAACCGCCTGTGGCGCAGCGACGGCATCGCGCAGTTTGCCCGCGCGCTGCAGATCGACCCCAGCGTGCGCGCCGCCCCGGAGATCCTGCCCGCGCTGCTCGAAGTGGTCGCGCAAGGCAAGTCCACGGCCACCGCCGAAGACCTGATCATCAAGATCTACGGCAGCGACGCCGTGCCAGTCATCGATCGCCAGCTCGAGAGCGTGACCAGCCCCGCAGCAGTGCAGCGCCTGAGCGCCCTCAGCGAGCGCTTGCTGACGCGCTAGTGTTTTTCGCCGACGCAGTTCGTTGGTCGCCGGGCGAGTGCAGCACGAGCTCGAACTTCGGCTTCGGCTGGTCGAGACCGCGGCCGGACACGGTCAGCTTTGCGTCCGGCTGCTCACCCCGCTCCGCCGTGCCGAGGTAGATCGACACCGCGAGCTGGCACCGGCTGGGCATCACGCGCATGTCCAGGTCGCGCAGCTCGACCGGTCCCGCTGCTGCTTCCACGCGCCGGGCACGCGTCCGCGACCATTCCCCGTCGAGCTGCTGTCGGAAGCCGTACTGCACGTTTTCGCGTTTGCCCGCGCGGAATGCGCTGAGCTTCTCGATCTCCAACTCGGGTGCATGCGCGTCGTACAACTCGGCTGCGTCCAGGATCGCCTTGAACAGCGGATCGGTCGCCCCGAACGTCTGGCCGATGTCTCCCAGCATATTGGTCTCGACGTGCGAGACATCGCGTTCGCGCCAATCGATGCGTGCCTGCGCGATCGAGATCCGCGGTGTACGCAGACCATGGAGCTCGATGCGCGTGGCGCTGTCGGCACGCAGCCGCTGCAGCGGTCCGCGCTCGATCGTGCACTCGAATGGTTCGAGCTCGATGCGGGTGAACGAGCGGTCCACGTCGATCTTCGGGCGCGAGCACGTGATGCCGGGCGCGACCGCGGCGAAGCTGGCGAACATGGCCGTCGCGATGGTGTCGCGCAGCACGTAGGTCGTGCCGGCCATCAGCAGCAGAGACAGCAGCACGGCTGACAAGCGTCGGGGCATTGTACCCCGGTGTGCAAGCCGCGTGCCCGGCGGGAGAACCAGCAGTTCCGCGCCGCGCCGCGTGGCTGGATGTCACAGCCGCTCACGGCGGCGCAACTTCGCCACGCTCAGCGCTTTTTGGGCATCAGCAGCCAGTAGTCCAGATCGAGCACCACGTTCGGGTGATAGCTCTCGGCCCCGTCTTTGCTGACCTTGAGGGGGATCTGTTCCTTGGTCGGATCGGCATTCTTGATCGCGCACAGGCGCACGCGCAGCGCTCCGACGTCCGTACGACCCGGCACGGCGGCCTTGTCGAGGATCTCACTGCGCGCGTAGATGGTGTCGCCGGCGAAGGTGGGGTTGGCGTGGCTGCCGCCGTTCCAGGCCAGGATGCCGAGCACGTTCTCGAGGCCGTTGAACGAGAGAGCGCGCGCGATGCTGATGATGTGGCCACCGTAGATCAGGCGCTTGCCGAAGCGGGTGCTCTTGGCCGCCAGCGCGTCGAAGTGGACCTTGGCCGTGTTCTGATACAGGCGAGTCGCGATCGTGTGCTCGGACTCTTCGATGGTCATGCCGTCGACGTGGTCGATGACCTCGCCCTTCGCGTAGTCGTCGAAGAAGGCCGCCCCGCCCGACGGCCAGCTCTCGTAGCGGCCGAGATCGAGCACCGCTGGCACCTGCAGCTGCGCGGGTTGGACCTCGCGCGGCAGCTCCGGCTTGTCGTCTGCGCCGGTCGGCTTGCTGGCGTCGCGCTTGTTCACCATCACCCAGCGGCAGTACTGCAAGACGGGTTCGCCGCGCTGGTTCTTGCCGGTGGTGCGCACCCAGACGACGCCGTTCTGACCGCTCTTGTTCTCCTTCTTGCCGAGCACCTCTGACGCCCCGCGCAGCGTGTCACCCGGGTAGACCGGAGCCAGGAAGCGCACGTCGGCGTAGCCGAGGTTCGCGACCGCGTTGAGCGAGACGTCGTTGACCGTCTTGCCGAACACCACGTGGAACACCAGCATGTCGTTCACGGTCTCGCGCGCGTAGCCGAGCGAGCGCGCGTACTCCGCCGAGCTGTGCAGCGGATAGCGGTCGCCGTAGAGGCCGACGTAGAGCGAGCAGTCCCCTTCGGTGATCGTGCGCGGCACCGCGTGCACGAGCGTCTTGCCGCGCTCGAAGTCCTCGAAGAAATTGCCCGGATTGGTCTTGGCCGCCATCGCTCTGCTCCCGTGAAACCCGGGCTGTCTACCAGTGTTAACTGGCTGCGCGCAAGGCGCTGGCGGCTTCGGTGATGCGTGTGGCGTCGGGGTTGCGCTCCAGCATGCGATAGCAGATTGCGAGCACGTGCATCGCCGCCAGTTGGCCGGCCCGATCATCCAGGCGCCGGCTCGACGCCAGCGCATCCAGCGCATCGCGCACCGCCAGCATCACGTCGCCGGTCAGCATGCGCACCAGCGCCCAGGACAACGTGTCGCGGGCGCGCACGCCGGGCGGTGCATCGTTGCTGTGCGAGCGCTGTAGGGTCTGCGTCGCGTCCTCCATTTCACCGCGCGCCAGCTGCGTGATGGCCAGGACGCGCTGCACCGCGGCCTTGCCGAAGCCTGCGGCGACGGCCGCATCGAGCCAGCGCTCGACGGCGTCGAAGTCTTCCTCGGCCAGCGCCTGCACGGCCGAGCGCATCGCGTTCTGACCCATGTTGAACGCGGGCTTCAGGTCCTCGCTCTTGAGCTCCTCGTACTCCTCCTCGTCGTCGGGCGGTGCCTCGGCCTTGGGCGGGGCGCTGACGGGCGTGATCGGTCCCGAGAGAGGTTGCGGCGCGATCAACTGATCGACGGTGCGCGCCAGCTCGCGCGCGGCGCGCCGGATGTCGACCGAGCTGTCGAGCTTGACCGCGGTGGCCAGCAGCCGCAGCGCCACGCGCTGGAAGCCGGTGTCGGCTGCGGCCTT
>DATEOF010000337.1:0-49618 GCA_035274465.1 Polyangiales bacterium
GTCGCGATCAAGACGCGCTCCGACCAGGCGAGTGCTGACAAGGTCAGCATCGTGGTCAGCGAGCTCCTCGAGAACGCGATCAAGTATGGAATTCCCTCGAGCGAGGTCGAGTTCGAGCTCTCGATCGCGCGCGACGGCTCCGGCGTGGAGGTCCGCGTGCGCAACCGCGCGATGCCCACGCGCCTGGCTGTCCTGCAACGCGAGTTCCAGCGCGTGGCCGGGGACACCGCCAGCGCCTCGTTCAACCGCGCGCTGCAACGCCTGCAGAAGCTACCCGCCGGAGCCTCCATGCTCGGGCTCTCCCGGGTAGCCATGGAAGCGACGCTACAGCTCGAAGTCGCCGAGGATCGCGTCAGCATTACGGCGCGCCTCGAAGCAGTCCCCGCCGCTAAATAAAGCTTAAGCATGATCGGATTCACTTGTGTGAATCCGGGCGCGCGCATAGAAGCTAGGGGCCTATTCGTATAGCTGGATGGACCATCGGCCGTGAACCTTGGGCAAGGTTCCTTACGGCCGACATGGTGAGGTCTGCGCTTGGAGAATCTTCGATGAAAGTAAAAATAATCACATCGGGAGCACTTTGCTTGTGTCTCGCCGCGTTCGCGTGCGGTGACGATGACGAGAAATCGACTGATGGCGGACACAAGGATGCCGGAGATCACGACTCCGGCAAGGATGAAGCGGATTCCGGGAAGGCAGACGCCAAGGTGGAGCGCGGGAAGTACCTCGTCGAAGCGATGGGAGCTTGCGCGGACTGTCATACTCCGCGAAAGGCGGACGGTTCGTTCGACCAAACGCGTGCCCTCGCCGGGGTGGACTGCTTCATCGACGCCGATCCGACGAAGGAAGACTTCGGCTGCCTCAGCTCCGGCAACCTGACGAATCACCAGACCGGGCTGAAGAACCGAAGCAACCAGGAGATCAAAGATCTATTCATGAAGGGCGAGCGTCCGGATGGGAAGAATCTACATCCCGTGATGCCATACTACGTGCTCGGCAACATGAGCGATGCCGACGCCGATGCGATCGTCGCCTTCTTGCGGACGGTCAAGGGCGTCGATCACATGGTGAAGGCCGCTCAGGCGCCATTCCTGGCTCCGGAGAAGCCGGCGCCCGTGGTGCCGAAGGACAAGTTGCCGAAGCCATCAGCCGACTACAAGGACAAAGCCGCGGCGATGCGCGGCATGTACCTGGCTGCGAACTTCGGCGTCTGCATGGAGTGTCATACGCCCCGCGGCGAGATGAATGAGTTCCTCGTCGACAAGCTGTTCCAGGGCAACAATCGCTTCGGCCGAGAGGAGCTCGGGCTGCCGCCTGCGTTCCCCGAGGCGATCTACTCGGCGAACCTCACGCCTCACGAGACCGGCATCAAAGGCTGGACCGTCGATGAGATCGTGAGCGCGATCAAGAAAGGCATCGACAAGGACAAGAAGCCACTCTGTCCGCCGATGCCCGCGGGTCCAATGGGTGCTTTCGGTGGAATCACCGACAGCGACGCGCGCGACATCGCGCACTACTTGCTGTCGCTGCCTCCCAAAGACAATATGATCAGCGCGAAGTGCGATGTTCCGATGTGAGGTAGTAGATCCGTGATGTCGTGGAGAAGTGGGACCAGCAGGCTCGTTCGCGTACTGTGTGCTTGTGCGTTCACCGGCGCACTTGGATGCGGTGGCGAAGAGCGAGCCTGGGTCCCGCCCCGCGTCGACTACCCGGACGCGAAGTCGACCGCAACCTTCCGCCTGTCGCAGACCGGGTTGTACCGCGACATCCAGACCAAGGAGCTCGCGCCCGATCTGCTCGAGTACGAGCCCGAGTACGCGTTGTGGAGCGACGGGGCCAAGAAACGCAGCTGGCTCCGGCTGCCGGAGGACGGGACGATCGACACCAGCGACATGGATCACTGGGTGTTCCCGATCGGCGCGACGTTCTTCAAGGAGTTCAAGCGCGAGGGCAAACGGGTCGAGACGCGGATGGTCGCGCGGATCGGGCCCGAGCCGGACGACTACTTCATGGGTGCGTTCGTCTGGAACGACGACGAGACGGACGCCGTGTTCGCGCGCGGTGGTGAGCCGAACGCCCGCGGCACCGAGCACGACGTGCCCGAAGCGAAACGCTGCTTCACGTGTCACAACGGCGACCGCGGCCGTGTGCTCGGCTATTCTGCCGTCCAGCAGCCGCTGGCTGCGGCACCGCTGAGTGATCCGCCGGCCCGGCCGTACCTCGTGCCGGGCGACGACGTAGCGCGCCAGGCGCTCGGCTACCTGCACGCGAACTGCGGCAATTGCCACAACCCCGACGGCACGTCGCGAACGGATACCAACGTCACACTGCGTTTGTCCGTCGACGAGCACAGCGTCGAGGAGACGGCGATCTATCAGAGCACCGTCGGCGTCGACCTGGATAGCTGGCTTCAAAAAGGCTTCGACTCGCGCATCAGCGCGGGTGAGCCGGAGCGCAGCGCGGTGTTGGTCCGGATGAAAACTCGGGAAAAAGACGACGCCATGCCACCCTTCGCGAGCGAGATCCCCGATGAAGATGGGATGGAGACCGTCGACGAGTGGATCGCCTCACTGCCACGGGGAAACTGACGGCGCGGCGCATTGCTTGGTACAATCCGGTTACGACGGATTGTCAAGTAACACGGATAATCTAACGGTTCGTCCGCCGGCCGGTGTCGAGATCGTCGCCGGACGCTATCGCCTCGAGCGGCGGCTGGCTCGAGGCGGCATGGGAGAGGTGTTCGCGGCGGTCGATCAATCGACGGGCACGCGTATCGCACTCAAGCGCATGCGCACTGCCACGCAGCTGCAGCGATCCTGGGTCGTGCACTTCATGCGCGAGTACCATTTGCTCTCCGAGCTGCGACATCCGCGCATCATCGAGGTCCACGACTACGGCGTCGACCGCGATGTCCCGTACTACACAATGGAGCTGCTCGACGGTCAGGATCTGGGTGAGCTCTCGCCCGTACCTTACGTCGAAGCCTGCAGCTACCTGCGCGATGTCGCGTCGTCGCTCGCACTGCTGCACGCGCGCCGGCTGCTCCACCGCGACCTCAGCCCGCGCAACGTCCGACGCACGAGCAACGGTCGTTGCAAGCTGCTCGACTTCGGCGCGATGGTGCCGTTCGGCATCCCGCCCAACCTGACCGGTACGCCGCCGTTCATCGCTCCGGAAGCACTGCAGGGCGGCCCGCTCGACCAGCGCTCGGATCTGTATTCGCTCGGCGCGTTGGCGTACATCGTACTGACGGGTCGGCCGGCCTACTCGGTCAAGGACTTTGCTTCGCTGCCGAATGCGTGGAAGCAGCCGTGCGCGAATCCGCGGCGTCTCGTCCGCGATCTGCCGGACGCGTTGGACGCTCTGGTGATGGCGTTGTTGAGCGTCGATCCGAGCAAGCGGCCGCGCAGTGCCGCGGAAGTGATCGATTGGCTGTCGGCGGCGGGTGGGCTCGCACCCGATGACGGCACCACCGTCGCGCGAAGCTTCCTGTCTGGCTCTCGGCTCGTGGCTCGCGACTCGGAATGCACGCAGCTGCAGCAGCGCCTCACCGACACGCTGGCCTGCCACGGTTCGGCGCTGTTGATCTGCGGCGAGTCCGGGTCGGGTCGGAGCCGCATGCTCGCAGAGGCGGCGCTCATCGCTCAGACGTGTGGCCTCACGGTGGTGCGCACGGTCGCGCGCCAACAACGTGGTGCGGCGGCGGGATTGATCTCGGATCTACTGCTGGGCTTGCATCAGGCTGCGCCGGTCGAAGCCGAAGCCGCGACGTACGGCCGGCCGCTGGTGGCTGCTGCCAAGGGATCGTCTGCGGTCTCCCGAAGCGCGCAGGACCGGGTCCAGCTGCTGGCGCAAGTGACGGAGTTCTGCGTCGAGGTGGCGCGCATGCGGCCGCTCTTGATCGCGATCGACGATCTCGACCGCGCCGATGAGCTGTCGGGAGCGCTGGTCGCCGCGCTCGCCTACCAGACGCGCGGCAGCGCGCTGTCGGTCGTGGCCAGCTACGACGCGCGCCGAGGTGCACCCACGCTCGCCAACGTGCGCGGCCTGGCCGGCGTCATGCAGCTGCAGCTGCTGGATCACGCGGAGACTCGTGTGCTGGTCGAGTCGCTGTTCGGCGACGTGGCGAACGTCGAGCGTGTGAGCGACTGGCTGTACCGAGTGGCCGCAGGCAGTCCGAAGCTCACGCTCGAGCTCGCGGAGCACCTGTTCAACCGCGGGGTCGTTCGTTACGCCGACGGGACCTGGGTGTTACCGGCCGAGATCGAAGAGGCCCTGCCGCCGTCCACGGCTGCAGCGCTGATGTTGCGGCTCGACGCGGTGAGCGCGGCCGCGAAGTCGCTCGCGGAGATCCTGAGCGTGTCTCGCGTCGGCGCTTCGGCGGAGCGCATCCTCGACCTGGCCAAACAGCCGGCGAACGTGGTGTTTCGTGCGCTCGAGGAGCTCGTGCGCGCGGGGATCCTCGAGAGTGCGGGCGAGGAGTACGCGTTCGCGCAACACGAGCTACGCAAGGCACTCTGTCGAGCGCTCCCGCCCCAGCGCTTGCGCGAGCTGCACGGGTTGTGGGCCGAGCGGTTGTTGGCCGAGACGCCGACGCGGGACAGTCAGCTCGAAGCCGGCTGGCACCTGGTGCACACCGAACACGAGCTGCAGGGCGCCGATCTGCTGGCGAAGCTGGGACCCGAGCTGGTCGAGCGACGGATCGGCATGGCGTCGGCGGTGCCGGCGCTCGAACGTGCACTGGAAGTCTACGAGCGCCACGATCGCCCGCTCGCCCAGCGCTTGCGCCTGCGCGCGCTGTTGGTCATGTCCAGCTACCTGTTCGACCACAGGCTCGCCGAGCGCTATGCGGACGCGACGCTGGACGCACTGTATCCGCATACCGGCCTCGCGTACGTGGAAGGCCTGTCTCGGCGCCTTGGGGCGACGCTCGGCTTCGTGCTCGGGATGCTGTGGGCGAACCTGCTCTGGTGTTTGCGCTGGCCGTTGGCGCGCGGCCCGAACGTCTTCGCAGCCCTCAAGTACTACGCGCAGAGCGCGATGGGGCTCGCGGGCTTGCGGGCGCTGGCGATCGACGTGGCCGGTGTTCGAGCCGTGCTGGAGCGCGTGCGTACGTTCGAGCACTCGCCGCATCCTTCGCTTGCCCTGGTGCACGCGATCACCCGGGCGATCGCGCTGCACAACGAGGGACACGCCGCTGCCATCGAGGACCTGGTGCAAGGCGTGATCGCGCGCCTGGGACCACGGCGACGCTTGCTGTTGCAGATGACCGAGCAGGAGCGCACCGATCTGCTGGTGGGCGTACTTCTGCTCGGCGGCATCAATGAGTGTTATCGCGAGCGTTCGCGCGCGCTCGAGTACGCCGATCAGCTGGACCGGATCGACAATCCAATCGCTTTCGCGGGCGCTCTGCGGATTCGCATGACCTATCACATCCATCACGGCGAGCGCGAGCGTACCCAGCACTATCGCCGGCTGCTGGACTTGAACGCGATTCAGAACGGGAACCTGTGGCAGGTCGAGTGGATCGCGTTGCCGATCGAAGGCATCGCCGGCGCGACCTGGACCGACCTGGTAATGTTGCGACGTTCGCTGGATGCGCTCGAACAGCTCACGCTCGAGGTGCCGACGTTTGCGACCATGCGAGACACGGTCCGCGTGATGTACAGCTTTCGGCGCGGCGACTATGCGACGGCGGTGAAGCTCGGCGAGGAGTACATACAGGCACACCCGCCTTTTACCCTGGTCGCCTGGGCAGCCGTGTACGCGATGATTGCGCTCGCCCACCTCGAGCTCGGCCAAGCACAGCGCGCGCTCGAGATCTGCGAGCAGGCCTGCGCGCAGCTCGGCGAGCCACATCGCAAGTACATCGGCCACTACTCGACGCTCGAGGCTGCGCGCGCCGCGGCGTTTGCGGCCGTCGGCGAACACGCGCAGGCGGATCAACTATTCTCTGCGCTGATGACCCGCCTGCGCAGCGCAGGCGAACACACGCGTGCCTGCCTGATGCACGAGTATCGGATCAACGTCGCGCGCAACCGCGGGGATCGGCCGGCGCTACTCGCCGCGCTCGCAGACATCCGCGAGGCCGCGCTCGCATCGCGCAACCCGACCGTGATCGCACTGGCAGATCGCGTCGCTTCGCATCGAGAGGCGCGCTCCTCACCGCTGCCAGAGGCGAACACCCCCGCGCCTGTGGCGCCTCCAGCGGCCGGCGAGACGGCCATGACGGTGTTTCTGCGACAGGAAAAGCAGCCCGAGCACCGCGCTCGCAACGCGCTGTACATGCTCGGTCAGTACGTGAACACCGGTGAAGGTTACTTGTTCTGGTGGCGTGCAGGAAACCTGCAGCTGGCGGCTTCGCTCGACGGCAACCCACCGCCCACGGGTCTCGAAGCGTCGCTCGGCAGTCTGCCTGCCAACGATGGAGATGCTGCGTTCGCGATCCTGGCAGCGCCGCTCGGCCGATTTCGCATCCATCGCTTGATCGACGAGCAGTCCCTGTGCATCGGCCTCGTGGCGCTGCGTGAGGTCGAAGGCATGGACGTCGACGTACCGAGCGCGGTGTTGACCGAGATCGCGTGCTTGCTCGGCGGCGTGACGGGCAGCAGCAAGCGCGAGACGAGCGTGGGCCGGTGATGTTATCGTATTGGCTGGGTCATGGCCAAACCGCCGACGCTGGTCACCATCGAGGCGTTTACGAAGGTCGTATGCCCAACTGCTGCGTTCGGCTCGCTGTATGGCGGTGTGATCTACGTAGGGTCACACAAACCCGTGACTGCGGCCGATTGGGACGGCTATCTGGCGTTCATCACGCCACTGCTCTCGACTGAGCGAGCGCTGCCGCGGGTCGTCTGGGACGACTCGGGCGGACCGTCGGCACTCGGACGACAGAAGCTCGCATCCCTCACCGAAGGTTGCCCCGTCAAAGTCGCGATCATCACGGACGCGGCCGCAGGACGTAACACTGCGACGGTGCTGAACTGGAACCGCAAGGAAGAGAGCTACCGCACCTTCCCCTCGAGCGAGCTGGAAGCTGCGATCGAGTTCACGGGTATCGCGAAGTTCGCGAGCGAACGCGTTCAGGAAGCGATGCTGGAGCTACGCAGCGAGCTGGGCTTCTGAGCGAGCTTCATGACTTGTCAGCCGCCGGGCGGGCGCGATACACCGCCGCGATGCCGAATCGCACGCGTATCGTCGCTCCTGGGCCCAACGCCCGCACAGTGCGCACGGACGATGGCTCGCTCCTGTCCGTGCCGGACGGTTGGGGCCTATTGTTGCCGGGCGACCCTGCACTGACGGGGCGCGTGAAGAAGGCCGGACCGTGCTGGACCGTGACCGAGAAGCGCGGGCGCAAGACGTTCTCCCACGGCGTATGGGCGCCGCAGGCTGTGATCGAGTCGATCCGTCGCGCGCTGGTGCACGAGCGTGAGGATCCAGCGTACGCGCGCAAGCTCGAGAGCGGGCGCCGCCGTCGAGCGGCGGATCAGCTGCAATACGCCGAGGACTTCACTGGCGCAGTGGAGCAGTTCCTCGGCTTCGCGAGTCGCCATGCCGAGCTCGCTGCGCGGCTCGCGGAGGTCATCGCAGCGCACGCGGTGCCCGTCGGCAGCGGGACGGTGGCGCGCACCAAGCGAATCCCGATCGAACGCCGCGCGGAAGCTGCGACGATCGCCTGGCTACGCCACGCGACGACCGAGTACGACCACATGCACATCCCGCGAGTCAAAGGCATGCGTCGCGAGGTGCGGCGGATGCTCGCCGATCGATCGCGACAACTGCTCGCGCGCTATCGACGCGGCGAAGCAGTCGTGCCGGAGTCTTGCGCCTTACAGCGCGCACTCACGCCCATGCGCTAGGGGGCTGTACCTGATTGTTTGGACCGCGCATTTTGCGCGATTTTTCGTCAGGTCGCCCGCGAAAAACGTCGCTGAAACGCCGACCGCTGAGGCGACGATGTCATTGGTGGCACGCCACGTTCGGCATTGACTTGCCACGTGCGGCACGACCCGGAGCGCGCCGCACCGTGCACTGAGCCGAAATCGTGATGGCGCGATCTCTGCTTTGGGGATCGCTTCGCGTGCGATCACAGTCGGTCTCACACGCAAGGAGAGGACATGATCCGGGGACACAGCAGAGGAGCGCGGGTAAGTCGCCGTTTCGTGGCGTCTCCCGCAATGGGCGCCCCCGCTCGAAGGAGGTTGAGCCTCGTAACGCTCGCGGGGACTGTAATTGCGGGCGTGTACTTTGTGGTGTCGAGCGCGAGGCCGAAGAACGTTGTCCACAAAGCCATGTCGAGCGCGCGGGAAGTGGGGGACTCCGGCTCGCAGCCATCCGAGCCGTGGCCACCGCTGCGCGCCGGCGCGGCACACGCGTCGATCGCCGGTCGCGGGCATGACGAACCTTCACCAGTCGCGGTGGCGTCCGCTCCGACTCGCTTGCATGAGATTTCGAGCGCTGCGGGTGCCGCCGCGTGCGCAAGTGAGATCAGCCGCGACGCGATTGCTGCACGAGCGTCGCAGCACGTCGCGGTCGGCAATTCGGCTGAAGCCGCGCAGCGTTTGGAACCAGGTTCGTCAGCCTCGCGTAGCATCGGCGAAACTCCGCGCTTTCACGCGCTGAGTGACCGCTGGGATCAGGAGGCGGACGCCCCCCTCGACGTCGCTGCCACCCAGGAGACGCAAAAGTACCTGCTCGAAACGGCGCGCGCGCTCGAGCTGAAGGACGAGACGGTATCGAGCGCCGAGTGTCGCACGACGGTGTGCCGCGCACGGCTTCGGTTTCCAACGCTTCAGGCTGCCGCGTCCTTCGAACAGGGTGCACAGCAGCCCGATCTCGAGTACGAGCTCAAGAACAAACCGAGCAAACGCGGAGTCATCGAGGTCGAGGTTCTGCTCACGAACCGGGGGCAGCCGTGACCCGGCTCGAACAACTCTACCGCTTGCACCACGGCTCGGTGTTCGGCTTGTGCCTTCGCATCCTGCGCGATCGGAACGATGCCGAGGACGCCGCGCAGGAGGTGTTTCTCAACGCTTGGCGGGCTGCCGATCGATTGCGGCCAGACTCCAATCCGCGCGCATGGTTGTCGGCCATCGCCACGAACGTGAGCCTGAAGCACTTGCGCAGTCGCAGGCGCCGCGAGAAGGACTTGGACGCTGCGGTCGATGACTGCGTCGGCGAAAGCGGGCAAGCCACGGAATCGCGCGCGCAACTCGAGTACGTGCTGGCCAAGATCGGGCCGCGCAGCGCGTTGATCGTGGTCGCGCATCTGCTGCTCGGGGCGTCTCAAGACGAGGTCGCGCAGCGGTTTGGTCTGTCGCGCCGGGCGGTCGTCAAGCGGCTGTCGAACGCACGTCGCACTGCTCGTAGCGTCGCGCACGCAGCCATTGCCCGCACCTGAACACAGGCGCGCCGCTGGCGACCAAATAGCGGTTCTCAATTCGCAAGCCACCGGGGTTGATCAGGAGGGATGCGGTGTTTGAAACGGCACCTCCCAAAGGACGTCTCTTCATGCATTGTCGGTCCAGCGAATTTCGCGGGTTCGAGACGATGGTTCTTGCGTGCTGGCTGTGCGCGGTCCTGCTGGCCGCCGTCGGCTGCCACGAGAAACTGGCGCCCAGCGAGCACGCGCAAGAGCGTGGCAAACGCGCCTCGAGCCATCCTCACGTCGATCTCGAATCCCCGTACCCCAAGGGACGCTGGCGCCTCGCTCCCGATCAGCTCGGCGACGTGGTGTTGTGGACCTCGCATGTGCTCGTCCGATACGACAGGGTCGGTCGCCGCACTCCGTTCGAGCTCGTGGGCTGGCCAGCGCTTCCGCCTGCGCCATCGCGCACGCGAGACGCCGCGCGCCAACTCGCGCTCGAGCTCGCGCGCCAAGCCCAGCAGAATCCTTCGGGGTTTGCGGAGCTCGCGCGCCGCCACTCCGAGGACATCGCCACGGCGGCGCAGGGCGGCTCGCTCGGAGGTCAGAACGCGGCGATCTTTCGCGCGTATCCGCAGGTGCTCGACGCGTTGTCGGCGATGTCGCCTGGCCAGACATCGCGCGTGATCGAGACGCGACACGGATTTCACGTCCTGCAGCTACGCGCACCGCCGCCCGAGCAGCTGCTCGCGGGGCGGCGCATCGTGATCGGCTATGACGGGCTGCCCTTTCGTGCGAACGCTCCGGACGTGAGGTCGCCGCTCACGGCACGTTCACGCGAA
This sequence comes from Polyangiales bacterium, assembly GCA_035274465.1. Lineage (GTDB taxonomy): Bacteria > Myxococcota_A > Polyangia > Polyangiales > JAFGIB01 > JADGRF01. The sequence continues at coordinate 10,207 of DATEOF010000337.1, forward strand.
CAGGCCGAGGCGCTCGCAGTCAGCGCGGCGCGCGAGCTCGCGGACGACCCCGCGCGGTTCGCGGCGCTCTGTGAGCGCGATTCCGACTACGCGCCAGAGGCGGGTTCGACAAAACTCGGCACGTGGTCGATACGCGAGCCCAACGGGTTTGCGCGCGAGCTCGAAGCGCTGGCGCAGGTGCCGGTCGGAGGGGTCACCGCTCCGATCGACTCGTTCATGGGCTTCGAGGTGCTGCAGCGCACGGCGGCATCGCCGATCGAAAGCCGTTATGTCGAGCTGATTCACATCCCATACCAGAGGGAGGCTCCGTCCGCGCTCGCGCGAGCGGGCGCGCCTGCCGGCCAGCCGGACCTTGGCCTCGAGGGCGCGCCGACGCACACGCGCAGCGAGGCGCTCGCGCTGATGCGCTCCGTGGTGCATACGCTGCATGAATCGCCGCAGCTCTTCGGACGCTTCCAGAAGACGTATTGCTGCGAGGGCGCGGTGCGCTTCGTGGCGAGTCGACTGGGCGCCGGTGGGTTGGCCGAGACCGTCATGCACATGGATCCCGGCACGATCGCCGCCGAGCCGGTCGAGCAGGCCTCCGAATTCGTCCTGGCTCGGCGGCTGTCGGAACAGGACGAACACGCGCAACAGATCGCCGCGTTCGCGCTGCCTTCACCCAAGGTGCCGGACGTGATGCGGCTAGCCGAGCGCGCCCGCGGGCCGGCCGTGCAGGCCCTGATCTCGGAGTTCGCCGCGCACGCCGCGCAGGCGCTCGAGCTCACCGAGGCGCGCGCCGACGAGTTCGCGCGCATGCACGACCGCATGCGCGCGATGCTCGCCCTCCCCGCGCCGGACACGAACCGTTCGCTCGCGCTCGAGGACATGCAGGCTCGGCTGCGCAAACTGCTGAGTGCGGACGAGTACGCGCAGTACACGCACCTCCTGGAAGGCTACGTCGCCGCCGCGCTGCTGAGGTGATCCAATGCACCACGCGCTCACCGATGGCTCGCTCACCCTGTGCTCGATGCTCGTACTGCGGAGCTTGCCGTTTGCGGTCTTCAGCGGACACGCGGCCTTGGCTCGAGGCGCGCGCCAGCATGCAGCCGCGCAGCCGCACTGGGTGCGCGCGTTGCCGATCGCGATCTGTGCGGTCGCGTGGAGTGCGCTGTACGCACTCGGCCGAGCCGAGGCGGCGGTCTGGCACGCGCTGGGCCTCGCGTACTACGCCCTGGTTTCCACCGCCGTGCCGCGCGCGTCGCGGCTCCTCCAAGCCGGCACGATCACACGCGGGGCGCTGTTGACTGGTTTGTGCGTGGTCTTGTTACTGGTGCCGGGGCTCGCGCTGCCCGGCGTCGCGATGGCGACGTTTCTGGTCGTGGGCTGGGAGCTCGTGCTCAGGAGCTACAGCTATTGCGTAGAGACTGCAGCCGCCCCAACCGCTGAACGCAAGCTCGGGCCGTGTCTGTTTTTCCTGCTCGTCGATCCGACGCTGCTCTACACGCAGCGCTCGCGGCCTTGCGCCGACACTGAAACTCGTTCGCTCGGCCTCGCTCGCTTGTCCCTCGGCGTGCTGGCCTTCGTGCTGAGCGCGTGCGCGATCGCTTCGATGGCCCAGTGGCGGACCGCGAGCGAGTCGTATAACTACGTCACGCAGCTGCTGGTCGTGGGCGCCCTCCGCTTTTTGTCGGAGTATGCGGCGCACTCCGGTCTCGCCAGCGTGCAGATCGGTTTGATGCGTCTCATCGGGTGGCACGCGCCCGAGCGCTACGACTACCCATTGCTGTCGACCAGCCCGATGGATTTCTGGCGGCGCTGGAACAGCTACGTGCGCGTGTGGCTCGAGGCGTACGTGTTCTTACCGTGGTCGCTAGCAGCCGCACGCCGTACGCGCAGCCGCCTCGCGCAGGTCGGTGTCGCGCTGGGGACCTTGCTCGTCTGCGGCTGCTTGCATGACCTGTATATCCTCGGTGGCCGGCAACGCATCGACCTGCACTTCACCGGGCTGTTTCTCGCCGGGGGCGTGGTGCTCGGCCTCTGGCGCCTGTCGAGCCTGCTCTTCGCGCGACTGCCGCTCCGAGGTCGGGCACGCATGTTCGTGGATGCCGCGCTACCGCGCATGTGCATGGCTGCGGTGTTCGTGGTGGCGTCGCTCGTGTGGAGTCAGCGATGACGAGCTTCGCCATCCAGCAAGCGGGTGAGGCCGGATCGGTGCTGCGTACGGCACAGCGTCGGGAGCTGCTCGGCGACGTCTTTCGCGTCGCAGCCGGGTTGATGCTCGCGGCGTATTTCGTCGAGCAGGCGGTCACGGCTCCAGTGCTGATCGGTGCGCAGGGGTTGTGGCCCGCGCAGATCGGCACCGTGAGCGATGCGGCCGCGTGGGCCCGCGGGCTGCCCGCCTGGTTGCTGCGCGCCGCGTTCATCGCGTGCGCGGCCTTGAGCGTATTCGTGGCGCGCGGGATCGCCGCGGCTGCCAGCGGCTTCGTGCTCTACGCGCTGTCCGCTGTCGCCTACCAAGCGCTCTACCCCGTCGTGACACTCGACGACCATGTCGCGCGGCTGCTCGCGCTCTTGCTTGCTTTGGGAGCGGGGTCGCATGCACGCGGAACGTTGCATCCGCGCTTCGTACTCGGTGCCTGGCTGTTCGTGGTGTATTTGCAGGCCGGCGTGCTCGAACCGCTTGCACGTCACGACCACGTCGCGATTCTGTCTGCGTCCGGGCTCTCCGCATGCCTCGTGCTGCGTCGCCGCGCGGCGGCCCTGGTTGGTCTGATCCCGGCGCTCGGCTCGGCGTATTCACTGCATCGTATTCACGGCTCCGTGCTGTTCGTCGCCATGCTTTTGGCGGCCTATCTGCATTGGATCGCACGGCGAGCTTTCGCCGAGCCGCGCGCACTCGCGCATGGGCCTGCGCTCGACCTGAGCGCAGCGCTCGCGCTTGCGCTGGCCCTCGTGTCGGTGTTCGGCATGGTCGCCCAGGCGGGCGGACTGTCGAGCGTCGAGGCCGCGACGCAGCGGCTGTCAGCCAGCGCGGGCTTGTTTCCCCAGGACTGGACGGCGCCGATCACGGCAGCGCCTGAGCTCGAGCTGCGAGTCGACAGCGAGGCAACATGCGCGCCGCATACACGGCTCGGACCCGGCGGGGTGCGTCTTCAGAACGCTCTCCGACTGCTCGCGAGCGTGCCGAACACGGAGACCGCGCTCGAGTTGCAGCGCGGCTCCGCACGCCGCTTCGTGCGCGCATTTTGCGAGAATGGCCCCACCGGTCCAGGCCGACTGTCGATCGCCGCGCTGCGCAGTGCCGGCGCGCCGCAAGCGTTGGCTTGGTTCGACTGCCACGGCGATCGACCGCCCGAGATCGTGTGGCTCGGAGCGTACGCGGAGTCGAACTCCGCCCGAGAGAGTGGTCCGGCGACGTCGCACGTCGCCGGCGACGCTCGACCGGCATTGGTGCCGGTCGAACCGCATCGACCTTCAACGGAGAAGAGCAAATGAAAAACCTGTTACAACTAACTGCTGCTGCCGCCTTGCTGTTAGGAGGCGTCGCCTATGTTCAGGCAGACAGCTGCGTGTGCACGGGAGATGGCACCAACGCCTTCTGTTCGGGCACCATGGGCTGGAGCACTGACACGCCGTGCTTCGGCAACCTGTACGTATCCGGGCGAAACAGCCCGCGTGAGCTCGGCGTGGGTTACCTCAATTTCCATACGCTCAAGTTCAGCGGAGCCGAAGCGAAAGGGTGGTCCCCGATCACAAATTCGTACGTCTGCACGACTGAAAGCAACAAACCCGACGGGTCAACCGTTTGGGAGACTCGCAACAACGCATGTAGTTCCGGCGATCCTGCCCGCATCTCGAGAATTGACTACAACATGCACAACGACTGACACACGAGATCTCAGCCCGGCAGCACGCCGCCCCACCGGGCGCGCGTGCCCGGGTTTGGGGCAGCCGAGTCCAATGATCGACAGCATTCGCGGACTTTGAGCTATGGCGGCACAACTCATAGAGGCACTTGCAAAGGCGTCGGAACACCTCAGCCGCGTGCGTTTCGTGACCGCCGCGGGCACCCAAGAAACGAGCTTCGGCGCCTTGTGGGCGAGCGCGCGTCGCGCTGCGCGCGCGTTGCGGGCCGCGGCACCAGGTCCAGTCGCCGGGCTGCTCATTCCGGATGAAGCCGTGATCGGATGCTTCGTCGGCGCGTTGCTTGCGGGCCGTGACTACCTGTCGCTGCCGCTGCCGGGTCGGGCGCAACCCGTGGAAGCTTACTTGGAGCAGATCCGCTGCATACTCGCGCTGTGCGGCGCCCGCACGCTGGTCGTCGATCGCGATCTCTCGTCGTTGTGTGAGCCGCTCAGGCAGTCTTGGCCGGGCGAGATCGTGGCCGCTCAGGCCGTGGTCGAACGCGCGGCCGGCTCGAATCGAATGCAGATCGACCCCGTGCCGGGCGCGCTGGTCCAGTTCAGCTCGGGGACGACAGGGTCGCCCAAGGGCGTGCGACTCTCGGGAGAGGCGGTGCTCGAATGCACGCGCGCGATGCACGATCGCCTCGACGTTCGCGGAGGCGACGTCGTCTGCCAGTGGGTGCCCCTGTCGCACGATATGGGGCTGATCGGAGGCCTGATCGCCGCGTGGTGCCTGCCGTGTGACGGACGCTTGGGTCGAGCGGCCGGCAACTACGTGTGCATGACCCCGGAGCTGTTCCTGATGCGGCCGCTCGGCTGGATGGAGCTGTGCTCGCAGACGGCGGCGACGATCACCACGGGTCCTACGTTTGCGTATCAAGTCGTCGCTCGCCAGCTGGCGATGCGGCCGCAAACACTCGATCTCCGCAGCCTGCGCGCCTGCGTGGTGGGTGCTGAGCCGATCGTCGCGAGCACGTTGCACGCGTTCTGCGAGGCGGCCGGGCCGTCCGGCTTCGATCCGCGCGCGCTCTGCCCCGGCTATGGTTTGGCCGAGGCCACGCTGGCAGTCGCGCTCGTTGCACCGGACCAGGCCTGGACCACGCGCGAAGTCGAGCGTTTGGGCGAAAGGCGGCAGCTCGTGTCGTGCGGTCCGCTCCTGGGCTGCGTCGAAGTCGACGCAGCGGCGTGTGGCGGACAAGAGGGCTCGATTCGGATTCGTGGGCCCGCGGTCACGAGGCGGCTCATCCCGCATCGCGAGCGCGCTGCGGACGAGTGGCTCGATACGCGCGATTTGGGAATGCTGATCGATGGCGAGCTATTCGTGACGGGACGTAGCGACGACCAGCTCAGCCTTGCGGGCCGCAACGTCTTCACCTGGGAGCTCGAGCGCTCGCTGGACTCGGTGCCGGGCGTGCGCGCCGGTGCGTGCGCCGTCGTGTCCGACGACGAGGGCCGCTATGCCGTGTTGTTCGAGCCGCACGAGCCGACCTCGAGCGACCTGCACGCGACGATCTTCGCCGTGCGCGCGTGTCTCGTGCGTGTCGCGGGGATCGGCCCCTCCGCGGTGGCCGCCGCTCCGCGCGGCAGCCTGCCCAAGACGCCGAGCGGTAAGCTTCAGCGCGACCGCGTCAAGCGCGAGCTCGATGCCCGTCTCACGGATTCGCTGTCTTGCATCAGGTGGTGAGATGACCGAGGAAGCCGCGTGCGCAGCAACCATTGCCGTCCTGGTCGAGATGTCACCCGTGCTCGCAGCGCGCATCTCGCCTGCGAGCCAGCTCGTGAGCGACTTGGGCGTCGACTCGATGATGCTCGCGCTCTTGCTCGTCGGCCTCGAAGCTCGACTCGGCATTCGAGTCCCACCGGGAGGTGAAAGCCGATTCGCCAATGTCGGAACGGTTGCTGAGTTTGCAGAGCGCTTCTGTCACGCAACGCGCGTTGCGGTGCAAAGCCTGTGAAGACCCCCACGTGCGGACGGGCCCGGCTGTGAGGCTGCTTGGGCTCACCGGGGCGAGTAACACTCGCAACGATAGTTCAAGAACTGCCCTTCCGCGCATTGTTTGCCGCAGCAGAAATCGCAGGTTTGGCTGAGCGGCCTCACGACGCGGTTGGATTGCAAGCATTGGCACGCCGAGTCCAGCGACGCACCCGGCGGACACGTGACGCTGCCGCAGAAGTCGCAGCCGTTCGATGGGAACGTGCAGCCTTCCGGCTCGATGCCAGAATCGAAGATGTATTCGGCGATAGGAAACGGCGCCGGTTGGCTGAAGATCTCACGCAACCGAAGTCGCTTTGGACAGTCTGACATGTCACCCTCGAGTGCCGCGTAAGGCGCGAACTTCAAGCGCAGCTGGAAGCCGCCGATGTTGTTTGCTCCACCGGAGGTGTACATCGCTCGAGCGTCATTACCGGTGCCGCGCACGATCCTGCCCTCGTCGTCTCGACGCAGGATGATGAAATGACCATCGCTCGTGAACTCCACGCCAGCCTGATCGGTCGGCGGGAGCGTCCCCTTTGCACACACCAACCAACGGCCGACAATCGCGGAGAGGTCGGCAGGGTTTTCGAAGTCGTGCAGTGATGCGAACTGGCTCGAACAGTTGGCCGCGCAGATATCCGGGCTAGCCATGCTGCTCTCAGCGGCACCGGCCGGCCCTGATCTGCCGCCGCCGCGCCGACCTGCTTCGGGGCCGTGGCGCATCGCGCTGTCGTGCACAGCGTCGGCGTGCGTCGTGCCATCGCTGTGCGACGTCGTGCACGCGTAGATGGGCAGCGCGCACAGTATGCCGGCGGCTGATCGCCGAGAGAGGACAGAACCGAGCATCGCGGAGGACCTCGTGTTGGAATAATACATTGCGAGTCCGCTTGGTAGAGCAGGCGGATGCCCCGCCTGTTGCACGGTTTTGCCGGCCCGGCTTGCCCAACTGGGCTTTCGCGCCAGGTCGTGCGAGAAGTGCACCTGCGACGGCACTACGTCGCCCATGCCATGCCTGGTTCCTCAGCGGTGCACGCCCTGAGCCCCAGCTTGAGGAGATGCCATGAAAGCAGCCGCCTATTCGAAAGCTGGTCCGCCGAGCGTATTGGTTTACCAAGACGTGCCAGACCCGATCTGTGGTCCGCGCGATGTCGTCATCGACGTGCACGCGATCAGCATCGAGGGCGGCGACGTACTCGCGCGATCGCGCGGCATGGTGCAGCCCGACGGCGCGCCGCACGTGGGCGGCTATCTAGCGGCAGGCGTGATCTGCGAGGTGGGCGCAGAAGTGACCGATCGTCACGTCGGCCAACGGGTCGCCACGTCGGCGGGCACGGGATCACATGCTTCCAAACGCGCGGTCCGCGCCAACTCCGCATGGCCCGTCCCCGACAGCCTCGACCTCAAGCACGCGGCGTGCATCCCGATCCCATTCGGCACAGCAGACGACTGCTTGTTCGAGTTTGGTCGCTTGAAAGCCGGAGAGTCCGTGCTCATTCATGCGGGCTCGAGCGGGGTCGGCCTGGCCGCCATCCAGCTCGCCAAGCGCGCCGGTGCGCTCGTGCTCGCGACGGCATCATCAGAGGAAAAGCTCGAGCGTCTCAAGGCGTACGGCTTGGACCACGGCATCAACTACACCGCGGGCAGCTTCGTCAAGCCAGCCAGGGATCTCACCAACGGCGGGCCGGATCTGGTTGTCGACTCGGTTGGCGGCAAGAACCTGGAGCTCAGCATGCAGTGCGCCGCCTATCGCGGGCGGATCGTCAGCATGGGCGCCGCCGGTCGCGACACCCACACGCCATCGCTGACCGGCCTCATGGGCCAAAACAAGACACTCATCAGCTACTACCAGGGGGCCGAGTTGGCTGCGCCATCCCAGCGCGTACGCGCGCGCCAAAACGTCCAGCGCCTGATCGGTGAAGTCGCAGAGGGCAGGTTGCAAGTGGTGATCGACCGCACGTACAAGCTCTCAGAGGCTGCCGAAGCGCACACTTACATCGAGAGCCGGAGGCAATTCGGCCGTGTGATGCTGATCCCCGACGCGCGCGTGTAACGTAACTCCACGGGCTGCAAGCGCCGCGGTTACAGAAGCCCGCGCGTCGCACGTTGTCACTTCGAGCGGTCTTCGTTCACCCACACATTCATCTTCTTGAGCTTCACCGGCCCGTACTCGCTGAAGAGCGCCACATCGGCCGCATCCCGGCCGTACGCCACGGCCACTCTGCCTCCGCGCGGCTCGGCCTGCGTGGCGTCGAAGGTGTACCAGCGCCCGCCGACGAAAGCCTCGAACCAGGCGTGCATGTCCATCGGATCGAGCTCGTGCAGCCAGCCCACGACCGTGCGCGCAGTGCGCGACCGTTTCGCCCGGGGGTTGCTCACCTTCCTGCGCTGACACGAACGCATGAGCAGCGCGGAGGTGGCAGGTGGACCCACCGACTCGGGGGCTGCGCGAGCTTCGCGCGCCTCGGCGGACCTTCTGCGCAGGGCCCTGCGCTCTTAAGCTATGCGTGTGGTTTCACGGTCGCACCCGGCGCCGGTACTCGAAGTACCGACTGGAGCGGAGCGGTCGATCGCTGGCGGGCGCTACGTTCTGCACCGCGCGCTCGGTCGCGGCGGGATGGCCGTCGTGTACGAGGCGCTCGATCGGATGCGCGATCGACGCGTAGCGCTGAAACAGCTCCGGACGCACGCCGAGTCGACGAAGCACGCGCGCAACGCTGACCTGTTCGAGCTCGAGTTTCACACGCTGGCCCAGCTGGCACACCCGCGCATCGTCGAGGTTTACGACTTCGGGCTCGATCCGAGCGGCGCCTACTACACGATGGAGCTGCTGGATGGCGGCGATCTCTCGGAGCTCGCGCCGCTCCCGTGGCAAGCCGCCTGCGCAGTCGCACGCGATGTATGCTCCGCACTGTCGCTCTTGCACTCGCGCCGATTCGTCCACCGCGACATCAGCCCGCGCAATGTCCGCCGCACGGGCGCGGGAAACGCGAAGCTGATCGACTTCGGCGCGCTGGCGCCGATGGGGCCGAGCAAGTTGCTGGTCGGTACGCCACCGTGTTGCGCACCGGAGAGCGTGCATCTGCAATCGCTCGACGGACGCACCGATCTGTACGCGCTCGGCGCAACGCTCTACTACATGCTCGTCGGTCGGCACGCGTACGCCGCGCCCAACTTCGCCGCGCTCCACGCGAGCTGGGCGCACGGATTTCCGCCGCCTTCTGCTTTCGTGAAGGATGTGCCGCCGGCGCTCGACACGCTCGTGCTCGAACTGATGCGGCTCGAGCCGGACGCCCGCCCCGCCAGCGCCGCCGAGGTGGTGCAGCGCTTGGCTGCGATCGATGGCACTTCGTCCGGGGAAGAGTCGCAGTTCGCTCAGGCGTACCTCGCCACGCCGCCGCTCGTCGGCCGCGATGCCGAGCTCGCCCGAGCTTCGCGCCGGCTGAAACGCGTCGCAGCCGGTAGTGGCCGCAGCGTGTTGGTGGAAGGCCCGGCCGGTGCCGGCCGATCGCGCTATCTGGATAGGGTCGTGCTGGATGCCGCACTGCTTGGGCTCGCCTCCGTGCGCGCGGATGCGGAGGACGCGCGGCCCGGCGACTTCAGCGTAGCCGCTGCGCTCGCTCGCCAGTTGCTCGAGCTGGCTCCGGAGCTCGCACGCGGTGCTGCGCAGCCTCATATCGCCATCCTCGGAGGGCTCCTGCCGGAGCTCTCGCCGCGGCCAGCAACGCCGCCGGACGACGCTGGCGAGCACGCGTCGCGACCGCAGCTATCGGCGGCGCTCGGCGCGTGGCTGCGCACCTTCGCGCGAGTGCGGCCGCTCGTGATCGCGATCGACGACTTCGACCGCATCGACGAGGCGTCGGCCTCACTGTTCGCGATGCTGGCGGCGGAGCTCGACGATGAAGGGCTCGGCCTGCTCGTCAGCGTGGAGCTCGACGCAAGCACGGGCGCTGCGGGCGCGCTCAAGTTGCTGCGAGAGCACTCGACGCGGATTCCCCTCGCGAACCTCATCGAACCCGATAGCGAACGGCTCTTGCGATCGTTGTTTGGCGAGCTGCCGAAGCTGTCGCTGCTCACCCATCGTCTGCACGCCCTGTCGGCCGGCAATCCACGCGACTTGATGGACCTAGCGAAACACCTGCTCGATAGCGGTGCATTCCGCTTCACCAACGGAAGCTGGTCGCTCACGGTGGAGCTCGAGGGGCTCCCTCTTCCGAGCAGCATGGCGCTGGCATTGAAGACCCGTCTTTCGGTGCTTCACGAATCGGCGCGCGAGCTCGCTTGGTCGCTCGCGCTGTGTCCCGATCAGACCTTCGCGCCGGCGGAGTGCGCCCTGCTGTGCGGCGCGCCCGACCCGGCCGTGCTGTTCGGCGAGCTCGAAGCGCTGCGGCAGGCGGGCCTCGTGCGGCGCACGAACGACGCAGTCGGGCTCGCGCATTCGAGCTGGACCTCGATCCTTCGCGAGACGTTGCCGGTGGACCGTGAGTTCGTGCTGCACCAGCGGCTCGGCATGGTGTTCCAGCGCCGAGGCGACGACTTTCGGGCCGGCAGCCAATGGCTGCAGGGCGGCGAGATTGCGCGCGCGCTGGACATGCTCGTGGCGTACGCCGAAGCGGCGCTCAAGCTCGCGTCGACGCAGGATACTGTCCGGGGTCGCATCGCGATCTTTCGCACGCCGGCGCCGGATTGGTTCGAGACCTACGTTCGCGCGATCCGCGCCTGCGACGAGCTCGCGCGCCCCCGACGGCACAAACACCTGCTGCTCAGCCGTCTGGTTGGGTTATGCGCGATCTACGACATCCACGACCTCACTCACTCCGCGATGCTGCTCGAGCAGCTACGCTGCGACAGTGGCCTCGCCGACTACGCCGAGCTCGGAGATGCGCCGCCCGGTGAGCGCCTCAAGCTCGCGCTGGCTCGCGCGCAAGAACGTTACCAAAACACCCCGGAGCCGGAGCGGGTGACCGATGTGTTGTCGGCCATCCGCGAGCTCGCGCGGGCGACCGGCAGCTCGGTCAGTATGCTCACACGCGCGATGGATCGAGACGGCCTCCGGGTCTTGCCCGACCTCGGTCCGCTCACGCCACTCTCACCGGGGTTGCGCGTGCTCGCGCTCGCTAGCGAAGGCCTCCGTGCGCGACTCAGCGGACGCAGCGAGCGCGCGCGCTGCATCTATGAGGAGCTACTCGCGCTGCTGATGAAGCCCGATCGCGCCGGGCTCGATGCCACGGTCTGGGAGATCACGCGCCAAACGGTCACGAACGTGCTTGGCATGATCGAGGCGTCTCGCGGGCTTTCGAGCTGTCTCGGTCGGGCGGCGACGCTGGCCGAAAACCCTACGTTCGAGGTCAACGCAGTCGTCGTCCATCTGCTGCATTCGTTGTTCCAGGCGGATGCGCTGGCCGCCGATGGCTGCAGGAAACAGATGGAACACTTGCGCATCCAGAATGGTAGTCGCCAATTCTACGAAGGTGCGCATCTCGTCTGGGAGCTCGATGCCCATGCGATGTCCGACGACATCACGGGGCTGCGGCATCTGCTCGACGAGCTACTCCCGCTTGCGAGACGGTACCCTGGTTGGGTGCCGGTCGCGCGCACCGCGGCGGCGGAGCTCCAGCGCAGCTGCGGCGCGAACGGGAAAGCGCTCGCAGAGATCGAAGGTGCGCTCGCGCTAGCGAAGCCGGGTGAACATCAGGTGTGGCCGAGCGCAGCCGCCTGCGAGCTCCGCATCCTGCTCGAGCTCGGACGTTCTGACGAGGCGCTCGCCAAGGCCGATGCGTACCTGGCGAGCGCTGAGGCTGCGCTCCGGGAGGTGCCGGCCGCGCTTTCGCTGCTGCGGGCGTGCGCGTTCGCCTGCGCCGGCAAAGCGCCTGCGGATGAACATCCATCGGCCACGGCCGAGCGCATCTGCGCCGGATTGGTAGCGCAGGGGGTGAGTGGGTTGCACATCGGCTACGCGCACGAGCTGCGCGCGCGGATTGCGCTCGCGCTCGGCGACCAGGCCGGTTTCGAGCTCGCCGCAGCCGAGTGCGGCGCGATCTATCGCACCGCGCATAATCCCGCGCTCAGCGCGAAGCACCAGCGGCTGCTCGACGCCGCTCGTAGCAGCGACGCCCATGCGGAGCGCGCGGCGTTGGCGGCGGATTCGTTCAGCTCGCTGAGTCCATCGCGGATCGCCGTCGCGTTGCGCGCCTGCCGCGACTCCGAGCAGCGCGCGCGTGCTGCGCTGATCCTGCTCGTGAGCCAGAGCGGCGCGCAGGGCGGGTTCATGTTCGGCGTCACGCCGGCAGGCCTCGAGTGCACCGCGCAGGTCGGTGGCCTCGCGCTGAGCGAGGCGCTCGTCTCTCGCTCGCGCGAATACTTCGCATCGCAGGTCGATGGAGAAATGACCACCAGCACCGAGAACGAAGTCGACCGCCGCGCGTCGGCCGACTGGCTCGATGAGACGGGACGCCGCTACCGCCCGGTCCTGCTCAGCCACCAGCAGGCGGGTCGCGTCGCAATCACCGGACTCGCCGTCATCGCGGTCGCCGAGAGCGGGAGCTTCAGCTATCCGGCCCAGATCGCAAGCGAGATCAGCAGCTACTTCGCCAGCATCGGCGATAACACGACGCTGCTCTCGCTCGATTGAGGGCAACGCTGACCGCCCGCTGCTCGTGCACCGCGGCCGCTCTAGCCTCCATCACAGCGTCTTCAGGTACTCGATCAACGCCCTACGTTCCGCATCGGTCAGCACCTGCGTAAACTCGTGTCCCTGGTTGCCCTGCGAATACTGGTACGTATTGTAGATCTTACGCAGTTCGAGCTCTTCGGGAGCTGCCGGAGCTGCCTCGAGATTCCAGGTGAACCACAAGCTCGATGCGGAGTCGTTCTCGCTGGCTTCGGGCGTGCAGGCGAGCGCCGGCTGCAACGGCGAGCCGCATGCCAGCTCTTCGTACTTCCAACCGAGCTTGTCGTGATCGTACGCGCGCGCGAGGTTCACGTCGTACCCCATGACTGCACCGGCGCTGCCCTCTGAAGCAGGGACGGATAGTCGGCGCCAGATCTTCTTGCGGTCGCGAGGCTGCAGCACTTCCCACACGTTCGGAACCGATCCGTTGTGGAAATAGGGTGCGGTCGCCCAGACACCGTACAGCGGCGGCGCGAGATAGCCGGCCGGCTCGATCACGCCGAAGCATTTGCCCGACGCCTCGTTCGTACCGTAGGCCCACCAGGTCCACTGCAGGTTTTGCTGCAGCCCCTCGTTCAGCGAAAGCAAGCGCGCCGGATCGGTGCCGATGACACTCAGCCGGACGACGTGTGCCGCGATCCCCTCGAGCTCAGGACGATCGAGATACCTGGAATCGTGCACGTAACGCGGCGAGTACACCCCGTGACACGTCGCACACGAGCCGTTGCCGCCGGCTGGTCTGGGCGCTGGATTGCCGAGCTTCGACGACCAGAGGTCTTTGTCGTGGAAGATCTCTGCGCCCTGCTCTGCCAAGGCTCGATCGATCGGCCCTGGATAGGCGGGCGCCGTGAGCGATTCGAGCCAGAGCTGCACGTCTTGATCGTACTTCTCGATCCAATCGCGTCCGAACGCGATGTCAGCGAGATGCGCCTGGCTCAAGATCGGCATGAAGAAGCCCATCACCGGTCGCGCGTTGTCCATGGCGAAGCTGCCGTCGTGGAAGCGACGCGTGCGATGGCCGACGTTCCACCAGACGGGAAAGTCGACGCTACCACCGGAGGGCGCCACGATCAGAGCCAGCGTGTCGTACCTCGCGAGCCGATCGACGTCGAACGCGGCGATCGCCGGGTAGAGCAGGATGTCGCCGGACCCGCGAACCTTGTTCGCGGCAATCGACGTACCAGGGAACGCATCGCCAAAGTGCGCGCCGATATCCACGAGGGAGTTGCCATTGCCGTAGATCGCACCGAGACCTTCACCCTCCGAAGCGTCGCCGACGGCGCCGCTGTGGCACCAGTTGCACGTGAGGCCCAGCCGGCCGGTGTAGTGCCCATCGGGCTCCCGCAGCTGCGTGAGTGCCAGAGGAAGCTGACCGGAGCCGCCGTTCGTACGGTTCGGATCCTCGCCAGGCAGCGGATAGGGGTTGCGTTTGTTGCCGATCGGCATGCCCCAGCGCTGCGCAACGAGCTCGTCGAAATTCGCAGGCCTGTTCGAATAGCCCCAGCGTAGCCAGAGCGCGTTGTACTGGTCGGCGCTGAACGACATCAACGAGTCGGTGTTGCTGCCTCCGAAGAACCACAGCTTGCCGTTCTCCATCATGTCCTTGCCGCGTTCGAAGCGCGCGCGATATTCACCGCACGTCTTCGGCGCAGCATCGTCGGGAGCCGCCCCGTCGTGACAGTCGATCCAGTAAGCGTTGTACGATGCAGCCTTGCCGACGTTGACACCCGGCTGAATCAAGCTCCGCGGGTCGACTGGCAGAGCTGCGTCGTCGGGATGGTCCGCGCAGAACCGGCTCCAGATGTGGCCTCCGCGCGCGCTGCCGAGGAGCGGATACGGTTCGCCGCCGGCGCTCGGAGCCGGGCTGCTCGGCGCAGGCGAACGGGAGGCGCTCGGGGTGCTCGCGGCCGCCCTTGGCGCGCTCTCCATCGCTGCGATCGGGCCTGATGCATCGTTGGGATGCGTGGCTCTCGGCTCTGCAAACGACCCGGCCATGTCCACCGATTCGCCGACGTTCGGGGTCGGCGTCGCGCTGCAACCCAGCGCCACGGCGCTCATGACCGAGACAGCGAGCAGCGCGCTGTGCCGTGAAGTACGTTCGATCGCTCGCATCGCTCCTCCCGCACCTGCTGCCGACGCTCGGCTCAAATCTGACTTTTGTCAGTTTTTGGACGCTACCAGCGGTGGCCTTGGGGGTCAATCGACGCTCTTCTCCGCGTTTGTTTGGCAGAAAATGATCGGATGGAACATATACATTTGTCCGATTTGGATCGTGCAGCTAGAGTCCCCCGGATGGTCTATGGCGCAGCTTCAGACAAGGCCCTCGCGCGCAGGCCCCAGCAACAGCGGGCCCGCGTGCGATTCGAGCGGATTCTCGACGAAGCGCGAAAGCTCCTGGTCGAGCGCGGCAGCGCCGAGTTTTCGATTCCCGACCTCGCCGCCCGGCTGCGCTATGCGCGTGCTGCAATCTACAACTTCTTCCCCACCCCGAGCGCAATCTTCAATGAGTTGACCCAGCGCTACATCCTCGAGCTGGAGAGTACGTTGCTGCGGAACGCACCGAGTGCCGAGAACCTGCCCTGGCAGCAAGGTGCACACACCTTCGCGCAGCTCGCTGCGAGTTTCTACAACCAGAACCCCGCGGCGTGCATGCTGATCCTCGGCGGCCCCACCTCGCACGAGAGCTACCTGGCGCAGCAACTCCTGATCCAGCGGCTCGGGATGCTCGTGGAACACAGGTTCGCGCAGCGCGGTATCGTGCTACCGCCGGCTCCACCGAACGTCGCGATCCTTAGCGTGGAGATCGGTACCGCGTGCCTGCGTGCGTCCTTCTTGCTCCACGGCAAGGTCACTCCGGAGTACGAGCGCGAAGCCGGAAACGCCATGGTCGCCTACCTCTCGACGGCCGCGCGCAAGTCAGAGTGACGACCTCAGCTCCAATCCGCAGGATCAGCGCTCCCGCCGTTCGCCCCTAGTCCCACTGATAGTTCTTCTTTTGAATCCCGCCCCACGGCTTGACGCATAGCTTGCAGTCCGCGCCGAAGAACCAGGGCTTCTGGCCCTGATCGCCGTACAGCCAGAAACGCAACCAGGCGATCGTGGGGTCGGAGTCTTGCTTGCCGTCGCCGAGCGGGGTGAGGTGACCGTTGAAGCTGGCCGCGTTGCCCGTGATGTACGTCGCGAGGATCGTCGGTTGCTTGGACGACGAGTTGTATCCGGGCATGGCGAAGCCCTCTTTGGTCACGAAGCCGTCGTCATCCGACGTGGTCAGCAAGAGCGGGCCACTGACGGCTCCAGAAGCGCCTGGCAGTCCGTGCACCGAGACGACCGCCTTCACGGCCGGGTGCGCGCCCGCACCGACTGCAGCGCCGCCGCCCATCGAATACCCGATCGTCGCCGCGCAATCGACCGCGAGCTTGCCGGCGAAGTCACCCGAGCCATTCTGCATGAGCAGCCACTCGAGGCCCTGGCGGACTTGTTCCGCGGTGATCGACGAGCTGTTGCTGGCGATGACCACGAACCCGTGGCTCGCCGTGCGGCTCAACCACTCCGTGTACAGCGAGGGCGTCGTGGTGACGCCGTTGCCCCAGGACACCGGCGGATGCTTGAAGCCGTTCATGCCGAGCATCGTGGGTCGAAACATCGTGTATTGGCCGCTCGGACCGGTGTTGTTGACCACCATGGTCTGGAACGGGCCCTTCGCGAGCTCGCTGCCCCCTGGAGGCGGAGGCGTGCAGCCGCCCATCGACACCGTAGGCGTGCCGCTGCCGGCTGCACCGGAGCCAGCGCCGCCACCAGCTGCACTACTACCGCCAGGCGCGGGCATACCCGCCATCGCGCCCGTGCCCGCACCGGACATCGTCGCGACCATTCCGGCCGTGGGAGAGGGCGAGCCCATCCCGGCCGTGGCCCGTCCGCCTGTCGACGCCGTCATCCCGGCGGACCCACCACCTGGCCTGCCGCCCGTGGCTGCAGTCATACCCGCAGGGCCTGCGCCGACTTGACCCGCTGCGGCCATGCCTGTGCCGGCCGTACCAGTCGCGGGTGCCGGGAAGCCGCCGAATCCTCTCCCCGCACTCGCTTGGTTCCCACCACCACTACCCGAATCAGAGCAGGCCGCGAGTGCGAGAACCAGTGAGATGCCCGCGCCGCGCAACCACCAGGTGCCTTGGCCATGCATGCTGCTTTGTCCTTCCGAAACCACCGAAATCGCCGGAAACGCCATGAAACTAGCAGGCGAATTCCGCGCAATGAGTCAGTTTTCGGGACCCAACTTTCAGAATCCCGCAATACTGCGGTTCATTTTTACGACGCTGGCCGCGCTCGCAGCCGTCAGCTGCTGGAGACCAGGAACGGCAGTGGATCGCTCGCGAGCTGGAAGTAGCGCGACGACGTGTTCTCGTAGTGCTTGCCATAGGGCAAGATGCCGTAGTCCGGCGGGTCGACCGCGGGCCGGCCGTATCCCCTGTAACCCCAGCGCTCGAAATCCGCCGGTTGCAGCCCCATTGCGCGCAACACCGTCGCGAGGAACTGGCTGTAGAGCATGCCCGCGTACAGCAAGTAGCCGTGCCACTGGGGATCGAGCTTCGATCGCGGATCACCCACGCGCCGCAGATCGATGAACTGTCCAGTGCGCATGAAGCCGCCGGCACTGCCCGCGGTGACGATCGGCAGCGACAGCGCATCGTGCGTGGACATGCCTGACTCCTGAGACCAAACGAGCAAGGAGTTGTCGAGGTACGTCATGCCGGGCGCTTCCTCCACGTCCAGTCGCGCGACCATGTCCAGGAACACGTGTTCGAAGATGTTCTGGTACGCGCCGAGGATCAGCGATTGTTTCTCGCCGTTCTGCCACTCGTGCGCGACGTCGTTGTGCCAGTCGCCTGCATAGCCGGCGAACTGTTGGTCCTGGCCGGTCCCGATCACGCCGATGCGGCTCGAGCCGCACAGGAAGGCCATCGCGATGACTTCGTTGAACAGCTTGGCACCGTGCACGGCGGCGCTCGGGTCGTTCGCGAGGTAGTTCTGAGCGTCGTCGTCGGGCGCAAGACCGGCACAGCCACTCGCGACGCCGGTGTTCAGCTTGCGCTGCAGCTCGGCCAGGCGGTCCACGTGGTCGTCGAGGCGCTTGCGATCCGCGACCGACAGCCTGCGATTGCCGTTGCGAAGGCGCTTGTAGCTCTCGAGCACGTGATCCACGACGGGCACTCGCGCCTCGTGGCCGGGCGCGGTCGGTGGCACGAAGATGCGGTTGAACACCTCGCGCGAGCTCAGCGCACCGCGAACGTTCTCGATCGTTCCGGTCGCGAGGGACGGGTTCGAATAGTTCCAGGAGATGGCCTCCGCACCGATCACCAGCGCGCGTTCGCGAATCGCGCTCAAGTCGTCGTAGAACACGGGCGACCAGGCGAGGAGCTGATCGATCGTGGGGATCGGCAAGTCGTGCAAGGCCAGGCTCACACCGGCCAGCCCATCGTTTCGAGCATAGTTGCCGAGGTGCCCGCCCGTGTGATGTCCGATGGAGAACGGTATGTCGAGCCCCTGGATCACGTTCATGGACGCGATCCGTCGCTCCGAGAGCGCGAGCGCATCGGCTTGCAACACCGGGGACAGGATCGCCCTGCCCGCCTGGACGGTCGCCTTGAGCCGACCCGCACGCACGACGTGGTCGGCGAACAGCGAGCGTTCCTGGGTCAGCAGCTCCGGGCTGGGGAACATGTTGCTCTCGTACGCGGCGCCGTGCTTCGTCGTGAGCCAGAACAAGCGGGGCCGGCGCACGAATTGCGGATCGGCGCCGTACGCCGTCGACGTCAGCAGCGAGGGCAGCACCGGCAGCGCGAGCGTGAAGCCCGAGGCTCCGATCAAGAACTTCCTGCGCGTCACATCGATGGTCTTTCGCTTCGCCATCTCCGACCTCACTCGAAACGACGCTGCCGAAACTCCGGCGTGAGCGCGACCTCTTTCAACATCTCGGCGATGCTCCCAGTCTCGACCAGGCGCGCGCGCAGGCGCTCCAGCACGCAGCCGTCGCTCGCCACGTTCTCCCAGCGCCCGTACGCGAAGCGGAAGTAGTTGCGCGCGAGGCAGGCTTCGAGCTTCCCACTCTGCAACATCAAACGCGCGAGATCCGCGGGGCCGCCCGAGGGTGACTCATCGCCCGGCACGACGCGCGGTGTGGTGCGCGTATCCACCGGTAAGCTACCGGCCGACGCGCCGTCATCCTGGAACAGCGCCTGGTCGCTGCGAGCACGCCCGAGCGCATCGAAACCCTCGGTGGCAAAGCCGAGCGGATTGATCAGGACGCCGTGACAGCCCACGCACGTGCTACCGGTTTGTTCGGTAAGCGACTCGACCACTTGACGCGTCGTCATGTCCGGACGCAGCTCGGGTGGGATCGCGTTCACGCCGGCGGGTGGCGGCGGGATGTCGTCGCACAAGATGCGCCGGCGAATGAACACACCCTTCATGATCGGCCGCGTGTTGGCCGAGCCGTTCGCGAGGAACAGTGATCGCGTCAGCAAACCCGGACGCTGTCCAGGGGGCAGGTGGGGAGGCGCGGACACACCATCCCAGGGATTGACGCCGTAGATCGCTGCAAGGTCGTCGCCCCGCGCGAACGAGAGCTCGCTCGTGAACAGCTCCGGGATTCCGCCGTGCCCGGTCCAGGTGTAGTACGCGACCATCGACAACACGTCATCGATCATGTGTTGTCGAAGCTCCCGCGTCGGCGCGCTCGGCTCCGCGAACGCCAGGTACACCGGATCCTCACTCTCGCCGAGTGGTGCCAGGTCCTCGACCTTCAACCAGTCACCGAAGAACTCCGCCATCGTCTGCTGCGTCCGCGGATCCGAGGTCAAGCGTTCGACCTCTCGCGCGTACGTCTCCGGCTCGAGCAACGAGCCGTCGCGCGCCGCCTGCCGCAGCTGCGCGTCCGGCATGGTCTGCCAGAAGTGATAGGACAGGCGCGCGGCCAGCTCGTACGCCGAGAGCTCATAGGTGTCAGGTCGGCCGCTCACCTCGCGGGTCCCATGCTCCACGAAGTACAGGAACTGCGGCGCGTTCAGCAGCACGTTGAGCACGCGAGCGTACGCCTCCGGCGAGCTCGCGAGGCTGGATCCGTACACGTCCTGATAGAAGCGGAAATCGTCCGGCTCGACGGGCCTCCGCAGGATCAGCGCCCCGATGCGTTCGATGAAATGTCCGAAGCACTGCGCGTCATTCGCCGGATCCGAATCCACCGCACAGTCGCCCACGACCCGCCCGATCCGCTGAGGCTCGGTCAGCGCATCGGCGACCGACCGACCGACCCGAAACGCTCCATCGACGTGTACCTGTTGCAGCGTTTGATCGAGCCTGCGAAAGCTGCCGTGGATGTCCTGTGGCACCGGCTCGCGACGATCCTGAGGCAAGTCGTCCAGCGCAGCTCCGGCCACGACGAGCCCACTGTCCACCTCGTCATCCAGCAACGTGCGCACCAGATCGCGTACCGTGTTGCGATACTGCGTCATCGTGAGGCGCCGCATCACTGCGAGCTCGGCCAGGACTGTTGCGTTGCATTCGAAGGCCGCCGGACTCGGTGCAGCCTTCGGATCGACCTCTCCCTGGCACGCGGCACACAACATGCCGAACGCCACTCCGAGGCCGACAACACTTCGAGATCGCGCAAACATGGCCGCGTTCGAACAGCACTACCGGCGCCGCGCGTCACGGACAAGGCGACGCGAGGGCCAGAACGCCTGGATGTATGGCTCGGCTAAGGAACTGACCGGCTTTGCTCTACTCGATCACTGCACGTGGCTGCGCCGCTGCGCGCTCTCGCGGCAGGCTTCGAACGCCGTCATCAGGTTTGTGGCGACTTGCGGATGTGATGCGCTGCGTAGGCGCGGTAGTAGCTGATGCAGCGCGTCGCACTCGTGGAGCTGGAGCAGCACGCTGGCTTGCATCATCAGGAGCTCCGAGTCCGCTGGCTGGCGGCGGGCGGCTTGCTCCGAGGTCGCAACCGCTTCCTGATTCTTGCCTTCGGCTGCCTGGCACACGGCGGAGAGCATCTCGGCATAGGCGGAGTTGGCGCCGAACGTGGCGAGCCGCTTGCGCGTCAGCGGAGAACAGTGGCCGCCGCGCGACGGTTCACTCTGCTCGGCGAGCGCGAGCAGCGTCCATGCCTGCCACGCTTCCGGATGTGCCTGAATGAGCGCGTGCGTCGCGTTCATGCGCTCCTCGGCCGGCAAGCGCGGTATGCGCAACAGCGTCGCGTCGAGGTGCTTCGGGTCGCGGCGGAGCGCTTGCTCGACGTTCTCCGTGGAGTCGATGAACTGTTCCGAGCCGCAGCTCGGGCAAGACAGGAGCAGTCGCCCACGCAACGCGTGGAGATCGGCACGGCTCAGCGCAGTCACGCGCGGAGCCGCGCCCGCGTATGGTTGCACGGGGTGGATACGAGATGCGAAGTCTCCGCTCGCGAGATAGCTGGCGAGCTCCTGATCGAGCTGATCGACGGACAGCTCCGGGAAGGCCTCGGCCCAGGCCGCGTCGCGGCTCAGGCCTCGCGCGAAGCCATCTCGCAGCCTGGCAAACCCATCCGGGTGCTGCGACATCAAGTAGTGCACGAGTAGCCACGCGCTGGCATAGAACTGTGAGCGAAGCTCGGGTGACTCCGCCGACAGGAGCTTGCTCGCCGGCTGGCTTCCCGCGCTCTCGAGCACTTCTCGCAGGTCGCCGGGCGCCTCGCCGACGACCAGGTGCGAATCGTCGTCGAAGCGTGCCGTCTGAAAATAGACGGCCAGACCTTCTGCAAACCACGCTGGCTGATCCGGCAGCGAGTGATACGCGAGCGCGTGTGTGAGCTCGTGCTTGAGGATCGCCCACTGATCGGAGGGGCCGTTCGGCATCACGATCATGGGTTCGAACGCCGCCGCACGCAGCTGGAAGCCGCGCGGGTCGTTGCTGTACGTGACGTACTCCGCCATGCGATCCAGCACGGCCACGTCCTTCTTCAACGTGAGCTCGCCCCCAGGGAGAGAACCCAGTTGCTCGTACGCGGCGAGCAGCCGTTCGAACGAGAGGATCGTGTCGCGAGCAGTCTGCTCGCGCTGATCCGTGTAGAGAACGAAGTGCTCCGACTCGAGTCGCAACCAAGTCGGGCCCTGTCGTGGCTCAGGCGCGGGGGATACGCTCGCGCACGCGAACAGCCCTGCAGCCAAGAGCGGCCAAACACCGCGCACAGACTCCGTCATTCAGTGAGATGCTACACGAAGTTTCAGGCTGACGAATGTCTTGTCGTGAGAGTCAGTGTCGCACTACGTGGCAGCCATGCTCACGAGCGACCGCGTCAGAGCACCTTACCCGGGTTGAGCAAGCCGAGCGGATCGAACGCCAGCTTGATGCGGCGCTGCAGCGCGAGGGCGTCGTCGCCGAGCTGGCTGGGCAGGTAGGCGCGCTTGAGCGTGCCCACGCCGTGTTCGCCCGTGATGGTGCCGCCGAGCGCGAGCGCTTCGCTCATCAGCTGCTCGAACACGGCCAGGGCGCGCGCCTCATCGCGCGGGTCGTTGCGATCGAACACGACCAGCGGGTGCAAGTTGCCGTCGCCGGCGTGCGCGACCGTCGCGATCTGCGCGCCCGATTGTTCGGCGATGCGCTCGATGCGCGCGAACATCTGCGCGAGCTTGGAGATGGGCACCGCGACGTCATCGACCAGGACGCTACCCAGCTTCTCGACCGCCGGATAGGCGAGCCTGCGGGCACGGAGCAAGAGGCCGCTCTCGGTCTCGTTGTCGGCCACCGTGATGTCATGTCCTCCGGCAGCCTTGCAGGCAGCGGCGATGTGCTGTAGCTCGGCGTCGGATGCCGCATCGCTCTGTGCGATCAGCATGGCCGCCGCCTCCGTGTCGAGCTCGAGCCGCGCGTGGCGCTCGACCGCGCGCAGGGCGGCGCGATCCATGATCTCGAGCAACGACGCGTCCACCGAGCGCACGATCGCGGAGACCGCTTCACCGGATGCTTCCAGCGTGTCGAACGTGGCGACCAGGGTGCGAGCCGGCTGTGGCCGCCGGCGCAGCCGAACCGTGACCTCGGTGATCAGCGCGAGGGTACCCTCCGAGCCGACCAACAAGCGCGTGAGATCGTAGCCCGCAACATCCTTGCGACTCTTGCCGCCGCTGCGTACCACGGTACCGTCCGCGAGCACCGCCTCGAGACCGAGCACGTAGTCCGCCGTCACGCCGTACTTCACGCAGCACAACCCACCCGCGTTGGTCGCGACGTTGCCACCGATCGACGAGATCTCGTAGCTCGAAGGATCCGGCGGGTACCACAACCCGTGTTCAAGGGCAGCGCGCTTCAGCGCGGCATTCATCACGCCAGGTTGCACGCGCGCCAGCATCGCCGCGGTGTCGACCTCCACGATCTGCTGCATGCGCTCGAAGCTGACGATCAGCGCCCCATCGCTCGCCGTGGCGCCTCCCGAAATGCCGCTGCCGGCGCCGCGCGGCACCAACGGCACCCGGTGGCGGGTAGACCAGCGCGCGATCTCCTGCACCTCGGCGGTCGACGCAGGCCTGACCAGAGCCAGCGGTTCGCCGGGGTTGGCCCACGCGGTACGGTCGTGGCGATAACCTTCGATGACCTCACGGTCGGTGATCAACCCTGCACCGAGAACGGCAGCGAGTTCATGGAGATTCGACATCACGGCGTATGCGTGGCGTAAAACGTCGCCCTTGACAACAGCGATGCAGCTGCAGTGTGCGGCAGATTCGCACACGCGTACCGATTCTGATCGCCGACCGACTGGCATATGCTGGATCGCCAGCTCATCCAGCATGCGTCGCGGCATCGCACAATTGGCATCAGCAGGGCGCGTGATCGGCGGTGCCGGCCTGCTCGCCTGGCTGTTGTCCGGCGTGGTCGCGGTGATCGAGGCCGGCTCGCTGGAGCTCTGGCCGTTGGCCTTCATGGCCGGCGCCTACGGGCTGTCACTCTGGGTTGGGATCGCAGTGGCGCTCGTGCCCGCCGCGTGGGTCTGGCGCGCGCAAGATGCCGCAAATTCGAGCGAGCTACGCGCCGGGCTGGCTTGCTTGCTCGCTGCGGCGCTGGTGATGGCGCTGAGCTACTGGCCGTTGCGCGCGCTGGCGCTGGCTCTGCTGCCCTCGTGGTACGCCTATCACGACGCGCTCGCCACGCTCGCCGCTGCGTACGGCGCGTGGGGCCTGGCTTGCATCGCGACCTGGCTCGCCTGGCGCTTCAGGTACCGCAGCCCTCAGCTTCCGTCCTGGAGCTTCGCACCCCTCTTCCTCGTTGCGCGTGCCAGCTCGAGCTCCGCGCTCTCGCTGGCGCTGCCTGGGCGCGAGCACTGGGCCGATGCAGCGCTCCTGGGGCTGATCGCGATCTGCTTCATCAGCCTCGTGCCGCGATTGCCACGCGCGCTATGGGCGGTGCTCGGCGCCGGCTGGGCCGCCGGCATGCTCGCACTGCTCGCTGGCTTCGCTGCACTGCCTGGTGCGCGCGCGGTGTTCGTGGCCAAGTATCCCGGCGCAGCGGGGCTCGTCGTGCACCTGAGCTCGCTGGTCGACATCGACGGCGACGGCGTTTCGGGTTGGCTCGCCGGAACCGACTGCGACGACCTCGACCCGAAGGTCTCGCCGTTCGCGCTCGAGATCGCCGGCAACGGCATCGACGACAACTGCATGGGTGGAGACCTGCCGCTCGCTGCACCGGTCGGCAGCCGACCCGTGGAGCCGGGAGCCGCGCGGCTGGCGCACCCCCACAACCTGGTGCTGGTCACGCTCGACACCACGCGCGCCGACTTGCTCGATCCGCAGCACATGCCGCAGCTCAGCCGCTTTGCCGAACGCGCGGCGACGTTCAGGCGCGCTTACACCGCCGCGCCGTACACGACCGACAGCACGCGGTGCATGCTCACGGGCCAGCCGCTGATGAATATCGCCATCAGCAGCGTGACGCAGGACCTCGGGCGCGAAGCATCCCTTCAGGAGCGCCTGCACGATGCGGGCTACGACACCTCCATCGTGGTGCTCCACTGGTGGAAGGAAGAGGGCTCGTGGGCGTACTCGGGCTTCAACCAGCGGCTCGAAGCGGCGACGGATCAACCCGACCCCTATCGCGCCATCAGCGGCCCGCAGGTCACGCAGCTTGCGCTGGCCGAGATCGATCGCCTGAGCGCCGCAGGCAAGCCGTTCTTCGTCTGGATCCACCACCTCGATCCGCACGCAGAGTACCGGCCCCGCGCGGGCACGCCCTTCTCGCAGCGGCGCGACGAGCTCGGCCGGTACCACCAGGAGGTGTGGGCGACCGACTACGAGTTCGGGCGACTGGTCGATCACCTCGAGCAGCGCGACTTCTTCGCCGACGGTGCACTGGTCGTGCACAGCGACCACGGCGAGCTGGTCGATGACGCAGGTCGCACTGGCCACGCGCTCTGGCTCGACGAGGGCGTGCTGCGCGTGCTGCTGGTCATGCGCGGTCCGGACATTCCCGCCGGGCGCTACGACACTCGCGTCAGCTTGATCGATCTGTTTCCAACCCTGCTCGAGTGGAGCGCAGGGATCGCCGCTCCCAGCTTCGGCCGGAGCCTCGCGCCGATCTGGCAACGCGAGGAGACCGCCGACCGCGAGATCGTCGTCTACTCGCCCTACGTGGGGTCGCGACAGGGCGCCTTCCTGCAGGGCCCGTACAAGCTGATCCAGGACTTCATGCACGGCAGCGAGCGGCTCTACGATCTAAGCCACGACCCGGCAGAACGCGTGAACCTGGTCGACACCGAGCCCGAGCTGGCGGCGCGCCTGGAACGCCGCTACGCCGAGATCTGGGACCAATCGATGAACGATCGAGTCATGGCGCGCCGCGCGCAGCGCCAGATGCTCGAGTTGTGTCAGCGCGGCAACACCCGGGCATGCAGCGCGCTGGAACGCGCCACGAACCGGCACTGACTCCTCTTCGAGTGCGTCATGAAGTATTACATCATGATGCAACTGCACCGTTTGGAAGGCTTCTACTGGACCGCGCAGGCCGGTGGCTTCGCACGCGCGGCGCGCGCCTTTCCCTATCCCATCTCCGCGCCGGCGGTATACCAGCAGGTCCGCAAGCTGGAGGCGGACATAGGCGCTCGGTTGTTCGAGCGGGTGGGCAAGGACCGGCTGGCGCTGACGGCGGCGGGCCGCACGCTGTTCGAGTTTTGCCGACCTTTCTTCGTCGAGCTGCCGGTACTGGCGCGCTCCATCACCGGCGGGCAGCACGGCGGGTTGCTGCGCATCGACGCCGCGGCGCTGGAGATCCAGCACTTTCTGCCGCCCTGGCTCTCGCGACTACGTACGCAACGGCCGGACATCCGCGTGCAAGTCGAGGAAGTCTCGCTCGGCGATGGCCGGCGCTTGCTCTCGGGAGAGAGCGACCTGCTGGTCGAGTACCAGCCCGAGATCGCGGGCGGCCTGCAGGCTCGCCGGGTCGGCAGCTACTATCCGTTCTTGATCGCGCCACGCGGACGCGTGCGCAGCGGCGCCAACATCCGGGCTGCCGCCCAAACGCTGCGCGACCTGCCGTTCGTGGGTTTCCCCGTAGGCCAACCGCAGCACACCCTGCAACGCGAAGGCTTGCGCCGGCTCGGGATCGACCAGGTCTCGCAGGCACTGGCGGCATCGTCGACCGAAGCCCTGCTCTCGTTCGTGCGCGAAGGGCTGGGCTACTCGGTCGTACCGTGGCCGGATCGACGCGGGCCGGTCGGGCGAACGGTGGATATCTGGCGCATGCGCGGCCCGGACATGGAGTTTCCCGTGCTCGCGACCTACCGCGCGAAGCCCGCCGATCCGCTGGTGGCAGCAGCCCTTGCGGCGCTTGCGACCCTTTCGCACTAGCGCGGTGGTCGCAACGCGAGATGGTTGGCGCCGATGAAGTCTTGGGTTGGAAGAGTTCGGGCAAGTTTAGGGGCGAGGGCTTCCACCTCTTCATGCCCTTGAACGAGGGCAAGGGTCACTGCTACAGGCTGTTCGCGAGCCGCAGCGAAAGCGGTGAATACGCTTACGCGGCGAGCCTCTGGCAGCGCACGCGCGGGGCTTGGCCACGCATGAGCGGGTGCGCTAGCGGGTCAGAGGAGATTAGATCGCGAGGTCGCCCAGCGTGACCAGGTGATGCACCAGACCCTGCGCCAGCGTGCCGCAGGGCGCGCCGAGCGCACTCGGTCGCACGCCGCAAAACGCGACCAGTCCGACGCACGCAGCCGCCGGCCCGGCCTGCAGTAGCATGATCGCGTGTGGGGTCCCGCCTCGATCGCTCCAGCTCGCCGTGATCGGAGCTGCGTCGTCCGCCTCGGTGAACACCTCGGTCATCGCGGACTGCACGCGCCACTGCTGTAGATAGCGATCGACGAAGCGATCCAGCTCGGGATCGGGCGCGACCGCCAGCGAGGCCACGCGGTCGAGCCGTTGCTTCTGGGCGTAGTACAGGTGACCCGTCTGCGCGCCAGCCGCTGCCAGCAGCAAGGCCAGCACGCGGTCCGCGCGCGCTTCGGGCGCCTGGAGCATGCTGACGCTCTCGAGCACGTAGCTCGGCACGAGCGTCGCCGGGCTCGGCCGCTGGCTCTGGAGCACGGTGGCCTCGAAGTCGGAGAGCGGAACGCTCAGGTTCACGCCAGAACGCTCGGCCTCATCGAGCAAACGCGAGCGTTTGACGACGCCGGCCCTGCCTCCCACCGTCGAGGCCTCGGTCGCGAGACGCGTGAAGTGGCTGGCGCTGCTCGCGTCCTTCGCCCACAGCGCAACCCGCGCGCGCGCCTCGAGGTCCAGCGCCAGGACCGAGGGCCGGATGTGCACACGCTCGGCGATCGAGCGGTCGAGCCGATCGGCCGCACTGCGATGCTGACCCAGCTTCCCCTCCGCCAGCGCCAGGGCGCGCACGACGTTCCCGCTGGTAGAGATGCCCAGCGCATTGCAACGTTCGATCAAGGTGAGCGCAAAGGCGTGAGCCTCGAAGGGCCGGCCGAGCTCCAGCAGCACGTGCACGTAGTCGGTCGCAGCCATGGTCCACACGGAGAGCAATGGATACGCATCCGGCTGTTCGGGACGAGCCGTCGCCATCGCGTGCTCGAACGCGAGCTTGGCTGCGCCGAGATCCCCGCGCAGCCACTGAAAGCAAGCTTGCGCGTAGTGGTCGAAGGCCTTCCAACCCGGCCATTTCTGCGCCAACGGCGCGATCCGATCCGCAGCCTGTTTGACGCCCGTCAGATCGCCCGCGTGCATTTGCATGTTCAGCTCGATCCAGATCGGTGGCTCGAACATCTTGCCGAACGACTGCGCGGCCCACAGCTCGGCCTGCTTGCGGTGGTGCTCGGCCGCCGCGACGTCGCCATCGCAGATGCAAAGCAGGCGCCGCAAGTGCTGCGCGTACACGCGCTGCAAGGGATCGTCGTCGATCAACGCGATCCATTCCTCGGCGCTGCGATTTCCCAGCGACACGTCGCAGGCCGCGACTCCGTAGGCGATCGCGCCGCGCAGTTCTTGCAAGTGGGGTACGTCGCGCTCGGACAGCGGTGCGAGTCGTTCGTAGACCTCGGCCCAGCGCGAGCGCGCCCGATCGACACGCCCGGTATAATACGTGTCCAGGGTCGCGTAGGTGTTTTGCCAGAGTGCGTACAGGCCCGGGGCAAGCGCCGCGAATGGAGCCAGCAAGTCCGGCAACGAGAACAGCAGCTTGGTGTCTCGCGCTCGACTGCCCGCCGCGATCGAGGTGGTCGTGAATTGCGCGAGCAGCCGGATCGCCTGGTCGATGCGGTAGACGCGCTCGGGCGTCTGACGTGCGGCCGACTGCGTGAGCGCTCGTTCCAATCGCTTGGCGGGATCGAGCTGCGGGTCCGTGGCTCGATACTCGACCAAGCCCGAGTCGAGCTCGAGTTGGGCGAGCCACGCCGGCGCCTGTCGATAGTAGAGATCACTGCCGGCCTGAGAGCTGAGCGCGACCAGCAAGCGCGCGAGCTCGTGGATCTCGCGCGGGCTACGCGACAGCGCGCGAGCCTGCGTCTGCGCGGACTCGAGGATCTCCACGATCGCCGGAAGCTCGAGCCCGGACACCTGTCGCAGCGCCGCGACCACCGTGTTGCCATCGAGCAGTGGCGCGAGACGGTCGAGCGCTCGCTGCGGCTCACCCGCACTCAGCAGGTGATGAACCTCGCACAGCGGGTGCGCTGCTTGCTGCGCGCACAGCTCCGCGAGCGCGTGGTGGTAGCCGGTCCATTGCGCAGCCGTCAGCTGCTCCATCAAGCAACTCTGCACACTCAGCTGGCTGAGCGTGTAGGTTCCGGCCTCGTGGCTGAGCACGCCCAGGCGAACCAGCAGCGCGACTGCCTGGTCCACCTCGGCAGCGTCGCTGTCAGCTGCAAGCAAGTGATAGCTGGTGCGGTGGAAGCGCCCGTCCAGCGCCAGCGCTTGAGCCTGCGCCAACCGGCGCGGCAAGGCGGGCAGGCCGTCCAGCTGCTGGCGCAGCGCGTCCTGCGCGCTGGCCGGCAAGTCGCTGACGGCCAGCTCGGCGGGCAGAGACCAGTTGCCGTCGGTGAAGCGGATCAGCGCTCGGTCGAACATGTGCCGGGCAAGCGCCAACGCCTCGCGGGGCTGACCCGCGGCGAGCTTGTGGATTCGATCGCTGACCAGCGCCACGTTGGGAGCACCGCAAAATGCCGAGGCGAAGAGCGCCTCGTTTTGAGCGGCAGACCAGGGCGCGAGCGGCAACCGCGTGCAATGCGAGAGCAGGACGCCGAGCGCGGGGCGCGCTTCCAGGTCGAGAGGCTCGGGCGCGGTGGCGACGACCAGCATGCGCTGCGAGCTCGCGCCGTGCGCGAGTGCGACGAGGAGCCCGAGCGAGGCGTCGTCGAGCTGTTCGACGTCGTCGACCGCGATCACCAGCGCCTGGCGCTGGCACACGCTGCGCAGCCAGGCGTGCAGAGTCGTCTGGAGCTGATGGGCGTCGTCGTTCGCGGCGAACGCGCGCAGCGGCGCTTCCGGCGTCGCGAACAGCTTGGCCGTCCACTCGGACTCCGCGGCACAAGTGCGCGCGAGCTGGGGCAGCGCCTCGAGCAGTTGCACGCCCAGCTGATGCGCGCCGGCGAAGGCAGCTCCGCCCGCGACGCGACCCGCGACGCGCAGCAGCGTCGCGCCGCTGAGCCTGGCATCGATCGCGCACGCGTCGAGCAGTCGCGTGCGGCCGAGGCCGGATGCCCCTTGAATCACCAGACCCGCGCCCGAACCCTGGATGGCGCGGCGGACTGCCTGGCGAAAGCGCCGCAGTTGCGGCTCGCGTCCGACCAGCAGCGGCGCGGTCAGCGCGGCGCGCGCGATCTCGTCAGACTCCGGCAGCGCTGCGCCCGTGCTCGCCGCCAACCGCTGCATGACCTCGAAGGCCGTGCTGGGGCGGCGTGCCGGGTCCGTGCGCAGCATCGACATCACCAGCGCATCCAGCCCACGTGGGATACCCCGCACGAGCTCGCTCAGCGGCGTGGGCTCGTCACCCCAGTCCTGCGCGAGCTCCTTGAGCGTGCGCCCGGCGAATGGAATGCGACCGCTCAGCGCGTAGTACAAGGTCGCGCCCACCGAGAACAGATCGGTGCGTGCGTCCAGCTCCAGGCGATGCACCACCTCGGGCGCCACGAAGCCGGGCGTTCCCACGACCTGCTCGCAGGGGCCGAACTCGACCATCGCGCCGAAGTCGAT
Source organism: Polyangiales bacterium (assembly GCA_035274465.1). Taxonomy (GTDB): domain Bacteria; phylum Myxococcota_A; class Polyangia; order Polyangiales; family JAFGIB01; genus JADGRF01. Next base: position 40,435 of record DATEOF010000337.1, read on the forward strand.
CAGCTTCGCGCTTCCGCTGGCCGTGATCCGCACGTTGCGCGGGCTGATGTCGCGGTGCACGAAGCCGCGCGAGTGCAGGAGCGACAGCGCCGAACAGACCTGCATCAACAGCTGGCAGGCCCGAGCGTACGGGTATGGCGTGCCCGCGACGAGGTCGCCCGCATCGAGCAGCTCCATCGTATAGTAGGGGCCGTCGACGTCGTGCCCGAAGTCGTCCACACGGATCACGCTCGGGTGTGCGAGCTGGGCCAGCACGTAGTACTCGCGCTCGAAGTGCGCGTGCAGCACGGCCTCGCGTCCGGCAGCAGGCTGCGACAGCTGCTTGAGCGCGAGGTCTCTTGCCTGGCTCACGTCGTGCACCCGGTACACCACCGCAGTGCCACCCTGTCCGAGCCTTTCGATGACCCGATAGCGTTGGGCGATGTGAGGCCGGCCGGCCATCAGCGGAGCTCCGCCAACTCGGGGAAATAGGCGTCGAGATCCGCCGCGACGTCGACCACGCCGAGCTCGCTCATGCGGGCTTCCGCTGCGCTGCGTAGCTCGGCGCCCTCGCCGTCACCGAGCATGATGCCGAGCGCGTACTCGTCGCGGGCGCGATGGTGCGGCATGTCGACCGAGCCCGTTGGACCCGTGGCGTCACGCAAGATCTCGATGGCTTCGTCCCGGTCGCCGTTCAGGTGCGCGACCCGTGCAGCGAGATGCCGGTTGAGCCCCCGCATCCCGAGCGGCAGGCTCTTCCCGAACTCGGCGAGCTCGCGAATGTCCTCTCGAACCTGCGGAAACGGATTGCCCCGGCGCTGCGCCACGAACTCGTTCAACACGAAGCGCGCGTGCTCGAATCGCGCCATCACCGCCATCACGGCGTAGCGGCGCAGCGGCGAGCGCAGGAACTTCGCCCAGGCCGGGTCCGCGTGCTCGCGCGCGGACGCATGGTCCCCGGTCCAGCTGGCGCTGCACAGCAGGGCGCTCATGCTCATGACGTGGAGGATGCCAAAGCGTCCCTCGGGCAACTCGTTGCGCTGCAGGTCCAGCCGGGCGCGAGTGCTCGAGCCCCGGCCGATCACCTGCTCCCAGCGAGTCTGCGCGTACGTGAGCAGCAGAGGTAGCAAGCGATTGTCGTGGGCGAGCGCCTCGTCCAGCATGCCCTGCAGGTGCGTGGCCAGCTCGGCGTAGCGAGCCGTTTGCAAGAGCGTACCGAGCCGTGCGGACGCGACCTGTAAGCGGGTGAAGTAGTTGCCGATGGGGTCGCTCTGCGAATCCAGGCGATACAGTCGCTCGGCCTCGGCGGCGGGCTCCTGCACGTCGCTCAGTTGCGCGAGCGCGAACGCGCACAGCGCGCGGGCGGCGTAGATCAACTTGGGGTCCGGCTCTGCGAGCCCGGCGTGGATCGCTTCGGCCCGAGCGAGCAAGCTGACAGACTCACGCGCAGCTGCCGCGGCACCTGAACCGGCCGCGGAGACGGCAGCCCTGGAGAGGGCTTCGATCAAGCGCTTCGGCTCGCCCGCCTCCAGCGCACAACGCAACGCGCGACTCTGAAACAGCGCTGCGCGCAGGGGATCGTACAGGTTCGTGCTGAGGTATAGAGATGTGAACACGTCGCAGCGTTCGAGCAGTTCGGGCGAATGGCCGGTCGCGCGCACCGCATCGCGCGTGCCACGCAGCTTGATCCTCGTCCGCTCCCAGACGATGGCGGCCATCAGGCCGGCGTCACTGGTCGGTACGTCGATCGAGTTCACCTCGAGCACGTCGTGCACGAGAGCTTCGCCACGCTTGAAGTGGCCGCAACGCAGGAAGTGAGAGGTCGCACGCAGGATCCATGCGGCGCGGTCGCTCTCCGGCACGTGCTTGGCCGCTTCGAGCGAAGCCTCGGCAGCCTCCACGCCGCGGCCGCTGCGAGCGAGTGCGGCCGCCAGCTCGCCCCACATCTCGCCCGCGCGTTCGGCCGGAGCCAGCGCCACACAGCTGCGGTACAGCCTGGCAGCGCGTTCGAACGCCAGACTCGCGGCGGCACGCGCAGCCGCGGCTTGACCGTAGTGCAGCGCCGGCTCGGACTGCTCTGCGCCGAGCGCCAGCGTGTGCAGCCAGTCGGGCTCAGCTTCGCCGCTGTGTTCAAGCACGTCGAAGAGGCTCTGGTGGATGCGGCGGTTCTCCTCGACGGTGATCGCGAGCTGGACGCGCTCGCGCACGCGATCGTGGTAGATCTCGAGCTTGCGCTGTCCGCCGACGTCGCGCGTACGCACCAGGTTCAGCACGCGCAAGTCGTGGACGAGCGCCCGACCGCCGCGCTTCACCGCCGCAGCCTGCAGCAGCAGCTTGGGCGGCATCGGCCGGCCGGCCACTGCCAGCACCGCCAGAGCGCGCTTGGCATCGTCGGCCAACATGGCGCTGGTCTGGGCGACCATCAGATCGAGCGACAGCGTGTGTAGGTCCGCATCGCCGCGGGCGAACTTGGCGTCGGCCAGCGCGATCAGCTGAGCCGCGAAGAACGGACTGCCGTGCGCGTCGCGGACCACGCGCTCGATCAGCTCGGACCGCCCCGGCATCCTGGCATCCAGCCGCGCCTCGCACAGCGCGCGAATGTCTTCGGGCTCGAGCGGGACGACGTCGATGATGTCGTGCGCGGCGAAGGCCGGCTGTTGTTCGCCGTCCAGCAGCTCCTGGAGGCAGCTGCTGGTGCCGACCTCGTCGCTTCGATAGCTGAACACGAACAGGATGGGCGCCGCCGAGAGCTGCGAGAGCCAACGCCGCAGGATGCGCGCGCTGTCCAGGTCACCCCACTGCAGATCATCGATCCAGATCACGAGCGGCGCGCGTAGCGCCAGGTTGTCGAGCAGTGCGCGCAGCGCGGTCTCGGCGCGCAGGCGGCTCTGCACGGCATCGAGCTGGATCCGCGCACCCGTGATCAGCCGATTGACGGCGCGCAGGCGCTGCAGCACCGGAAACACCTGGGCGAGCGAGGCCACGTCCACCGGCAACAGGTGCGCGACCTCGAGATCGTCCAGGTGCATGAGGTGCCGCGTCAGGGCATCCATCACCCCGTCGAGCGCCTTGAACGGCATGGCCTCGAGCTCGTAGCAGCAGCTGCGCAGCACCAACGCCTCGCCTCGGGCGCCCGCGCGCGGATGCTCCACCAGATCGAGGAAGTGCTCGATCAACGCCGACTTTCCGGTGCCGGAGGGAGCACGGACGTGTAGCACCACGCTGCTACCACTCTCGACCCGCGACAGTGCGCTCCACAGTTGATCGAGCTCGTTTGCGCGGCCGACCAGCGCGTGTGTGGCGCGTCCCTGCTCGGCCTCGGTCGGCAGCACGTTGTCCGTGGTGGCCGGTGCGCGTACTTCGGCCGGCTGCTTCGAGCCCAGGCGCGCGAGGACGTCGGGTCCGGTCGGCCGCTGCCGCGGATCGCGTCGCAACAGCGCCATGCACAGCTCGTTCAACCAGCGCGGGACGTTCGGCACGACCTCCGCGAGCGGGACAGGATCGGTGTCGAGCTTGGCCTTGAGCAGCTGCATCATCGGCCCATCGAACGGCAGCACCCCGCTCACCGCCTCGTAGAGCATCACGCCGAACGCGTACCAATCACTCGCCGCCGTCAGCGACCGCGCCATGGCCTGCTCGGGCGACATGTAGGCGGGCGTGCCGGCGGCAGAGTGGGCTTCGGTCAGCGTATCAGCTGACTCGTCCAGCTCGCGAACCAGACCAAAGTCCAGCATGACCACACGATCGCCGACCACCAACACATTGCTGGGCTTGAGGTCGCGGTGCAGCATGCCGGTCTCGTGCAACGCGTGAACCCCGCGTGCGAGCTGCTGAAACGCAGGTAGCAAGCGCGAGCCCGACGTCGTGAGTGTCATGCTCGCCGGCGCGGCGGGGTGCTCGCCATCCAGATAGGTCGCGAGATCGATGCCGTCGAGATACTCCATGGTGAGGAACCAGGCGTCTTCTGCCTGCCCCATGTCGTACAACTTGACGATGTGTGGATGGTTGAGCGCCTGCAGCGCGCGGAACTCGCGCTTCAAACGCAGCACGCTCTTGGCGTCCATCCGAAACAGCTTCTTCAGCGCCAACTGCTCGCCGGTCTCACGGTCCCGCACCAGAAAGACTGCCCCCGTGGCGCCCTCGCCGAGCTTGCGCTCGACTCGGTACCGCGCCTCCGTGGCAGCCTGAGCAGTAAAAGCTCGCGACGTCATGCAGCGCTCACCACCACCCCTGGTGTGTTAGCTCCCACCTCACCGCGCACGCGAACCGGCACGGACGAACATCGGTCGAGCTGGGAAAACCTTGAGTTCAATAGGTAATTGGTGAGAACGCACAACCCGGAAACGGGTCATGAGTCTCGGGAGCGCAACCCTTTGTCGGATGTGACAATCAGATTTTGCAACTCCGCGCGCGGTTCGGGAAGCACCCACGAACCTAACCAACGGGCTATAGCAAGATCACTGGCTCGCACTCGAAGTCCACCGCAAGTTCTGCGCTCTCGTCCCCCTGCAGCACCTTGCAGGTATCCGGGCACAGCACGATCTCCTTCGGAGCCTTCACATCGTCGTAATGCCAGCTCGTGTTGGCCTTGCAATCGGCGTCGTATTTCAGCGAGCTCTTACTACCTCCGCTGGTGTACCTCACACTGACCTTCTGCTTGTCGAACGTTTGACCCGCCGGGGCCTGCGGGATCGCCAGCTCGCAGCTGATGGCTGCGCTGCGGATCTCGTCGACCGTTCGTTTGAGGTCGGCAGTGGTTTGTGTGGGGTTGCCGGTATCGATCAAGTAGGCTTTGCTCGTGCCGCCTGCCTTGGCGATATCTGCCAGGTTGGTGGTGACGTCCGGAGCGTCTTTGATCGGAGGGTTGGTCACGCCGATGACGTAGGTGGGGATGTCGGCCGCTCTGGTTTTAACCAACTCGGCCACCGTTGCGATGCTGTCGTCGTCGCAGTCCTGGGGATAGCCGTCGGTGACCAAGACGAGCGCGTAGCGACCCGGGTGGGCCTTTTGGCTGTTGTCGATCTGATCGAAGACGCCCTGGATGACGAAGAGCGTGGGGGTGCCGCCGCGCCAGTCCTCTTTACCGATGGCGTCGAGTGCTTCGCCGAATTGCTTGGACGGCAAGGCCTGCATCGGGACGTCGGGGGTCAGGTAGCTGGCTTTGTCGCAGCGATCGTCGTCGGCCGGGAAGAAGGTGAGGGACGCGGAGTAGCCTTCTGACTTGGCGTCTTCGAAGAAGGACTTGGTGGCGGCCACGACCGGTTCCCACTTGAGTTTGCGGTCGTGCCAGGGCTTGTCACCTTTGCCCATGCTGCCGGAGACGTCGAAGGCGAACACGAGGTAGACGGGTTGGCGCGTGGCCCGCGCAGTTTGTTTGGCGCAGGTCTGCATGGCGGAGCCGCCGTCCGCTCCGTTGTCTTCGGGCTTGCTCGTAGTGCCGGCGAGGCCTGGGTCGCTCGACCAGCCGCTGCTGCCGCCTTGTCCGGCCGCAGCCCGACCCGCGGAAGCCCCGGCCGCCGCGGCCTTACCGCCGCCCCCTTCACCGGCCAGACCTGCCTCGTCGCCGCTGCAAGCGGCAAGCAGACACAGCGCGGCGATCAGCGGCAGACGCATGGCTCCTCGAAGTGAGTGGCACGAGGCCAGCCAGTCAGGTCAGCTACGAATCGTGTGGCGAGCCTCAGCTCAAGCCCAGCGCCAGGCTGGCACGCGGCATGACAGTCTGTCCGCCGACCGGAGGCGGCACGAAAGGCACGAAGCCGCCGTCTCGCCAGTAGTAGAAGCGAAACGATGGCGCATCGAGGTCGGTGTCGAACGCGAAGCGCGCCTTGCTGACCCGGCCGTCGGGCGTGGTCGCGAGGACTTCGATGCGCAAGCCCTGCAGCTCGATGCGCTGGCCGACCTGCATCGGAATGTGCCGATCGCGGTAGAGCTCGAGGAACGGCAGGCTCAAGATGCCACCCTCGTAGTCGAGCTCGAGCGTGCGCGCGTCCGTACGATGCACGGTGACCGTCTCGTAGCCGAACGCGAGCGCGCGGATGCGCCGCGGCAGGGGCTTCTGCTCGATGCGCCGATCGAGCTGCACCAGCTTGACCGCGAAGTAGTCCGGCGCCGTCACGAACACCACGTCGCGTCCCGCGACCTCATCCCCGATGCTCTCGGGCGCGTGGTGCAGCGCCTTGGCCAGCAGGACCTGGAGCGTGGTGATCGGCATGACCAGGGGCGAGATCACCAGGTGCACGAACAACAACCCGCCGCCGAACTCTCGCGAGATCTTGAGCAGCAGCGTGTGCGCCTTGTTGCCGAGCTCGATGCTGTGCAGCTGGAAGAGTTGTGCGATCAGCGCCATCGCGCCGAAGCTCGTGAAGAGCAGCTGGCGGTTGTGCGGATAGGTGCTGGCGGCGGGGATCAGCGAGAGCAGCGCGCCAGCGGCCCAGAAGCGCGCCATGCGATTGTCGCGCAGCAGCGGCCAGAGCGTGAAGACGAGCACGACCACCATCACGAACGCAGTCGCCAGGATCACGTGCGCCATCCACGGCTTGGCGACGACGTAGGCCTCGGCGGGCGGGAACAGGAACTGACCCAGGATCAGCACCGGCGTGCGTTCCAAAAACACGCCCAGGAACGACAGCGGCTGCCGCACGGGATCGACGTACATGCCCGAACCGCTGGCGCCATACCCAGCCAGGCTGTAGGCGGCGCGAAAGCCGACGGTGATCACCGCATACGGCGCGAAGGCCATGGCTCGCCGCCACCAGCTGCCGGTCTCGACGAACACCAGGTGCGCGAACACGTAGCCGCCGATGGCGATCGTCGACTCGCCGGACACCATCGCCAGCGCGTACAGCGCCACGGCCACCGCGCTGCGCCGCAGGCTCGGCTCGGAGCGCGAGCGCAGGTACTCGCCCAGCGCCAGGACGCCTAGGAACGCGGTGATCAGCGCGTGCCGGTTGCAGATGTACCCGACCACGAAGCCGTGCGTGTGGTCGAACGCAAACAGGGTCGCCGCGATGCCGCCGATCACTCCGCCGTGCGCCACGCGGTACATGCGGGTGGCCGCCCAGACCAACAGCGCCACCCAGAGCAGGCTGTGGAGGTGCTGCAATACGGCAGATTTGGGCCAGAGCCAGGCGTCGAGGTGATGTGACAGCTCGCCGAAGGGCCGAAACAGTCGAATCAACAGCTGGTCGTAGATCCACCACGGCGCCCAGCCTTGCTCCACCTGCCACAAGTTCTCGGCCGGATTGCCCGTGGCGATGCCGTAGCCACCCGCCAGCAGCTGGTACAGGTGTTTGGCCCCGGGCAGGTCCGAGTAGACGTAACGTCCGATGTAGTCGTCGAGGTAGAAGCCGGTGAACAGGCAGCTCGACGACAGCAGCACCGCGATCAGCGCAAGATGCGCGGCGAGCCGCGGGTGCTCGAACCAGCGCAGCACGCGCGTAATCACGCGCTCGGGAACTATCGACGCGATCTCCATGACGCGAAGCGGCTCAGGGGGTGTGTCCGGCGGCGTGGGAACGGATCGAGGCCAGCAGGCCCGAGCCTTCGCCAGACAGGAACACCACGGCGCAGATCACCAACCATGAGACACCATACACGAGCTTCACCCGCGTCCAGTACTTCTCGATGTTGCTCTCGATGAACGGAATGAACAGGGCGATGGCGCTCACGGCGGCGGCCGCCGGATGCATGAACAGCAGAGCAAATGCCGTAGTCGCCACCATCAACACCCGGGCCAGGATCAGCGAGCGGCGCTTGCCGAGCACGACGCCCGTCGTGCGCACGCCCTCTTCGGCGTCTTCGTCCGCGTCGCGCATGACCTGGATCGTCTCGAACACCGCCGAGTACATGCCGAGCTGCAGGGCCATCACGATGCCCAAGGTGTCGCCGACAGCCGCCCACAGCGGCATGGCCACGCCCCAGATGAACATCGCAAAGATGTCCATGTACGGCATGTGCTTGAGCTTGGCCGAGTACCACCAGCAGATGCCTCCGCCCACGATCAGCGGCACGAGCAAGCCGATATTGTAGACGACGGCAATGATCGCGAGCAGTCCGACCAGCGCCAGTTGCGCGCCCAGCGCTGCCCGCTTGTTCTCCGCGAGGTAGCGCGTCTTGCTGTTGTCCTTGTCCGCAGAGCGCAGGTCGATCTCGATGTCGACGTAGTCGTTGTTCAGGTAGACCAGCGCGTTCAACACGAACGCGAAGAACGTGCGTACGACGACGTCGACCGGCTCGAGCTTGAGGGCCAGGGCGATCGACACGCCTCCGGCCAGGTTGAGCATTTCCAGATTCTTGAGGCGGTACGTGACGGCGGCGAGAACGATCCTAAACCCAGCGAGCATGCGGCCTTCCTGTGGCTTCGGGTGCGCGGGACTGAACTGATTTGTGTCCCGGCGCCCGATGGCTTACGCGTTCACCCGTCGTACGAGTGTTACTAGGTCTGCTGCCAAACGCGAAGCCTGTTTGGAGTCCCAAACGAAATACCAAAGACCGGCCCCCAAGGCGTAACGCGATTGGCACTGCGCAGCCGCGGGAGCCGCCGCGCAGCGCCGGCGACCAAGAGTCGTCGGCGGATGTGTCCTGCCGGCGACGCACAAGGCACGCGGCATCACGCGGCGGTGGTGTGCTTGTCGGCCCCGGCGGCCTGCTTGCGCAGCTCGTCGAGCGAGCGCCCGATATTGCTCAGGTCGCGCTCGGTGCGCGGTGCGACCAAGTTCTCCAGCAGCGCGAGCACGCGCCCGAGATCTTCGTACGGAATGCGCGCGTTCTCGGCGCGGATCAAGAAGCGTTCGAGCGCCTTGCGCCACTGACGCTCGGCGTCCACGCGGCGCTCGTCGCTGTCGAACAGACCCTGGCCCGCCAGGTTGTGCAAGATCGCGAGCTCGTAGCCGACCTCGTACCAGGCACTGATGCGCTTGCCGCCGTCGGCGGGCAAGCCCTGCAGCAGGTTCTCCGTGACTCCGAGCCACACGTCGAAGTCTTGCAGCTTGCTCAGCTCGCGCCAGGACCCGCCCATCGCGTCGACGAAGCGGCCGAAGGGCTCGTCGAGCTCGCTGGTGAAATCCAGTGATTCTTCGCGGTTGAACACGCAATCGGAGAGCGCGCGGCCAGCCTCGAGCGACATACGGTAGCTGGGCAGGGTCGAGCGGACGTCGGAGGGCGGCTCGAAGGCGTCTGCAGCCAACGGCGGCTCCTGGTCCTCGAG
>DATEOF010000338.1:0-45938 GCA_035274465.1 Polyangiales bacterium
CCAGGAACGCTTCGTCTTCATGACGGGCGGAGCGTTCACGCAACAAGCCAAAGACTTCCTGGCGAGTGTCCCGAACCCGATCATCGAAAAGCCGTTCGACATCCGGGCCCTCCGCGCGCTGGTGAGCCGGCGCAATGCGGCCTAGGCGCGTTCAACGGGCGACTTTGCGGCGCCGAGAACCTATGGCCGTGAGCAAGGCCAGCCAGAACGCTGCGCCGTTCGCGGACCCACCTGTTGCAGCACACCCGCTAGCAGCGCTCGGTGCGCTCGGCGCGTGGATGGAAGTCGATGCATCGGCGATTGAAGTCGATGCATCGGCAGGCGCTTGGTCGGGCGAGCTTGCGGCAGATGCGACGTCCTGCGTGCCCCCGTCGGGACACGCAGCCGGCGAGGCGTCGAGCTGACCGAGACCACAAGCGAGATCGAAGTCGATTTCGAGCTCAGCTGGCGGGGGATCGGGTTGGCCGACGATGTGGGGTTGCACTGTGATCAGGTGACGGCCCGGCCCGAAGAAAACGTTGGGGCAGGTACCGACCTGGCGGGGAACCGGGTTCTTGCATACGCCACGAATCTCCGCGAGCGCGCTCCATTGCCCCACTAGCCCGGGCGGGAGTCGCTGACCGTCGACGCTCATGTCGACGTCGATCAGGTGCAGCGCCGCACCTGCTGCGTCGAGGAAACCATAGGAGAGCCGCTGAAACGCGATGGGGCCCGCGTACGGTGGATAAAACTCTCCCAAGGCGGGGGAGATCAGTCCGTATTGGCCGGCTGTGAGGTGCGCGGTTTGAAGCTGAATGTCGAGCGCCGCTCGGGTCTGGAACCTGGAGATAGATTTCGGCGCGTCTCTATCGCAGGTGTTGGAGGGCTGAGACAGCACGACCAACGTATCTGCGGGGATGGGCTCGTTGGGCGCGTAGACGCGGTCCTGCCCGATCATCCGAATGCTCGCGGGAATCTCTCTCCCATCCGCAGTCTTCAGGCTGAGCTCACCCGGGTTGTCGGCGAGCACCTTGAAGTAGACGAAGTTGCCCGGCACGGACACGCCGTCCGCGAACGTCCGCAGCGGCGGCCTGAAGCACGAAGCTGGGCAGGCCCAAGCCGGGCTCGCGTACCATGCCAACGCAGCCAGTAGACCGACCGCGGCAAACAACCAATCTGGCAAACGGAATGCGCGCAAACAGTCGCCCTCCGGCTTGTCCCGACATCGGGATCGACGCAACAGGCGCTCTTTAGTGAGCAACCGACGTGCCAAGATCTAACTGCCGTGCAGCTGCGCGAGTTCACGACCTCGCGCGCATGACGTCAGAACACACGGCACAATCTGGCGCAAAACTCGCAGGAAGCGCACTCCTTGTAGTTAGATGCCCGGCCCCGGGGCGGCCGCCGCCGTCGGCGCCACTCGGCTTTGACAGCTGTTAGCTCGCGGCTGCAGAGTCGGCCTTTCGGCGTCTGGACAAACGCAGCTAGTGGCTTCTCCCAGGTAGGCGTCAGTATGAGCGACGCTTTCGTCGCTGGACCGACCGGGTCCCGACGCAAGTCGTCGAGTTGTGTCCTATCCTTACAGAATGGAGGCGTGGACCGACGGCTATATCGAGCTCGAGATCCATGACGACACGAAGCTGGTGCGGCAGAAACGCACTGCGAAACAGTACGAGAGCGTGGCCGTACTCCAGAGCTCGACGCGTCAGTTGGTCGAGCGCATGCGCGGCGTGTCGCGCGGCGAGTATTGCCTGCTGCACGACATACGCTCTGCGCGCGGGCGCGCAGAGCCGGACTTCGAAGCCGCGATAGTGCGCGAGGTCGCGAGCATGTCTGATGGGTTCAAACGCCTGGCCGTGCTCGTCGCCACCCAGGTCGGGCGCCTGCAGGTGAAACGCCTGCGGCCGAGCGCCGATCGGCAAGCCGTACGCATATTCCTGGATGAATCTGAAGCGCTGCAATGGTTGCGTGAGCCTTGACTTGTCGCAGCGCGCTCAATGGGGGTGCAGAGCGGCGATCGATGCCACCAACCCGGCCGGGTCGTCCACGTAGACGTCGAGCATCTCGCCTCGGAGCGGCGCGCCGAAGAGCCCGCGCATGGAGACGGCCGAGCTCAAACGAATCCGGCAGTTGGGTCGCGGTTGCGGTGTGATTCGAATCGAGCTCGTGTCGTCGGCTGGTTCGAGGAGGCGTTGCGCCGCGGTCACGTTCGTCAGCGCGACCTCGCCGTTGACTCGTTGGCCCAGCGCGACCATCAGCATCCCGTCGCCGAGCATTACACCCGGGGTCTCGCGCAGCAAGCGCAGATCCCCGATGAGCCAGAGTGCCACGTAGACGCTCGAGGACAGCAGCAGGATGCGGATCACTCCTCGCAGCGCCCCATCCTCCATCACCGCGCCGAGGATCAGATGCACCGCCGGTGCCTCGAGCACGAGGAGCAACAGCACCATGCTCACCAGGTTGCCGTACGAAGACGTCTCCATCGCGCCGAAGCGGTGCCAGCCGGGCTTCACTTCCACCGGTGCAAGCGGCCTGCGCGCGATGCTCTTGAACGCCGCGAGGAGGATCTGCACTGCTTCACTCCGTTCAGCCGTGACGGGCTCCAGGCAATGGCGCCTGTACGCTGACGTGTCGGCCGTCCGGGTCGGCGAGGCGCATTTCGAGCACGTGCCAGTGTTGCTTTTCGAATGGGTGCAGCACCGTGCCTGCGCTCGGGGGCTCGAACTTCTCGGGGTCGCGCACCGCGATCACCGGGTGCACGTCCAGGGCCGCGTCCGGCGCTCGCTCCGCGACGAAGATGTACGGCCCGCCGCTCGGGTGCCGGAGGCGACCGGAGTGATGGTCGGTCTCGAACTCGAGCTGGTAGCCGAGTCCCTTCCAGAACGCGACCGTCTTGCCCCAGTTGTGCGTCTCGACGAGCAAACCTTCGATTCCATCCGTACTCATGACTTCCTCCGTTTGCGTGACTGTTGTTCGAGATATGCACGGAGCGCGGCGGCCACAATGGCCGAGAGCGACTGCTCGGTCTCGACCGCATGGTGTTTGACCTCGCGAATCAGCTCGCCGGGCAAATACACGTTGAATTGCTTGACGTCGTCAGCCACCGGAACCCCGTTGCTAGATTGCTAGCATGCTAGCAATGCGGGCGCCAGCGAAGCGGCGGTCTTATCCCAACGGCACCGGCCTACAGCGAGCCGACCTGGAAGCGGTTCTTGCCGGCCGTCTTGGCCAGCAACATCGCCTGGGCTGCGGCGTCGAACATCGCTTGTTCGCGGCCTCGGCAGCCGGGGCCGCGGGTCATCGCCAGGCCCAGGCTGACGGTGATCTGGAAGGTCACGCCTGCCGCTTCGAGCTGGCGCGCTGCGACGTTGGCGTTGATGCGGCCGGCGACGATCTGGGCGCCTTCGACGTTGGTGTTCGGCAGGATCAGGCCGAATTCGTCGCCGCCGATGCGCGCGATCAAATCGCTGACTCGCGTGGCCTGGACCAGGACTTCGGCGACCGCTTGCAGCGCGGCGTCGCCTGCCGCTTGGCCATGGCGCTCGTTGATCAGGCGCAAGTCGTCCAGATCGATCACCAGCACCGAGATCGCTGCAGCTTGCCGATCCGCCAGTGCCATGTCTCGCGCGAGCGCGTCTTCGAACGCGCGGCGGTTGCCGAGGCCGGTGAGGGCGTCGGTGAGGGCGAGGTTCGTGAGCTTCTCACTGACGACCTCGAGCTCGGCGACCAGGCGGTCTTTTTCTTTCAGCACGGCTTCGAGCCGCTGGATGACGTCGGTGTAATTGCGGTTGAGCTCGCTGATCGCACCGTTGGCGTCGCGCAGCAGCGAGTCGATGTCGACCTGCTGGCCGACGTCGCGCTGGAAGAAGGCTCCGGCTTCCTTCAGGGCTTCGGGGACGCGCTTGAGCAGCGCGTCGATGTCGCTCGCGGGCACATCCACGCTGGCTCCGGCTTCGACCGCCGCGAGCCGGCTCTGCACGACGTCGTTGCTCTCGAAAACGCCCGCGAGGTGCTCGGTGAGCCAGGCCGCGATGCCGTACTGCGTGCGCGCCGGCGTCTTGTCGTGGTGGTGCTCCAGCGCGGCGGTCAGCTCTGGATCGAAGACCCAAGCTCGCGCCAGCCGCGACGCGAGCTTGGCGTGATCTTCCTGGCCCGCGGCCTTCTCGATCGTGACGCGCGTGGCCGCCGGCGCGCGCGCGAGCTCCGCGGCCCCGCGCAGGTCGGCGCGTGCTTTCACCAGCAAGCCGACCTCGAGCAGGATGCCGAGGGTGAAGTAGTCGTCCGTGTTCGGGCGCCCGAGTTTTTCGGCGAGCAGCTTGGCCGCCACACCGCGGCGCAGGCACACCGTCAGCAACAGGTCGCCTTCGGGGCCCATCGGCGTCATGTCGGTCACGCAGGTGGCGAGCGCCAGGTTGCGCGTGCCTCGAATGCCGAGCAGTGAGACCGCGTGCGCGACGCTGGCCACCGTACGGTTCAGGCCGAAGCCCGCGCTGTTGACGTAACTCACGAGCCGTCCGACCAGCGCCGGGTCGCTCTGACACAAGGTGACGAGCTCGGTGACCGTGATGTTGGGTCGTACGGCCGCCTGCACGATCTGGATGGCAAGCATCGAGGCCGGCGTGGGCAGGCTGTTCTGTCGGCGCGCCGGAATGGCCATGTCCTTAGATGAATCGCTCGCTCGCTGCCCATGCTTGAGTCGGGGCTTGTGCAGCTGTGGGCGGCGCTCCTACCTGGACGGCGGCTGACGGCGGCTTAAGTCGGAGGCGTCGTCAGCCGTAGCAGCGATGTGACCGTGGCCTTGGTGAGCGAGAACGATGGACCGGTGCCTCCGCGTATTCTCGGTGGGCGCTGGGAGCTGCTCGCGCCGCTTGCGACAGGCGGCATGGGCACCCTCTATGTAGGCAAACACCTGCAGACCGGCCGGCGCGCCGCCGTGAAGGTGATCGAGAACGCCACGCCGGACGCGCTGGCTCGCTTCAAGCTCGAGGCGAGCGTATCGGCGCAGCTAAACCATCCGGGCATCGTCGACGTGTTCGACGCCGACACCGACATGGTGACCGGCTGCTGCTTCATCGCCATGGAGTTGCTCGAGGGTCGAACCCTGCGCGGCATCATGGACGACCCGAGTGCCACGCCGCAGGACGTGCTGAATCACCTGGTGGCTGCGCTCGAACCGCTGGTGGTCGCCCACGAGCGCGGCTTCGTGCACCGCGATCTCAAGCCCGAGAACATCTTCGTGCTCGAGGGCAACGCTCCGGCGCGCGTGAAGCTGCTCGACTTTGGTATCGTCGCTCAGCAGTCCGATCAGCGTTTGACTCGGGCCGGCACGGCGATGGGCACGCCGCACTACATGAGCCCGGAGCAAGCCACGAGCGCGCGCGACGCCGGGCCCGCCTCCGACTCGTGGTCGATGGGCGTGATGATGTACGAGGCCATCCGCGGCGAGGTGCCGTTCGTCGGCGAGACCAGCCACGCCGTGATCATCCAGGCCTGCACGTGCCCGCACGTACCGCTCGACGCGGTCGTGCCCGGAGTCGATCCCAGCATCGCGCGGCTGATCGATCGCTGTCTGTCCAAGGACGCCGCCTCGCGCCCGCAGGACGCGCGCATGCTGCTGACCGAGCTGCGCGACCTGTTGCGGCCGAATTCTCTGCCGGCCGCGCGGCCGAGCATCCGAGCGGTGCGTGCGCCGGTCACCGAAGACACGGGCAACAGCTCGGTGGTTCGTCCGAGCCTGCGCACGCGCAGCATCACGGGCGCGGCCCAGATGCTGGCGGCTTCGGGCGTCGTGTGCGGGATCTCGGCGGTGGCCTTGCCGCTGGCGGGTCTGGCAGCGCCGGGCGCGGCCTTGCTCTGCGCAGCCATCGGCGGCGGCCTGTTGTACTCGGCGTCGACGCGTATGCGCTCGCTCAAGGAGCTTGCAGACGCCAACTCCGCGGCCAACGTCAACGCGACGGCCGCGATCCAGAAGTCCAAGCGGCCGCAGATCATCGAGCACCCGGTGCGCGGTCCAAAGACTGCCGCGGTCAAGCTCGACCTGTACACGGATCTCTCGTGCACGATCAGCCGCCGCGCGTGCCAGCGCGTGATGGCGTTGCGTCACGAGCACCCCGATGACATCGCCATCATCTGGCGACCGTACTGGGACAAGGAGCGCGATCAGGCCCGGCTGGTGGCCGAGACCGCGCGCGCCATCTTCGAGCGTCAGGGCTCCGAGGTGTTTTGGGAGTTCTTCGATCGCATCGTGGCATCGACGCGCAAGATCACGCCGGACCTGCTGAACCAGATGGCGTCCGAAGCCGGTTGTGAGATGCACGGCCTGCGGCGCGCGCTGCGTTCGAACGCGCACCGGCGCAACCTGAGCGCATGCCGCGAGGAGGCCGAGTCGGTGGGCGTGGCCGAGAGCCCGACCGTGCTGATCAACGGTCGCGCGCTGGGCGGCGAGATCACCGAGGACCGCCTGCACTGGGCCTATATCGACGGCAAGAGCGCCGTCGAACGTCGCCGCGTGGTCGAGCTCGACACCACGCGCGCCGGCATGGGATTCGAGGCCGACGAGAAGCGCGTGGTGCGCGCGTTCCTGATCCGCTATCGCGGCGCGCGCAACGCTCGTGCCGATCTGCGCCGTACGCGCGAACAGGCGTTCGAGCGCGCCTGCAAGCTGGTCGTGCGCGCGCAGATGCCGGGCTCGGACTTCGCCGACATCGCGCTGCGCTTCGCGGATAGCCTACTCGAGACGGAAGACCTGGCCGCACGGCTGGCCGAGCCGGTATTCGCGGACGCCTCGCGCGCCCTGCAAGTTGGCCAGCTCAGCGCGCCGATCGAATGCGACGAGGGCTATCAAGTTCTGCAGCGCGTCTCCTGACGCAGCCGTAGGCTGCAGGCTATCTTCTGCAGCGCCGCGCTTACTTGATTTGAACAGAGCGACACCCGCGTATCCAACGTGGGACGGGAGGGACACGATGACTATGCATCGACGTAGTTGGACGTTCGTCTTGGGGGTGCTGACGCTCGCGGGTTGTGCTGCACCCGTGAGTGACGATTCGGTGGAAGCCGATCAAGCCGGGTTGCGCGCGCCGCGTCCGGTCCCATTCAGCGAGTTCACCGATCCGCAGGGCGTGGGCTCGGGCGCCGGCGAGGTCCGGCGGCTGATCAACTCGGCACGACAATACGAGCGCATCCTCGGTCATGCGCCTCCCGCTGGCGTGAGCTTTCGCGGCAACCAGATCGTCGTGTTGTACGACGCGGGCGTGAAGCCGACCGGCGGCTATGTCGCCTCGATCCAGAGCATCGAGGTCGCGCACGGCACGTTGTACGTGACCACGCGGCTCGAGTCGCCGGGCCCGAACTGTCTGGTGACCGAGAGCCTCACGCACCCATACGCGCTGGCGACGCTGAAGCGCCCGCGCGGCTTCTCCCGCGTGAGCTTCGCGACCGATGACACCGTGCGCGATTGCGATGTGCCCCGGACCTGCGAGGACATCGAGTGTCCCGACGGTCAGCACTGTGAGGTCGCACCGGTCTGGTGCATCCGCGCGCCGTGTCCCGAGCTCGCCCAGTGCGTGCCCGACCAACCGCCGCCGGTGCTCTGCGGTGGCATCGCCGGCATCCCCTGTCCGGGCTCGGGCCAGTGCGAAGACAACCCCGACGACGAGTGCGATCCAGACAACGGCGGCGCGGACTGCGGCGGCATCTGTCGCTGCGTCGAGAACCAGCTCTGCGTGCGCGGCCACATCTTCGACTCGGCGCCGGACGTGTGTGCGTGTGTGCCTGACCCGAACGTTCCCTTCTGTGGAGGGATCGCCGGCTTCCCGTGCCCGGGCGCGGGCATGTGCGTCGACAATCCGGACGACGAGTGCGACCCCGAGAACGGTGGCGCGGACTGCGGTGGCTACTGCGAGTGCAACGCGCTCGGCCTGTGCGCGAGCGGCTCGGTCTGGGACAGCTCGCCCAGCGTCTGCGGCTGCGTGCCGGAGATGAACCCGTGCGCGGCCACCCTGTGTCCCACCGGCACGACCTGCGAAGTCATCGACGGCGCCGGGGTCTGTATCTCGGACGGGACCGAAGCCTGCGGCTCGAACACCTGCTCGGAGGGCTACGTCTGCTGCAACGCGAGCTGCGGCGTGTGCACGAAGCCCGGCATGTTCTGCACGCAGCAGGCCTGCAACCCCACGCCCTGATCGGCTACAAGCCGGCGATGCCACTGGAGTTGAAGCCGATCGGAGTGATCCGGACCCCCTGGAACGAGAAGCACAGCGCGCCGCGGCAACCGGCCGCGGCGCGCGATGTGCGCGGCCGCATCGAGTTGGTGGCCGGCGACGAGTACGTGCACGCGCTGGAGGACCTGGCCAGCTGGTCGCACATCTGGGTGATCTTCTGGTTCCACCAGAATTCCACCTGGCATCCCAAGGTGTTACCGCCGCGCTCGCAGATCAAACGCGGGCTGTTCGCCACCCGTTCGCCACACCGGCCGAACCCACTCGGCTTGAGCGTTTTGCGGCTCGAGCGCATCGAGCAATCGGTGCTCCACGTACTCGACGTGGACATGCTCGATGGGACACCGCTGTTCGACATCAAGCCGTACGTCGCCTACACCGACGCCGTGCCTGCCGCTAACAGCGGCTGGCTCGAGCAGCCCGAAGGCGAGGACCCGCGGCCGCGCTACCGCGTGCGTTATTCCGAGCTGGCTGAGCGCCAGCTTGCCTGGCTGCAGGGCAGGGCCGCCGTGGATCTGCGCGCGATCGCGGACGAAACGCTCGCCCTCGGGCCCACGCCGCACCCCTACCGGCGGATCCGCGCGCTGGAGCCGCCGCGCAGCGCCGGCGATCGATTATCATCGGAAGGCTCGCGCCCATCAGGCGCGAGCCTTCCGGACCCGCAGCGCTTCTCGCTCGGCGCGAAGGACTTTCGCGTCCACTTCACGCTCGAGGGGGACGAGGTCTGCGTGATCCAAATCGTCAGCGGTTATCGCGCGCGCGTACTCGCCGATGAAAACGCCGTAGCAACTGAGGCGACGCCACTCTCCGTGCATCGTGAGTTTGTGCGCGAGTTCGAGCGGCGCTAATGTAGGGGCCTACGCGCACGCGCGTTACATTGGCTTCCTCGTTGCAGTTTACGAGGCGTTTACGCATTCTTCGTGTTGCCGGATACGTGCAGGCATACTGAAAGGACGTAGGCCATGGACACGAGCGAACGAGGGCGCAAACGACGCGAAGCGGCGGCGCCGCGTGAAGAACCGGGCAGTGTCCCGCCCCCGCCGCGCAAACGCCGCGAACGTCACGAGCTCGATCCCGAGTCGTTGTGGGACAAAGAGACCGACGAAGCGGCGGAAGAAGCCGAGAGCGATGATGAAGAGGGTGGGGACGAGGACGGCGATTGGAACGGGGAACGTGAAGAAGAACCGGCCTACGATGATCTCGACGACTGGGATCACCCGATCCGTCGCCTGAAGATCAACTGATCTAGATCTTCTCGAGCACGGCAGCTGCGCCAAGTCCACCGGCAGCGCAGATGCCGATCAACGCCGTGCGTTTGTCCGTGCGGTGCAGCTCATTCGCCATCGTCGTCACGATGCGTGCACCCGTGGCCGCGAACGGGTGGCCGATCGCGATCGAGCCGCCGTACACGTTGAGTCGCTCGGGATCGATGTCGCCGATCGCCGCGTCGCGACCCAGGCGTTCGCGCGCGAACGCGCGGCTGCCGAGCATCTTGAGCACACTCAACACCTGCGCGGCGAACGCCTCGTGCATGTCGACGAGGTCGATGTCGGCGAGGCGCAGACCCGCGCGATCGAGCGCCTTCGGCACCGCGATCGCAGGCCCGAGTAGCAGTTGATCGGCCGGGTCCACGGCGACGTAGGACCACGATCGAAACGCGGCCAGCGGCGTGTAGCCGAGCGCGCGCGCCTTGCTCTCGCGCATCAAGACGACTGCAGCTGCGCCGTCGGTCAATGCGCTCGAGCTGCCCGCGGTGATCGTCCCGTTCTTGGCGAACACGGGCTTCAGCTTGGCCAGCTTCTCGATACTGGTATCGGCGCGCACCAGGGTATCGACGTGCACGAAGCCGTGTGGCGTTTGAACCTTCGTGGTCTCGTCGTCGAAACGCCCGGTCGCGATCGCGCGGGCCGCGCGCTTGTGCGAGCGCAGCGCGAACTCGTCCTGGTGCTGCCGGCTGATCTCGTTGCGCTGGGCCATGCGCTCCGCCGACTCGCCCATCACTTCACCGGTGGTACGTTCGGCGACCCGCGGCTGGCGAGGTAGCACCTCGGAGAGTGGAATCAGCTGCGACAGCGCGCCCAGGACGTCGTGCGGTGTGGCCTTGCCCGAGAGCGCGAGCGGCGCCAGCGTGCGCGTGACCTTGGTCGGGAACGCGATCGGGGCGTTGCTGGTCGAGTCGGAGCCGCCGGCGATCATCACGTCGGCGTCGCCGCGCTCGATCGCCGAGGCTGCGATCGTGATCGCAGCCAGGCTCGAGGTGCAAGCGCGCGTGACGGTCGTCGCTTCGATCGACGTGGGCAAGCCCAGATCGAGCACGATCTCGCGTCCGATGTTCACCGACAGCGGAGGCAAGACCACGCCGCTCCACACCACGCCGTCGATCTGCTTGTGATCGAGGCTCAACTTGCGCAACAGCGCGCCGGTCGCGGCCACGCCGAGCGCGATGGTGTCGAGCTCCATCAGCTCACCGAACGCCTTGGCGAACGGCGTGCGCAGACCGCCGACGATCACTGCTCGATCTTGCTTGTTCGACATGACGTTCCTCCGACTAGGCGCCGATCAGCGCCCCACCGCAAACCCGCAGCACCTGGCCGGTGATGCCGGCCGCCCCTGGCTGCGCGAGGAAGGTTATCGCTTCCGCGACGTCTTCGGGTTGTCCACCTTGTCCGAGCGCTGACAAACGCCGTCCGGCTTCGCGCACCACCAGGGGGATGGCCGCGGTCATGCGCGTCTCGATGAAGCCGGGCGCGATGGCGTTGACGGTGATACCGCGGCCCTGGACCAGCTGGGCCAGGTGCCGGGTAAACCCGATGACACCTGCTTTGGTCGCAGCGTAGTTGGTTTGACCCATGTTGCCCGCGATACCCGAGACGGATGACAGGTTGATCACCCGACCGCCGTCGCGCAGCGTGCCGCGCTCGATGAGTGAATCGGTGATACGCAGGATCGCCTCGAGGTTGATGCTGATCACCTGGTCCCAGGCGTTCTCCGGCATGCGGGCGAGGGTGCGATCGCGGGTTACACCGGCGTTGTGCACGACCACGTGCAAGCCGCCATGGAGGCTTCGAGTCTCGTCGGCGATGCGACCTGCCGCGCTCGGATCAGTCACGTCGGCCAGGATCGGAGTTCCCCCGAGCTCGCGGGCCACGATGCTCAAGGGCTCGTCGTCTTCGGGGCGATCGAGGCACAGCACGTGCGCGCCCTCGCGTGCCAGCGCGCGCGCGGTCGCCGCGCCGATGCCGCGCGCCGCGCCGGTGACCAGGGCGACCTTATTCGCCAGCGGGCGTTCCCAGGGATCCTGGTCGTCCCAGGCCACGTCCGCGGTGACTCGCAGCGGTTGTGCCGTCACGAAGGCGGACGCGCTGGACAGGAAGAACCTCAGCGCGGCCGGCAGGCGCGCCTCGGCCCCCGCGGCGACCGCGATCAGGTTGGCCGTGGCACCTTTCCCGCCGATCTCCTTGGCGATCGAGCGGGTCAGGCCTTCGAGGGCCTGCGCGGTCGCGGCCTGGGCGAGGCTGCTCGCCTGCGCGCTCGGCCGGCCGAGCAACACCACGCGCCCGGAGCGCGCGATGCGCGGCAGCTGACCGTGCAAGAACGTATAGATGGGCTTGAGGTCTGCAGGCGTCTGTGCCGAACTCGCGTCGACCAACAGCGCGTGCACCTTGGTCTTGTCGGGAGTTCCGCTGTCCGCCGCCAACCGCTGCAACGGCCGGCCGTAGGCTTCGGCCGCCGCCGCGAACGCGCCCGCGAGTGCGTCGCTGTCCACCCATGTGCTCGCACCTGCGCGCGCCAGCGTCCGTGCGATCACGTCGGACAGGGCACCGCGCCCGCTGACCACGACGCTCTCGCCTTCCAGAAAGCGCTCGACGTGCGGGCCGTGCGGCCGCGCCAGCTTCTCGGGCATCGGGATCGGGAGCTTCGCGCTCGACACCAGCTTGCGCGCGAGCGGGTTCTGACTGAGCTCCAGCAGCATGTCGGTCATGCGTCACCTGCGGTTTCGAAGTGTCCCGTGAGATAGGCGGGTCCGAGCGGCGCATCGCCCACGAACAACTCGCGCTCCGGAAAGCTCGCGCCTGATGGGCGCGACCCTTCCGATGACAATCGGTCGCCGGCGCTGCGCGGCGGCTCCGGAAGGCTGGCGCCTGATGGGCGCGACCCTTCCGATGACAATCGGTCGCCGGCGCTGCGCGGCGGCTCCCGGACGTAGAACCCGACGTCGTGCGGCAGTACCAGCGGCCGCGTGAAGCGCGCCTCGAGCACGCGCAGGCGGTGCACGTCGCCGCCGAACACGCCGCGGTTCAAGGCCTCGACCGAGCGCGCGAAGGTGCCGAAGCCGTGCAGGATCACGCTGCGGAAACCCGCGGCCTTGGCGTACGGGCGGATCCAGTGGATGGGGTTGAAGTCGCCCGTCAGCTTGGCGAACGACAGGCCCGCGTCGCCCGACAGGTGCACGAACGCGACCTCGCGCGCGCCGCTCGGCACGCGCGGGCGTTCCTTGCGCGGACCGCCGTCGCTCTTCTCGCGCGCCAGCGGCACGAGCGCGTGGATCTCGGCGATCAACGCGTCGGGCCGGCTCGACGTGCCGGTGATCACGCGCTGGATGAGCAGCGCGCGCTTGCCGTCGTCGTCGATGTTCGTCAGCTGCGCGCGGACCTCGAGCCGCTCGCCGCGCGGCAGCGGTGCATTGACCTGCATGCGGCAACCTGCGTTCAGGATGCGCAGCAGCGGATACGAGATGCCCGCCAGCGTGGCGCCCGCCAGCGGCAGCGCCCAGTGCGGGAAGAAATGCGGCGGCACGATCCCGCGATACGCGCGCGGATCGCCGCCGAGGTGCCGCACGAAGGCGTCGAGCAGCTCGGGCGCGGGCGGCGCGATGCTACGCACGATCTCGGGCGACGGCGCGTGCACCGAAGAGCCGTTGCGCTTGGGCCGGATGCGCTGTGCGACCGCCCAGGCCGCGGTCTTGCCGAGCGTCGCCAGCATCGGTCCCTGCTGCAGCACGTAACGTGAAGAGACGGGCATGGAACCCTCGAAGTGTCTACCGGTCGGTCGAAGGCGCTGGGCTACCATGCGGTCACCGACCGTTCAACCCCGACGCACGTGACGTCACAAAATCGGCCGAAAATGGCCAATTCAGGTCGTGCGAACCTGACGAGCGCGAGTCGGATTTGCATCTTTGTCTACCGAGTGGTAGACGAAACGGGTGGACAATTCCGCACAGATCCGCGTGGCGGCGACGAAGCTGTTCGCGACGCGCGGATACGAAGGCGTCTCGCTCCAGGCCATCGCCGACGCGGTGGGCGTCGCCAAGCAGACCTTACTGTACCACTACCCCTCGAAGGAGCTGTTGCGCCGCGCGGTGCTCGACAACGTCTTCGAGCACTGGCGCCGCACCCTGCCGGCGATCTTGCAGGCCGTGACCAGCGGCAAGCGCCGCTTCACGGCCCTCACCGAAGAGTTAGTGCGCTTCTTCACTCACGATCGCGATCGGGCGAGGTTGTTGGCCCGCGAGTTGCTGGACAATCCCAAGGATACCCAGCGATTGATGGGTGAGAGCTTGCGTCCCTGGCTGTTGCTCCTGGCGGAATACATCCGAGAAGGGCAAAGAATGGGCATGATCCGCGCCGATGTGGATCCGGAGTCGTACGTGTTGCACGTGATCCTGTTGGTAGTTGCCAACGTGGCCAACTTGCCGACCATCTCGATGGCGTTGATCGCCGATGGCACCACACACGATGAGATTGAAAGGCGCCACATGAACGAGTTGGTGCGGTTGACGCGTACCGCTCTTTTTGTGCGCTGAACGGGTATCGAGGAGACTTGTCACATGAGCAAGAACCCCATGGCCGCGTCGCTCGCGATGCTCAACCGCTTTTCGAGCTCGCCGATCGTGCACAAGCTGGGTCTCTACAAGCCGGCGCAGACGGCGGCGAAGGCCGCGGTGCGCGAAGGCTTCAAGGCGCAGGCGCTGATCACGCGGCAGTTTCGCGCGGCGCAGAAGCTGATTCGGCCGGAGCGCTTCCAGCACGTCGCCAAACGCAACGATCTGTTCGACTTGAACCTGAGCGAAGAACAACAGCTGATCCGTGACAGCGCCCAACGTTTCGCACGCGAGACGCTGCGGCCGCTGGCTGCGAAGGCCGACGAGCATGCGGCCGTGCCCGACGGCTTCGACGCCAAGCTGGCGGAGCTCGGGTATGCGCAGCTGTCGGTGCCGGACAAGCTCGGCGGCTCGGCCAGTGAAGCCGCGGTCGTGACCGGGGCATTGTTGTCGGAGGACCTGGCGTGGGGCGATCTGGGCCTGGCGCTGGCCGCGCTGGCACCGATCGGCGTGGCGAACGCCCTGACGCGCTGGGGCTCGGCCGATCAACAGGCCAAGTATCTGCCGGCGTTCGCCGAGCCCACGCCGCCGAAAGCGGCACTCGCCGTGTCGGAGCCGCGACCGCTGTTCGATCCCAACGAGCTGCGCACGCGCGCGACGCTCGACGGCGACGGCTTCCAGCTGAACGGCGAGAAGTCGCTCGTGCCACTGGTAGAGACCGCGGAGTTCTTCCTGGTCGCGGCCAGCCTGGTCGGCAAGGGTCCGCGCATCTTCATCGTCGAGCGGGGCACCGCCGGGCTCAAGACGCTGCCCGATCCGGCGCTCGGTGCGCGCGCCGCCGGCCTCGGCCGCGTGGTGTTCGACGACGTGCGCCTGTCGACGCGCGCGCTGCTCGGCGACGGAGTCGACGTGTGCGACTTCACCGAGCTGGTCGACCTGTCGAGGCTCGCCTCGTGTGCGCTCATGCTGGGCGTCTCGCAGGCCGTACTCGACTACGCGATCCCTTATTGCAACGAGCGAATCGCGTTCGGCGAGCCGGTCAGTCACCGCCAGGCCGTGGCGTTCATGATCGCCAACCTCGGCATCGAGCTGGAATCGATGCGCCTGCTCACGCTGCGCGCGGCCAGCCGCGCCGAACAAGGTTTACCGTTTCACCGCGAGGCTTACCTGGCTCGCGTGCTGTGCGTGGACAAAGGCATGGAGATCGCGACCAACGGCGTGCAGCTGCTCGGTGGTCACGGCTTCATCAAGGAACACCCGGTGGAGCGCTGGTACCGCGATCTCATGACGCTCTCGACGCTCGAAGGCGGCGCGCTGTTGTAGGTAGGGTCATCTTATGCAACTCGAGATTCCCAAAAAACTGAACGCACTGGTCGAACAGGCGCACCTGGTCGCGACCGAAGTCTTCCGGCCGATCTCGCGCAAGTACGATCGTGCCGAGCACGAGTACCCCGTCGAGCTCGACATGCTGGCCTCGGTGATGGACGGCATGAACGAGGGCGATATCGGCGGCGGCGCGGGCGCGGCCAAGCTGAAGCGCGAGCACACCGAGCGCGGCGGCGAGGTGCGCAACGGCTCCAACATGGCCACCGTGCTCGGCTTGACCGAGCTGTCGTGGGGCGACGTCGGTTTGGCGCTGACCATCCCGCGCCAGGGTCTCGGCAACGCGGCCATCGCCGCGGTCGCGAACGAAGAGCAAGCGCGGCGCTTCAAGGGTCGCTGGGCCGCGATGGCGATCACCGAGCCGGGTGCGGGTTCGGACTCGGCGAACATCCGCACCACTGCGGCGCTCGACGGCGATCACTACGTGCTCAACGGCGAGAAGATCTTCATCACCGCCGGCGGGCGTGCGGATCTGGTCGTCGTCTGGGCGACGCTCGATGCGAGCGTGGGCCGCGCGGCGATCAAGAGCTTCGTCGTGGAACGCGGCACGCCGGGCATGCAGCTGGTTCGCCTGGATCACAAGCTCGGCATCCGCGCCTCGGACACCGCGACCATCACCTTCAGCGATTGCCGCGTGCCTCGCGAGAACTTGCTGGGCAGCCCCGAGGTCGACACCAAGCAAGGCTTCGGCGGCGTGATGCAGACCTTCGACAACACGCGCCCGGTGGTCGCGGCCATGGCGCTCGGCGTCGGGCGCGCTTCGCTCGAGCGCACGCGCGAGCTGCTGCGGCAGCGCGGGATCCTCGGCAACTACGAGCGCGCGCTCTACGGCTCCACCGCCGCCGAGGCGGAGCTGTACCGCATGGAAGCCGACCTCGAGGCGGCGCGGCTGTTGACGCTCAAGGCCGCCTGGCTCGCCGACAACGGCATCCCGAATTCCAAGGAGGCCTCGATGGCGAAGGCCAAGGCCGGGCGCGTGGCCAACCACATCACCTTGCGTTGCTTGCAGCTGTGCGCGTCGGTGGGGGCCACCGAGACCGAGCTGCTCGAGAAGTGGGCGCGCGACTCGAAGATCCTCGACATCTTCGAAGGCACGCAGCAGATCCAGCTGCTCATCATCGCGCGTCGGTTGCTCGGCAAGAGCTCGCAGGAGTTGCGCTGATGCTCTACCGCCTTGGAGATCGCGTTCCGTCCGTGCACCCGAGCGCGTTCGTCGCGCCCAGCGCGCAGCTGATAGGCGCGGTGCTCATGCACGAAGACTCGAGCGTGTGGTTCAACGTGGTCGTGCGCGGCGACAACGAGCTCATGACCATCGGCGCCGGCACCAACGTGCAGGACCTGTCGATGCTGCACACCGACGCAGGCATCCCGCTGACGATCGGCCGCGGCTGCACCGTCGGCCACAAGGTCACGCTGCACGGCTGCGTGATCGGCGATCACACGCTGATCGGCATGGACTCGGTCGTGCTGAACCGTGCGCGCATCGGCAGCTATTGCCTGATCGGGGCGAACACGCTGGTCACCGAGGGCAAGCAGATCCCGGACGGTTCGGTGGTGATGGGCTCGCCCGGCAAGATCGTGCGTCAGGTGACCGACGCCGAGCGCCTGGTGCTGGAAGGCTCGGCCCTGCACTACGTGGAAAATGCTCGGCGTTTTCGCGAACAGCTCAGCGTCCTCGGTTAGAAACGGTTGCTGAAATCGCCGAAGCAGCGAACACTTCATGGCATGCAGGTCCGGGCGAGTGTCGCGGTGCTGCTCCTGTGTCTGGGATCGGGCTGCGAACGCGCCGATCATCCGAAGCGCGAGCCGAGCTTGCTGCCCAAAGCGGCCGCCCAGGATTCGCTGGCCACCAGCGCGGTGGCCGCAGCGAAGGTCTCGACTCCCGTGGCCACCGGCGCACAAGGCACCGAGGCGCCCGATCCCACCGAGGAGCTGCTCGGCATGCAGGGCTCGCTGACGACGTCGGTGGGCGCGCCTGCAGCCGGCACGCTGCAGGGGGCCGTGCGGCTGCCGGATCGCGGCCCGGGCTACACGCACAACCCCAAGCGGCCCGACAACGCGCGCTACGGCACGGTCGAGCTGTTGCAAGCGGTGGCGCGCGCGGCGGCGGTGGTCGACAAAGATCTCCCCGGCAGCTCGCTCACGATCAACGACGTGGGGCTCGAGCACGGTGGGCCGATCGCGCAGCACGGCTCGCATCAGAACGGCCGCGACGTGGACATTCTGTTCTACGTGCTGGACAAGAAGGGCAACCCGTTGCCGTCGGTCGGCGTGCCGCTCGATCCGAAGGGGCAGGGCGTGGACTTCAAGGACCTGGCGATCCCCGGCGACGATCAACCAGTGAAGATCGATCTGCCGCGCACCTGGCGCTTCATGCAGGCGCTGCTGGAAGCGGCACCCGATCAGATCCAGCGCATCTTCATCGTCGAGCACCTGCGCACCTTGTTGGTAGCTGAGGCCGAGCGCGTGCGCGCGCCCAAGGCCATCCGCCAGCGCTTCGACGAGGTCACCTGTCAGCCCGGTACGCCCCACGACGACCACATGCATGTGCGGTTTTTCTGCACGCCCGAGGACATGGCCGCGGGCTGCGAGGACAGCGTGCCGCTGTATCCGTGGCGCAGCTCAGGGCTGCGGGAGCTCGGCCTCGAACCGATCGTCGCCGGGAGCAAGCGCACGCGCGAGGAGCGCGATTCGGCGGCTGCGCGCACCACCTCGCCGGCCGAAGCCAAGAAGAAGGCCGGCAAGATGCACCCGAAGGTCGTGCAGTTCCTGGCTCAGCGCGAGCACTGGCTCAAGCAACCGCATCCCGGCCGCCCGTACTGCAAGTAGTCTACGAGTCAGCCTTCGCCAGGCGACGCTTGCGCGCGATCCACTGGTAGCCGACCACGAGCAGGATGCACGCCAGCGTGGCCTCGACCATGTTGCGCTTGAAGAAGCCCAGGATCGCCTCGGTGTAGGGCGCGAGCAGATCACCGACCCGGTGATAGATGTACGCCCAGGCAGCGAAGCCGAGCAGCGACAGGGTTAGCGTCAGCGCGCGGGACGTGCCCGACACCGCCGCAAGTGAACTAGTCAGCGGGCTCGGAAACACGAACACGACCAGCGGTCCGACCCAGGCGAACACGCGTTCCGCCAGGCGCACGAAACGTCCGAGCCCCGCCGAGCGCCGCTCGATGATCCGGATGCCTTGCGGCCCGTAGCGGCGGCCGACTTCGAACGACACCGCGCACGCGCACAGGCCGCGCAGCGCGGCGATCGGCACGAGCCACTCGATCGGTGTCGTGGGTGCGACCAGGATGATGTGCCGCGGCCAGGGATTGAGCGCGATCAGCAGCAACGGGTAGTGCACCGACAGAGGCACGACGAGGGCTGCACCGAGCCACGTGATGACCACCAGCGCCCCGATCGCCACGAGCAGTCCGCGTCCAAGCGGAGGAGGGGGCAAAGACGGCCGCGACTCGGGCTCGACCACGACGTTCACTGCATTCGTATCCAAAGGCACCTGACCCAGTATGGCATGTGGTGCAGCTTAGCAATGGCAGTCGCAGATCGACCCACATTCGCTATGCCCGCTCCCAATGGGGTACGGCGTCGCTGCGATGACACACACGACGACTCGAGCGGATCGCGCGCGTGACGCGTATTCGCAGATATCTCCCAATCCAATCTTGTCTGTGGCACAGTGACGCCCGCTGTGGACCGGGCTTGCCGCTGGTGGCAAGGAGTTCACACATGGTTGCGAATATCAGCAGTCGCACTCATAGAGCTGCTCCACGAACGACGCCGAAAGAGCCACTATTTGCCACTAGCAACAAGCCAGCACCGGATGCGGTGCTCGCGGTTAAGGGCGCTCGTCACGGGACACTCATCCGGAGGAAAGAACATGAACACGGGACTTAAGAACAAGCTGCTCATCCTGGCCGCCGCTGCGGGTTTGACGGGTTTTGCCGCCTGCGGTAGCTCCGAGGAACCGCCTGCCGCCGAAGAAGGTGCGCCCGCGGAGACCACCGGTGGTGAAGCTGCGCCTGCTGAAGAGCAGCCCGCGCCCGCCGAGGGTGCGCCGGCCGAAGGTATGCCTGGCGAGGGTGCGAGCAAGGGCGGCGAGGGTTCGTGCGGCGAAGGCTCCTGCAGCTGAAGCCTGCCCTCACGGGCGTTTGAGCCGCGAAGCCAGCGCGTTTGTCCGTCTCAGGCGATGTCCTGCGATGGATATGACGCGCTGGCTTTTTCGTCTGATTGGGTCACGCTGTGGCGGTGAATGCGGTCAATCGCGGGGTGTGCGGTGTAGGACTCGGTCTGCGGCAGGGGCTGGCCGAGGCGTTGTTTCAGGCGACGCTGCCGGAGCTGCGCTTCGTCGAGATCCATCCCGAGAACTACGTCAAACGCGGCGGCCGTTTCCAAACACTGCTCGAGCGCGCGCGCGCGCGTTGGCCGGTGCTCACGCACGGCTTGAGCTTGGGCTTCGGCGCGGTCGAGCCCGCGGAGCGCGAGTACACGCGCCAGCTGTCAGTGTTCCTGCGCGGCATCGAGGCGCCCTGGCACAGCGAGCACCTGTGCTTCTCGAGCGTCGACGGCGTGATGATGCACGATCTCTTGCCGCTGCCGCTGCGCAAGGACGCGGCCGACACGGCGGTGCTGCGCATCCGCGAGCTGCAGGACTCTCTGCAGCTCCCAGTTGCTGTCGAAAATGTCAGCTACTACGCGCACCCGGGGACCGCGCACTGTAGCGAGATCGAATTCCTGCTCGACGTGCTCGAGCGCGCCGACGCAAAGTTGCTCCTCGACGTCAACAATGTGTTCGTCAACGCACGCAATCACGGCTTCGACCCGTACGCGTATCTGGATCGGATCCCGGTCGAGAGGGTGGTGCAGATCCACGTCGCCGGCCACAGCGTGCGGCCCAATGGCTTGATCCTGGACACCCACGGCGACGCGGTACGCGACGAGGTGTACCTGCTACTCGAGCACGCGTTACGGCGCATCGGCCCGGTGCCGGTGCTGCTCGAGCGCGATCAAAACTTCCCGGCCTGGAACGAGCTCGCCCTCGAGGTGCAGCGGCTGCACGCGATCTACGAGCGCGTCATGGGTGAAGCATGGCGCTGATCGACGAACAGCGCGCCGTGCTCTCCGTGTGTTTCGAGGCCGAGCCGCCCGAAGCTGCGCTGGCCGCGCTCGGAAATCGCGACGTCTGGCTGTTGTATCGCGAGCTGACGCGCGACCGGCTGTGGCGCGAGATCGAGTTCGCGCTGCCGCGCGCCTGCGCAGCGCTGGATCGGAGCCTGCTCGAGCGCACGTTCACACAGCACCTGGATCGGGACCCGCCGCGCACACGCTTCTTCCACCGCGTCGTGCAGAGCTTCGCCGACAGCGCGCTGATCAGCTGGCAGGCCGAACCCGCGGTCCCGGACGCGGTTCGCGATCTGCTGCGCTACGAGGCCGCGTTGTGGGAGGTCTCGGATCTCGAGGCCGAACCTGCCGGCCCGCGCGTCGAGTTCGCGTTCGATCGCGTGCCCGTGGTGAGCAGCGCGCTGCGGTTGCTGCAGCTTTCGCACGCGGTCCACCTGCCGCCCGAGCCCGATGGGCACTGTCGAGAGGGCGAGTTCTGGCTGTGCATCCAGCGCGGGTCGTCCGACGCCCGGCCGCAGACCTGGAGGTTCAACCGCACCACGTTCGCGTTGCTCGCGGACTTTCAACGCGCCGATGCCATCGCGTCCGAGAGCGTGCAGCGCGTGGCGCGCAGCCTCGGCGCGAAGGTCACGCCGCAATACGTCGAGCGTTTGTGTGAGACGCTGGCGCAGTGGATCGAAGTCGGGATCCTGCTCGGGTCGCGCTGACGATGCGGCTGCGCTGGATCGCGAGCGCGTGGTTGCTCGGTGCATGCTCGGCCGCCGTTCCGCCGCCCGCGGCCAGCATCTCGCAGCCCCCACCGCAGCCACCAGCTGCAGGCGCCTTCGACTACAGTTTCCGCGTCGATCAGGGCTTGAAGAAGATCGAGGCCGAGCTCTGCCTGCGCGACGTCGTGCCGGCTCACTTGATCTACGGCGCGCGGCCGGGCGTCCCGTATCTGAAGAATCCGCGGCTGATCTCGGAGGGCGGGGTGGCTTTGAGCGCAGCGCGTCCGCTGCGCGTGGTCGACGAGCTCATCGAGCTGGGCGCGGTGCGCGCGCCCGCGTGCGTCGCGTACGAGCTGGACCTGGCCGGCGCGGTCGAGGACGGCCGGCTGCTTCTGGCGTATCCCTGCGACGGCGCGATCGTCACCAGCACCGAGCTTTTCCTGTGGCGGCCGCCGCGCCGAGCGGCGGAGCTCAGCGTGCGGGCTCGCTTCGAGCTGCCCCATGGCATGCGGGTCAGCCTGCCCTGGCCGGAGCGCGACGGTGCGTATCAGCTCGACGAGACCGCGTTTTCGTTCACGGGCCACGCGATGTTCGGCCGCTTCGAGCGGCAGCGCGTGCCGGTGCCCTCCGGCACCATCCAGCTGGACACGCCTGCGGGCTTCGACGAGGCCCGCCGCGGCTGGCTCGCCACGTGGGTCTCGAACGCAGGGGAGGTCGTGAGCCTGGCCACTGGCCGCTTTCCGGTGACGGAGGCGCAGGTGATCGTGCTGCCGACGAGCAGCGCCGCGTTTCGCTTCGGGCACACCGGGCGCAGTGGCGGCGCGTCGATCGTGCTGCTCATGCCGCGCGACATCGAGCTCGAGAGCTTGCGCGAGGACTGGATCGCCATCCACGAGTTCTCGCACCTCCTGCATCCGTTCGTGCGTCGTGAAGATGCCTGGCTGTCGGAAGGGCTGGCGACGTATCTGCAGGAAGTCCTGCGCGTGCGCGCGGGCATGCTGGATGCCGATGCCGCCTGGCGCCGCATGTACGACGGCGCCGCGCTCGGTCGCGATGCAACCGGCAACCTCGCGTCCGAGACGCTGCGCATGGCCCACGAAGCCAACTATCAGACGGTGTACTGGGCGGGCGCGGCGATCGCGCTGATGACCGACGTCGAGCTGCGGCGGCGCAGTGAAGGTCGGATGTCGCTCGACAGTGCGCTGGCGGCGCTCGCGGACGAGCCGCGCTTCATGAAGGTCCCGGCCAGCGCGCAGAGCCTGCTCGCCGCGCTCGATCGGGCGAGCCAGGGCAGTACGTTTCACGACGTGGCCGCTCGCTACCTCGAGGGCCGCGAGCTGCCGGATCTGAGCGAGCTGTACCGCGAGCTCGGCCTGCGCGACTCGGGCGAGCGAGCACCGCTGGGCTGGGTGCGAGACGCCATCATGGCGCCGCGCCTCTCGCGCGCGGAGCTGCCGCTGTTCGCGCGCTGACTTGCCTGCTACACCTGCCGGCATGTCGTTGCCGAAAGAGCTGCCGATCGAGCCGCTGAAGCGCCCGATCGATGCGCCCGCGCTGCGTGTGCCGGGTTCGAAGAGTATCTCCAACCGCGCGCTCCTGCTGGCTGCACTGGCCGAAGGCGAGAGCGTGCTGCGCGGCACGCTCGACAGCGACGACACGCGCGTGATGATCCGCGCGCTCGAGCAGCTGGGTGCGACGATCCAGCCGGTCGCGGGTGGGCTCGGCATCCGCGGCGTGGCCGGCCGGCCGCGCGTGCCGGACGGTGTGATCGACGTGCACGCATCGGGCACCGCCGCGCGCTTCTTGACCGCGGTGCTCGCGCTCGTGCCGGGCGACAGCCGCCTGGACGGCATCCCTCGCATGCGCCAGCGCCCGATCCAGGATCTGGTCGAGTCGCTGAATGCGCTCGGTGCCAGGCTCCACACCGAAAGCCCGGGCGGTTGTCCGCCGGTGGTCGCGCAGCGCGCCGAGCTCGCGGGAGGCGAGGCCGAGGTCGACGCCAGCCGGTCCAGCCAATACGTCTCGGCACTGCTGCAGGTCGCGCCGTACGCGACGCGCGACGTGCGCCTGCGCTTGAAGAACGGCGTGCTCGTGTCGCGGCCCTACGTCGACGTGACGTTCGCGGTGATGCGCGCGTTCGGGGCCGAGGCCGGCTTCGTCGGTGACAGCACGCTCGCGGTCTCGAGTGGCCAACGCTACCGGGGCCGCGAGTACACGATCGAGCCGGACGCGTCGACGGCGGCATTCTTCTTCGCGGCTGCAGCCATCGGCGGCGGACGCATCCGGGTCTTGGACCTGCCGGGCGACTCGGCCCAGGCCGACATGGGCAGCCTGGCCGTGCTCGAGCAGATGGGCGCACGCGTGACGCGCGGACCGAGCTGGGTCGAGGTGCAGGCGCCCGCGGCTGGCCTGCGCGGCGTCGACGTCGACATGAACGCCATGCCCGATGCGGTACTCGCCATGGCCGTCACGGCCGCTTTTGCCAGCGGCGAGACCACGATCCGCAACGTGGCCAACCTGCGCATCAAGGAGTCCGACCGCCTGCACGCGCTCGAGACCGAGTTGCGCAAGCTCGGCGCCGGCGCCAGCACCGGCCCGGACTGGATCCGCATCGCGCCCGCGCCGCTGCGAGCGGCGAGCATCGACACCTACGACGACCACCGCATGGCCATGGCTTTTGCACTTGCGGGGTTGCGCGTGCCGGGCGTGGTGATCCGCGACCCGAGCTGCGTGTCGAAGTCCTGGCCGGAGTACTTCGACACGTTCCGCACGCTCTAGGGCTTCACTGCGGCATGGGCGCGCTCGGGATCAGGAATACCCCGCCTTCGCCCATCGGCGCATCCAGCTCCGACAGCCCCGGCGCGCCCGCCAGCACATCGGAGCTGCCGTCGCCGTCGATGTCCCCCGTCGCGTCTAGCTCACCACCCAGCATCGCGCCCAGGCCATCGAGCGAGTCGCCGGGCCGGTGGGTGACGCCAGGTCCGACCATCAGCGTGTCGTTGGCGCCGAGCGTGCGCGCGCCCAGCTGGCGCCGGCCCGACCCACGAAGCACGAAGATTGCCCCGGTCACCGGGTCACCGTAGTTCGGTGAGGCGACCAGGAGATCGGGCAGCGCGTCGCCGTTGACGTCGCCGGTCGTCGCCAGCTGCGAGAGCCAGGACGTACTCGTCAGCTGGAGATCTGCCGTGAGCTTGACCTTGCCCAACCAGCGCGTCGGCCCACCGTAGTGCACGAGGATGTCTCCGCCCGTGACGGCACTGAAGCGGAACGACGCGAGATCGACGAAGCCATCGCCATCGAAGTCTCCGATCGGCATGATCGTCCGGCTCGGCACGTCCCACTCGACGTCGGGAACCAGGGGGCTCGTGAGGTTCGAGAACCGATCGGGCGCGCCGTAGAACGCCACGAAGTGCAGGTCCGTGCGGCGCATCGCGAGCAGATCGGCGAAGCCGTCGGAGTCGAGGTCGAC
This sequence comes from Polyangiales bacterium, assembly GCA_035274465.1. Lineage (GTDB taxonomy): Bacteria > Myxococcota_A > Polyangia > Polyangiales > JAFGIB01 > JADGRF01. The sequence continues at coordinate 24,700 of DATEOF010000338.1, forward strand.
GGGTCCAATCGGAGAGAGCGCGTAGAACTCGAAGCCCGTCGGGCTTCCGCTGTCGAGTGTTGCTGCCACCCACGCCGGATCGAACTTTCCCGAAGGCCAACCCTTGGCGCGGCCCCACATCAAGTACATGTGGTCGCTGATGCTGAACTCGTCGGTCTTCTCGTCGTAGACCGATTGGTTCACGGCCAGGAGCAAGTCGTCGAAGCCATCGCCGTTCAAGTCACCTGCGCGCAACGCCCAGAGCTCGTGACTCTCTGACGGATCGGTCGGCCCATCCCAGACGGCCCCACTGGCTCGATCGAGATCGGCGAGGTTCGTCAGGCGCTCTTTTCGGCCGAAGACCAGACGTGTGCCGCGCAGGTCGACGAACGAAAAATCGTCGAGGCCATCGCCGTTGACGTCGCCGATCGGTTCGATCGAGCACGCGGTGAACTTCGCGTTCGCGGCGGCGGTCGAGAGTTGGCTCGGAAACGCGGGCTTGCCGTAGAACAGGTGCACCGCAGTCTCGAGCGAGGAGTCGAGCGTTCCGCCCTGTACGCCTTGCTCGCCGAGCACCACGAAGTCGTCGAAGCCGTCGCCGTCGATGTCGCCGAGCACGCGGCTGCCGTACACGCGCCGCCCGGGCTCCGAGGTGATGCCGTACACGAAATTTGGCGCCGTCGGTTGGCGCTTGGAGGGAGAGGCGGGTGCGGCCGGGGGCGGATCCTTGTCCAAGGCTGGGGCCGTTCCCGTCGTTCCGACCGCAGAGTCCGCGGTGCAGCCGGCTCCACTGAGTGCGATGCAAACGCAGATACCTGCAACGATTTTCGCGACCATCGGCAATTTGGTCTGCACGGCGAGCGACCCTCCCTCCACCCCGCCATGTGCGCGGCTGGTCGGCTTTGCGAACCATCTTGAAGCGATCGGCGCCTCTGTTCCAGGGCCCTGAGCGGGCATAGGCTGCACGCGGTCGCGCAAGGGAGGTGGGGCATGCCTTGGGTCGATGTACTTGGAAACGACCTCTACTACGTGGAGGCCGGCACGGGTCAGCCGCTGGTGTTTCTGCACGGCATGAGCTCGTGCGGTGAAGCGTGGTTTCAGCAGTTCGAGCGCTTCGGGAATCGCTACCGTTGCATCGCGTACGACAGCATCAACCACGGGCATTCGGCGAACTCGCCGCGCGACGCTGACGAGCCCGATCGCGCCGATGAGCTCGAAGGTTTCTTGGCGGCGCTCGGCATCGAGCGACCGATCCTGGCCGGCAACTCGATGGGAGCAGGTACGCTGTTGCGTTGGGCGGCGCGGCATCCCGGGAAGGCGCTGGCGTTGATCCCGTCGGGTATGGGCGTCGCGGTCGACGCGGCGACGGCTGGGCTTCCGCAGCTACGCCCGCTCGATCACGAGACCTTGTTCTTGCCGATCGGCGACTCGCTCACCGAAGGCTTCAAGGCGAAGAACCCGCGGATGTACGAGCGCTACCTGCGCATCCGCTCGACGGCCACGCGCATCGAAGCCCTGCGCCACCTGCGCAAGCCCTCCGAGCGCAGCCTTGCCGAACGCCGCAGCCTCGCCGAGCGCGTGCCGGCGATCACCTCACCGATGCTGATCGTGGTCGGCTCGCTCGATCGCGTCATGCCGATGTGCGAGCGCCTGCACGCGCTCGTCCCGCACTCCGAGTACCTCTCGATCGAGGGCGCACCGCACAACGTCTATTACGAGGCCGCAGCGCAGTACAACGACGCGGTCGAGGCGTTCCTGAACAAGGTCGCGCGTTAACCGCCGCCCTGCTGCTCCATGATGAAGCTGCCGGTGTCCACGACGTCCGGCGGGTTCGCGACTTCGGTGGGAACCGTGCCTTCGAGGAACACTTCGTCGATCGCGTCGGGCTGTCCGTCGTAGGCGAGCTTGCCGGACTTGGGATCGATCTTCGCGACCTCGATGCCGGGCGGGACGGGGAAGTCCACCGCCGGTGCGTCCTTCAACACCGTCTTCATGACTTCCATCCAGATCGGCACGGCGGAGTTCGCACCGCTCTCGCCCTTGCCGAGCCCGCGCAGATCGTCGTAGCCGAGCCAGATGCCCGCGACCACCTCGGGCGTGAAGCCCACGAACCAGGCGTCGCGCACCTTGTTGCTGGTGCCAGTCTTGCCCGCGATCGGCCGCTGTAGCGCCGCCAGCGCCTTGGCCGTGCCTCCCTGCACGACGCTCGTCATCAAGCTCGTGATGAGGTAAGCGCCCTCCGGGGTCAGCACCTGCTCGGAGTGCCGCTCGGGTAGTGGGATGTCCTTGCCTTGCGCGTCGCGCATGCGCTGGATCAAGCGTGCTGGCTCGTAGCGACCGCCGGCCGCGAAGCTCGTATAGGCGTTGATCAGCTCGATCGGCTTCACGCCGCTCGCACCGAGCGCCAGCGCCAGCGAGGGGTCGAGCTCGCTGCTGATCCCGAGCTTGTGCGCGAAGTCGACCACGGCTTGCGGCGTGACCTCGGCCGTCACGCGCACCGCGACCAGGTTGATCGATTGCGCGAGCGCTTCACGCAAGCGCACCGCGCCGGTGTAGCGCCAGGTCTCGTAGTTGTTCGGCTTCCACTCGTCGTAGACCTCGGGCGCATCGAGCACCACGCTGGCCGGCGTGAACTTGCGCTGCTCCATGGCCAGCGCGTACTCGATCGGCTTCCAGGTACTGCCCGGCTGGCGCACCGCCTGCGTCGCGCGATTGAAGCCGTAGATCGCCTCGTCGCCGCCGACCAACGCCAGGATGTCGCGCGTGCGCGGGTCGATCATCACCATCGCGCCCTGCGGCCCGAGCATCAAGCGGGCCTGCGCCGGCGTATCGAGCGCATCGACGCGCTCGAGGCTCACGCGCACCAGCGCACCCACCTCGGCGAAGTGCTGCGCGTCGAGGCCCTTGGGGTTCCAGCGCTCCAGGCCCTTGAGCGTGGCGCGCGCGGGGTGACCGCCAATGTCCAGGATGAGCTCGTTGCGCTCGGCGTCGGCGCCCCGCACGGTCGCGTCGTAGTTGCGGCCGGCGGCGAGCTCCGCGATGCGCGGCAGTGGCGCGAGCTTGTCTTTGTCCTTCTTCTTCGTCGGGTTGGGGGCCTTCAGCGGCGCCTGCAACTTCTGCCGCTCGTCGATGCGGATCAGCCCGTCGCGCAGCGCCTTGCGGCACAGCGCCTGCAGATCCAGATCGACGCCGGTCTGCAACGTGAAGCCGCCGCGCTTGGCTGCATCCTCGCCGACCTGCGCCGACAGCGCCTCGCGCGCCAGCGTCGCGACTTCGGGCGCGATGCCCGCCGGCTCGGGCTCGGTGCGCAGTCGCGCGGGCTCGTCGCGCGCCTTCTGGATGTCGGCCACCGACAGATCGTCCCAGTACTGCGCGCGCTTGGCCTCGAGCTGCGAGAGCACGAACAGCTGGCGTTTGCGCGCGTTGTCCGGGTGCGAGATCGGCGACAGCCGCGCGGGCGATTGCGGCACACCCGCGATCAGGCTGGCTTCGCTCAGATCGAGCTGGTCGACGTGCTTGCCGAAGTAAAAGCGGCTGGCTTCCTCGACGCCGTAACGACCGTGGCCGAAGTTGATGTGGTTCAGGTAGAGCCCGAGGATCTCGTCCTTGGTCAACTCCTGCTCCAGGCGCCGCGCCAGGATCAGCTCGCGGATCTTGCGTGAGATCGTGCGCTCGGGCGTGAGCAGCATGGTCTTGACGATCTGCTGCGTGATCGTGCTCGCGCCCTGCCGCGCTTTGCCTTGCGTCACGTCGCGCAGCAGCGCGCGGACGATGCCCGCGTAGTCGAAGCCGGCGTGCTGATAGAAGTCCGCGTCCTCCGCGGCGAGCACCGACAGCACCAGCACGCGCGGCACGCGCGACATGGGCACCACCGTGCGCCGCTCGGTGAACCACTCCGCGATCATGCGGCCCTTGCGGTCGACCACGCGCGAGGTCTGGACCGGTGCGTAGTTCTTCAGCGCCTCGATCGGCGGCAAGTCGCGGCCGAAGTAGAAGATGACGCCGAAGAAGACGATCACCGCCAGCACGATCGAGCCGAGCGCGCCTGCGCCTGCGAACATCGCCCGGCGCTTCCACTTCGGCGGGATGCGCTGCAGCCAGCGCTTCCAGAAATTCTCGGGTCGGCGCGGCCACTCCGGCGGCGGTGGTGGCGCCGGCGGCTCCGGCGGCTGCTGCCGCGGGGGAAAGGGACTCGGGAAGCCAGGCGACGTGTTCATGGTTGGCTGCGCCGCAGGTGTTCGGCCACGATCTCGTGAGCCTGGGGGACGCTGGCCATGCAGAAGCGCGCGCGCAGCAGCAGGCGTTGCTCGCGCGTCAGATCGCCGGGCCGATCGCGCATCGCGGAGAAGATGGTCAGCGCGGCCGCGACCGACACGTTCAGGCTCTGGACGAAGCCGCGCATCGGGATGGTGTAGGCCCCGTCGGCCAGCTGTCGTAGCTCATCGCTGACGCCGGCGTGCTCGTTGCCAAACACCACAGCCACCCGCGGCAATGCGGCCAGGCCCTCGGGCGGTACATCCCCGTCCATTGCGGCCACATACACCCGGTAGCCGCGGGCCCGCAATCCGGCGACGCACACGGCAGCCGAGGCGTGCTCCACCACGTCCACCCAGCGCTGCGTGCCCTGAGCGACCCGCTGGCTCGCCAGAAACGGTTGCGGGCTGCGTATCAGGTGCACTTCCGACAGACCGAAGGCCTCCGCAGAGCGCAAAATCGCTGCGATATTGTGCGGATCGATCAGGCCGTCGAGGACCGGCAGGACCGAGTTCGAGCGCGCGGCGATGACCTCGGTGATCTTGCGCCGCCGCGCCTCCGTGAGCATGGGCTCGAGAACCTCGCAGACGGTCTCGGGACCGGCTGGCAGGCCCTGGTCCACGCTGAGCACGAATGATTCGGGCGTGTCACGACGCATGGACGAGCCATGGTACACGCTGCGCGCGAACCGATCACTTGTGCGGGCTGGGTCGTTCTCCGACACGCACGCCGATCACCAGCGTGCCGCCGTAGTACTTCTGACCGGCGACGAAGAACGGCTCACCCGGCGAAGCGATCACCTCGAGCAACGGCAGATAGTCCTGCTTGTTCGGCCGGTTGATCGAGACCTGAACCTTGTAGCGGCCGTCCCGCCGCTTCTCGCCGAGCGTGATGCGCAGCTTGCGCTTCTTGGGCAGATCGATCTCGTGGGCCTCTTCGGGCGCGAGCTTCAGGTGCTCGCGCGCGAAGATCTTCATGGCCTTGAAGCCGTTGAACGGCGGCTGCTTGAGCGCCTTGATGGTGGTCAGGGTCGGGTCGAACGGGCCATCGTCCTCGCTGGCCCAGATCACGAGCACTTCGGCAGGAGTCTTGGCCTCGCTGGGCGGCCCGTGTTGATCGTCCGCGCGCGCGAACTCGGCCAGCAGCACCGACGCTGCGATCGCCATGGGCCAGGCCCTGTGTAGACGCGTCAACATCGGCTCTAAAACTCCTCGGCTTCGTCGTCATCGTCGTCGTCGTCGTTGATCCAGACCACGGGCGTGGAGGATCCATCCGCGAACGCGATGTCGAACACCGTGCCGGCGTTGCCACCGAAGTCTACGTGCGTGATCTCGGAGCGCTCGAGCGCCTCCAGCGACTCACCGTCGCCGTCGTCCTGCAGGGAGACGGCGTCGTCCTGCCGGTACACCATCAGCAGCGCAGCCGCGGCGACGGCGAACGCGCCGACCGCCGACATGGTCGCGCCGCGGAACCAGCGCGTGCGGCCCGTGAGCGCCGTGGGCTTGCGAACCACCACCTCGGGTTGCTGCACGGCCTGTTCGATGCGCGCGAACATGCCCTGCCAATCTGCCTCGGTGGCCGCGTCTCCGGCGGCCATGCGGATCAGCTGCTGCATGCGCTCGAGCGAGCGCAGCCGCGCGTTACAGTCCGTGCAGCCGGGTAGGTGTTCGCGCACCTGTGCCTGCTCGGCCGGCTCGAGCTCGCCATCGAAATGGCGCTGCAGCAGTTCGTCGCTGACGTGCTCGACGCTCATGGCCTAACCCCGATCAGTAATCTCGAGGTCGCCCTCGAGGTACGGCTCCAATTGTTCCTGAAGCTTGCGGCGAGCGTGGAACAGGCGGCTCATGATCGTGCCCTTGGGCACATCCAGCACCTGCGCCATCTCCTCGTAGCTCAAGCCTTCCACCTCTCGCAGCATGATCACGGCCCGGTGGTATTCGGGCAGCGTGTCGAGTGCCTGCATGATCTTATCGGTCAACTCGCGCCGCACCACGGCCTTGCTCGGATTCTCGTCCGGCATATGTGGGACCAGTGTGCCATCGCCCGCATCGTCGCTGCGCTGCACGTCGTCACCCCACTCGGTGACTTTCCGGACCTTGCGGATATGGTCGATCGCGAGGTTCATGACGATCCGATACAGCCAGGTGTAGAAACTCGAAGAGCCCTGGAAAGTGCCGATGTGGCGGTGGACCTTGATGAAGGCGTCCTGGACCACGTCGAGGGCGTCCTCGGGCCGCTTGACCACGCCGATGGCGATGGCGAAGGCCCGGCGGTGGTACTTCTGGAAAAGCTCATGGAAAGCGGCACGATCGCCGGCGCGAGCACGCTCCACGATCGCGTCGTCTTCATGACTTCTGCGTGCCTCCTTGGCTTCCTCGGACGCGGGTGGCGCCTGTTCATTCAAGGACTTGGCACCAGCCGCGGCAGGGCCCGGAGGCTTCATGGAGCCGTGTGTAGCATGTTTCAGCGCTGGGCATGGAGTGGGCGTGTGGCCCACGCCGAGGGACAATAGTCCTTGGGTCCTCGGGCCCGGGAAGGTTAGGTTGCCGCGCGTGGGCGCGTCCGTTCTGTCAATGAACCCAGAGCAGCAGGCTGCGGTCGTGCACGGCGACGGTCCGCTGGTGGTGTTCGCGGGCGCGGGGAGCGGCAAGACGCGCGTCATCACCCAGCGTGTGGCGCATTTGATCGAGCAGCGCCTGGTGCCCCCCTGGCGCGTGCTGGCGGTCACCTTCACGAACAAGGCTGCGCGCGAGATGCGCGAGCGGCTCGAGCACCTGATCCCGGGCCAGGCCTCGTCGCTCTGGGTGGGCACATTTCATGCGGTGTGTGCACGGTTGCTGCGCGCGCACGCCCAGGCGATCGGCCTGCGCCGCGACTTCGTGATCTACGACGACGGCGACCAGCGCTCGATGATCGCCCGGGTCATGCGCGATCTGTCCCTGGACGAGCGCACGTACCCGCCCAAGCAGCTGGCGTACCACATCAACACGGCCAAGCAGGAGTCCAAGACCCCCGATCAGCTCGAGGTGAACGACGCCGTCGGAGAGATCGCGCGCGAGGTCTACGCTGCGTACGAGCAGCGGATGGCGGCGGCCTCGGCGCTCGACTTCGGCGATCTGATCTACCGCCTGGTACAGGCGATGCGCACTGACCCGGAGCTGCGCACCCAGGTGCAGAACCGGTTCGATTACGTGCTGGTCGACGAATTCCAGGACGTGAACCACGTGCAGTTCGAGTTCGTGCAGCTGCTGTGCGAGAAGCACCACAACTTGTGCGTGGTCGGCGACGACGACCAGAGCATCTACCGCTGGCGCGGCGCGGATCGCCGCAACATCCTCGACTTCCGGCACCACTTCCCCGAGGCGCACATCGTCAAGCTCGAGCAGAACTACCGCTCGACGCAGCGCATCTTGCGGGTCGCCAACGCGGTGGTGGGCCGCAACCTGGATCGCGAGCCCAAGGCACTGTGGACGCAGAACGAACCCGGCTCGGCCGTCACGGTCCTGCCCTGTGCCGACGAGCGCGACGAGGCCAACCTGGTGATGCACGCCGTGCGCATGCTGCTCGAGGCCGGCCTGGAACGAAACGACATCGCGATCCTGTACCGAACGCATGCGCAGTCACGCGCCTTCGAGGAGGCGCTCCGGCGCAGCAACACGCCCTACCGCGTGATCGGCGGCCTGCGCTTCTACGATCGCGCGGAGGTCAAGGATCTGCTGGCCTACCTGCGCATCATCGGCAACCCGGCGGACGACGTGAGCTTGCTGCGCGTGATCAACACACCGGCGCGCGGCATCGGCAAGACCACGATCGAGCGCCTGATGGACGCGGCATCGCGCGCGGGCAGCAGCGTGCACGACGCGCTGCTCGCCGCCGACCAGGACTCTGCGCACTCGAGTGCCACCAAGAAGAAGCTCGAGGCCTTTGTCCAGTTGCTGGGGTCGCTGCGCGCGTTCGCCGACACCGAGAACTCGCCCGCGGAGCTGTCGCGGCACGTGCTCGAGGTCACCAGCTACGCCAAGATGCTGCGCGAGGAAGACACGCCCGAGGCGGACTCGCGGCTGGAAAACATCGGCGAGGTGCTGAGCTCGATGGAGCAGTACGTCGCCGACGCGGAGAAGCCGTCGCTGAGCGACTTCCTTGAGACGGTCACGCTCGAGACCGACGCCGATCGCCGGGACGTCGAGAACGCGATCACGCTGATGACGGTGCACGCGGCCAAGGGCCTGGAGTTTCCCGCGGTGTTCGTGGCCGGGCTCGAAGAGGAGACGTTCCCGCGCCACCGGCCCGGCGCCCACGACGAGCACGAGGAGCTGGAGGAAGAGCGCCGCCTGGCCTACGTGGCCTTCACGCGCGCGCGCCAGCGCTTGTTCCTGAGCTATGCCAACACGCGCCGCATGTACGGCGAAGTGAAGCTGCGCCGGCGCTCACGCTTCATCGACGAGGCGCCCGCCGAGGAGCTGCACGTCGTGGGGGTGCGGCGGAGCCAGCCGAGCTCTGGCGGGTACAACAACCGGCCGAGCTCTCCGCCGCCTACGCAGCAGCGTCCCGAGGGCCGGTACATCGACCGTTCCGAGGCCAACGACGTCCAGGAGCTCTACCGCGGCATGCGCGTGCGGCACACCAAGTTCGGCGTGGGCGAGGTCACAGCCATCAGCGCCGGCGAACCCCCGCGCGTTACGGTTCAATTTCCGGATGGGCCTCGCCAGATCGTCAGCACGTTCCTGACTCCAGCCTGAACGGCCAGGTTCGAGTAGGGGCTTCGGGCTGCAGGCTGCGGGCTTCAGGTGCGAGAGCTGAGAGCAAGGAGACTCGAGCCTGGCTCGAGGTGCGAGACCAGAAGTCTGAAGCCTGGAGCCCGATTAGCGGCGCCGTGCAGCCGACGGCGGCGCTTCCACGCGCTGGAAGCGCAGGGCCGAGCGCTCCTTGGCCTTCTGCGCCTCGATCTCGCGGTTGCGCGACGGGGCGGTGCTCACCAGCGAGTCGACCAGCTCGCGGGCCACACCGGCCACGCGCTCGACGGCCAGGTTGAAGGCTGCCTCATTCGCCTTCGAGGGAGCCGTGAACCCGCTCAGCTTGCGCACGAACTGCAGCGCCGCCGCGCGAACTTCTTCGTCCGTGGCCGGGGGCTCGAAGTTGAACAGGGTCTTGATGTTGCGGCACATGGCAGGCTCGTAGCCTGCCCGTGCGCAGCCTGCCAGCCCGGCTTACTCGGCCGCTACGGCCTTGCTGCTCGAAGGCTTGGGCGTGCTGTCCGTCTTGGCGGAGTCCTTGCTGCTGGTCTCCGACGTCGAGGTGCTGGGCGTGGACGAGCTGCCGCTGCTGGACGAGGACGATGCCGCGTTCGAGGCCTTCGCGCTGCCCTTGCTGCCGTAGCCGTCCGAGTACCAGCCGCCGCCCTTGAGGATGAAATTACCGCTGACGATCAACCTGCGCGCCTTGGGCTTCCCGCAAAGCTCGCAGACCTTGATCGGGTCCTCGACGATCCGCTGTTCCTTCTCGAACGACTTCCCGCACGCATCACAGGCGTAACTGTAGGTCGGCATCCGTCACTCCCGTCCGGCCAAACTTAAGTTGGGTCGGTCTGTAGTCAAGCGCGTCGCGCTCAGAGCGCCCCATCCATCAGCGCGGCGATCTTGGCCTTCGGCGCCGCGCCGACCTGCTGGCCGACTACCTGTCCGCCCTTGATCATCAGCAGGGTGGGTACGCCACGAATCTGAAACTTCTGGGCGGTGGCAGGGCTCTCGTCGATGTCGACGGCCGTGACCTTGACCCGACCCTCGTACTCCCCGGCGAGCTGGTTCACGAGCGGGGCGATGGCGCGGCAGGGCTGGCACCAGGTGGCCGAGAAGTCGACCAGTACGGGGATGTTCGACTTCAATACCTCGGTCTCGAAGTTCAGATCGTTGACCGAAATCACCTTTTCGCCGCTCATGCCAGGGTCTCCTCATGGACGTGCCACGCGGGCACACCGCAAAACCTAGTGGTGGCAGTGGACACTGTCAATGTGCGGCGTTTCACAGGTTTCCCCTGCGTTTTCGAGGCCGTGCTAGACTCGGCCGTCGGAGGCTTCAGCGGCTATGCGCGCCAATCGCATGTTCTTCGGTCAGGAGGCGGTGGACCGCTGGCTGGAGTCCGGCCAGGTGAGCCTGGAGGGCGAGGTGCTAACGTTGCGCAACGGCCCGCGCTTCCGGCTGACCAGCGGCGTCGTGTTTCGGGTCGAAGTCGCCTCGGGCGAGGACGTGCTCCAGTTGTGTGGTAAGGCGAAGACCGTGGACGAGGTCGCGGCGATGAACGGCGAGCTGGTGACCGGATCGGTGCTGATCGGCGACCACGCCTACGAGGTAACCGACGGCTTCCTGGCCGAGCTGCTGGATGCCGCTCAGGGCGGCGATGTCGTCCCGATGGTGCGCAGGCTGGCGGAGGACGGGTGATCACGTGCTGGACGAGACACCAGTCTTCGGTTTGACCGTCGCCGCGTACAGCATCAGCACCTTGCTGTTCTTCGCGGTGTTGCGCAGCGGCGGCGCGCGCGTGCAGCACTGGGCGAGCCGCTCGCTGGCGCTGGCCATCCTGGCGCACCTCGGCTACCTGGCGGTGGACTACGTGGTCATCGGGCGTCCGCCGCTGGCCACGCTGCACGAGACGCTGGCCGCGCTGTCGCTGCTGATCACAGTGCTGTTCCTGGTCACCATGCGCAGCCATCGGCTGCCGGTGCTCGGCGCCTTCATCACGCCGGTTTCACTCTTGCTGTTCCTGGCCGCATCGCTCGGCCGGCAAGACACGGTCGTGCCCGAGGGCGTGCGCTCCGTGCTCTTGCCCATCCACATCGCGGTCAACGTGCTCGGGCTGGCTGCGTTCGCGCTGGCCTTCGCGCTGGCGCTGGCCTACGTGATCCAGGAGCAGCTGTTGCGCCGGCGGCAGGTCGGTGGCCTGTTCCAGCGCTTGCCACCGCTCGACGTGCTCGACTCGATGGCGTTCCGCTTCGTCACGCTGGGCTTTCCGCTATTCACGCTGGGCGTGGTCACGGGCAGCATCTGGGCCGCGCGGCTGGGCAACGTGCTGGGCTTCAGCACGGGGCAGGGCTTCGCGCTGCTGGCCTGGGTGTTCTTCGCGTGCGTGCTGTTCTCGCGCGCGGCCGGCGGCTGGCGCGGGCGGCGGGCTGCGATCGGCACGCTGCTGGGCTTCGTGTGTGCGATGGCCGCCGTCGGCGGCTACGTGCTTCGGGATGTCGGGGGCGGTTGAGTGTCGAGTAAGTTGCTCGTCTTCGGTGTGTCGTATCGCACCGCACCGCTCGCGCTACGAGAGCGGTTGGCGGTCGGGCAGGAGCGCGTCGTCGAGGACCTGCACGGCCTGATGCAGCAGGCGGGACTGGCCGAGGGCGTCTTGCTCTCGACCTGCAACCGGGTCGAGTTGGTCGCCACCAGCGACTCCGCCGATGCAGCCGTCAGCGGCGCGCTGGCATATTTCAATGGCCGCGTCGCGCCCGAGCAGGTGGACGGCTGTGTGTATCGCTACCAGGGCCGTGAGGCCGCGCGCCACCTGTTCCGGGTCGCGTCAGGCCTGGACTCGATGGTGCTGGGTGAGCCGCAGATCCTGGGCCAGGTGAAGGAAGCGTTCTCGCTCGCGCTCGGCGCGGGCACGGTGGGCTCGCTGCTCGGCCGCTCGTTCGAGCGCAGCTTCGGCGTGGCCAAGCGCGTGCGCACCGAGACCGCGGTCGCGGCGGGCAACGTCAGCGTCAGCTCGATCGCCTGCGACCTGGCCGAGAACATCTTCGGCGACCTCTCGGGCCGGCGCATCCTGCTGGTCGGTGCGGGCAAGATGAGCGAGGTCGCGGCGCGCTCGCTGACTGCGCGCGGCGCGCGGCTGTTCGTGGTCAATCGCAGCCCGGAGCGCGCAGAGGCGCTGGCCAAGGCTTGCAACGGCGTGCCTCGCCCGCTCGAGGCGCTGGCCACCGAGCTGGCCGAGGCCGACGTGGTGATCTCGTCGACTGCCAGCAAGGACTACGTGATCACCCACGAGTTGATGCAGAGCGTCTGCAAGCTGCGGCGCTATCGGCCGCTGTTCATCATCGACATCGCCGTGCCGCGCGACGTCGACCCGCGCGTGGACTCGTTGCGCAACGTGTTCCTGTACGACATGGACGACCTGCAGAAGGTCTCGCGCGAGAACCTGTCGGCCCGCGAGCGCGCGGTGGTCGAGGCCGAGAAAATCATCGAGCTCGAGTTGGACGAGCTCGAGCGCTGGGCGCGTTCGGTCGAGCTGACGCCGACCATCGTGGCCTTCCGCGAGCGCGTGCGTGGCGTGTTGCGCGCCGAGTTCGACCGCGCCTGGCCGAAGCTGAACGTGCCCGAGACCGAGCGCAAGAAGCTCGAGGCGATGCTCGAGGCGATGGCCAACAAGCTGCTGCACCAGCCGCTGACCGAGCTCAAGCAGAGCCAGTCGAGCCACGACGGCCCCGCGCTGGTCGAGGCCGTGCAACGCCTGTTCCGGCTAGAGGATCAGATCCGGCAGTCGTCGGCCAGTCAGGTGGCGCTGCAAGCAGATGCCAAGCTGGCGCCCGATTCGGGCGGGCCCAAGCAGTCGTGACTGTGCTATAGGGCTGTCCGCCATGAAGCTCCGATTGGCAACTCGTCGCAGTGCGCTGGCACTGGCCCAGTCTCGTTGGGTCGCGGCCGAGCTGGAACGGCTGCAGCCCGGCGTGAGCATCGAGCTAGTCGAGGTCGTCACCACCGGCGATCGCATCCAGAACGTGTCGCTGTCGGAGATCGGCGGCAAGGGCCTGTTCGTGAGCGAGGTCGAGCAGCTGTTGCTCGAGCGCAAGGCCGAGCTGGCGGTGCACTCGCTCAAGGACGTGCCCGCCGAGCTGGCCGAAGGCCTGGTCCTGGGCGCCGTGCCGGAGCGCGAAGACGCGCGCGACGTGCTGATCACGGCCGAGGGTTCGGCGCTGGACGACCTCGAGGCGGGCGCCTGCATCGGCACCAACTCGCTGCGTCGCAGCCTGCAGCTGGGCCGGCAGCGCAACGACCTGCAGTACAAGATGCTGCGCGGCAACGTGGATACGCGGCTGCGCAAGCTGGCCGAGGGCGAGTACAACGCGATCGTGCTGGCCGCCGCCGGTCTACGCCGTCTGGGTTTGTTCGATCGACCGCTGTGGCCGATGCCGGTCGAGATTTCGGTGCCCGCCGTGGGGCAGGGCGCGCTGGCGGTCGAGGCGCGCGGCGACGATCCGGCGACGCTCGCGCTGCTCGCCAAGCTCGATCACGCCGAGTCCCGCGCGCGCGTCGAGGCCGAGCGCGCGTTCCTGGCCGCGCTGGGCGGCGATTGCCACACGCCGCTGGCAGGCCACGCGCGCCTGCTGGATCAGGGCAAACGCCTGCACTTCGAGGGCTGGGTGGGTGCCGCTGACGGCGGCGAGCAGGTGCGGGCGTCGTCCGACATCTGGCTGAACTCCGGCGCGACGCTCGGCGCTGCGGCCATGTCGCTCGCGCAAGAGGTCGCCGGTACGCTGCTCTCGCGCGGCGCGCGCAAGATGATCGAGGATGCGCAGCGCATGGTGGCGGCGAAGCGCGATCCCCGACAGGCCCCTCAGCGCTGAGTCTCGTCCTTGCGGCGCGCGTGCTCGAGCAGCACGAACGTGGTCGGCAGACCCAGCTGATCCTCGGCGTTGACTTCGGTGCTGCTCAGCTCGAAGCGCCCGCGCTCCCAGTCCAGGATGTGGAAGAAGCGCTCGAGGCCGCGCAGCTCGGTGTAGGCCGCGTCCAGGTCGATGCGCAGCACCGCGCCGTCGCGCAGGTGCAGCGTGGCCTTCTCGCCTTCGCGCGCGAGCGATACCACTGCGGTGCGCCGTTCCATCTCGGCGAACGCCAGCAAGCTGCTGATCGGCACCTTGGACAGGTCGCCGCGCATGCCGTTCGACGCGCCCTCGTCGGCGACCTGCGCGCGCTCGATCACGCGCTCGACGCGTGCGATCAGCTCGACGGTCGTGAACGGCTTGCCCACGTAGTCATCGACCCCCAGCGCGTAGCCGCGCAGGCGCTGCTCGTCGTTCTGCAGGTCGGTCAGGAACAAGAACGGCGTGCGGCGCAGGGTCGGCCGCGCGCGCACCATGCGGAGCAACTGCCAGCCGTCCATGCCGGGCATGGTCACGTCGCTCAGGATCACCGTCGGCTGGTGCTTGAGCGCGGCGCTCAGCCCCTCGAAGCCGTTCTGGGCCGTGATGACCTCGAAGCCGGCCTCTCGCATGGCCTGCGATGCGCGGTCGCGGTAGCTCTGGTCGTCGTCCACCACCAGCACGCGCAGGCCGCTGGTCCAGCGCTGGGCGCTGGGCGCGGCGCCGCCGCCAGCTTCGTCCAGGTACTGCGACAGCTGCTCGATCGCCTGCTTGCCCCAGACGTCGAGGAACGTGAGGCTCATGCCCGTCCGCTTGCCGGGGGTGCTCTCGACGCTCTCGACGCGCGCCAGGCCGGTGAGGGGTGGGGCGGTCTCCGATAGACGGATGTTCACCGTGATCACCGCACCCACCGGGAGCGGTTCTGCGGTGGCGATGAACACGCCAGACAGGTCGACGTCGATGCGCCGCGGATCCGCCGCGCGGTTGACGATCGGCGTGGCGATCAGCTCGCCGCTCTCGACCCGCGCAGGGATGGACTTGTGCACGTCCCGCGGACCATCCGACGAATCCACGTTCACGCTCTAAGCGTAGGTGACAAGGCAACCGCTGACTAGCTTGTACATGCCGCCGTGCGCTGCAGCGCGCACGTCAATTGGAGGTGAGAATCCGCTGGATACCGCGCGCGGAGTGCGACAGCAGCGCTTCACGTGCGACCCCCCCGCCGACGGAAGCCAGGAACAACGGCTCACCGAAGCAGTCGATTGCGCGCACCGCGACGTCCTGCAGCTGTGCCGCGTCGGGGCTGATCTGCTGGGGTGCGCCCCGCGCCAGCAGGGGGGCGACCGCGCCCAGCTCCTCGCACAGGCCGTTCTCGCCGGCCCAGGCCACCAGCACGCCCTGGCTGTCCGTCAGGGCCACGGCGGTCATCCGGCCGCGTTTCCGCGTACTCTCGAGCTGATAACGTAGCGCGGTGCAGTGTTCGTTGCTGCGGCGTTTGCGGCGCTCAGTGGTAGGGCTGGTCATACGCACGACCTTGATGTAGGCAAAAGTAGGAACCCATGGTCATGTCTCATGCCTCCGACGTCAAAAATTCCGTGCCCGATCTGTCGCGCGTGCTCTCCGGGCATCGCGTCGTGGTCTGCGTCGGCTCGGGTGGCGTCGGCAAGACGACGACCTCGGCGGCGCTGGCGGTGCACGCGGCCTCTCAGGGCCGGCGCGTCTTGTGCTTGACGATCGATCCGGCCAAGCGCCTGGCGCAGAGCCTGGGTTTGAGCGAGCTGCGCGGCAGCGAGCAGCAGGTCTCGCCCGAGCTGTTCGCGAGCTACGGCCTGCCGCTGCGCGGTTCGCTGTCGGCGATGATGCTGGACATGAAGCACACGTTCGACGACCTGGTTGCAGGCCATGCTTCAACGACCGCCCAGCGCGATCGGATCCTGAACAACCGCCTGTACCAGTACGTGTCGACCTCGCTGGCCGGCACGCAGGAGTACATGGCGATGGAGAAGTTGCACGCGGTGCGGCACGATGAGCGCTTCGATCTGATCGTGCTCGACACTCCGCCCACCACCAACGCGCTGGACTTCCTGGACGCGCCGCAGAAGCTGGTCGGCGCGATCGACTCGCCGGTGATGCGCTGGTTCGTCGAGACGCTCGAGAGCTCGAATGGCTTCAGCCTGGTGGGGCGCAGCGCGGCGTTCGTGCTCAAGGGGCTGGGGCGCTTCACCGGCACCGAGTTCCTGACGCACGTCGGCCAGTTCGTGACGGAGCTCAACAGCCTGTTCGGCGGCTTCCGCGAGCGGGCGCGCGCGGTCTACGAGGATCTCAAGGGCAAGGACGTGGCCTTCGTGATCGTCACCAGCCCATCGCCGCTGACTGTGGCCGAGGCCATTTATTTCACGCGCAAGCTGCGCGAGTACGGGATCGAGCCCAAGGCCATGGTGGTGAATCGCGTGCACGCTGCGCCCGACCTCGAGTCGGGCGACGACGACGCACAGAATGAGCTCGCGAGCTTCCTGTCGGGCCGCGGCCTCTCGGTCGACGCCGAGAACCTGTGGGGGCGCATGCAGCGGGCCGCGGAGGACGCGCTCACGCTGGCGCATCGCGACCTGCAAGGGCTCAAGCGTTTGCGCAAGAGCGTCGGACATGACTTGCCGTACGTCGAAGTACCGGCGTTCGATCGCGACGTGCACGAGCTCGGATCGCTGGCGCGGCTGTCCGAGTACCTGGTGGGCGCGAACGCGCAATAGGGGAGCTTCATGAGCGCAGGCGAAGAGTTCGTGGCGTTGGTGCTGGCAGCCGGGCAGGGCAAGCGCATGCGGAGCAGCTTGCCCAAGGTCGCGCACCCGCTGCTCGGGCGGCCGATGGTGACGTATCCGATCGATGCCGCCCTGGCTGCAGGCGCGAGCCAGGTGGTGTGCGTCGTCGGCCACGGCGCCGAGCAGGTCTCGCAGCTGCTGCAGGCGCGCTACGGCGACAAGGTGCGCACGGCCCTGCAGCCGGAGCAGCGCGGCACTGGTGACGCGGCGCGCTGCGGGCAGGCGGCGGTGCCCGACTTCCAGGGTTTTCTGGTGATCGTCTACGGCGACAGCGCGTTGCTGACGACGGCGGCAGTCAGCTCTCTGCTCGAGCACGCGCGGCGCGAAGGCGCGGCCGTCGCGCTCCTGACCTCGACCCTGCCCGACGCGACCGGCTACGGCCGCATCATCCGCGACGGTGCGGGGCGCATCGTGCGCATCCAGGAACAGAAGGATTGCAGCCGTGAAGAGGCCGCGCTGCGCGAATTCAACCCGGGCGTCTATGCCATCCAGGCCAGCTTCTTCCGCGACGCGGTCCCGCGCCTGAAGACGAACAACGCGCAGGGCGAGCTGTACCTCACCGACATGGTCGCCCTCGCCGCCGAGAGCGGCAAGGTCGCGGGCCTGGCCTGGGATGCGGCCGAGCTGCACGGCATCAACGACCGCGAAGAGCTCGCCGAGCGCGAGCGCGATCTCGCGCTGCGTATCGCGCGCGGCCACATGCAGAACGGCGTCACCCTGCGCGACCCGCGTCGCGTGCGCATCGAGCCCGGCGTGCTGATCGAGCCGGACGCGGTGATCGGCCCCGACGTCGAGCTGCGCGGCAACACGCGCATCGCGGCCAAGGCCAGCGTCGACGTCGGGTGCGTGCTGATCGACACCGAAGTACAGGCGGGCGCGCAGCTGCTGCCGTACTGCGTGTCCACGCAGAGCGTGATCGGCCCCGGCGCCCGCATCGGACCGTTCGCGCACCTGCGGCCCGGCAGCGTGCTCGAGCGCGACGTCCACATCGGCAACTTCGTCGAGACCAAGCAGACCAGGGTCGGCGAGGGCAGCAAGGCCAATCACCTGTCGTACCTCGGCAACGGCGTGATCGGGCGCGGCGTGAACGTCGGGGCGGGGACGATCTTCTGCAACTACGACGGCTTCAACAAGTACACGACCACGCTCGAGGATGGCGCGTTCATCGGCAGCGATTCGCAGCTCGTGGCCCCCGTGACCGTGGGCAAGAATGCCTACGTCGGCACCGGCACGACGGTGACGCAGGACGTGCCGGAGGATGCGCTGGCGATTGGGCGGGCGAAGCAGGTGAACAAGCCCGGCTTGGCCGCCAAGCTGCGCGCGCGCCTCAAGTCGATCAAGGATAGCAAGAAGTAGTTCTCGTCAAAGGCGGCAGAGAACTAGGAGCTGGAAACAGGAACGCGAACACGGAACGAACGATTGCTGGTTCGCGTTCCCTGTTCATGTTCCCAGTTCCTAGTTCTCTCGCCCTCAGCGCTCGGGCGACAGGGCGGCGATGCGCGCTTGAACCTGGTCGCGGTCGTCGGCGTCGCCGCGCGCCGCCAGGTACGCCCGGTAGTGGTTCACCGCGTCATGACTTCGGCCCAGCCGCTCCGACACGACGGCCAGGTTGAAGTGCAGCTCGGGCGCGCTCGACATCTGCAGCGCCGCGCTGAATGCCGCCAGCGCGGCCTCGTACTGCGCCGCCCGGTACAACTTGACCCCGCGGTCGTAGAGCACTCGCGCCTCCGCGCTGAGCGCCTCGGCCGTGGGCTTCGCTTGCTCGGCCGGTGCGCGCTGGCGCTCGCGCAACTCGGCGAGTGACTTCAAGCGGGCTTCGATCTGCTTGCGCTCCTTCGGCGTGACCGGGCTCTCCGCCAGGTACGCCTCGTAGTGCTGGATGCTGTCGTCAGCCTCGCCCATGCGCTCGTACACGCGGGCCAGGTTGAAGTGCAGCTCCGGCGAGGGCGCTGCCTTGTACGCGCACTGGAAGCCTGCCAGCGCGGTCTGGAGGTCACCCGCGACGTACGCGGCTTGGGCCTTGCGGAAGCACTCGCGAGCCTCGTTGCTCGGCTGGGCCGGCTTGGTCGGGGGATCAGCCCTGGGCGGCGGGCTCTTGGCGGCCGGCGGCTCCGCCAGGGCGATCGCCGGCCAGAGCATGCAGCTGAGGGCGACGGCTCTCAACCGCGCGCGCCTCGTCATGAAAGGACGCGCGAGTCTGCCGCGATCTCCGCCTGTTCGTGCCGCTCTTGCTCGAGCTGGCGCTCCAGCCGCGAGACGGCGCGGCGCAGCTCCTGCACCTCGCTGGCAGTGGCCAGGTTCAGGGTCTTGGCGACCTGGCGCACGCGCTGGCCGACCTGCTGCTCGACCTGGGTGCGTAGCTTGAGCGCGCCGACGATGCCTTGAGTGACGCGTGGATCCTGCAGCAACGCCGTCACGCGCGGCTCGTTCAACAGGCCGAGAGCCTTGTTCCGCAGCTGCTCTTTCCAGTCCATGAGCGTTCTCCCTGGGCAAGCGCCCTGCACGGCGGACTGGGTGTAATCCCCGGGTTTGGCGGTGTCAAACCCCGAACGGATCAGCGCTCGCTCTCGCCGATGTCGTCGGAGAGATAGCTGAGGATGACCTCGTCCAGCGACTTGCCGCGCAGCACCTCGCCCCCGAAGATCGAGGCGGCGGGCGGCGGGCGCGACAGGTGTTTGGGCTGTGCGGGCAGGGTCTGCTGGTAGCGCCCGACTCCGCGCCGCGGCTCGTTGCGGCTGCGCGCGACCGGCGACTCGGCCATGCGTGCCTCGGCGGCGCGCTCGAGCGCGTCGATGTCCATGGGCTTCGAGGGCGGCCGGGCGGCTGCCGTGCTGCTGCGGCTGCTGGCGGCAGCAGCGTCGGCAGGCTTCTGGGAGTTCGCGGCTGGATGGTCTACCGTGGACCGGGCGTTCTGTTCGGCGGCGCCGTCTTCGTCGTACACACAGTCGCGCAGCTCGATGAACATCGACTTGTGCTGGTCCTGCATGAGCTTCTTGACGATGCCCTGCAGGTCCCTGGCGCCCAGATGTTCGGCGTAGCCGGTCTTGCGCGATGCGATGATGCGGCCACCATCCGCGAACAGGTGAGTGATCACGTGCGGATGGTTGACGCCGGAGTCCTCAGTTTGGATGTGATAGAGCTTGCCCTTGTGACGAACATTCGTGTTGTATCCAACGAGCGGCGAAGGCCCCTGACGCATCCGACAACCCCAGTCCCGAAAGACTAACAGAAAACGTCGCGAGGGGTCAGCCTTCGTTGTCGTCCCGGGTACGGTGGCCGCGGCGGATGTGGGGCGCTGCTCGCGCGGTCAGTCCGGAAGGCTCGCGCCTCAGGGCGTCGACTGTGGCTATCTTGTGCTGCGCGCGCTTGCGACCTCGGCGCACATGCCGTGCGTGTTGTGTGGCAGAGCATGAAGAAGCATGTGCTGTGTGCGAGAGCTTCGAGCGCGTGCTGTTCGCGAACGACTGCCGCCCTCAGCTTCATGCTCTCGTTTACGAGAACACGCGCCGCCTGCTAGGCTGCATGAGTCCATGCCGCGTTGCGTCGTCACGGTCCACGCATGAGCACACTCGTCCTCGTGGCCGACTCCGATCCGTTCAACCTCAGACTGCTCTCGGAGCTGTGTGGAACGCTCGGTTACGATGTGATGACTGCAGCTGATGGCGGCGCAGTGCTCGACGCCATGGCGCGCCAGCGGCCGTCGCTCGTGGTGATGGACGCGTTCCTGCCCGGCATGGACGGGCTGCAGGTGTTGCGCATCCTGAAGGCCGACGCCGGCCTGTGCCGCGTGCCCGTGCTGCTGGTCACGCCCGAAGAAGACACGCAGAGCCGCGAACGCGGCCTGGCGCTCGGCGCAGAGGACTACGTCTCGAAGCCTTACCGGCCGTTCGAGATCCAGCAGCGCATGCTCGACGCGCTCGCACACAGCGCGCCGGAGTTCGCCTTCGAGCCCGACGAGCGTACCGAGCGGCTGGTGGTCGATCCGTTGACCAAGACCGGCACCAACAACCAGCTGCACATCAGCCTGGACTACGAGTTCACGCGGGCGGTCCGCTACAAGCACTCACTGAGCTGCGTGGTGATCCGCTGCTTGAACTACAGCGAGCTCGCGCAGCAGCTGGGCCAGCGCGCGCCGGAGGTCGTGATCGCGCCCCTGGCCAATGCGATCCGCGGTGGCGTCCGCAACGTGGATCACCTGTTCCGCTCCGACGCCGGCGAGTTTACCGTGCTCCTGCCCGAGACGGGTATCGACGGCGCGCGCATCGTGGTCGAGCGCCTGCGGGCCCTGCTGCGCGAACCCGGCTTGTTCGCCACGCCCGAGGTCCCGGCGATCGCCGTGGCGGCAGCATCGTACCCGAAGGAAGCCGCACTCGACGGCGAAGCACTGCACGCCTCTGCACGTCGCGCGCTGCTCTAAAAGCAGTGTAAGCCAGCGCCGCGTTATGGTCGGCGATCCGTATTCGTGGTATTCGAATCGGTCCGCGGCTCCGCCATGCCTCTGATCTACTTCATCGTGCTGGTCGGCGTGCTCGTCTTCGTGCACGAGATGGGGCACCTGGTCTGGGCGAAGTACTTCG
>DATEOF010000339.1:0-23294 GCA_035274465.1 Polyangiales bacterium
AGCTCGGCTGCGGAGTCGCCGGCCGGCGCAGGCGTGCGCGGCGCGAGCAGCCGCCAGACGCTCACGCCCAGCGCGTAGACGTCGGCGGCCGGCGAGAGCTCGCCGCGAAACAGCTCGGGCGCCATGAATTCCGGTGTGCCGGAGGGCCGCTCCTCGAAGCCGGGCGGGCGCGAAAGGCCGAGGTCGATCAGCTTCGGCTCGGCGCCGGCCTCCGGCACGATCAGGTTCTGGGGTTTGACGTCGCCGTGGACGAAGCCATGCGCGTGGATGGCGCAGAGCGCCCGCGCCGTGCGGTCCAAGAGGCGCAGCGCGAGCTTGAGTGGCTGCGCCTCGCGACCCGCAGCTCGCAGCTGCATGGCGCGGTCGGCGGACACGCCCGGGACGTACTCCTCGACCAGCGCCAAGCTGCCGCGCGAAAGGCGCAGCGCAGGTACGGCCTCCGGCAGGCGCAGCAATTCCAGGACGCGCGCCAGGTTGGGCTGCTCGATGCGCGAGAGCAGCGCGAACTCCGCACGCACCTGCTCCTCGGCCGCGTGGCTCACGAGCTTGAGCGCCCGGCGATCGCCGCTCACGGCGTCGCGCACCAACAGCACCCGG
Source organism: Polyangiales bacterium (assembly GCA_035274465.1). GTDB lineage: Bacteria > Myxococcota_A > Polyangia > Polyangiales > JAFGIB01 > JADGRF01. The sequence continues at coordinate 598 of DATEOF010000339.1, forward strand.
CCGTGCGCTCCCCGACCCAGCTCGCGCTCGAAGCGATAGCGGCCGGCAATGGCTGCGCCTGCCGCTCCCTCCGCCAACTCAGTTTCCGCGCCCGCCCTCGCCATCCCTGGCGAATCATGGGCGGAAATGGCCCAATAGACAATGTGGTTGGCAACTCATGATCACCGGAAGCCAGCCACGCTCGCCGCTTTGCCGGGCTCGTCTAGCGCCGAAAACAGCCGCGGCGGAACCTCGGTGCGCCGTTTCCGCCTCGATGAGCCACAAAGCCCGCGATGAATCTGGGCTTCGTTCACAGCAGAAACGAGCGCTCACTTGGAAGGCGGCCCGAAACGCGTTCTAGAGGCTCCTGCGCCGCCGCCAGCGGCAATTGCGTGCCGCGCTTCGGGACATCTGCGCACTCGCAGACACGGAGCTTCGTGAACCGTTGCGAGGGGCCCAGCGAACCTTCCTTTGCCATGGCTCTCCGCGTCCGCGAGCATTCGGCAGGAAATCGGGCTTCTGCAGCTGAACATTTTCATGTTCTCGGCGAAAACCCGCATCTCGGCCGAACACAAGCGAACGTCATCGAGGCCTGCGCGGTACTGACCATCGACATGCGCAATCTACTCGAGCGTTTAGAAGCGACCGATGACTCGGGTCCGAGAGCGCGACGTTTCTTTAGCCGAAGAGCGCATTCACCCGTAACCGAGTTCATGCACGCAGAAGTGCATCAGGTGGGACCATGACGATCGAACGTGTATTGGCCACAACACCCGAGACGCGCCGCGGAAGCCCGACCGGCGGTATAGTCCGACCAGGCATGAGGAAATACTTCACGCATCTGGATCCGGTCGTGCCGGTCCATCACCCGCGTGTACTCGTCGAGACCGCAGCGTCGATGGGTGCAGATCGAGCGCAACTGCTCGAGAACGTCGGCATCAGCGAAGCCACGCTCGCCAGCCCCGAGGCGCGCATCTCGTACCATCAGTACGGGATACTCACGAGCAACGCGCTTCGCCTGACGGGCAGCTCCGCGCTCGGGCTCGAATACGGTGGCAACATTCGCGTGGGCCAGATGGGCCCGCTCGGCTTGGCGCTGATGAACAGCCCGAACCTGGGCGCGGCGATCGAGGCCTTGCTCCGGCATTCGCACATCCTGCTGCCGGCGTTCGATCTGAGCCTGCGCGTCGAAGGCGAGATCGCGATCTTGAGCGCGACCGAGACCTTGTCGCTCGAGCCGTTCCGGGCCTTCGGGACCGAAGCCGTGCTGGCCTCGATCGACGTGCAGATCCGCAGCGTGGTTGGAAACGCGTGGACGATTCGGGCGGTGCGCCTGCAGTATCCGCAGCCCGAGCACGCCACACGCTACGCCGAGGTCTTCGGGGCGCCGATCAGCTTCGATCAGCCGGCCAACGAGATCGAGTTCGATGCCAGCCTGCTGGCCACACCGATCGCCTTCGCCGATCCGGCGACGGCCAAGCTCGCCGAGCAGTTCTGTGCGGAGCAGCTCGGCCCGCACGTCGCCGAGGGCCTGCTCGGCCAGGTGCGCAAGTTGCTCGACTCTGCGCGCGGCCCGCTGCCGAACCTCGACCAGCTGTCGCGCACGCTGCAGACCAGCCCGCGCACGCTGCGGCGCTCGCTGCACGCGATGGGCACGTCGTACCAGACGCTGCTCGAGAACTCGCGGCGCACGCGCGCACTCGAGTGGGTCACGGCCACCACGCTGACCTTCGACGAGATCGCCAAGCGCCTCGGCTTCAGCGACGTGCGCAGCTTCCGCCGCGCGTTCAAGCGCTGGACCGGACACACCCCCGGCGATCACCGGCGCTCTCCCCAGCTGCACAAGCCTCTCGACGAGCAGGTCAGCTCGGAGACGCTTCCGCCTGTGGCCGGCGAAGATAGCCCAGGACCAACACACTAATTTCCGAGACGAACTCGGGAGCAGCCAGCCACTCGGGGCGCGACAGCACGGCAGCGTGCGTCAGCGCCTCGACGCTGTGCACCAGCATGAACGCCGACAGCGCGTGGTTCTGCGGCCGCAGCTCCTTGGCGTGCGCGCGAAAGTAGGCCTCGGCCAGCTGCATGCCTTCGTTCAGGCTGGTGTCGATCTTGGCGAAGTCGCCCACGCGCGGCAGTTGCTCGACGAACACGCGGTGCAGCTCCGGATCGACACGATGAGACGCGATCATCAGCTCGACGAAGCGCGGCACCGCCTGCTCGACGGGCAAGAGCGACAGGCGCGGTAGCTCCTCGCGGATCTGCGCCATGGTGTCGTCGATGTGCTGCTCGAGCAGCGCAGCCACCAGCTGCTGCTTGCTCGAGAAGTACTGGTAGAGCGATCCTACGCTCGCGCCGGCCTCCTCGGCCACCTGGTTGGTGGTCAGCGCCTCGTACCCGTCGCGGACCAAAATGCGAGCCGCTGCACGCATTATCATCTCCACCATGGTCTTGGAACGGGCCTGGACCGGCCTTTTTCGAGGCGAATTTTTTGGAACGGCCGCCGCTTTGGTCCGGGATGAGGGACGCGAGTTGTGAATGCGTCGCATTACTCGCATTCTAGCACCCATCAGCCCCATGCAAGCCACTTCGACCATCCCCCGGTTCGCTGCGCTCGGCCCGCTCGGCCACCTGGGCGAGTTCCGCTCCTCGCGCATCGACTTCTTGCTGCGCGTGGCCCGCGCCCAGCCCGACCTGTCGCGCGTGCGCCTGGGCGTGTTCGACGTGGTGCTCTTGAGCTCGCCCGAGCTCGCGCACTCGCTGTTGGTCGAGCAGGCGGACCGCGTGCGCAAGAGCTTCGGGCTGGCAGTGTTCGCGGCGCCGTTGCTCGGGGACGGGCTGCTCCGGCTCGAGGCCCACTCGCACAAGCGCCGGCGGCGCATGCTAGCCCCCGCGTTCATGCCCAAGCGCATCTCGGCCTACGCCGGCGAGATGGTGCAGCGCGCGCGGGTCTCGACCCAGCGCATGCTCGACCAGGGGGAGCTGGACGTCGCGGAAGAAGCCATGCGCGTCACGCTGGAGATCGTGGGCAAGACGCTGTTCGACGCCGAAGTCGGCGCCGACGCGGAGCACGTGGGCGACGCGCTGAGTGACGCCATGAGCTGCATGATGAGCTCGCTGACCAGCGTCGTGCCGCTGCCGCCGAGCATCCCGTCGCCGACCAACCTGCGCCTGCATCGAGCCGTCCGCCGCCTGGATCAGGTGGTCTACCGCATGATCCGCGAGCGGCGTGCGACCGACAATGCACACGGCGACCTGCTCAGCATCTTGATCGCCGCCCGCGACGAGGACGACGGCTCGGCGCTGAACGATCGCGACGTGCGCGACGAAGCCATGACCTTGTTCCTGGCCGGCCACGAGACCACGGCCAACACCCTGGCCTGGACGCTGTACCTGCTGGGCAAGAACCCGGACGCGCGCGAGCGACTGGAGCGCGAGGTCGATGCCTTCGGAGGCCAGCCGCTGACGGCTGCAGACCTGCCGCGCCTACCCTTCTGCCTGCAGGTGATCAAGGAGGCCATGCGCCTTTTGCCTCCGGTCTACATGCTCGGCCGCCGGCCGCTCGCTGACATCACGCTCGGCGGCCAGCGCGTGGCAAAGGACACGACCGTCTTGATCAACATCATCGGCATGCACCGCCGGCCGGACGTGTTCGCCGATCCGGAGCGCTTCGATCCCGATCGCTGGACGCCGGAGCGCGAGAAACTCCTGCCGCGCCAGGCCTTCATGCCCTTCGGCGGCGGCCCGCGCATCTGCATCGGCAATCACTTCGCGTGGATGGAGACGCAGCTGGTGCTGGCGACCTGGCTTCAGCGTGCGCGCTTCGAGCTGGTTGACGCAGAGGCGCTGCCCCAGTACGAGCCGCTGATCACCCTGCGTCCGCGCGGGGGTATCCAGATGCGGGTTCGCGCCAGGCTTGAGCAGCCGCAAGCCAGCCCCTATGCTGCGCCGAACCCATGCCCATCCGCGCCCAACAAGTAGTTTCGATCGAATACACGCTGACCGACGACGACGGCAAGACGCTCGACAGCTCGCAGGGCCGAGAGCCGCTCGCCTACCTCCACGGCGCCGGCAACATCGTGCCGGGGCTCGAGAAGGCGCTCGACGGGCAGGACGTCGGCGCGAGCCTCGACGTGAAGGTGACGCCCGAAGAAGGCTACGGGAACTACGAGGCCGGCCTGGTCCGCAACGTGCCGGTGCGCAAGCTGCCCAACGGCCGCGCGCAAGTCGGCCAGCGCCTGCAACTGCAGGGCCCGGGCGGCACACGCGTCTTCACCGTCAAGGCGGTGCGCGGCGACTACGCGCAGCTCGACGGCAACCACCCGCTCGCGGGCCAGACGCTTCACTTCAAGATCAAGGTCGTCGACGTGCGCGACCCCACGGCCGAAGAGCTGGCGCACGGCCACGTGCACGGCCCCGGCGGCGCCCACCACTGACATGACCACGACCCCGACCTCGACCGTCCCCCTCAGCGAATACCTCTGGGTCAGCGTCGCGCTCGGCCTGTACGGCGGCACGCTCGCCTACGCCACGCAGAGCGCGACCGGCCCCGCGCCCGCCGCCACCAGCATCATCGGGCCGATGAGCGCGCTGGTCGGGCTCACCGGCGTGATCTGGCTGCTGATGGTCTTGGCCCGCAACCTTACCATCCTGCGCGGCATCACCGACGTCGCCTATTACCGCGACTACCAGACCCACCCTCCGCAGGAGTGGGTCGAGCGCCCGGCGCGCACCTTCGAGAACCTGCTGCAGGCGCCCATCCTGTTCTACGTCGTGTGCCTGGCGATGCTGGCCACGCAGCGCATCGACGAAGCACAGCTGCGCCTGGCCTGGATCTACGTCGGAGCGCGCGTGCTGCACGCGGTGATCTATCTCGGCTGGAACTACGTCCCCTACCGCTTCGCCGCCTGGATCGCCAGCTGCATCGCGCTGGCAGTGATGTGGTTCCGGTTCGTCTGATCAATACGCGCGCGACAGGATGGCCGAGCGCAGCGCGGCGACCCGCTCGCTCGGACCCACGAACAGGTCTTCGGGATAGCGCCGGTAGCTGAGGATGCCGCGGTAGATCTCGGCGCGCTGATCGCGGTTCATGCCGAAGCCGGCCAGGAACTGCAGGCGCAGGTTCGAGTCGCGATTGATCTCGGCGTCCGCCAGCCAGCCCTCCAACTCACGGCGGCGACCTCCGAAGGTCGAGAGCAGGCCCATCGCGGAGTCGAAGCCGATCGAGCGCAGCGACTTGACGATCTCTGCGTACTCCGGGCTGGCCAGCCTGCGCTCGAGTGCGTCCACGTCGATGCGCGCGGGCCCGACCTGGCCCGAGAGCACGATGTCGTAGCCCTCGCCCTGCACCGTGTTGCCCCAGATCAGCGCGTTCGGGAAAGCCTCGAAGAACGTGGCGATCTCGCTCTTCACCGCAGGCATGCCGCTGTCGTAGAGCTGCACGAACACGGTGACCACGCCGCCCGGCTTCAGGTGGCGCTTGGTCAGCTCCCAAAACTCGCGCGTGTACAGGTTGGCAGCGCCCTTCACCCACGGGTCGAACGGATCCGAGGTGATGGCGTCGAACTTCTCCGAGGTGGTGGTGAGGAAGTGACGCGCATCGTCGACCTCCACGCGCACCTTGGGGTTCTTGATCACGTCGAAGTTGGGCCCGCCGAAGTACTTGCCCGCGGCCTTCGGCACCAGGGGCTCGATCTCGGCGATCGTCAGCTTCTCGACGCGCGGGTCGATGCTGGCCGCGCCCGCGGTCACACCGGCACCGCAGGCGATCACCAGCACGTCCTTGGGCTTGTCGATGAGCAACGTCGTGAGGTGTCCGAGCATGCGCTGCAGGCGCATATCCTGCGGCAGGCTCGAGGCCTGCACCTTGCCGGCGTTGTGATAGCTGAGCACGCCGTTGACGTTGCGCGAGATCATGAGCGACGAGTTCATGCCTTCGCCGACGTACAGCACCTCGGTGTTGGGCGCGAAACCCAGCGCCGAGATGCGGCCGAGCCCGACCAACTCGGTGGGCACGGGCGCGACGCTGCGCGCGGCGAGCCCGGCCAGCTCGACGACCACGAGCACGGCGAACGCTGCCTGGAGCAGCGCGCGCTTCTGGCGCGCCAGCGGCACGAGCACGGCCAGCGCCGAGATACCCGCGAGGCCGATCAACACGCGCTGCGTGTTCTGCGTGCCGAGCCAGCCGATCAAGAGCAGGCTCGTGAGCAGCGCGCCGAGGATCGCGCCCACGGTGTTGGCCGCGTAGATGCGGCCCACGAGTACCGCGCCGTCCTGCTCGTCCGTGGCCACCGAGGCCAGCGCGAGCGGGAAGCTGGCGCCCCACAAGCACGCGGCTGGCAGGATGGCCCAGACGCAGCGCACCAGGTCGAGCTGGAACTGATACCAGGGGCTGCGCGCGATCATCGGGTTGATCGGCCAGTGAGGCAGCGAGCTGGTGATGTTCCAGGCCGTCCAGGCCATCGCGCCGACGAGACCCAGCTGCACCAGGCCGAGCGCGAGACGCGGCGAGCTGCTGCGGCGCGCGAGGAACGATCCCGCGCCGCTGCCGAGCCCGATGCCCACCAGGAACACCGCCAGGATGATCGAGAAAGTATACGTGCTGCCGCTGAGCAGCAGCGTAAACAGGCGCGTCCAGACCACCTCGGCCGCGAGCGCGGTCATACCGGAGAGACCGATCGTCAGGTAGACGACCGCGGCTCCGGGCGGCAGCGCGCTCGGTTTGGCGCCTTCCGACCCGAGCTCCGGCCCGACCGCGGGCTCTGCGCGCACGATGGCCAGCGCAGCCACGGCCACCAGCAGGTTGAGTGCGACCGCGACGTAGGTGGCGAAGGGCATGTCGTGCACGCGCAGCAGGTAGAACCCTGCGAGCAGGCAGCCGAGCACCGCCCCCAGGGTGTTCGCGCCGTAGAAGTAGCCCAGCCAGGACACTCCGCGTGGAGTGGTCCGCACCCAGCGTGCGACCGCGGGCAAGGTCGCGCCCATCATCACGGTGGGCGGCAACAGGCACAACGCCGCGAGGATACCGCGCAGCAGGAGCGCACTGACGCCGTGCCCCACGACGGAGGTGTAGACGCTCTGGACCAGCGGCACGGCGAACAGCATGCCGATGCCGCACACGCCGATCGCCAGCTCCAGGAAGGCGTACACCTGCAGCGGATGGCGGCTGCGCTCGACGAAGCGCGACAGCAACAGGCTGCCGATGCACATGCCGGCCATGAATGTGCCGAGCAGCACACCGATCGACACGGCTGACGAACCAAGCACCAGCTGCAGCAGCTGGAACCAGACGATCTCGTAGATCAACGCGGCACAGCCGCTAGTCACGAACAGCAAGAACACCAGCGGGAAGTAGCGCTCGGGGTTCGATGCGGCAGGTTCACTGGGCGCTGCAGCTGCTAGCTGCAGGCGGCCGCCGCGCAGGCCCACGAAGCCGAGCGCCATGATACCGAGCGCGAGCAACGCATCCAGGGGTCCGAACTTCACTCGGTGTGGCGTGGCAGCCAACCCCGGCGCATCCGGCGCCGCGGGAGGGATCCCCGCCACCACGCGCATCGCGGGCGGAAACGGCGTGGGCGCCGTGCAATACGCCGCGAACTCGGAGATCGAGAAGTAGCCGTCGCCCTCTGCCTCGCCGATCCGGAGGTAGCGCACCGTCTCCGGCGCTACCTGCAGCGTGCGCCCGCGCAGGCCGTGACCGAGCTGGACCACGTTCGGCATCTCGGCCAGCGCCTTCCAGCTCCCGACGGAGCCGTCGAGCGAGCCGCTGACCCGGTAGGTGTCGTTGGCGTCACCCTGCATGTACAGCGCGCCCACCGCGTACGGTCGGCCGAGGTCGTAGGTGATCGAACCCGCACGCGTGTCGAGCGTGATGGCCGCGGGATTGTCCCAGGCGGTCGAGTCGACTGCGATCGCACCATCGGTCAGGAGCGAAGCGTCGCCGCGGATCTGGAATTGCTGGTACGGCAGCTTCCCAGCCAACAAGTTCTCAGTCCCACAATCGGGTGGAGTCTGCTCGGCGCCTCTGCCGGGCGCGGACCAAACCCACAGCGCGAACACGACCAACAACTGGGAGAACCGACGCGACGTGCGACTCGATGTCATGGAGGTGGATCCTTAGCGCAATCCACAGTGCCGCAAACCGCGAAGTGCGGCTCCCTGGTACACCGCCAGGAAATGGCGCAGAAATGGCCACCGATCCAGAGTTGGGGGCAGTTGACTCGATGACCGCACGGCTCGCGTTGAACGGTGTGACCAAGCGCTATCCCGGTGTGGTGGCGAACCAGGATATCTCGCTGGCCGTGGAGCCCGGCGAGATCCACGCGGTGTTGGGCGAGAATGGCGCGGGCAAGTCCACGCTGATGAAGATCATCTACGGTGCGGTGCGTCCCGATGAAGGCGAGATGCGCTGGAATGGTGCGCCGGTGGTGGTGAAGAACCCGCAGCAGGCACGCGCGCTCGGGATCGCCATGGTGTTCCAGCACTTTTCGCTGTTCGATACGCTGACCGCGGCGGAGAACGTGCTGCTGGGGTTGCCCGGAACGTTCACGCTGGCGCAGGTCGTCACGCGCATGCGGAGCGTGGGGGCAGAGTATGGGTTGCCGGTCGATCCGATGCGGCCGGTGCACACGCTGTCGGTCGGCGAGCGCCAGCGCGTGGAGATCGTGCGCGCCCTGCTGCGCGAGCCGAAGCTGTTGATCCTGGACGAGCCGACGTCGGTGCTCACGCCCCAGGCGGTGCAGAAGCTGTTCGTCACGCTGCGCAAGCTGTCCGCGCAGGGCTGCTCGATCCTGTACATCAGCCACAAGCTCGACGAGATCCGCGCGCTCTGTCAGCGCTGCACGGTGTTGCGCGCCGGACGCGTGACCGGCACGGTGAATCCGGCCAAGGAGAGCAACGCCAGCCTGTCGCGGCTGATGATCGGCAGTGAGCCCGCGCGCCTTGCGCACCAGGCGCCCAGGCTGGGTGAGCTGGCGCTCGAGGTCCGGGGGCTCGCGTTGCCGAAGCGCGACCAGTTCGGAGTTGCGCTGTCGGACCTGCAGCTGGAGCTGCGCGCGGGCGAGATCCTCGGCGTCGCCGGCGTGTCCGGCAACGGGCAGCCGGAGCTGATGGCCGCGCTCTCCGGCGAAGACCTGCGCGCGGCGCGCGGCTCGATCAAGCTGTTCGGCGCCGATATCTCGAGCTGTTCGCCGCTGATCCGCCGCCGCTCGGGGCTGCACTTCGTGCCCGAGGAGCGGCTCGGTCGCGGCGCGGTGCCCACGCTCTCGCTGGCCGAAAACACGCTGCTCACCCGCACGGCCAGCGCCTTTGTGTTGGGCTGGCTGAGGCCATCCAGGCTCCGCGCGCTGGCGCAGCGACTGATCGAGCGCTTCCATGTCAAGGCCGAGGGGCCGGACGCTGCGGCCAAGAGCTTGTCCGGGGGCAATTTGCAGAAGTTCATCGTGGGCCGCGAGCTCGACGCCCGACCCAGGGTGTTGATCGTCTCGCAGCCGACCTGGGGCGTGGACGTGGGCGCTGCGGCCGAGATCCGCGCCGAGCTGCTCGCGCTGCGCGATCAGGGGACCGCAGTACTGGTGGTGAGCGAAGAGCTCGACGAACTGTTCGAGATCAGCGATCGGCTGGTGGTGATCTCGCGCGGGCGGCTGTCGCCCAGCATTCCGACCGCAGAGGCCAGCGTCGAGCAGATCGGCGAGTGGATGAGCGGCCTGTGGCCGCAAGCAGAGCTCAAACATGCTCAAGCTTGAGGTGAGGCCACAGCCCTCGCGCGCGATGTCGCTGCTGTCGCCGCTGATCGCGCTCGCGATCACCGCGTTCCTCGGCGTCGGGCTGTTCGGCTTGCTGGACAAGCCGCCTTTGGCAGGCCTCGCAATGTTCTTCGTCGAGCCGATCAAGAGCGCCTACGCCTGGAGCGAGCTGGCGGTCAAGGCCACGCCTTTGTTGTTGATCGCGCTCGGCCTCTCGGTGTGCTTTCGCAGCAACGTATGGAACATCGGTGCCGAAGGCCAGTTCATCGCCGGCGCGATCGCTGCGGGTGGAGTCGCGATGCGCGCGAGCGAGGACACGTCGCGCTGGGTGGTGCTGCTGATCTTGCTCGCGGGCATCGCCGGCGGCATGGCGTGGGCGGCCATCACCGCGCTGCTGCGCGATCGCTACAACGCCAGCGAGGTCCTGGTCAGCTTGATGCTGGTCTACGTCGCCGAGCTGCTGCTGGGTTACCTGGTGTACGGGCCATGGAAGGATCCGCTCGGCTACAACTTCCCGCAGACGGTCAGCTTCGCGACCAGCACCAAGCTGCCGCGCTTGGTGCGCGGCTATCGCAGCGACATCGGCGTGTTGATCGCGCTCGGCTCGGTCTTCGCGTGCTGGGTGCTCATGTTCCGCACCTTCGCCGGCTTCCAGCTGAAGACCTTCGGGCTCGCACCGGCCGCGGCGCGCTACGCGGGCTTCTCGTCGCGGCGCGCGCTGTGGACCGCGCTGCTGATCTCGGGTGGCATGGCAGGGCTGGCGGGCGCGCTCGAGGCTGCCGGTCCACTCGGCCAGCTCACGCCGCACGTGCCCGCGGGCTACGGCTTCGCTGCGATCATCGTGGCGTTCGTCGGTCGCTTGCACCCGATCGGATCGGTGTTTGCCGCGATCCTGATGAGCATGTTCTACATCGGCGGCGAGCTCGCGCAGTCGCGCCTGGGCTTGCCCAAGTCGCTGACCGGCGTCTTTCAGGGCCTGTTGCTGTTCACGCTGCTCGCCTGCGACACGCTGATCCACTACCGGCCGCGCTGGGCGCGAGTACGGAGCGCCTGATGGACGCCGTCGCGCTGCTCCTCGCCTCCACGCTCAGCGCCGGGACCGTGCTCGCCCTGGCGGCACTCGGCCTGTTGATCAACGAACGCGCCGGCGTCGTGAACCTCGGCGCAGAGGGCATGATGCTGGTGGCTGCGATCGCTGGCTTCGCGACTGCGGTGCACACCGGCAGCGACACCGCGGCGTTCGCGGCCGGGGCGCTCTCGGGCGCCGCGCTCGCGGCGTGCTTCGGAGTGTTGGTCATCTACCTCAACACGAATCAATATGCCTCGGGCCTCGCGCTGAGCCTGTTCGGCAGCGGCTTCTCGGCGTTCGCCGGCATCAGATACACGCAGGAGAAGCTCTCCGAGCGGGCGGCGTTCTCGCTGCCCGGCCTGTCCGAGCTTCCGTTCGTCGGGCCGGCACTATTCAAGCAGCACCCGCTGGTCTACTTCGCCATCGCGCTGACGATCGCGCTCGCGTGGTTCCTGAACCGCACGCGCAGCGGCCTCGTGCTACGCGCGATCGGCGAATCGCCCGAGTCGGCCCACGCGCTCGGCTATCCGGTGCGACGCCTGCGCCTGCTCGCGGTCGCGTTCGGTGGCGCGATGTGCGGCCTGTCGGGAGCGTACTTGTCGGTCGTCTACACGCCGTTGTGGGTCGAAGGCATGGTCGCAGGCAAAGGCTGGATCGCGTTGGCGCTCACCACCTTCGCCACCTGGCGCCCGCCGCGCGTGCTGCTCGGCGCCTACCTGTTCGGCGGCGTGACCATGCTGCAGTTCCACTTGCAGGGCGAGGGCGTCCAGATCGCCAGCCAGTGGCTCGCCATGCTGCCGTACCTCTCCACGATCGTGGTGCTCGTGCTGATCTCGCGCGACGTCGCGTTCATCCGCGTGAACATGCCGGCATCGATCGGCAAGCCGTTCTTCCCGGGCTCTTAGTTGGGTTTCGGCTCGGGCTGCGTCGCGTCTGCGAGCACCAGGCGTTCAGTGCGACCCTCCAGCTCGAGCTCCATCTTGTTGAAGTTCCAGCGGCCCATGTCCTTGACCGCGTCGACGTAGACCATGCCTTCGCCGCGCGGACCCTCGACCGAGAAGCGGATCTGCGCCTTGCCGTCAGCGGGCGTGGCTTCGATGCTGCCCTGGGGCATGCCGCTCTGGATCGGCGTGCCGAGCAGCGCCTGAACCTGGGGATCGCTGGTCACGCGCTGGCTTGCGATTTGATAAGCCTCGCTGCTCTTGAGCGCGGCCGTGGCCGCAAAGCCGCCGCCGACGGCTGCGATCACAGCGAAGCCCATCAGTGTGAACGCGCCGATCGCCCAGCCGCGCTGCACGCGCCGAAACTCTTCGATGCTGTCCCAGCGCTTGTTCTGCCACGCCCATGCGCTGCCCTTCAGGCCCAGCACGATCGGCATGACCAGGACACCGACGCACGGCACGAACACCAGCAACGAGAGCAAGGTGTTGTTGCCGAGGCCCCAGATCCAACTGAGCCCGAACGCTCCCCAGTTCCAGCGATCGATCTCCTGCGGCACCGCCGCGCCCTTACCTTGCCCCGAGGTATTCTCCATCGCTCACAACTAACAGCGTGCGTTGCGCAGCTCAAGCGACGCTCCCCGGCTGAGTTGACGGCTGAAACTTCTGACATTCACGGTTGTCGGATCGACATGATGCGCTTCTGGCGGCGACTCGAAGGGGAACGTGCGGCGCTGTGGTTAGCATTGTTCGCCGTCATCTTCTCACTGCGCGCACTCTGGCTGCCGCTCGAGATGGACGACCACTGGTTTCGCCTCAACCACGCCCGCGGACCACTCCACATGCTCGGCTCCGCGGAGCCACACGAGATCCCCGCCGCCAAGGCCAGCGGGGATCTCGGCTGGGGGGTGAGCGAACACTTCCAGCTGCGCTTCTTCCGACCGCTCAGCTCATTCAGCCACTGGCTCGATCTGACGCTCTGGCCGAATGCAGTCTGGGCGATGCACGCGATCAACGTGCTGATCTACGTCGCGTTGGTGATGATGGCGGCGTGCAGCTATCGTCTGCTGCCCCAAGTAATTCCCGTGCCCGTGCCCGTACCCGTGCCCGATCTGCGTGCCAGGCCGGAAGATGAACAGCCGGGCACGGGCGCGAGCACGGAAGTTAGGGGGCCGCCGCTCGCAGCTGCGCTCGCCGGCCTCGCGTTTGCACTGGACGACGCGCATGGCTCCAGCGTCGGGTGGATCTCGGGGCGCAACACTCTGCTCGCCGCGACCTTTGGGTTGGCCGCGTTTTATTTCTACCTGCGCCGCAGCTGGGCCGGGCCGCTCTCGCTCGCTCTCGGCTTCCTGAGCGGAGAAGGCGCGCTGCAGGCGTGCTGCTATCTGCTCGCGCACGCGCTCGTCTTGGATCGGCGACTCGTGCGCGCTCGCGCCCGAAGCCTTGCGCCCTACGCTGTGGTCGTGCTGATCTGGGCGAGTTGGTACCTCTCGCAGGGCTACGGTGTACGCAACTCGGGTTGGTACCGCACTCCGTCGCTCTCGAGCTTCTTCGCGTGGCTCTGGGACCTTCCGCTCTGGCTGGGCGGCACGCTGGTCGCGAGCTTCGCCACGCTCTCACTGCTGTTCGACGGCGCGATCACGCGCGTGATCTGGATCGGCGCGCTGGCGCTGGTCGCTCCGCCGCTGATAGCCGCAGTCCGACACAGCCGACTCGCGCGTTTCTACGCGCTCGGCACGCTATTGTGCTGCCTTCCGCTGCTCACGACCCGCCCCCAGGATCGCTTGCTGTTGTTCGCCAGCTTCGGTGCCGCGGGCTGGCTCGGGGAATGCCTGGCCATGCGCGCGAGCTTGCCGGGCTATGCACGTCGGGCAGCGACCGGACTCGGCGTGCTGCACCTCGGGCTGTCGCCACTGCTCTACCCGGCCCAACTGGGCCAGACCGAGCCGATCGAACGTTCGTCGCGCGAGCTGGCCTGCGCGCTGCACGCGGTGGCCGACAGCAGTCAGGTCGTCGTGGTCAACCTGCCGTTCGACGTCTTCCACAGCCTGGCGCGCTCGCAGCTGCGCGCGGCGGGCGCCGCCCTGCCTGTACACAGCCACGTGCTCTACGCCGGCAGCTCCGAGCTGCAAGTCCAGCGCACCGACGCCCGCACTCTGCTCGTTCACGCGCACGAGGGCTGGTTCGCGGATTCGTACGAACGCCTGCTCGTCTCGCTGGATCCGGGCTTCAAAGTCGACCAGCACTGGCAACTGTCCGGCATGCGCGTCGAGATCGCACACGTCGACGCTCGCCGCGCGCCCAACGTGGTGCGCTTCGTCTTCCCTACGCCGCTCGAAGACCCGACGCGTCACTGGTTGCAATGGCGCGGCCAACATCCCGAGGTCTGGAAGGTGCCTGCAATCGGTAAAACTGTGAGCCTCCCCGCGTTATCACCACTGCGCTCACTCTCACCGCGCGCGCGGATGCCCCCCTGCCAGCCTTTCGGAGGCCAGCCGAACGCGCGGTGATCGTGAGCAACAGAGATCACTACGTTCGACGAACAAAATAGGTAACGCCGGTCGCACGCGAAACGTATGTAACCAGATGGCTCTCGTCGCAGCCTCGTGCATGACGGAAAACTGTGCTAGGTCGCTGATGTGAGCGCGCGCATGCACGCCATATCGACAACAGCAAGCGGGCGGAGGAGACGGCGGGGGGAGTCGGTCGGGCTCACGCTGGACTCGCCCGAACACTTGATGGAGCTGTTCCTGAATGGCGACGCACGCGCGTTCGAGCGCTTGTTTCGCCAGTTGTCTCCGCGCGTGATGGCCGCGCTGGTGCACATGTCGGGTGACGCGCGCCTGGCTGAAGATCTGACACAGACCGTGTTCCTCAAGTTGTATCGCTCGCGTGCGGGCTATCAGCGCGGAATGCTGGTCATGCCCTGGGTCTTCGCGATCGCGCGTAACACCTTCATCGACCATCGCCGGCAAGTGCGCCGCAGGCCGGAGAGCTTGAGCTCCGACGGCACGCTGCCGGAGCCCGAGCCCGAGGAACCCAACCCGATCGACCGCGGCGCGCAGCGAGCGCTGCACGACGTGCTGCAGAGCTTGCCGAGCGCACAGCGTGAGGCGTTACTGCTACTGAAGGTGCAGGGCCTTTCCCTGGCCGAAGCAGCCGGCCTGTGTGGGACGTCGCCCGCATCGATCAAGATGCGCGTGCACCGCGCATATCGCAATATCAGGGAGGCTCTAGTCACCAACATCCCTGGTCGACCAAAGCTGCCGCCCGACAACATACCCGGGCGGCCAGCGAAGCTGCCGCCCGATAACATACCCGGGCGGCCAGCGAAGCTGCCGCCCGGAAGGCACGGGTCGTGAACGCAGACTGCGAAGCATTCGTGAAAGCGCTCGGCGAGCGCGGACCATCCACCGAGTTGGCGCGCCATGCCTCGAGCTGCGAGCAGTGCCGCCCGGTCTGGGAGATCGATCAAGCGCTGCGCCATCAAGCCAAGCTGCCGCCTCCGCCGCCGATGGCTGCGGAGTTGCAGCGCTTGTTGTTCGAGCATCGTCCGTCCGTGCGCGCCCCCAGCTTCTGGTCGCGCACGCTCGCGGTGCTTGCGGCCGTGACCGCGAGCTTCGGCCTCGTATTGTTGTGCCTGCCGCGCAGCGACCTGGCATCGATCAACGCCGGCTCGTTGCTCGGCCCGATCGTCCCGCTGGCGGCGTTGCTGCTGCTCGGGCTCGGCCTGTTCTCCTACCGCGGCAAGGCCGGGCTCGGCGTCGCCCCCTGGCTGCGCTGGGCCTTCGCTGCCTTTGCGGTGGTCGCGTTCGAGCTGCTGACCGTGATCGAGATCCGCGCCGCGGCGGCAGGCGGCAGCAGCTTACCACCCGAGCGCGACTGCCTGTTCGTGGGCATGGGCATCTCCTTCATCGTCGCCGCCGTCAGCTGCGCCGTCAGCCGCTACACCGCGCTCGTCTCCCCCGCGGCCTCGGGCGCGCTGGCGGGCTCGATCGCAGGCCTGGCCGCCGTGCTGGGTCTGCACGTCCACTGCCCATCGCTCGCGGCCGCACACCTCACCGTCGTGCACGTACTGCCACTCTTGCTCGCGATCGGCGGCGGCCTGTACGCGGGCAAGCGCTGGCTGGCGGCCTAGTAGAGTAGCCACTCGCTGCGCATGCGGTCGAACGCCTGCGCTTCTCGCTCGTCGTGCGCGAGCAGCGCGCGCAGGTCGCCGCCCTGCTCCACCACGTTGCGGAACTCGGGACCGCCCGTGAGCAGATCGATCGCGGGCCGATCGGTGACGAATTCGTACGGCGCCACGCGCCAGCCGAAGTGTTCCGGAGCCATGCGCCGCACCTCGGCGATCAAGCGCAGGTACAGCTGGTAGCTGCGCAGGCGCTGCGGGTCGAGCACGTGCACCTGCAGGCCAGAACAGCGCTGGCCGCCGTGCTTGTGAAAGGTCGGCGAGAAGCTGAGCGGTCGCAGCGCCACGCCCTCGGCCTGCACGCGTTGCGCGAGCTCGCGCGCGTCGACGAACGGCGCGCCCCAGATCTCGAAGGGCCGCGTGGTGCCGCGACCTTCGGAGAGGTTGGTGGCCTCGAGCAGACAGCCGCCGGGATACACGCGTGCGGTATCGAGCGTGGGCATGTTCGGCGAAGGCAGCACCCACGGCAGCCCCGTGGCTTCGAACGACATCGATCGTTCGTAGCCGAGCATCGGGATCACCTTGAGCGCCTCGCGATCCAGGCCGTCGAGCTGCTGCACCATGCGGCACAGCTCGCCCACCGTCATGGCGTGGCGCACCGGCACGTCGCACAGCCCCACGAACGAGCGATAGCCCTTGCGCTGCGGCGCACCCTCCAGGATCTCGCCGCCCAGCGGGTTGGGCCGATCGAGCACGATCGTCTGCACGCCGCTCTTGGCTGCAGCGCGCAGCACCAGCACGGCCGTCCAGACGAAGGTGTAGTAGCGGGCGCCGACGTCTTGCAGATCGACCACGATCGCGTCCAGCCCGGCGAGCTGCTCGGGCCGCGGGCTGAGCTCGGCCTCGGTCGGCCCGTACAGCGAGTACACCGGCAGCGCCTCGTGCGCGTCACCGTCGCGCACCGAGATCATGTCCTGCGCCTCGCCGCCGTAGCCGTGCTCCGGACCGAACAGCGCGCCCAGCGTCAGCTGCTGGGCATCGAACACGCGCCGCGCGTGCTGAAGCCGACTGTCGATGCTTGCCGGGTGCGCGCACAGGCCGAGCTTGCGCCCGCGCAGCTCGCGCAACACCCCTTCATCGCCGCTGGCGATGCGCTCCAAACCGGTCGCGACCCTGAGCATCCGGCGATTCTAACCGGAGTCGCTCGCGGCTTGGGTCGCCGTCTGTGCCCGTATGTCCTTGGCTAGCAGGTACAGGACCGCCATGCGCACGGCCACGCCGGCCTCGACCTGATCCAGGATCACACTGCGCTCACTGTCGGCGAGCGCGGTGTGGATCTCCACGCCGCGGTTCATCGGGCCCGGGTGCATGACGATCGCGCGCGGGTTCGCCTGCACCAAGTGCCGCTGCGAGACGCCGAACTTGCGCGCGTACTCGCGCATGCTCGGCACCAGGGGGCCCTCCAGGCGCTCCTTCTGGATGCGCAGCAGCATGATCACGTCGACGCCCTCGAGCGCCGGCTCGAGCTGGTGATACACCCTGGCGCCCAGGCTCTCCACGTGGCTCGGCATCAGCGTGTGCGGCCCGCAGAAGCGCACCTCGGAGCCGAACATCTTCAGCAGCGCGGCGTTGCTGCGCGCCACGCGCGAGTGCGTGATGTCGCCGATGATCGCCACCTTCAAGCCCGAGAGCGTGCCGAAGGTCTTGCGGATCGCGAACGCATCGAGCAACGCCTGCGTGGGATGCTCGTGCGCACCGTCGCCACCGTTGATCACCGAGCAACCGACGTGCTTGGCCACGAAGTGCGGAGCACCCGAGGCGGCGTGGCGAATCACCACGAGATCGGGGCGCATGGCGCCCAGGGTCTTGCACGTGTCCAGCAGCGACTCGCCCTTGGACACGCTCGAGCCACTGCTGCTGACGTTGACCACGTCGGCCGAGAGCCGCTTGCCCGCGAGCTCGAACGACGTGCGCGTGCGCGTCGACGCCTCGAAGAACATGTTGATCACGGTCTTGCCGCGCAACGTCGGCACCTTGCGCACCGGACGCCGCGACACCTCGATGAACAACTCGGCGGCGTCGAGGATCTGATTGACGTCGACTTGGTTCAGGTCAGCGATGCTGAGCAGGTGCTGGTGTCTGAAGCCTGCGCTCAAACAGAACCTCCCTGGTTCTTCTGCACGGGCCGCAACGAAGCGCTGTCGTCCGCGCTGCCGTCGGCGACGACATCCAGCACGTAACCGAGCGGCACGTCCAGAGTCTTGCCCACGAAATCCGCAGCGATCGGCAACTGGCGCTGCCCGCGATCGCACAAAACCGCCAGCCAGATGCGGCGCGGCCGGCCGTAGTCGAACAGACAGTCGATCGCGGCGCGCACCGTGCGGCCGGTGTGCAGCACGTCATCGACCAGCACCACGTCACCGCCCTCGACGTCCCAATCGATGCGACTCGGGCCGACCTTCGGATCGGGCAGCGCGGTCGATGCATCATCGCGATACAGCGTGATATCGATGGCACCCACCGGGATGCTGCGGCCCTCGGCGCGCGCGATCTCGGTGGCCAGACGGGCGGCGATCGACGCTCCCCCGCGCTGGATGCCGACCAGGCCCAGCCGCTCGGTGCCGCGGGTCCGTTCGACGATCTCCGAGGCCATACGCCGGACGATGCGGTTGATGGCCTCCGCATCCAGCACGATCTCGAATGGGGACTTCACGCGGCGCAATCTACGCGCCGCGGGTCAGCCCGCGCAAGGTCCCAGCGCCCGCGGGCTCAGCCCTCGGCGGGGGGCGCGCCGGGTATCGCGTGGCCGGCGGGCATCTTCTCGCCCTGCTTGGCGCGCTCGTTCATCTCGTACTTCGAGGGGCACTTCGCGATCACCTGATTCGCCAGAAAGTACCCTTCATTCGTGAGTTTACCCTGGACAGTCACCTTGAGACCGACGCCGTCCTTGAAGGTGTCGGGCACGATGCACTGCGGGAACCGCACCGGCATCTCCTTGCCGGGCTTGCCGAGCACGAAGCGATACTCGCAGGGGTCCTCGCGAAACTTGATCGAGCCCTGCTTGAGATCGCCTTCGACCCGCAGCTCACGGCCGCGGAAGTCGCTCGGCTTGGTCAGCACCTCGTCCACCAACTTGGAGTAGACCAGCGCGTCGCTGGCCTGGCTGCCGAACAACAACAACGCCAGTGCGCCGCCCAGCATGGTGAACACGATCCCGACCTTGATGATCGGAGACAGCCCCCCGCGTTCGTCCGCAGCTCGCGGCTGCTTCTCGGTGGGAACTTCTACTGGGCTGATCGGTCGCGACTCGTGTTCTGACATGCGGCACCCGGTCCAGAGCTGAGTATGGCGGAGTCTGGGGCTCGAGCAACCGACGGAGTGAACGACGTCACACCCTTACCTACAGGCCCGGAGCCCTCGCATCCGGGGCCTGTAAGCTCACGAGATCAGAAGGTTCAGGGAACCTTGCCGATCAGCATGATGGCGATGACGAGCGCGTAGATGGCCAGCGACTCGATCAGCGCCAGACCGATGATCATCGGCGTGAACAGCTTGTCGGACGCGCCGGGGTTGCGCGCGATGCCCTCGAGCGCCGCCGCGGCCGCACGGCCCTGGCCCAAACCGCAGCCTGCCGCCGCGATGCCGATCGCCAAACCGGCGGCCAGCGCGGCCCACTTACCCACCTCGCTGGCGCCCTCGCCACCTTCTTGCGCGAAGGCAGTCGCGGTCGCGAGCAGCGGCAGACTGAAAGACACCAAACGAAGCCACGTCTTCTTCATCGAAAGTCTCCTTAACCCTTGGGTCGGGCTCAATCATCGGGCGATGCCCGACTCAAAACTCAGTGGTGGTCGGCTTCCTCGATCGCCATCGCGATGTACACGGTCGACAGCAGGCAGAACACCAGCGCCTGCACGATCACGACCAACGTGCCCAGCACGTACATCGGCAGCGGGACGAGAAACGGTACGAGGCCCAGGAAGATCGTCAGCACCATGTGATCGGCGGTCATGTTCGCCATCAAGCGGATGCCGAGCGAGATCGGGCGCGCGATGTGGCTGATGCACTCGATGAAGAACATCAACAGCATCAGCGGCAGCCAGGCGATGCCGATCTTCGGGCCGAAGAAGTGCTTGATATGGTTGAAGCCGTTGACCTTGAGCCCGTAGAGGTGGGTCGTGATGAAGATGACGAGGCCAAGCGCCAGGGTGGTGTTGAAGTTGGAGGTCGGCGGCAGGAAGCCGGGGACCAGGCCGATCGCGTTCGAAAACAGGATGAAGAACGCACAGGTGCCGATCAGCGGCAGGAAGTGCCGCGCGGCCTTCTCGCCCATGATGCCGCTCATGGTGTTGAAGGTCGCGCCGACCAGGATCTCGACGAAGTTGCGAATGGTCAGCTTGTTGGCCGGGACCAGATCGCCCTTCGCGTCGCGGATCGCCGTGTCGGTGATCACGCTCACGATGGCCAGGATGCCCAGGATGAACAGCGCCCCGTAGATGTGCTGGACGCCCGGATGTTCGTGCGCATACCAGGTCAGGCCGTCTTCGCGCACGGGTTTGCTGAACAGGTGCGCGAACGCGACGAAGCGTTCGTGGAAGGGCAGGAAGCTAAACCAGGACTCTCCGTGGGGCATATCTTCAGATCTCGTTCTGGCGGCTGTCGCGCGGGGCGAGCAGCATGTTCGCGATCAGGCCGGCGACCAGGGTCGACAGGCCGACCATGAAGGGGACGGGTTCCACCCAGTGGCGGGCGATCACCAGGTACACGAGGCCCATCAGCGCGCCCATCTTGAGGAACAAGAGGCCGACTACTGGCCCTTTCTGGTGCATGTCGCCTACGACAATCTTCTGCACAATGACTCGTAGGAGCATGAAGTTCCCGAGCGCAAGGGCTGCGCCGGTCGCGACGCTCAAGCCTGCGTGAACTCCGGCCAACGCCAGCGCGGCGAGGCTGGTGGCGGCTCCAAACCCGGCCACCCACACCGTCATGCGCATCGCGGCTGACTTACTCGGGAGGTTCATTCGGGTTCGGCTCGGACTTGGTGGCGCGATTGGCCTTACGTGCTGCGAGAATCAAACTTCGGAATCCGGCGGTGATGCCGAGCAACAGCCCGACGATCATCAAGTACGGGTCGGTGCCGAGCTTGCCGTCGAGCCAACGCCCGCCCAGCAACCCGATGACAGTGGAGATCGCCAGTTCGATGCCCACCGACGCCAAGCGCAGTGCGGCACTGAGCTGCCTTCCGTCTCGGGGAACAAGCGCCACGTTTCGCGCACGCCCTCCAACAAAAGCGCGGCGCCCATGTAGCATGCACACCATACAGGGTCAAGCGTGGGTGGTCGCTACGAGCGCTAGTCTGGGTGCGTGCGGCGCGGCACGCATGTGTCCATGGTGCAACGTTGCCTCACTGATCTGCTCGCGCAGTGTTGTTCCAGGCCGTTCCTGATTGGCACGCTTTCTGCGTTGAACGAGCACGTCTCTCAATCGTCGAGAGCGTGACGCGGAGGCGCCTTCATGAACTGTCCCAGGACACCTGTCGCATGCTTGAGCCTCGGTGTTTTGTTCGGAATCGCCTTCGCTACGCAGCCAGCCCGCGCAGATCTAGCCGACTGCGGGAATATCTCGCTCGAGGCGAAGGCCGAGTGCGAGGTCATCCCGCCGACGGCCCAGTGCCAGGCGATGTGCACGCCGATCAGCGTGCGCGCCGCCTGTAGCGCCAGGCTCGCGGTCGACTGCGAGGCGGGCTGCAACAAGCTGCCGAGCGTCGAGTGCAAGGGCAGCTGCTACGCCGACTGCGAGGGCGACTGCAAGGTCGACCCCGGCAAGTTCGACTGCGAGGCCGCATGCAGCGCGGACTGTAGCGGGCGCTGCGAGGCGAGCTGCGGGGCGCGCAGCGACAAGGCCAATTGCCAGGCCGAGTGCATGGGCACCTGCGGCGTCAGCTGCAGCAAGAGCTGCGACGTCCGCTTCCCCAGCGCGGACTGCAAAGCCAAGTGCGAGGCCGGCTGCGACGGTTCGTGCAAGGTCGACACCAACCTCGACTGCCAGCTCGATTGCCAGGCCAAGGGCTACGCGAAGTGCGAAGCCGATGTGCAGGGTGGCTGCAAGGTGGCCTGCAAGAGCCAGGAAGGCGCCCTGTTCTGTGATGGCCAGTACGTCGACCACGGCGACAACCTGAAGATGTGCATCGCCTCACTGGAAGCAGTGTTCAATGCGCACGTCGACTACGAGAGCAGCGGCGAAGCCGGCTGCGACGCCGGAACCTGCAGGGCAACGGGCGAAGCCAAGGTGAGCAGCGACTGCAGCAGCACGCGGCCGGGTTCTGCGCCCGCGAACGTCTGGGTGCTGTTCGCACTGATCGGCGCCATGCTCGCCTACGTTCTTCGCGTTCGCACCCCGTGATAGCGTGCGGGGCATGAGCGCCCCGCTGCTGATCGTGCATGTGAACGTCCACGTCAAACCCGAGGCGCTCGATGCCTTCATCGCGGCCACGCTGGCCAACGCCAGCGCCAGCGTGCGCGAGCCCGGCATCGCGCGTTTCGACGTGGTGCAGAGCAACGACGACCCCACGCGCTTCGTGTTGGTCGAGGTGTACAGGAGTCCCGAAGCGCCGGACGCGCACAAGCGCACGGCGCATTACGCCACATGGCGCGATACCGTCGCCGACATGATGGCCGAGCCGCGCAGTAGCACGAAGTTTCGCAACTGCTTTCCCGCGAGCGCGGACTGGTGAGCGCGGCCTTCGAGTTCGCCACGGCCACGCGCATCGTGTTCGGTGCGGGCAAGCTGGCCGAGCTGCCGGCCCACGTCGCGGTGCTCGCGGTGCAGCGCGTGCTGCTGGTCAG
>DATEOF010000340.1:0-7526 GCA_035274465.1 Polyangiales bacterium
CCGCACGCTGGAGCCTCCGGCATCGTCCGCGCCGGCCTTGCGCCCGCTCTGGGCCTGGGACAGGGCGGCCAAGGCGGCCGCGTCGATCGCCTCGTCGGCGGCTTCCTCACCAGAGGACGAACCGCCGGCCGCGGGCTCCGCTCGGCGGCCGGGTATGTCATCAAGCCCAGCGGCGAGATCGCCCAGCGAAGCTGGAGGATCCGAAGTCGGTCGCTTACGCCCCTGGTCGTTCTCGAAAGCCACTGGCCAATACCTAGCAGCCTCGGCGCGCCGATTCCAACGCGCCGCTCAGTTCACAATTCGCCCGGCCGCAGCGCCAGCTGCATGACGATCGCATCTTCGCCGTTGTCCGAGTAGTAGCGCTGGCGCACGCCGACTTCACGAAAGCCGAAGCTCACGTAGAGCGAGCGCGCCGGGTCGTTGCTGCGCCGCACTTCGAGCGAGATCAATTTCACGTGGCGCTCGCGCGCGTTCTGCAACAGGTCGCCGATCAGCGCGCTGCCGTGCCCGCGGCGCTGAAGCTCGGGCAGCGTGGCCACGTTCATGAGCTGAAGCTCGTCGCCGATGTGCCAGTAGTTCGCGAACGCGCACACCGGCTCACCGAGCGACGGGCGCAGCACGCGCAGCACTGCATAGTCGCGCCGCAGCTCTTTCTCGAATTCCTGACGCGTCCAGGGTACGGGAAAACAGCGTTCGGCGATGCGTTCGACCGCAGTGAGGTCCGAAGCCAACATCGGCAAGATCACCGGTTTGGGAGCATTCTTCACGGGCTCTCGAACGCAGCGTAAATGCGAACGGGCACGCGTGCACGCAAGACGCGCACCCAACGCTCGATGTTACGCGCCAGCGACGTGCGCGCGAGCACCGCACGTACTTCGGCGCGCACGCTTGCAGGCAGCTGTCCCGCCCAGCGCGCACGATCGCGGGCAATGTAGTCGTCGATCTCGCGATCGGTGATCACCGTCGTGCTCTCGAGGTTCGCGCGCAGGAACGCGCCGACCAGCGCGCGCCGCTCGGCCATGCCGTCCAGCTCCGCAGGGCTGGCGCCCAGCCGCTCGAGCAGCCCCCAGACCCGATCCACGCCACCCGCGGAGGAGAGCAGCCGCTGTTTTTCCTGCTGCACCATGCCCTGCGTGGGCTTCGTGATCTGCACCCGCTCTGCCTCGCGCGCGATCAGCCGCTCGCCGATCAGCTCGCGCAGCGCCGCCGAGAGCAGCCCCTGCGGCAGCTCGCCGTGCATCGCCTGATCGCGATCGCGGCCGAGTAGCAGCATGCGCGCGCGCAGCTCGACGTCGCTCTGCAGGATCACGTCGGTGGCCTCGCCGGCGGCGCCGCCGATGGCTGCAGCGACGCCCTCGATGCGCGTGGCTGCGGACGACTGCGCGCTTGCGCTCGCCGCCATCAGCAGCATGCCCATCCACAGGCTAGTCCTGCGTGCTCGGCTCGCTATCGCTGCTCTGGTCATCGTCGCCGGCCCGATCCGGTGCCTTGGACTTCATGCGCGGCACCGGCCTGCGCTCGCGCAGGAACTCCAGAAATTCGACGGCCATGTCGAGCTCGCGCACCGGCAGCAACTCGACCAGATCGCGCAGCCGCTGGCGCGAAGCATCGGCGTGAGCCGCGCGGTTCTTGCGCGCCGGCCGGGCCTTCTCCTCGCGCTCGACGGCGTCCTTCACCGCCTCCGCGCTCGGGACTTCCCATTCCTCGCGCCGCACCGCCTCGATGCCGTGGGCGTCCAGCCAGGCCTGCATGGCGGTGCGCAGCCGTTCCGAGCGGAAGGTAAACCAGCGCTCCCGCTCGACCGGGAACGCCATCAACACGTCCTTGAAGCGCCGGAACGCCCCTTTGCCGTCGATCGCGCTGACCAGCTTCTGGCGAAGGTCCGGCTCCTCGACGGTCGCGATGTAGCGCTCCATCCAGCGGTATTGCTCGCGCGAGCTCACCGGATCGACGAGCAGGTACTCCGTGTCGCCCGCGATGCGCGTGTGCATCTGCGGCTCGGCCACTCCGTCGACGATACGGATCACGTCGCCGTTCGCCAGATTCAAATAGCTGTGCACTTCGGGCGCGTTGTTTTCGAACGCGTCCTCCAGCGCTTCCCAAGCCACCGGCACCTTACGCAAAGGCGCTTTGGGCTGTTCGTCGAGGTCCGAGGTCGTCATGACTCTCCCTGTCGCGAGCGTGCGCGGGCCACGGCCTCTTTCCAGCGTGCGAGGTGCTGCACTCGCTCGCTTTGCGTCATCCGCGGCGTCCAGGTCTTGTCGACTCGGTGCGCGCGCGTGATGGCCTGAGTGTCCGCAAACACACCCGTAGCCAAGCCTGCCAGATAAGCCGCCCCGAGCGCGGTGGTCTCCACGTTGCTCGGTCGATCGATGGCCACATCCAATAGATCGCTCTGGAAAGCCATAAGTAGCTCGTTCTGCGATGCGCCGCCGTCGACGCGCAGCCGGCTCAGCGGCCGCCCGGCATCTTCTGCCATGGCGCGCGCCAGATCTGCGATCTGGAACGCGATGCCCTCGAGGGTGGCTCGAGCCAGATGTGCGGCCGAACTGCCGCGCGTCAAACCCGTAATCAAGCCACGCGCGTCCGCATCCCAGTATGGCGCCCCTAGCCCGGTCAGGGCAGAGACGAAAGTTATCCCACCGCTGTCCGGCACGCTGGCCGCCAGCGCCTCGACTTCGCTCGCCTTCTTGATGATGCCCAGCTGGTCACGCAGCCACTGCACCGCGCTGCCGGCGACGAACGAGCTGCCCTCGAGCGCGTAGACCGTCTTGTTTCCAAAACGCCAGGCGATGGTCGTGAGCAGACCGTTCTGGGAGCGAATCGCCTGCGTGCCGGTGTTCATCAACAGGAATGCGCCAGTACCATAGGTGCACTTGGCTTCGCCGACGCTGAAGCACGTCTGGCCGAACAAAGCGGCCTGTTGATCGCCCGCGATACCACCGATCGGAATCCCGTCGGGGAGGCCGGAGACCGAGCGCGTGCGGCCCACGACCTCCGCCGAGCCGCAGACCTCGGGCAAGACGCTGCGCGGCACGCGCAGGTGACCGAGCAGCTCGTCGTCCCAGCGCCCGCGGTGGATGTCGAACAGCAGCGTGCGGGAGGCGTTCGTCACGTCGGTGGTGTGCACCTCGCCGCCGGTCAGACGGTGCACCAGGAAGCTATCGACCGTGCCGAACGCCAGCGTGCCCGCCTCTGCGCGGGTGCGCACACCATCGACGTTGTCGAGCAGCCACTCCAACTTCGTGCCGCTGAAGTACGGATCCAGCACCAGACCGGTTCGCTCCGTAAACAACGGCGCGAGTCCCGCGGCCTTGAGCTCCGTGCAGCGCGCGCTGGTGCGACGATCCTGCCAGACGATCGCGCGATGCACGGGCTTGCCGGTCTGGCGGTCCCAGAGCAAGGTCGTCTCGCGCTGGTTGGTGATGCCGATGGCTGCGCAATCGCTCGCGCGAACGCCCGCCTGCTTCGTGGCCTCCGCCATGGCGTCGAGCACGCTCGCCCAGATCTCGTCGGGCTCGTGCTCCACCAACCCGGGCTGCGGGAAGTGCTGGCGAAATTCACGCGTCGCTCGGCCCAGAATGACTGCGTCGTCGGACACAACCATGACGGTCGAGCCGGTCGTACCCTGGTCGATGGCGAGCAAATGGCGAGACATGGATCAAGTGCAAGCTACTGCACGCGATCTTGCCGTGTAAAGGCCCGCGATTCAACGAGTTTGAGGCCGGAGCAGCGCCTCGCGATAACGCTGGTACGCCGGACCGAGCGCTCGTTCGACTTCCGAACGCAGGCGCTCGATGCGCTCGCCCGTGCCGCCGGCGGCCGAAGCGTCGTCGAGGCACGCGAGCGCCGCCACGTGGCGTTCGCGCGCGTGAAAGCAGTGAGCAAGATCGACCAGAAGTGTCGTGCGGTCGCCGCCCAGGGTCAGTGCGCGGCGCAACAATCCTATGGCTTCGCCGTAACGTCCATTCGTCACGCGCACGCGACCCAGCAAGCCGAACAAGGGACCCGCCGCGTCCAGTTCCTGCCCGAACTGAATGCCGAGCCGCAGCACGTCTTCCGCCCAGTCGGTCTGCTGCTTCTGCAGGTAGGCATCGCCGAGCAGTCCCAAGGCCTTGACCAGCTTGGTGCGCTCGTTGCGGCCGAGCGCCTGTCCCTGGGGCGTGCGCAGGAACATCGACAGGGGCCCGGGCCACGCGCCGAGCAGCGAGATGGTCTCTGCGAAATCGCCGCGGTGGTTGGCCTCGTCGGCCAGCGGGATCTTCTTGAAGTCGATCGAGAACGGCGCGGGCGGCTTGGCGCGCGAGACCTCGGAGCGCACCGCGTTGTCCAGGATGTCGCGCAGCCCCTGGACCGAGATCTTCTCGCTGGCGTGGCCGAGGTCGACCTCGACCATCGGCTCGCCGTCCTGCACGTGCAGCATGGCCAGGCGGATACCGAAGACCGGCGCCAGCAACAGATAGCGGCGGCCGACACATGCACGCACATCGTCCGCGCCTGGATCACTCGGCAGGATCACCGGCTCGGCGTCCGAGTCGGTCAGCGTCTGCCCGAGGCGCTCTCGGAACTCACCGAGCGTCAGCCGCTCGACCTCGTCGCTCTCGCCGATGGCGAAGTCGACGAGCGAGCTCTCCGGCGTGTGTGGATCGTACGAAATCGCGGTGATCCGCACGCCCGCGATGAACGAAAACGCGACGAAGCGGCCGCCGATCACCTCACAGAGTTGCTCGAACTCCGGGATCTCCTCGGCGAGTTGCTCGAACCAACCGTCGGTCCGAATGTCCGCGAGATCGATCGCATTTGACGCTGGAGAGGACAATCCCAACGACTATACCACTCCTCGCTCGGCGCTCTCCTCGGAGCGTACGCGCGCGATGTCAGCACTAGACCGCAAGCGCACCTCGATACCAGGCGATGGTGCGCGCTAGACCCACATCGAGATCGACTTTGGCGGCGAACCCGAGGCGCTCTTCCGCCTTCTTCACGTCGGGCACACGCAGCTCGACGTCCGGGTGATCCCAGCGCACGAAGCGCAGCTCCGAGCGACTCTTCGCGGCCTCGATGATCATGCGCGCCAGGTGATAGATCGTCACCGTGCTGCGCGGGTTGCCGATGTTGAACGCCTGCCCGATGGCGCGCTCGTCGACCAGCGCCGCCAGCACAGCATCGACGATGTCGTCGATGTAACACCAGGCGCGGATCTGATCGCCCTGGTTGTGGATCGTCAGCGGCTCGTTCTTCAGCGCACGCGTCACGAAGGCGTGGATCGCACCCTCGCCCACCTGGCCCGGCCCGTAGATGTTGAACGGACGGATCGAGCACGTCGGCAAGCCGTATTGGCGGTGATAGTTGTGCGCCAGGTGCTCGGTCGCCAGCTTTGAAACCGCGTACGTCCAGCGCGCTTCGCCCACCGCGCCAAGGCTGGTCACGTCGGCCTCGCGCACGCGGAAGGCGTACGAGCCGAAGACCTCGCTGGTCGAGAAGTCGATGAAGCGTCGCACGCCACCGACGTCGTGCGCGGCGCGCAGGGCGTTCATCGTGCCGCTCAGCGACACGTCCATCGTGAGCACGGGGTTCTTCAGCACCGTGTCCACGCCGGCGATCGACGCCATGTGGACCACGTAGTCCGCGCCTCGCGTCGCCTCGAGCAGCGCGGCGGAGTCTCGCACGTCGCCCACGAGGAGGGTCAGGTTCGGGTGCGTATCGAGGCCGGCCGCCGCCAGCGCGTTCCGCCGCAGGTTGTCGAAGATCCGCACGTGATTGTCGGCGATCAATCGGCGCGTCAGCGCGGTACCGATGAAGCCGGCGCCGCCCGTGATGAGGATCGTGGAGCCCTCGATCATGTTGTCCGACCGATCATATCTGTACGTCGGCCGCGCACCCAAGCAAAACTCCCGCACGGGCGCGCTTTACAACGCAGCGCCGGACGTGGAACGCTTCCTCTGCGCACACGGTGTAGGTGACATGGGGCTAACGCGCGAGGAACGCGTCGTCGTCTGGCAGCGCTTCGTTGTAAATCCGGATACCGCCGAGGCGCGTTCGATCGAGCTGGTGCAGCAAGCGCTGACCCGCGCCGAGCTCAGCGGCGCCGAGGTGCTGGTGACCCTCGGCAGCACGCTCTTGCTGTCGTTCGACGGCGTCGAGCTCGAAGACGCCGTCGAGCTGGCGCGCACCGAGGTCGAGGAGTTGCTCGAGCACTCGGACGGCGTGTCCCTGCAGATCGCCCTGGCCCTGGGCGACGTCGAGATCCTCGAGGATCCGGTGCGCGGGCGCATCTATCGCGGGGCGGTCATCGACCGCGCGCAGAGCCTCGCGCACCGCGCGCGACCGGGCGAGATCGTGCTGGACGAGGCCTCCGTGCAGCGCGCCGAGGAGCGCTTCCTGTTCGCGCGCGAGCTGCGCGCCGGCGGCTGGCGCGGACAGGCGCTCGATCCCACGCACCCCGACAAGCGCCAGTGCCGCGGCGCGCTGCGCCACTTGAACCCGCCGCCGCTGGCTGCGAGTGCAGTGCCCAGCCTCGAGGCGCTGCACCAGATCCTGCGGGCGCCGGGCCAGCAACGGGTGGCGCTGTATAGCGATGTGAGTGGCGCGGCGCTGGAGCTGGCCGAGCACTGCGCGCAGGCCGGGCTGACTTCGCTGTACCTGCGCATGAGTCGCAAGGCAGGCGGCTACCAGCCGCTCGGCAGCCTGTGCGTGGCGCTCCGTGGGCTGTGGCCGAGCGACGAGGATCTCCTGGCCGCGCAGCTGCCTGCGGCGCTGCAGATCGTCTTCGGCAAGCTGCTGGCCGGCAGCGCCGTGACGCGCGCGGACGTGGTCGAGGCGCTGGTGGGGTTGTGCCGCATGTTCACCGCCGAAGGGCGGCGGCCGCTCTGGGTGCTCGACCCCCTCCACGAGATCGATCCGGCGAGCCTGGGCGTGGTGGCCGAGTCGGTGATGATGCCGGAGCTCGACATCGTGCTGCTGATGACCGTACCGACGGGAGTCAGCGTGCCGGCGCAGCTCGTGCCGGCCAACCAGCTGCATCGCCTGGAGCTGCCGCGCATGAGCGCCGAGGACTGCGCCCGCGTCGCGGAGCAGATGCTGCGCGTACGTGCCGGCTCGGAGATCGCGCAACGCGTGGCGCTGCTCGGTGGCGACAGCTCGCTCGGCATCCGCGAAGCCGCGCGCACGCTGGTCACGGCGGGAGACCTGGTGCTGCGCGACAACGCCTTCGTCTGGCGCGTGGCGCCGCGCAGCGCGGCGCAGGCCCTGCCGATCGAGGCGCTGATCACCGAACGCGTGTCGGGCCTGGGCAGCAGCGCCTACCGCGTGCTCGAAGGCCTGTGCGTGGCACCCCCCGACAGCACGCGCAGGCTGCTCGAGCAGGTCTTGCAGCACGACGGCTTGCCGGTCGAGGAGATCGAGAACGGGCTCACGCAGCTGCGCGCCGAGGGCTTCGTCGATGCGCAGCTCGGGCTGGGCGCGGCGGATGCAGCCATCCGCGGCGCGCTGCGGACGATCATGCCTGCGGCGCGCGCGGCCGAGCT
>DATEOF010000341.1:0-5678 GCA_035274465.1 Polyangiales bacterium
GACTGGGCGCGGTCGCGGCGCCGCTGGCCGAGGTCCCCGGCGAGCTGCGCGTGCGCGTGCAGGAAGCACAGCGCGACTGGTTCCTGGCCGTCGCGCAGGAACGACCGCTGGTAGTGCTGGTCGACGACCTCGAACACGCCGACGACGGCTCCGCCGCGTTCTTGCTCTCGCTCGCGCTGGCCGCGTCGCAGGCGAAGCTGCTGCTGGTTTGCACGCTGGTGCGTGATCGCGTGCGCGAGCGCAGTCCCGCGGTGCGTGCGCTGCTCAAGGCCGGCAACCACATGCCGCTCGCGCCGCTGTCACAGCCCGAGCTGCACGAGCTGCTGTCGTCGGTGTTCGGAGCGGCCACGCACTTGTCGCGTTTGTCCGCGCGCTTGTTCGAGCTGACCCGCGGCAACACCCGCCACACGCTCGAGCTCTGCCGGCAGCTGGTGGATCGAGGCACGATCAGCTTCGAGAGCGGCAGCTGGACGTTGCCTCAGGAGCTGGACACGCACAGCCTCGCCGCGGACCTCGATCAGGCGCTCGCCGCGAGGTTGTCGCGCGTAACCGGGCCAGCGCGCGAGCTCCTGCGCTTGCTCGGCGTGCACACAGGGACGCTCTCGCCCGGCATCTGCCGCGCGCTCGCGGCCTGCACGGGCCGGGACTTGCTGCCGCAGCTCGGTGAGTTGATCCAGGCGGAGATCCTGGTGCAAAGCGGCCAAAACCTGTTGTTCGCGCACGAGCAGTTTCGGCGGGTGTGCGCGGACGAGCTCGCGCCCGATGCGCTGCGGAGCGCGCGCGCTGCGCTGGCCGAACAGCTGCTAGCGATGCCGGACGCGGGCCCGCTGGAGCGCCTGCACGCCAGCGTGCACTTGCTCGAAGCCGGCGACGCTCGCGGAGCCGCGATGGCCGTGCGCGAGAGCTTGTACCTCGTCGCACACGACGTGGAAAAGCTGGTGCCCGCGGCGCCGGCGCTCGAGGCCGCGCTGCGGCTGTTTCGCGAGCAGAACCGCTCGCCCTACGAGCAGATCGCGCTGCTGACCGCGCTCACGCTCGCGGGCTACGAGGGCCAGCGGCGCTACGTCATGGAGTACGGCCAGGCCGCGGTGAGCATGCTCGAGAGCTTGCTCGGGCTGCACCAGGCGCGGCGCTGGCGCAGGTTCCTGGGTGCCACGCTCGCGCTCGGTGCAGGGTTGGGACTGGCCGCCGTGCGCTTCCTGGTACGGCGCAACAACCCGTGCGTGCCGGGTTTCGTCCAGGCCGTCTACATGCTGTTCACTGCGACGGCCGCGGCGTCGGGGGCGCACGCCATCTGCTTCGATCCGCAAGGCGCGGCTCGACTGGCCGACGTGCTCCAACCTTTCGCGGCATTGCCCTCCGCGACCACTGGCCGGTTCATGGCCGAGTTCTGCCAGGCCTTGGTGACGATCGCACGCGACGACCAGCACGCGACCCACGAGCGCTGGCGAATGCTCCTCACGCGCCTCGATACGCTGGGCAGGTTCGTGCCCGTTCCCGAGGGTCAGATGAAGCGCTGCCGCGGTGGCGTGCTGTTCGCGATCGCCTCGCTAGAGACCCACCGCGACGACGGGGATTCGCTGCGCTGCGCCGAGGCGCTGGACGAAAACGGCTTGCAGCTCGATCGCGTGTGCGCGGACCAGATCCGCATGCTGCACCACGGCTTCATCGGCGACATCGCCGGCTACGAGCACTACCGCCAGCGCGCGGAGCTGCACGCGATCGCGCGCGGAACGACCTGGCAGTTCGAGACCTGGCTACCGGGCCCCGCATCGAGCATCGCCTCGTACCTGCACGACGCGCTGAGCATGAAGAGCTCTGCCGACCAGATGCAGCGCCTGAGCGAGGGCGTGGAGACGCTCGCGGTGCACGCCCGCCTGATGCGCGGGTGTTACCTGGTCCTGCGCGGAAAGTACGCGGAGGCCATACCCTTCATCGTCGAGTGTCTGGAGGAGCCGCCCTGCTCGCGCATCGCCTGGGCGCGTTCGCACGGCATGCTCGCCCAGGCTTACAACCGCATGGGCGATCACGCAGCCGCTCACGCCGCGTGCATGCGCGTGATCGAGCATTGCCCGCCTCGGAACTTCGAGTATCCGCACGTCAACCTGGTCGTGGAGACCGAGCGGGTCGTCGCCGAGGCCGGCCTCGGGCGCATCGAGCAGGCGCGCGTGCTGCTGGCCGGGCTGCGCACGCGGTTCGGCGCGAGCCGGAGCCCACTGCTTCGCGGACAGCTGCGCGAGACCGGGCTCGAGCTCGCGTTGCTCCACGGCGATCTGAGCGCTGCGCGCGAAGAGCTGGCAGGGCTCGAGGCCGAGTACCAGCCGCTGAGCATCCCTTCGCTGGCACAGCACTGCCGGGTGCTGGCCGCGCGCGTCGAGCAGCTCGCGGGCGGGCCGGCCGCGCGCATGTCGCTGCGACCCTTTGCTGCGGCCAACACCAACTCCGAGCTCTCGTCGGCGATCGCAGAGCAGCTGACGGACGAGACGCTGCCGGAACTGGCCGAACACGCGCTGCGCCTGCTGGCAGAGAACA
This sequence comes from Polyangiales bacterium, assembly GCA_035274465.1. Classification (GTDB taxonomy): domain Bacteria; phylum Myxococcota_A; class Polyangia; order Polyangiales; family JAFGIB01; genus JADGRF01. The sequence continues at coordinate 2,533 of DATEOF010000341.1, forward strand.
TGCGGGCCGACTCCGGCGCGCTCTACCTGATCGACAGTGAGTCCTCGCTTCAGCTCGGCGCACGCCTGGCCGGAGAGCAGCCGAGCGCCCTGGTCGCGCGCTGGGTCAGCGAACGGCTCGCGCGCGAGCTCGAAGATGAACGCACCATGCTCGAGACCGACGTCTCCCAGGGCGAGGCGCCCTGGAACCTCTTGCGCGAAGGCACGCGCGAGTATCGCATGCTGGTCTTGAGCGGCAGCGATGCCAGCCTGCTCGCGATCGTCGTGTTGGGTCGCGATGGCACCGCGCCCGGGCCGTGCCGCAGCGCGCTCGCCCGCCTGGTGGCGGAGCGATTGCACGCGGCGGTCTCGGACGAGCGCACCGGACGCTCGACGTTCGGGGGCTGTCCCTAGATCTGTGAGTAGCCCGAGCCCTTGCGCTCCACGCCGATCCCGCGTGCGCCCTCGAGCTTGCCGAGCTCTTGCAGGATCTGCTGGCTGTAGGTGACGCGGCCGGTGACGCGATCGAGCGGCTCGGTGGCGAGCAACAGCGCTGCGTCGGCCATCATGCTCTCGGGCTCGACGTTGGGCGCCTGCGCGTTCGGCACGAGCTTGTGGTGCAACACGCCCGGCGTGGCCACGATCAGCGACGGGCTCAGGCAGGTCACCGACACACCGTGCTCGTACACCTCCGCGGCCAGCCCCTGCGTGAAGCGCTCGAGCGCGGCCTTCTCGGCGCCGTACAGCGTGCCGCCGCGTCGCTGCATGCCCTGGTAAGGCCCGCGACCCGGACCGATCGCCGCACCGCTCGAGATGTTGACGATCGCACCCTGCTTGCGCGCCAGCATGTCGGTCAACACCAGCTTGCTCATGTAGAACGGCCCGTGCACGTTCACCGAGAACGACTTCAGCCACTTCTGCACCGGAAAGTCGGCGACCGGGATGAAGTAGGTGAGCGCGGCGTTGTTCACCAGCACGTCGATCGGACCGAACGCATCGCGCGCCGCCGCCAGCGCGCGCTCGCAGGCTTCGTAGTCCGAGACGTCACAGGCGAGCGGCAAGGCCCGCCCGCCGCCCTGTTCGATCTCGCGCACGGTCGAGTGCAGCGAGCCCTCGAACGCGTGGTCTCCTTCGTCGAGCGTTCGCGCCAGACACGCGACACGCGCGCCCTCGCCCGCGAAGCGCAGTGCGATGGCCCGACCGATCCCCCGGCTCGCGCCGGTCACGACAGCGACTTTTCCCTCGAGCTTGCCCATGGCCCGCAGACTGTGTCAGCCGGCCGGCCTACGCAAGATGTACTAGGGCTGTGACCGGGGGGCTTGCGCGTGCGACCGATCGGTCATATGACTGACCGGTCGCATGCCAACCAGCACCTTCTTCGCGCTGCCGGCGGAGCGCCGGGACCGCCTCGTACGCGAGGCCATCGTCGAATTTTCCGAACGCGCCTACGCGGAGGCCTCGCTGTCGCAAATCGCACAGCGCTCGCGCATCCCGAAGGGCAGCTTCTATCAGTACTTCGAGGACAAGCTCGACCTGTACCGCTGGCTGCTGACCGAGGAGGTCCCGCGGCACAAGCGCGCCTTCCTGGCCGAGACGCCCCTGCCGGCCGACTTCTGGGCGGGCTTCGAGACCCTGATCGAGCGCGGCATGGCGTTCCTGGTCGAGCACCCTCGCCTGGCGCGCCTGGCCGCGGCCGCGGCGGATGGCAGTGCGATCCCCGAGGTGCGCGGGCTGCACCAGGCCATCTGCGACGCCGGCATCGACGAGCTGCGCGCACAGCTCGAGCGCGGCCAAAAGAGCGGTGCGCTCGACGCGCGCGAGCTCGACCTGGACGTCGCGACGCGGCTGGTAGCGGCGATCGTCGGCCCGGGCCTCACCGACGTGGTGCTGCACGAGCTCGGCGCCGAGCTGCACGAAGTGCTGGCCTCGGACGCGCTGCGCAAGCGCCTCGGTCCGTCACGCCGGCGGCGCCTCGCACAGCAAACGGTCCAGCTGATCCGCATGGGCCTCCACGCCAAAACCAAACCCAAAGCCACGAGGAAACATGCTTGAGGGCAAAGTCGCATTCATCACCGGAGGCACGTCGGGCATCGGCCTCGCCACCGCGCGCAGCTTCGTCAAAGCCGGCGCGGCCGTCATGCTGGCAGCGCGCAGCGAAGCCGCGGGACGCGCAGCCTGCGCCGAGCTGGGCGACCGCGCCGCCTTCGTGGCCACCGACGTGCGCGAGGACGACTCGCTCGCGCGCGCGGTCGAGCAGTGCCTGGCGCGCTTCGGCAAGCTCGACGTCGCGCTCAACTGTGCGGGCATCGGCGGCGACATGGCGCAGCTCGAGAGCACCGATCAGGCCGTGTGGGACGACGTGATGGCGATCAACGCCCGGGGCACCTGGCTCGCCATGCGCCGCGAGATCCCGGCCATGCTCGCAGCGGGCGGCGGCGCGATCGTCAACATGAGCTCGATCTACGCCGCGGCCGGCCGACCCGCGCACCACGCCTACGTCGCGTCCAAGCACGCCGTGCTCGGCATGACCCGCTCGGTCGCGCTCGAGTACGCCACGCGCAACATCCGCGTCAACGCCGTCTGCGCAGGCGTCACCGCCACCCCGGCGATGCGCGCAGCGGAGAGCGCCGTCCCCGAGCTCGTGCAGGGCCTGGTCGCCGAACACCCCATGGGGCGCATGGCCGAAGAGGCCGAAGTCGCGGCGAGCGTGCTGTGGCTCTGCTCCGCCGCCGCCAGCTACATCACCGGCGCGGCGATCCCAGTGGACGGGGGGTTCTCGGCGGGCTGAGCGTGACGCGTGCCGCAAGGCGCCCGCCGCTGATGGCTGCAGGCGGGCGCTCTGCGACGCAACAGGCAGCGCGCCCTCTCAACCGCCGCCGCCAGCGCCAGCACCACCGCTGCCTGATTGCCCCGCGGCACCGCGGCCGCCGGAACCGCTTCGTCCTGCGAAGCCGGGAAAGCCGCCTGAGCCTGCGAATGGAAAGCCGGGGAAGCCGCCTGTTCCTGCGAACGGGAAGCCCGGGAAGCCGCCTGTTCCTGCGAACGGGAAGCCTGGGATCGCGCCTGCGCCGCCGAAACCTGGGAACGCGCCGCGTCCGCCGAAGTCGGGGAACGCACCGCGTCCGCCGAAGTCGGGGAATGCACCGCGTCCGCCGAAGTCGGGGAAGC
>DATEOF010000342.1:0-18922 GCA_035274465.1 Polyangiales bacterium
CGGGTGTTTATTGGCTATGTCTTCTAGGCCGACAACATGGCTGTTGTTGCTCAGCCTCGGGTGCGCGCTCGGCGGCTGCGATGAGCTGATCAAGACCACCAACCCGCGGTTTGCGAACGGCGGGCTACTGCGTACGGCCGAGCGGGCGCCGCAAGCCGCCCTCGATCAGCTGCAAGGCATCTTCGACACGGTGGAGGGCAGCGATCTGATCGGCTCGGATGCGGTGACGAAGACGTCGGCGAACACGTTCTCCATCTTCTACTCGACCGAGGCTGGCTACATCGTCCTCGAAGCCGGCTGCCTGGAACAAGAAGACGGCATGCGGCTCGTGCTCGAGGGCTACTGGCGCTACGCGCTGACCTCGCGCGCCGGTCTGGTGCGGCTGGATGTGCAGCCCGCCACGCTGGCCGCGCAGCTGTGCAAGGGTGAAACGCCCACGGACAAGAGCAAGCTGCAGCTCACCGGTCTGTACGGCAACGAAGACCACGCGCCGATCATCCCGCTGACGCTCAAGTACAAGAAGGACCTGATCCCGTACATCGGCAAGTTCCTGGTCGCCGGCCATCACGGCGCCTGCCCGAACTACTCGGACTGCGGCGCTTCGATCAACTCGATCGAAACCATGCGCCTCATGCCCGGCGTCGGCGCAGACGTCGCCGAAGTCGACGTGCGCGTCACCAAGGACGGCGTGCCCATCCTGTACCACGACCCGTTCTTCGGCTCGTCGATGACCGAGGGCCGTTACTGCAACGGCAAGATCGTCGACCTCACGTGGGCCGGGATCCAGGCCAACTGCCGGCTCACCTACGGGGAAGAGGTGCCGACGCTCGACGACGCCTTGCGCGCGGCTGTCGAAGAAACGGGCCTGCGCGGCGTCTGGCTGGACATCAAAGACTCCGCGGCGATCCCGCAGTCGATGAAGCTCGTCCAGAAGTACAACGCCTACGCGAAAGAGAAGGGTCGCTCGTTCGTGGCCGTCGTGGGCTTGCCCACGGAGGACTGCACGACCGCATGGCTCGCACAGCCCGAGGCCGATCGTCAGGCGACGCCCTGCCTCCTGGAGTACGACCCCAACATCGTCAAATCCACCGGCTGCTTCGTGTGGGGTCCGACGTGGACCGCAGGTCCGCGGCCGACCGATGTCCACAACGTCCAAAACCAGGGCCTCGCGGCCATCTTCTGGACGGTGAACGGCGTCGACTACACCCAGTTGTTCCTGGAAGAGAGCCTGCCCAACGGCTTCGTCAGCGATCGACCCTCGCAGGCGTTCTACCTGTATCAGATGAACGGCAAGGTCCCGATGGGAGGTTTCCAGTGAGCGGGCACCTCGCACGCATCGGGGCGCTGCTCACGCTGCTCGCGGTCGCGACTCCGGCCGCGGTCAAAGCCGATGCGCCCGACCCCGACGACACGACGGATGCGAAGACGCACGACTTCGAGCTCGACGCCTTCCTCGCCGCGACCTGGTTTCCCAAGGCCCTGGCCGCCGACGCCGGTGTCGACAGTGATCGCACGATCGGTATCGGTGGAGCGATCTCGCTCGCGTATCGCGGCCCGTTCTTCCTCTACCCCTTCGTCGACATCGGCTTCTACAACCTGGCATCGAGCACGATCCATCCGATCAGCAAGCTGGGGCATGTCTCGAGCGACAGCATCGACAACGGGATCAACGCCTGGACCTTCACCTTCGGTCCCGGTCTCGACTACGGCGTCATGCGGTTCCGGCTGGCCGTCGGGTTCAACCGGCTGGAGATCTCATCGTCCGGCAAGGACTTCGATGACAGCGCCAACGCCGGGGGCTTCACGACCGGCCTGCACATCGCCGGTGCCATCGCACGCAACGAGCGCTTTCGTCTGAACGTCGAAGGCCGCTGGGCCTACTTCATGTACGCCGGCAGCACCGCGTTCATGATCGGCATCTCCGGCGGCGCCGATCTGTTCAGCTGGTGACTACTTCCGCAGGGTCCGCTCGTAGGCGCGGGTCGGAACCCCGTGCTCGTCGACCACGAAGGCGACGAGCGTGAGGCTGTCTACGGTCGCCGTCGCCCAGAAGAAGCCGAGCGTACCGAAGGCTTGAAAGAAGGCGCCTGCGGTCCTCTCGGGCTTGTACGGGTACGCGATCGAGCCCGCGCCCGAGATCACGAACTGAGGTCGAGCACCGCAGCGCGGCTCCGACATCAACCACTGCATGCTGTGGTCATGGCCGGCCAGCAGCAAGTCCGCCTTGCCGCAGACCTCCTGCTCGTACATCTCCTGGAGCGCCCTGCCCTTGGCGAGACCGAGGCCGAGGTAGTCGCCCGCGTCGCCGTGCTTGCCATTGTTGCGGTACGGGTGGTGACCGACCACGATCTTCCAGCTCGCGCGGCTCGCGGCGAGCCCCTCGCGCAGCCACTGGCGTTGCGTGAGATCGTACGCGTAGCCGGGCTTGTACCACTCGTGCGCCGGCATGTTCTGCGGCGCGAGGTGGTTGGTATCGAGCGCGAAGAAGTCGATGATCGGTTGCGCGACCTGAGCCTTGAAGTCGGTGGGGCTCGCGAACGGCACGCCGAATCGGTAGTAGCGCTGCGGCATCATCCACTTGGTGGAGCGACGGGTGTACTGGACCTCGAAGTCGCCCCACTCGGGATGCACGCCGCTGCCGGGGATCAGGCCACTCTGGTCGTGATTGCCGAGCACCATGAAGAACGGAAACGCCAGCCGGGCGTACGGCCGCTCGAACTTGGTCTGAAACTGCGGGTCGACGACGCTGCGCGGGCCGTACTCGTAGATGTTGTCGCCCACGGCCACCGCGAACTGGCAGCCGAGCTCGGCACACACGCGTTCCATGGCCAGCGCGACCGCGTACTGGCCCGGATTACCCCTACCCGTGTCACCCACGATCACGAAGCGCACGGGAGTCGTGGTCGGCAGGTTCGCCGGCCCACTCGCAGCGCTGGACGACGTGGCCAGTACACACAACCAGATCGCCGCGGGCCCCACCGCGCGACGCGCGTACGCGCTCAAAAGCATTGCGTGAGGAACAACGCCATCATCACGATTTGAATCGTCAGCATGCCGGCGCCCCGGAGCCGCTCCGATCCGGCGAGGCCAGGAGGCAAGATCGGCTCCCACACCGGCTGGACGCCGCGTTCGAGCTCGCGTTGGCCCTCCCAACGCCAGACGGTGATCGCCGTGCGATGGGCCGTGAACGCGAGCAGCGCGCCGGCGATCAGATCGATCGCGTAGTGCCAGCGCAGGAAGACGGTGGCGATGATGATGTTCACCACCGCGAACCAGGTCAAAAGCCAGGTGTAGCGGAAGGGGCGCTCGCGCCGCCAGCGCAGGGCGTGCAGGCCACACAACAGCGAGAAGCCGGTGTGCAGCGAGGGGAAGATGTCCATCTGCGCCCCTGCGCTGGTGACCGCGGACAGCACGCGGTGCCACCAGGGCCCGCCGGTGAGCTGGTGTTGGAACGTCAGCTCCGCGTACGCCCACGGCCCGACGCCCGGCACGAACGTGTAGCCGGCGTGACCGACCGCGGCGACCAGTGCCGCTCCCAGCAGCAGCTCGTAGCGGCGCCTGCCGTCATCGAACAGCACCGTACCGATCAGGTAGGTGCCGAGAATGAAGTAGTAAGAGTAGTAGAAGAACGCGAACCACTCGACGCTGTGCGGGTTCGCGAACTGGTCCAACCACACCGCCGGGGTCTGGCCGAACAGCGCTCGATCGATCGCGACCAGGCGCGCATCCAGCAACTCCGGATGCAGCGCCGGCAGGAGCGCGCGAAGTGTGAGATACGAACCGATCATCGAACCCAGGGCACCTACCCTGTAGAACGATGCGCGCAACGGACCGGGCTCGAGCAGCTCGCCGCGCATCGAGATCACGCTGGCGAGCGCGAGCGTGAACAGGACGAACAGCTGTTCGCGGACGTCTTCTGCGCCCGGACCCGAGATCGCAAACGCGGCCTTCCAGCACAGAAAGCCGTTCAAGCCGAGCACGGCCGCATCCTGCAGCGTGAGGTTGCTGGTCAACGTGCCGAGAAATCGCCCCGTGGACGTCGGCAGGACCAGCGGGCGCCACGGCCGCCTGCGCTGCGAGTCCTCCATGGCCGCCCTCGGCCTTTGGCGATTACCCTGTGATTCCGTCACGTTAGGTCTACCTGCCAAATAAGTTCATGGGCGGGTCCACGGCCAGCGCCGGAAACTAGCACATCGTTCGTACGAATACCGGTACAGGACACTGACGATTGTGTCCAAGGAAGTTCACGAAGGGTCCACTGGCCATGGCAGCGGGGTCCGTGGTGTAAACGGCCAGGCTGGGAACATGGGCCGCGGTGCGCTCTCGATCGTGGTCGTGCTCGGTGGCCTGCTCGGTGCTTGCGGCAGCCGTGGGGCCTCCGACGTGGAGATCGCGGCACGCTCTCGTGCGGCACTTCACACGTACGCGGAGATCGCGGCGGCGGCGTACGCCGATTCCGTCAGCGGCTCGCACACGCTTGCGAAGGCCGTCGACCATTTGCTGGCCGCGCCTTCGGAAGAATCGTTGTCCGCCGCGCGCGACGCGTGGCTGCAGGCGCGCGTGCCGTACGCGCAGACGGAGGTCTTTCGCTTCTACGACGGACCGATCGACGCGGTCGAGCGCACGGTGAATTCCTGGCCGATCGACGAGAACTACGTCGAGTCGGACGCGTCGGGACAGCTGGGCTTGATCGAGGACAGCGCGCGCTACCCTGTACTCTCCGGCGCACTGCTGGCGCAACTCAACATGACCGAGGGCGAGACCAGTGTGAGCACGGGCTACCACGTCGTGGAGTTTCTGCTCTGGGGCCGCGACACGAATCCGGATGGGCCCGGGCAGCGCTCGTTTCGCGACTTCGTGGATCCCGGTGCGGCGGGCGCCGTCGCACGCCGCAGGAGTTACTTGCAGAACGCGACGGGCTTGCTCGTGCAGCAGCTCGAGCAAGTGGCTCGAGCCTGGACCGGAGACTACCGCGCGCGCTTCCTCGCGCTGCCGCCGCGCCAGGCACTCGGCCTGGCCATCAAGGGGATGGGCTCGCTGAGTGGGCCCGAGTTGTCGGGCGAACGCCTGAGCGTGGCCTACGAGACCAAGGATCAAGAGAACGAGCACTCGTGCTTCAGCGATAGCACGCTGGCGGATCTCACCGGGGACGCGCTGGGCCTCCAGAACGTCTGCCTCGGGCGCTATCGACGCGTCGACGGCAGCAGCGTGCAGGGCACGGGCATCTGCGCGGCCTTGCAGCTGATGGCGGCGCCACAGGCAGCGCGTCTCGAAGCGCAAACCGCCGCCGGCGTGGCTGCGCTGCGGGCGATCCCCGGACCGTTCGACCGCGCGATCCTCGGCAGCGACAGCGCACCGGGCCGCAAGGCGGTCGCCGCCGCGATCCAGGCGTTGCGCGAGCAGAGCGACACGCTGGCCGAGATCGCGCAGGCGCTGCAGGTCGGGCTCACGCCATGATCTTGCGACCGAGAGCATGGGCCCTGGTCGCAGCGGGGCTCGCAGCCGCCGCCTGTTCGCGCGCGGAGCCCAGCCCGCTCAGCGCCGGCAGCGCCACCGTGTTCGACGCCACGCAGGATGCATTCAGCTTGCCCGTGCCCAACCTGGCTGCGGAGCGACGCACGGCGTTCTTCCTGGGCAACTCGTTCTTCAACCAAAACTGGGTCAGCGCGCCGAGCACGGTCGAGACGCGCGATGGCCTGGGCCCGCTGTTCAACGCTCGCTCATGCTCGGGCTGCCACTTCAAGGATGGTCGCGGCCGTCCACCCGAGCCCGGCAAGCCACCGGTCAGCGTGATCGTGCGCATCAGCCTCGCCGCTGACGGCGGCGCGCACCCGGTCTACGGAGACCAATTTCAGACCGAAGCCCTACCCGGCTCGGCGCCCGAGGTCGCGCTCACGCTCGCGTACGACGAACAGCCTGGACACTTCCCCGACGGAGAACGCTACAGCCTGCGCAAGCCTCGCCTGCAGGTTCGAGGGCCCGGCTACGGGCCGTTGCCCGAGGATCTACGCACGTCGCTGCGAGCGGCGCCCGCGCTGATCGGCGTCGGGCTGCTCGAGAACGTGTCCGAGCAAGACATCCTGTCGCGCGTCGACGAGCGCGATCAAAACCGCGACGGCATCTCGGGACGCGCCAACCGCGTCTGGGACGAAGAGCGCAAGACACTCGCGCTCGGTCGCTTCGGCTGGAAGGCCGAGCAACCCAGCGTGAAGCAGCAGGTCGCGTCGGCGTTCTCCGCCGACATGGGTCTCACCACGGATCTCGTTACGCACGACAGTTGCACGGCCGCGCAGACCGCCTGCGCACAGCAGCCGAACGGTGGCACACCCGAAGTCAGTGCACGGATCTTCGGCGACGTGGTGCAATACTCGCGCACGCTCGCGGTGCCGGCGCGGCGCTCGCTGGGCGACCCGCGCGTGCGGCAGGGCGCGGAGCTGTTCGGCACGCTCGGCTGCGAACAGTGCCACGTGGCCACGCTGCGCACGGGCAAGGCGCCCGGCCCGCCCGAGCTGAGCGACCAGGAGATCCACCCGTACACCGATCTGCTGCTGCACGACATGGGCGAAGGGCTGGCGGATCAGCGGCCGGTGTTCGCGGCCAGCGGTCAGGAGTGGCGTACACCTCCGCTCTGGGGGCTGGGGCTGGTCGAGAAGGTCAACGGCCATCGCGAATTCCTGCACGATGGGCGAGCCCGCGGCGTACAAGAAGCCGTGCTCTGGCATGCGGGTGAAGCAGTGGCCGCCAAGCGCGCGTTCATGGCACTCAGCCGAGCGCAGCGCGCGGCCGTGTGTGCGTTCGTGGAGAGTCTTTGATGCACGTGGGTCGGCGCGTGTTCTTGTCGGGGCTGGGAGGGCTCTCGCTCGCTGCGGTGAGCGGCGGGTGCCGGCGTGAGAGTGCACGCGAGTTGGCGCTGCGCGGAGCGGTAGAGCGGGTGACGATCCCCGATACGTACGCGATCACGCTGGGGAGCCGGGAGCTGCACGAGGCGCTCGAACATCTGCAGGCGGGAGGCTCACTCGAGGGGGTGCGCGCTGCGTGGCGGCGGGCGGCGGTGGACTGGCAGCGCGGCTTTGCGTTCCAGCACGGGCCGGTGTTCGATACGAAGGCGCTGCTACACGCGTCATTCTGGCCGGTGCGTACGCAAGCCATCGCAACTATCCTGAGCGCGAGCGATCCGATCGACGCGCAGCGCGTGGCGCAGCTGGGCGTGAACGCGAAGGGGATCTTCGCGATCGAGCACTTGTTGTTCGAGGAGGAAAGCCCGGGGGTGCCCTGGGCGCTGGGTAGCATGCGCGATCGAGCACTCGTGCTGATGCGCGCGTTCGCTGCCGATGTGCGTACGCAAGCCGAACAGGCGAGCGGTGCGCTGGGCAACGGCCGCAAGTTCATGGACGACTTCGCGCGTGGTGGGCAGCAAAACCTGAACCGCGTGGTGAACGAGCTGACGCGCACGGTGGAGCACGCGGTGATCCGGATCGATCGCGTGTTGGCCACGAGCACCTGGCGCGGATTCTCGCTGCGCGACGTCCAGGGCGGCCCGAGCGGAACGTCGACCGAGTTACTCGCGGTTTCGCTCTCGGTCTGCGCGCGCGTCTACGGCGTGGCGCCCAAACGTAGCCTGGCCGGCCTGGTACAGGCTGTGTCGCCCGCCATCCACGCTCATGCCATGACGGCGTTTGGAGCCGCACGAAGCGCAGTCCAAGGCCTCGGCCAGCCATACGAGCGGCTGGTGCAGTCCAACCCTGCGCAGCTGACGGCGGCGAAGGACGCCCTCCGTCAGCTGGAGGTGGTGTTGCGCAGCGAGGTGGCCAGTGCACTCGGAGTGACGATCACCTTCGGTTCGGGTGACGGCGACTAGTGCACGGCCACCGGCGCAGCGGCGGGCGCAGGAGTCGCAGCGGCAGGCGCCGGAACCGCAGCCTCGGCAGGCAGCGGCGCCAGCTGCACCATCAGATCCGAGTTGACCAAAAACGGCGTGGACGCGGTCGCGGTGGTGTACGTGCCGCGGATCTGCGACAGCCCGTGCAGCTCACCGAGCGGCGCGAACTCGCGTAGGTCCACGAGCGTGACGCCGACCGCGCTGACTTCGTAGGCCTCGACGATCAGCTTGTCGCCGCCCTCGGCGCCGAGCGCGAACTGCTGCGGTGGGGCGCTCTGGCGCACCGTCACGCCGATCCGCAGGTGTTCCGAGTCGCGACCGAGCAGGCTGTAGGTCACCTGCTGCGGCACCTTCATGCCACCGACGTCGAGGACCCGATCGACCTGCCAGCGCGCGCCGATGCCCACGTCTTCGACCGGCAATGCCGCCGAGAGCAACGTCGTGCGAATGTTGCCGAGCAGCGTCATCATGCGCGGCGACGCCTTCTTCGAGATGCTGACCGTCGCCTTGCGCGTGATGCCGCGATCATCGATCTCGAACACCGCCGACGTCTCGGTGAGGTGTGCCATCTCGGCCATCACCTCGCCGCGCGTCTGCTCGTCGAGCCCCTCGCCGCCCTCGATGCGGACGAACTCGAAGCGGATCGGATAGCCGAAGATGTTCGGCTGCTCGGTGCGGAAGCTCGGGCCCACCGCCGCGATCAGATCGACGATCGGCAGCTCGGCCTCCGCGTACGCCAGCTGCGTCTCGACGAAGCTGCCGAGCGACAGGCGCAGCAGCAGCTTCTGGTTCTGATCCTGCTTGGCCATGTAGCGCAGCGGGCCGCGCGGCTCGGCGCCCCTGTCCAACGTCACAGGCTCGAGGTTCACGCCTCCAGGAGCTTCTTTGGCTTCGGGAGTGGTGCCCGCACACGCGGCCAACACCAGGCCCATGAAGACCAAACCGAATACTTGCTTACGCATGACACGAGTCTCCTTGCGGGGGCGATCCATATCACACGCATCGCCGCCGCGGGCTACTCCAACGGCTTGGTGAACTTGTCCGGTTCGGAATGCCGGGGGTACCAGCCTGCGATCGTGATGCCCCACGTGTAGTAACGCGAGGTCAAGTCGGCGCCGAGGCCGAGGCGCCACATGTAGTCGTCGGGCCAGAGGCCGAACACGTTCCAGACCGCGAGTTTGACGTCGAGCCCAAAGGTCCCGTGCAAGCGCGCCTTGCTGCCTTCGAAGCGCGTCGGCTCGAGGTAGGTTCCGCCGCGTACCTTGAGCCATGTCGGAAATATGCTGGCCTCGACGCCCAACCGCGGCGAGACCACCGTGTACTGCCCCGAGCGGTTCACGGTCTGTGACACCAGGCTCTCCACGCCGACGGCGTCCTCGACTGGACCGGAGACCAGCATCGACACCGAGACCTGCACGTAGAAGCGGTTCATGTTGATCAGCGCGGTCTCGATGATTCGCTTGGAGCTGTCCAGCGCGCGATCGAGCTGCTTGTCGTCTTCGATCTGCTGCTCTTCGTACACGCGCTCGATCTCGGCTCGCTCCTCCTCGGTCTTCACGCGGGCCATCGCCTCGTTCTTCGCGCGCTCGCGATCGATTTCACGCAGACGGTGCTGCAAAGTCTCTCGCTCGGCGAGCTCCTCGGTCATGCGCCAGGGCGGGTTGAGCTGGCGCGCACCGAACTGCCAGGCGACGCCAAAGTTCAAGTCCCACGGGAACGCGACCGCCTCGGGCAGATACGTCTTCGCTCCCCCTGGATTCTCGATGATCAGGTCCCCATCCGCATCCGGAAGGAGCGAATCGCTGTAGCTCGGCTCGGTGCGGATGGCGGTGCGAAACGACAGACCGACGCGAAACGGCAGGTTCTCGGGCTTGTAAACGCCACCGAACTCGAGCCCGGCGCCGTTCGACGAGAACAACGTGCGGGCGCGATTGTCCGAGTCGCGAACCCACATCGACACCAGGCGCATGCCGACGCCGAGCACGAGCTGATTGTGGTGTATGCCGCGCGCGAACTGCAGATGCATCGTTGGAATGGTGGCCGAGATGGACTTGCCGGTCTGCTCCTCCTCCTCCTCCGTCGGCTTCGAGAGCGCGTACTGCTGCACCTCGAGGTTGAGCCCGACGCCGAACTCACCCCATTGCAGGTTCACGGCGGGCGTGAAGAACACGAACGAGTCGGGCGAGTTCGCGATGTTCGTCTTGCTGCCGCTGTTGAAGAAGTCAGTGTCCGAGAGCGTGGCGGGAAACGTCAGGCCGAACCCAAGCCAGTAGTCGAAGTGGCTGTACGAGAAGAAGGGCCGGACAGCCGGTGCGGCTGGATTCTGCAGATCGCCATCGACGTCTTCGGAGATCGCCACGTACGAGCCGGCCAGGCCGGTGACCCTCGAACCCGCGAACACCGGGCCGTGGAACAGGTCCAGCGCGTAGTCGCTGGTGGTGATGGTCGAGCCGTTCGGTCCGATGGGGCCATCCGCAGCCGCGCGAGACGCCGTCCCGAGCAGCAGGCAAGCTGCCAGGAGTGCAGCGATCTCACGGATCGGTGCGGATCGAGATCTCAGGATTTCACTCAATTTTCTTCGACCCGCGGCGGATGTGCACGTCGGCGCAATACCATGTGACAGCGCGAAGTGAAACCAACCCCGAAGTGTCAGGCGAGAACTCGCCAGCACACTCCACCTCGTCGTATACGGCGTGCTGCATGCAACAGTCAGAGCAAGATCGGGCGTTCGTCCGCCGGGTGATCGGCGCGAGCATCCAGCTGGCGATCCTGAGCGCGTGGGTGACGCTCTGCGGGCGCTTCGTCTTGCCATTCTTCTTTCCCGTGCTGTGGGGGGCGATCATCGCCACCGCGGTCTGGCCGCTGTTCAAGCTCGGATTCAGCAACCGCCCCAAGCTCGGAGCAGCGGTCTTCGCAGCGTTGGCCCTCGCTCTGCTGCTGGTCCCCTCCTGGCTGGCGCTCGAGTCCATCGCCAGCCGCGCGATCGAGTTCGGGCGGCGCTTGGCGCATGGCGATCTCGCCTTGCCACCACCGAACCCACGCGTCGCCACCGTGCCTGTCGTGGGTGACCGTATCTTCAACGCCTGGCAACGTGCGTTCGACACGCCGAGTGCGCTGGTCGAGAAGCTCGTGCCGCAGGTGCGCCCGGTCGGCCAGTGGCTGATGCAGTCCATGGGTCACCTGCTCGGCGCGCTGTTGCAGAGCGTGTTCGCGGTGATCATCGCCGCCGTGTTCCTGGCCAACGCCGAGTCGAGCAAGCGCGCCGTCACGGGGGTGGTCGAGAAGCTCCTGCCCGAGCGCGGGGAGCAGTTCACGAACCTGGCCGGCGCCACCGTGCGCAGCGTCGCTCAGGGCGTCCTCGGCATCGCCTTGCTGCAGTCGTTGGCTGCAGCGGCCGGGCTGGTGCTCGTGGGTGTCCCGGCCGCGGGCGCGTGGTCGGCGCTGGTGCTCGCCCTGGCCGTGATGCAGCTGCCGCCGCTGCTCGTGCTCGGCCCCGTGGCGGTCTGGGTGTTCACCACCCACGACACGGTGCCAGCCGTCCTCTTCCTGCTCTGGTCGCTGCTGGTGAGCGCGAGCGACGGCCTGCTCAAGCCCTTCCTGCTCGGCCGCGGGGTGGGCGTCCCGACCCTCGTCATCCTGATGGGCGCCATCGGGGGCATGGTCAGCGACGGCATCATCGGGCTGTTCGTCGGCTCGGTCGTGCTGGCCGTCGGGTATCAAATCTTGGCGGCCTGGGTCCGGTCCGACCAGCCGGCGTGATTCAGAAGCGCACGTAGAAGTCGAAGTCGGGGAGTACGCCTTGATACACGCGCGCCGTCAGGCCGATGCGCGGCACGAAGAAGTTTCCGTAGCCCACGCCGAGCCGCAGGTTGACCGAGCTCCAGTGGAAGTGGGCGCCGAGGGCCGCGTTCCAGGGCAGGGAATTGTCGCTGGCGGAGGCCTCACCCTCGACCGACACGGTGGTCTGGTCGTCGAGCTGGTTTTCGCCCTCGACCTGGATCTCCTGCTCCCAGGGCTGCAGCGACCCCTGCACGTAGATCGCGGCCCAGTCGGCCACTTGATACTGGGCCTGCGCGATCACCTGGAACACGCGGGTGAGCACGGTGCCCGCGATCTCCTGGTCGTCGATGTTGCTGTTGTTCGCGCCCTCGACGGCGACGTAGCGCAGATTCAGCGAATAATTCTGCCGCGGTGCCGGGTGAACGGACGCAGACAGGTTGATCGGCACGATCACCCCGTGGGTATCCGTGTCGGAGGTCTGGATGTTGACCCAGAGCGGGTTGACCTCCAGCGCAACGTTCACGAAGCGCCCGATCGGCAGGCCGCCCTTGACCGACAGGTTCATCGAGACGCCGCCGAGGATCGGGGCGATCACCCAGGGCGCGGGCATCAGGCCAACGGTGAGCCAGTCGGTGACGCCGTAGCCCATGAAGAAGATCCCGAGCTCGACGTCGTGCTGCGGCAGTAGATAGCCGGTGGCAGCCAGCGGCTGCCCTTCGGACGGAGACGGCTCGGCAGGTTCTGGCGCGGGGGGTGGAACTTGCGCCGGGCTCGACACGACCGACGCCACCACGGGCTCTTCGGGCGGTGGTGGCGCTGGCGGTTGGGCTTGGAGCGCGCGCGGCCACGCCAGCGACGCAGCCAAAGCGCAGGTTAAACCGAAGGAAAGTGCGAGCTTTACCACTTCAAATCCAGGTCGGCGCCGGTCTCGTCGACACACGAGCCATCGGCGGAAGCCAAG
Organism: Polyangiales bacterium; assembly: GCA_035274465.1. GTDB lineage: Bacteria > Myxococcota_A > Polyangia > Polyangiales > JAFGIB01 > JADGRF01. The sequence goes on from DATEOF010000342.1 coordinate 12,621, forward strand.
TTGATTTTGCAGGTCCAGTCGGCGTCGCGCGTGAGCAGGCCGCCCTCGAACGTCAGTGTGTCGGGCTGCAACTCTGCGGAGTCCACCACGAACACCACGTTCGTGCCGTCCGGCAAGTCCACCTTCACCTGGACGTGACGATTGGGAAGGACGCGGAAGCTGAGGGTGCCGTCGATCTCGCGCTCCTCGTCCCCGCGCATCGCTCGCACCCGCCCCTTGAACTGCACGAGGTAGCCGACCTGGTTGAGCGCTCGGAGCCCCACCCGGTCCTGGGTCGTGCCGAAGCGAATGCTGAGATCTCCAGTGAGTTCGAGGTTTACGCCCGAGCGTTTCAGCCGGCAGCCGTCGACGTGACCCCAGACGGTCGGCAGCAGACCGCGCTGGTCGAGGGCGACCTGCAGCTCGGCACTGCCGTTCTCCTTCTCGTCGATGGGCGCGTCGTCCGCCCAACCACGACAGATGTGATGCACCCTGATACGTGCCCCAATATTGATCTTGTTGCCCAGGATGGTCTGTTGCCCTGCCGCGGCGTTCGTGGGCTGGTTGAACTCCGCATCCTCGGCATCCTCGGGCGGCTCCTTGGGTTTCTGGCCCTCATCCAGTTCCTGCAGGTTGCCCACCAGCGAGTCTGTCAGCTCGACGGGCGCACCCGTGCTGGCGCGCTCGACGGTCGAGGCGATCTCGGTGGCGACCTGCTCGACGTTCTCGCTGTCGAGGTCGCCATCGGGCTTCTGGTACTCCCGCACCAACCGACTCATGTCGGGTGGCTCGGGCAGGTCGAAGCCATCACACCCGGCCAGAATCAAGAAGCTCGAACACGTCGCGAAGGCAGCAGCATGGGTGCATGCTCGCCTTAAGGACTTCAAGTTCATGTAGGTTACCGCCACCCCCGCGTATAGCGCGAACTCCGGCGGAAGACCAACGCCGCCCGAAAGACGCTTTGCATCCAGATGCCTTGTTAGTAATTCGTCGAAAGGGGTCCGTCATGACTGTAGAGGCGCGCTCAATTTTTCCTGCCCGGTGGCTTTGGATTGCGTGCGTCGCCAGCCTCGCGAGCAGCGCCGGTTGCGCGACCGCTGCGCATCGCAGCCGGCTGCTGACCCAGACCAGCGAGGTGAAGGCCGACGAGCGCGCGATGCGCAGCTCGCTCTACGACTACCTCGTTCGGTTCCAGCGCAGCGCCGAGCTCACTTCGAAGCGCATCGTGGCTGACAGCGGCGATCGCGAGATCGCGCGCCGCGCTGTGTACTGGCGCTTGGGCGTGACGAGTGAAGCCCAGCGGGCCGCGTTTCGAACGGACGTGTTGATCGCGCTGCTCGACGTCTGGACGCTCGCGCTACAGCAGCGTGAGTACTTCTCCTCTGGCGAGGGACGCGACGCCTTCGGCTCCTTTCAACCGCTGGTGCGTCAGGCGAGCGAGTCAATGGTCGACGACATCATCGAGACGGCCAAGCCGTTCGCGTCCGCTCAGGGCCTGCAGAACGGAGCCAACTACGCCGGCGAATGGGCAGCCGAACATCCGATCCGCGACATCATGTTCGCACGGCGCTCGATCGCCTCGCGCTTCGCGAGTGGGTTGATCGCGACCGACACCGAGCACACGCCCACGCAGGCGCTGGCAAACATGGAGAACTCCATCGAGGATTTGCTGCAGCGCGTGAACGTGTACGCAGATCAATTCCCGCGCCAAGCTCTGGCACAGAGCGACGAGCTGTTCGACTCTTTCCTCGAGAAGCCTCGCTTGGTGCACACGTTCGAGATGATCGAGAGCATGCGCGGCGACATGGGGACGATGACCCACGTCGTGGCTGGGATGCCCGAGATGATCCGCGCGGAACGCGTCGCCGCGTTCGAGTCGGTGGCCGCCGAGCGCGCGCTGATGCTCGAAGCGATGACGCGCGAGCGTCTGGCCATGCAAGAGGTGTTGAAGCAGGAACGCGGGCTGGTCATGGGCGATGCCAAGGAGATGCTGCGGGATACGCTGAAAACCTTGGTGGCCGAACGACAGGCCGCGATGCACGAGCTGCCCGAGGCCACGGCCCAGGCGTTCGCGCTGAACGAGCGCAAGCTCGAGAGCTTGATCGATCGAATGCTCTGGGGCTTCGCGTTGTTGCTCGCAGTCGCCGGCACGGTGTTCATGCTCGTGATCATCCTGGCCAGGCGCAGCGGCTTCTTTGCGCCGCGCGACAGCGTGGTGCCCGAAGCGCCGAAGGTCGTCGCGAAGACGTGAAGTGCGGCCTGGGCTCAAGGACGGAGGGGTGAGCTTCTCGAGAACTTGGGCCGTCGTGTGCGTGCTCGCGTGCTGGAGCTGCGCGGGCGTCGAGAAAGGCCGCTACGGCGTCGATTCGCTCGAGATCGAGGGGGCGAAGAAGATGGCGGCCCCGTCGCTGCGCATGTGCCTGCTGACGCGCGAGCGCGATGAGTTCGGGCTGACGCTCGGCTTGCGCTCGCCGCGCTGCGACGCACCGCCCTTCGACAGTTCGGGTCCGCGGTTGACTCTCTGGCACTGGCCCTGGACCGATTGGCCGACGTTCAACCAGTCCGTGCTCGACAAGGACGTGGAGCGCATCCTGCGCTGGTACCGGTCGCGCGGCTTCTACCAGGCGCGTGTGGTGGAGGTGAAGGTCGAACCACCGGAAGCAGGCAACCCCGGCAGCCGTGCGCTGCGCTCCTGTGATCCCGATCGCCAGACGTGCACGGTGGAGATCAAGGTCGTGATCGAGGAAGGCGAGCCCTTGTCGATCACACACGTCGAGGTCGAAGGTGAGGAGGGCCTCCCCGCGGCTCTGCGTGAACAGTTGGAGAAGGCCCTCTCGCTCGAGGAGGGCGAACGCTTCGACGAGTACGACTACGATCACGGCAAGGACCAGCTGCTCGACGTGCTGAAGAACGCGGCGCATGCCGGCGCGACGGTGACCGGCAACGTGGAGATCCAGACCGCGACCCACGCGGCGCGCGTGACCTACCGCGTCGAAGCCGGGCCCGAGTACACCATCGGCAAGCTGACTGTCAGCGGACACGGACCCCTGTCCGCCGAGGCGATCATCGCGGCCGCGCGCGTCGAACCCAACACACCCTACACGCCTGAAGTGCGCGCCGACATCCAGCGCGAGGTGCAGGCGCTGGGCGGCTTCGCGGCGGTCACGGTCGAACCCACCTTGCACCCCGAGCGCGGGATCGCCGACCTGGAGCTGCAGATCCAGCGCGCCGATCGCAACGCCCTGCGTCTGGGCGTCGGCATTCAGAGCGGCTCGATCCAGCGCGGCGACGATGCGACCCTGACCAGCGTGCCGCAGTGGGACATCCACTTGCTCGCGCGTTACACCTACTCGAACGTGTTCGACACACTGGGCACGTTCACGCTCGACGAGCGACCGCGCCTCATCTACAACGCCGCCTTTCCGTCGGTGAACGATCCGGGCTTCGGTAACATCGTCAGCGCCAGCATCAATCAGCCGGGCTTGGTCGAAGCGCGAACCGACACGGGACTGAGCACCAGCTGGGACTACGGCCCGGATCCGTACCTGGGCTTCACGCGCTCGGACATCACCACGCGCCTGGGACTCAGGCGGCGGTTCTTCTCGCGCAAGCTCGAGCTCTCAGCGGCCCTGGAGCAAGACTTCTACATCGTGCCCCAGGAGAACAACGAGATAGTCGGTGGCGAGCCGGGTGAGGAGCTGCCCACGACCTATTACCTGTCGTTCCTCGCGCAGCGCATCGTGGTGGATCTACGCGACTCGCCCGCGCGCGCCACGCGCGGAGCCTACTTCGGCTTGATGCTGTCCGAGGCGCTACGCTGGAAACTCTCCGACTGGACGCTGTTCCTGGTGCAACCCGAGGCGCGCTTCTACGTACCCTTGCCTCTCGACATCGTATTTGCGGCGCGCCTGGCTCTGGGCTGGATCATCATCACCAACGCGAGCAGCGCGCTGGACCCGACGTCGCAACAGCTCGGCCCTTCGGTCTACCGCCTGCGCGGTGGCGGCGCGAACAGCGTGCGCGGCTTTCCTGCAGGTGAGCTCGGCGTGGGCATCGACGGCGGAACGCGCCGCTGGGAGGCGATGTTCGAAGCCCGCGTCCCGATCGGCGCCTCGTTCGAGCTCGCTGCCTTGCTCGACTTCGGAGACGTCAGCATCGACGAGTTTCGCTTCGACTATCTGAATACCTCGACCGGCCTGGGCTTACGCTACCACAGCCCGATCGGCGCATTGCGGCTCGACATCGCATTTCGCATCATGCCTCTGCAGCGCCTCGACGGGACACAACCCGAGGTGACCGAAGAGCAGAGGACCATCTTCAACGCACCCGGCGCGGTGCACTTCACCATCGGAGAATCGTTTTAGACTCGCGCAGCCACAGAGCGTTTCGGATCCTCCGCCGTGTGCTGATGTACGGCGTCGGGATCGTCTTGACCTCGCTGGGCCTGGTAGTGCTCGGCCTGTGGTGGCTCACGCATAGCGAACGCGGGCGGGCAGAGCTGTCCGACTTCGGGCTGACCCAGCTCAACGCCATGTTACCCGGCACGGTGCACGTGGAACGCATCGCCCAGCTGGGGCTTCGGGCGGTGGAGCTGCGCGGGGTACGCATCGACGATCCGACGGGCAGCGAGGTGATCGCGGTGGATCACGTGCGCGTCGAGCTGCAACCGTGGCGCGCGCTGTACGGCGAGATCGTGGCGTCGCAGGTGGTGATCTCGGGTGCCAGGGTGGATCTGCGCCAGATCGGCGAGAAGCGGCGCGGTTTGCTCGCCGCCTTCGTGGAGCCCGATCAGCCGGAGTCGCCGCCGTCGGGAACCGTGCCACCGCACGTGCGCGTGTCGCATGTCACGCTGACCCACGGCTTCGTGCGCTTGCCCGAGCTCGCGGCGCTCGGTCAGCTGGACCTGACGTCGATCGAGATCGAAGGCGCGTACGAATTGCGCGAGGGCGAGTCGCTCGTCGACCTGCAGAAGCTCTCGTGCGCGGCGGAGCGCGACGGCGAGGCGCTGGCCCGGCTCGAACGCGCCACGGGGCGACTGCCTCGCGCACCGGAGCCGGTGACGGTCTCGCTACAGGCCTGGCTGCAACAGACCAAGCTGGTGTTGACAGCGCGGGGCCCGATCCCGTGGGAGAAGGACGCGGACAGCGCTGCACTCGATGCCAAGCTCGAGCTGTCCGACGTGCTACCCGGGGAGCTCGCCGGCACGCTGCGACCACCGGTCGTCCTGCCCGAGCTTCGCGGCGCCGTGTCGGCGACGCTGGCGCTGCAAGGCAGCGCGCGCAAGCTGCAGGCGCGGCTCGCGTTGCAAACCGCCGGTGGCAGCGCGCAGCTGTCGGCCAACTTGCGCGACTTCGCGCATGCGAGCTGGATCTTCGAGAGCTCGAGCCTGGACCCGACACGCGTGTTGCCCGACCTGGGCTTGCCGCAGCCGTTCGCGATAGGAGCGCGACTCACCGGCACGGCCGAGCTGCCGAGCGACGGCGCGATCGCGGCCTCTGTCGACGGAGATCTCGAGCTGAACGGCCGCCACTTGCCGCGCACGACGGCCAGCGCGCGACTGCAAGAGGGTGCACTGCGCGACGTGAAGCTCTCGGTCGTGGACGCCTACAGCAAGGTCACGCTCGAAGGCGAGCTGGCTGCGGATGGTGCAGTGCGCGCCGCGCTGCGGTTGAACCTCGATGCGCGCACGGTGCGCGAGGCGGCGAGCTCGTTCGGTCGCGTGATCCCCGAAGCGCGCGGCGTGGTCGCGGGTCGCCTCGAGCTGGAGCACGGGTCGACCACGCGGATCGCGGGGAGCGTGACCAGCGACGACTTCGAGTCCGGGCCGGTATCGCTGCACGAGTTCGCCCTGACGGCGGACATGCGCGGGCGCCTGCCCGGCCTCTCGGGCAGCGCAGAGCTGCGCCTGGGCAGCGGCAAGCTCTCGGAGCTCGAGCTGCGCGACATCGCGCTGGCGGTTGCAGGCGGACCCAGCCACTGGACGCTGACCAGCGCCGCGACGCTGCCCGACCGCGCGTCGGGGGCTTTGCGCCTGGCGGTGCGCGAGCTCTCCGAACGAGGCGTGACAGTTTCGGGTTCGGGAGAGGGCAAGCTCATGGGCGAGCCGTGGCGGCTCGATCTTCAGTCGACGCGGGCGCAGACGTCGGGCAGGATCGACACGCAAGGGGTGAGCGTGCACCTCGCGGACCAGGAGCTGCGCGCGCGCGGGCGCTGGAGCGCTGCGCAGTCGGAGCTCGAGCTGCACGGGCGCGGCCTCGACCTCGCGCGGCTTTTGGCGCTGGCGAAGCGCCTCGCACCGGCGGCTGTCGCGGAGCTGCCTACCT
>DATEOF010000343.1:0-3586 GCA_035274465.1 Polyangiales bacterium
TCCGCGCGCGCACCGTCTTTGGGTTGATAGCAGAGCTCAGCAGCCTGGTGCTGTACGAAGCCGAATTCGCCGAGCAGCGACAGGCGCTGCTGGGTCACCTGTTGCAACTGGCAGTCGCCGAGCTCAGCCCGTCGCCAGCGCCAGACTCCACTGCGCCTCGGCGACGGAGGCCGGCCGGGCGATCGAGTTGAGGCGCAACAGTGGGCAGCCCCGATCGACAAGGCCTGTCCACTACACAGGACCCGTGTCCAGAGCTCTGCGGGTGCACCCCACGCACGACCCGTTGCACCACACTTCGCGGCCCCTGGCCCGGGCTCTACCGGCCTGTCTGGGCCGTTTCTACCGGAGGCGGGCGGGGGTACCGTGTCGAACCACTCGTTAGCAGGGAGGCTCGCCATGTTCGTTTCGCACACGGTGATGAGTTACCTGGACAAGCTCGGAATCGAACACGACATCGTTTCGCACCGACACACCGGATGCTCGGGCGAAACCGCTGGTGCGGCGCACATCGAGCGCATGCAACTGGCAAAGGCAGTGTTGATGCGGGGAGACGAGGACTACGTGTTGGCGGTGGTGCCGGCCTCGCGCCAGGTCGATCCCCTCGCGCTGAGGCAGCTGCTCGGCTCCACGGAGATGACCCTCGCCGCCGAGGACGAGCTGTCGTACATCTTTCGCGACTGCGAGACCGGGGCCGTACCGATCGTGGGCAATGCGTTCGGCCTGAAGACCGCGATCGACGACGACCTGCTGCACCTACGCGACGTGTACTTCGAAGCCGGGGACCACGAGCACCTGGTACACGTCGGCCACAACGATTTCGCACGTTTGATCCAGACCGAACCCCACGGCCGCATCAGCCGCGCCTGGTAGAGGGTGAAGCCGAGAGAGTGCCGCGGGCTGCAGCGACCGGCTTCGCGAGCCCGCGCCAGCACAAAATCTCCTCTCGCCTTTCCCGGCTTCCCGACTTCCTGTGATCCCTCTCTGCCGGACGTGGTACGCGTGCGGACTGGGGTGCGCATGCGCTGGGCCCGCGCGGTGTCGAAGCCGATTCTCATCACCAGTCTCGTCCTCTTCGGATCGATCTTGCTCGCGAGCGGGCTCGTGCTCGCGCTCGGGCTCGGGCGCTTGCCGCCGCGCGGCCAGGCGGCGAACCAGGCTGCGTTGCCGCCCGGCAGCGGGTCGTGGCTCGACCGCATCATTGGACCGCGCACCGACGCGCGGCCCGGGGAATCGGCTTTTCGCTTGATCTCGGACGGCGTCGAGGCGTTTGCCTTGCGCGCACTCAGCGCCCGCCACGCCGCCCGCAGCCTGGATGTGCAGTACTACATCTGGCACGCCGACACGACCGGGATCCTGCTGATCCAGGAGCTCCTTCGCGCAGCCGATCGCGGCGTTCGCGTGCGGGTGCTGCTGGATGATCTCGACGCGCGCGCCAAGAACTTCGAGCTCGTCGCGATCGACGCACACCCGAACATCGAGGTGCGTATCTACAACCCGTTCGCGAGCCGAGACGGCTTCGCGGGCAAGATCCTCGAGGGCATCACCAGCTTCTCGCGCATCAACCGGCGCATGCACAACAAGGCCTGGATCGCCGACAACCGCGTGGCGATCGCCGGTGGACGCAACATCGGCGACGAGTACTTCACGGCCAGCGAGCGCGTGAACTTCGTCGACCTGGACTTCGGGATGATCGGCCCCGCGGTGCAGGACATGAGCGAGGAGTTCGATGAGTACTGGAACTCGGCCGCGGTATGGCCGATGGCCGCGTTGTCCCCGCCGCTGGTGAAGAGCGAGCGCTTCGAGACGCTGCGCCGCGAAGCGACGGAGCGCGTCGAGCGCGCGGCCCGTTCGGAGTACGTTCGCGCGCTCGCCAGCAGCGACTTGCTCCAGAACCTCGGCTCGGAGCCGGACGACGTGGTCTGGTCGAGTGACGTTCAGGTGCTGTTCGACGATCCGCTCAAGGCCCACGTCGAGGGCGATGCACTCGCGCGCTCGAGTGTGCTGCGCGCGCTCGTCGAGATGCTCCACCGTGCCGAGCGCTCGGCGACGCTGGTGAGTGCGTACTTCGTGCCGGGCGAACGCGGGACCGAAGTCTTGACCGGGCTCGCTCGACAGGGCGTGAAGCTGTCGATCCTGACCAACTCGCTGGCGGCGACCGACGTGATCGCGGTCCACGGCGGCTACGCCAAGTACCGCGATGCGCTGATCGCGAGCGGCGCCGAGCTCTGGGAGCTCAAGCCGAATCCTGCTGTCAGGCCGCATGCAGGGCTGATCGGCTCTTCGTCCGCCAGCCTGCACACCAAAGCCGTGATCATCGACGACGAGCAGCTGTTCGTCGGCTCGTTCAACCTCGATCCACGCTCCAGCTCGCTCAACTGCGAGCAAGGCGTGATGGTCTCCGCCCCTGCGCTCGCCAAGCAAGCGGCCGAGTTGTTCGCGCGCATGCGCTCGGATGCCCACGCCTGGCGCGTCGCACACGACGACGCCGGCAAGCTGGCGTGGCACGACCAGGGAGCAACTCTGGCAAGTGAACCAGCCGCGAGCTTCGGCCGACTCGCGCTTGCACGCCTGCTTCGCTGGTTGCCGATCGAGTCGCAGCTCTGACGGAAACAGGCTCCAGGCTCCAGGCTTCAGACTTCGGGTTTCAGAGTCTGACCGGCTCCAGGCCGCGGACTTCAGCCTTCGCGCAAGACTCTTGCTGAAGCCCGCAGCCCGTAGACTGAAAGCCCGACTCTCACTCTGAGTCTGATCCGCAGCCGGCAGGCTGAAGCCCTACTCTGAGTCTGATCCCGGATTCCGATCCTGGAGCCTGTAGCCGGGAGCCTGAAGCCCGACGTAGCCTGTAGCCTGAAGCCCGACTATGTTCGGCCGCATGCCAGACACGCTGTTCCTGCTCTCGCCCGCGCGCTGTGGCAGCGTGCGCGCGGCGCAGCTCCTCGAAGCGACGACGGGTTCGGAGATCGGCCGGCAGCTGCAGTCGCCGGACGGTGCGCCGCTCGGTGACGTGTTCGCGTTTCTGAGCAGCCTCTACTTCCGAGGCAAGCTGCTCTACGCGCGTGCCTTCGCGCGGCGACCCGATGCGTTGCCGGGTGTGTTCGTGATCACGCCGGGTGAAGGCCTGCGCGTGGAGTCCGAGCGCATCACCGCGGACAACATGCGCACCTACGCCAGCGTCGAGGTGCACCACGCGAACGAGAGCTTCACCTCGCCGCTGTTGCGCGACATCCAGGCGCTGGCAGCCGCCGCGGATCCGCAGGCGCGCTTCGTGTTGCTCGGCAGCATCGCCTCGGCCAAGTATCTGGAGCCGCTGTCGGGCGTGCTCGGCGACCGACTGCTGTTTCCCGCCGACTTCGTGGGACGCGGCGACATGAGCCGCGGCGGGCTGCTGCTGCGCTCCACGCGCGAAAATCGCGAGCTCACGTACGTGCCGGTCGCCGGTGCCACGCTGCGCGGTCCGCGCCCCCCGCGCCTGCCTCCGCCGCCGCGCCGACGCGCGCCGGCTGGCTAATGACGCCGCCCCCCGCGGGGCTTACCCTCAATGGGTCGTATGACCGGAGACGCCGACGATCCCGAGGCCCCGGACCTG
>DATEOF010000344.1:0-14862 GCA_035274465.1 Polyangiales bacterium
CACGCTGCACACCGAGCACGCCGGGTTGCAGGGCACGCGACAGCTCACGGCGGCGGACTGCCCGACGCTGGTGCGTTCGGTCACGCTGGTCCTCGCGCTGGCGTTCGGCGCGGGCGTCGAGCTGAGCGAGCCGACGCCGACGCCACCGGCCGCGGCACTACCTGCGCCTGCGCCCGCGCCCGCGCACCAGAACGAGCACGAGCACGAGCAGGATTCCGCTCCGCTTGCGACACTCGCAGCCGACAGCGGCGATCACCCGGCCACCTGGCATGTCTGGCTCGGCGCCGGCGCTCAGTTCGCCCTTCTCCCTGCGCCCGCGTTCACCGGCAGCCTGGGCGCCGAGCTCCACCGCTCGCACTGGTCGATCGGCCTGCGCGCGCAGATCTTCCCAGGCGTCTCGAATGACACGACCCTCGAAGGCCGAGCCGTCACCTCCCACTTCGCGGCTCTCGGCGCCGCCGCCCGCGCCTGCGGTCTCCTGCCGCTCGGCCCAGTCGCCCTCGGCGGTTGCGCAAGCTTGCAGCTCGCAGCCATCCGTGGCCGAAGCGATGACACCCGCGAGCTGCAGTCCTCCAGCGCCACCGCGCCCTGGTACTCGCTCGCCGCCGGGCTCCAGCTCGACTGGCCGCGCACGGCGGCACTGCGCCTGCGCCTCGAAGCCGACCTGGCGCTGTCGCTGAACCGCCCGGAGTTCGGGATCGAAGACCTGGGCAGCGTGTATCGCGTCCCACGCTGGGCGCCGCTGTTGGCTGCAGGCATCCTGATCAGTCTGTGAGGCAAGCGATCGGTCGAGTCGCCAGGCCCAGGTCGTCGATGAATACCTCGAACTTCTCTTCCTGTTCCGACGACCAGTCCACCCCCGCGCGCAGCATGCTCACGCCCTCCTGCGCCGCGCTGTCGACCTGCGTGGCGCGCAGCGCGAGCTGATCTTCGACGAACAAGCGCACCTCGCCGCGCGCCCCGAGCTCGAGCTCCGCGCGCAGGCAAAACCAGCGATCGCGCGGCACGCGCAGGCTGCCGGTCTGACGCCGCGGCTCGGCCTGCGGAGAGAACAGCTGCAGCGCACCCTGCTCGAGGTTCAAATCCATGCCCACGAACGGCTCCGGCTCCGGATCCGGCCGCGAGCCCAGAAAGAACAGGTTCATCCTGTCGGTCGGCTGGCCGTCCGGCACGAACAGGTACGCGCGCAAGTACAGCGTGCCCGAGTGCAGCGCGGCGAAGCGCGCCACCACCACCGCCACGCTGCTCGCGTCGCGGCTCTCGGCGCGCAGCGCTGCCATGCCCGAATGCGCGCGCATGGTCGAACGCTCGACCTCGGCGGCGTTCTCGATGTGGGTCTCGGGCCACTCGTCGTGCAGCTGCGCGGCTTCGAACCCCGAGCATACGAGTGAACCAGCCGGACACGCAGCGACCGACGCATCCGGGACCTCGGCATCGCGCAGCTGACCGATCCAGTACGGATTGTCCGCACACGCCCCGGCCCAAAACAGGCAACCCAGCATCGCGAAGACCCGCGCGCGGCGTGCCATGCCGACATTTTGGCAACGAAAGCGCCGGTTGCCCACCACTACCAGCGCGATGCTCGGAAAGATCGGCAGCCTCGGCTGGGTGCTCAGCTTCGGTCTGGCAGCTTGTAGCGGCGTGATCGACGACCCGCCACGGATCGACGACCCGCCACACGGCGCTGCCCCGGTCGCTGGCTCCGCGCCGATCGGCACCCCGCCGGCCAGCGCACCTGGCGCAGCCACCAGCGGCACACTCCCCACGGCGGTCCTGCGCAGGCTGACGCTGTCCCAGTATCAAAACAGTGTGCGCGATCTGCTCGGCGTGAGCCCCGACGTGTCGCTGCTGAGCGCGGTGCCTCCGCTCAACGGCCTGCGCGCGATCGGCGCTTCGAGCGTCGCCCTGCCGCCGCGCGATCTCGAGACCTTCGAGACGCTCGCCGGCAATGCCAGCGCGCAGGTCTTCGGCGACGCCAACCTGCGGCAGAAGCTCACCGGCTGCGATGCGCGCCAGGCCAGCTGCGCCGAGGGTTTCGTCGCGAGCTTCGGCCGACGGGTGTTTCGCCGTCCACTCAGCGACGCGGAGCGCACGCGCTACCTGGGCCTGTTGCGCACTGCCACGCAGATGAGCGGCGATGCCTGGATCGGGCTGCGCGTGGTCAGCCAGGCGCTCTTTCAGTCGCCGCACTTCTTGTATCGCGCCGAGCTCGGAGAGCCGGACCGATCGGATGCCGCGCGCCGCAAGCTATCGAGCTACGAGTTGGCTTCGCGGCTCTCGTTCTTCGTCTGGAACACGACGCCCGACGCGGCGCTGCTCGACGCCGCGGAGCGCGGCGAGCTCGAGACGCCCACGGGCCTGGTGCAGCACGCGCGGCGCTTGCTCGACTCGCCGCGCGCCGCCGATGCCATCGACGAGCTGTTCGCGGACTACCTGCAGCTCGAGGCGCTGGATCAGCTGGTCAAGCTGCCCGAGACCTATCCGGCGGCCAGCGCCACGTTGCCGGCCGCGATGAAGCAGGAGACGCTGACGTCGTTGCGCGAGTTCCTGTGGAAGCGCGGCGCCGATTTCCGCGACGCCTTCACGAACACGCACACCTTCGTCAATGCCGAGCTGGCGAAGCTGTACGGCGTCCGTGCGCCGAGCGCGGATGGCTGGGGCGAGGTCGCGCTGCCTGCCGACGGGCCCCGCGCGGGGTTGCTGACGCAAGCCAGCTTCCTCGCGTTGCACGCGCACCCGAGCCGCAGCTCGCCGACGCTGCGCGGCAAGTTCCTGCGCGAGAACCTCCTGTGTCAGGCGATCCCGCCGCCGCCCGACAATGTCGACACGTCACTGCCGGCCAACACGCGCGACGCCATGACCGCCCGCCAGCGACTGACCCGGCACCGCATGGATCCGAGCTGCGCGGGCTGCCACGTGCTGATGGATCCGCTCGGGCTCGCGCTCGAGCACTTCGACGGCATCGGCGCCTTCCGCGAGACCGAGAACAACCTGGCGATCGATGCCAGCGGTGAGCTGGATGGAGCACGGTTCGAGGATGCGCGAGGCCTCGCGCTGGCGATCTCGCGTCACCCCGATGCCGCGAGCTGCTTCGTCCGCACGGTGCTGCGCTACGCGCGTGGCGCGCTGGAGAACCCGAACGAGACGGCGCTGCTCGTGACCCTCGGCGACGACTTCGAGGCCGGCACGTTCAAGGTGCCCGAGCTCTTGCTGAGCGTGATCAGCGAGCCGTCCTTCCGACACGTGGGAGCCATGCCATGATCCGCACCAAGCCGCTGACCCGCCGCCGTCTGCTGCGCGGTAGCCTGGCCGGGGGCGCCTCGATCGCCATCGGCCTGCCGCTGCTCGAGGCGATGCTCGACGTGAATGGCGAGCGGCTCGCACACGGACAGGCGTTGCCGAGGCGATTCGGCGTGTTCTTCTTCGGCAACGGCCGCGGCGTGGAAGCGGCCAAGTGGCGGCCGACCGGCACGGGCGCCGGCTGGACACCGAGTCCGCTCCTCGCGCCGCTCGCCGGGATCAAGGACTACGTCTCGGTGGTCACGGGCATGAACGCCAAGCTCGACAAGAGCCCGCAAGGCCACCACAAGGGCTCGGCCGCCATCCTGTCCGGCTACGACTTCATCACGCAACCCGCGAACAACGCGCCGTATCGCAGCACGTTCGCCAAGCCCAGCATCGATCAACTCGCCGCGCAGGCCATCGGCACGGGCAGCGCGTTCAAGTCGCTCGAGATCGGCATGTCCAAGCGCGTGATCAACGGCGAGGGCACGACCATCCAGTACATCTCGCACAACGGCCCGGACAGCGGCAACCCGCCCGAGCTGAGCCCGCGCAACCTGTTCAACCGGCTGTTTGCGGGCGCTGCAGCTGTGAGCGGCCCCGCGGCAGCGCCCGATCCCGTGCGCGGCATGCGCAAGAGCATCCTCGACGCCGTGCTCGACGATCTCGGCGCGCTCGAGCAACGCGTCGGAACGGCCGATCGCGCACGGCTCGACCAGCACGCGGAGAGCATCCGCGCGATCGAACGCCGGCTGAGCAGCGAGAGCACGGCCGCACCGGCCTCGTGCGCGCCGGCCCAAGCGCCCGCCGATCCGACCGGCGCGAGCGGCAAGGAGCCGATCGAAGAGCGCATGCAAGCCATGGGCGATCTGCTGGCGCTCGCGCTGAGCTGCGATCGCAGCCGCGTCTTCTCGATCCAGTTCAGCGGCAGCGCGGGCGGCCCGGTGTTCTGGCAGGTCGGCGCCGATCGCAGCCATCACGACATCTCGCACGACGGCGCAGCCGGTCAGGCGCTGATGGAGGCGATCACGATCTTCACCATGAAGCAGCTCGCCGGCCTGCTGACCAAGTTTCGCGATACTCCGGATGGCGCCGGCAACCTGCTCGACAGCATGGCGCTGCTCGCGACCTCCGACCACTCGGACGGCGCTGGCCACACCGTAAACGACTACCCCGTGATCGTCGCGGGCCGTGCCGGCGGCGCGCTCGTGCATCCCGGCGTGCACTACACCTCGTCGGGCGAGCATACCAACAAGGTCCTTCTGAGCATCCTGCGAGCCGTGGGCGTCCAGCTCGCCGAGCTCGGCATGGGCAGCTACCGGCAAACCGCCGGCGTCTCCGCGCTGGAAACCTGACCGCCCTCTCCCCTACCATCGCGGCGTGCCCGACGGGGAGGCCACAAACGACGAGGCAGTGCGCGACCGCGTCTTGCGAACGCTCTTGCACTGGTTCTGCAGCACGACCGCGATCAACGGCGTGGTCATGTTCCTGCACGCGAGCCAGCACGACGGGGCCGAGCCCAGCCTGCTCGCCGGCATCGTCGGGCTTCAAGCCGTCCTACTCTTGCCATGGCTGCGCACGCGGCTCGGCTACCGCACCACCGCGATGCTCACGCTCGCCCACCTGCTGACCGCGTGCACCTACTTTCAGCTGTTTCGCGGCCTGACCCCGGGCACCGTGCTCGGCACTGTGGCCTTCTTGCTGGTGTCCGGCTTGTTCTTCGGAGCGCGAGGTATCCGTTGGGCATTCGCACTGTCCTTCGCATCGCTGATCTTCTCCTCTGCCTTCATCCTTACGGAGACGATCGAGCCCTGGGGACCTTGGTTCTGGGATCCACGCGAGCCGCTGGTCTGGGTCCGCTACGCGCTCGTGTTCGTGGGCTACGGCGGCGGCGTGGCGGCTGGGCTCGTGCTGACCATCCAGGGCCTGGAAGACTCGGCCGCGCGCTTGCGCGAGACGCTCGAGCGCGAGCGCCGCGAACGTGTCCAGCTCGAGATCGTGCAGCGCGAGCTGGAGAAGTCCAAGCGCCTCGAAGCCCTGGCGCAGTTCGCGGCCGGAGTCGCGCACGACTTCAACAACAACTTGAGCGTCATCACAGGCAGCGCCAGCCTGATCCAGGCAGAGTCCAACGCGCCCCCGAACGTGCGAGCGCTGGCCGAAGACATCACGCAGAGCGCGCAGCTCGGCGCGGTCACGGTCCGCCAACTGCTGAGCCTGGGCCGCACGGACAGCGGCGAGCCCGAGCTCGTGGAGTTGCACGACCTGTTGCGACGCAGCCTATCGACCCTGCGTCAGGCAGTCGGTCCACAGGTCGAGTTGATGCTCGACGGCGATACCAGCGGCGGCGTGTTCGTCGACGGGGGACGCTTGCGGCAGGCGCTCCTCAACCTCGCGATCAACGCGCGCGACGCGATGCCCGAGGGCGGCCGCTGGCGGCTGCGCGTGACCGAACGCGATGTGGCACACGTGCCCGTCAGCTGGAGTGCACGGCCGGGACGATTCCTCACGCTGGAGTGCTGCGACGACGGCGTGGGCATGCAACCCGAGTTGCTCGACAAGATCTTCGAACCGTTCTTCAGCACCAAGGCGGCCCAAGCCGGCAGCGGCCTGGGTCTGGCGATGGTGCGCAAGACCGTCCACGAGGCCCAGGGCTTCATCGAAGTCGAGTCCAGCCCGGGAGCGGGCACGACGTTTCGCCTGAACCTGCCGCGGCGCGCCAGCTAGCAGGCTGCTAGACTGCCGCGCGGTCATGCGCGAGCTCACCATCACGCACGCCGATCGCGCCTGGCACCAGGCCTTCATCGACTTCGTGCCGCGCGTCTTTCCCAGCATCAGCTTCCGGCGCTGGGCCAGCTTCGGGGGCTGGGACGCCGGCTACCGCGTGTTTGCCCTGGCCGACGGCGAGCGCATCGTGGCCAGCGCGGGCCTGTCGGCGGTGGACCTGCTGCTGCACGGCCAGCCCGTGCGCGGCTGGCAGCTGGGCGCCGTGGGGACCGATCCGGCGTACCGCCGCCGTGGGCTGCAACGCAGCGTCATGACTCGCCTGCTCGCGGAGTGTCCGCCGGACGACCTGGTCTTCCTGTTCGCCAACGACAGCGTGCTGGACTTCTACCCACGCTTCGACTTCCAGCGCGGGCGTGAACAGCTGTTCGGCGCGGAGCATCACGCGGCACCCTCGGGCACGCCGCTGCGCGTGCTCGACCTGGACAGCAAAGGTGACCGCGCCCTGTTGTCGCGCGTCGCTGCGCGCGCCGAGCCCATCACCGATCTGTTCGGTGCACGCGACTATGGCCGCACCTTGCTCTGGTACCTGTGCAACTTCCACCGCGACCACATGCGCTACGTCGCCGAACACGACAGCGTCATAGTCGCCGAGCAGGTCGACAGCACGCTGTACGTGTACGACGTCCTGGCGCGTGTGGCGTTTCCGCTCGCGTCGCAGCTGCCACGGCTGATCCAGGCACCGATCGAACGCCTGGAGTTCGCGTTCACGCCCAGCCGCGACTGGCCGAGTGCCCTGCCCACGCGCGAATACACCGAATCACCGCTTTTCATCCGCGGGCGGCACCAGTTGCCGACGACAGCCTTCAAATTTCCGACGCTCGCGCAGACCTGATCGGACCGCCGCCCTCAGCGGCCGCAAATGCGACCATCCACTCGGTCGGCGCGGCGCTGGCACGTGACGCAACTTGCTAACACAGCTAGCGTCCACACGCGATTTGCGGCATACCACGACGTTAGCTTGGACTGCCAGAGCAGCACAGTAGAGGGTTGGCCATGAATGATCCGCGGCAATTGCGCTGGGTTACCGCAGCGTTGCTGCTGGCGTGCGCCAGCCGATGCTCGACAATCGACTGTCCGCAGGGCAGCGTCAACCACTCCGGGCAATGCACGAAGATCGATAGCAACACCGGTGACGCCGGCCCCGACGCCACGGTTCCGGAAGCGGCCGGCGCAGGCGCGGGCGGCAGCGGCGGCGCAGCAGCCAGCGGCGGCGAGAGCGCGGGCAGCGGTGGTATGTCAGGCGAGTCTGCCGCGGGCGCAGGTTCGGGCGGCAGTGCAGGTGCGGCGGGCCAAAGTCCTGCCGGCAGCGGTGGCGGCGATCCCTGCCCGACCGCGGGGATGATGCGCTGCTCGGTCCTGGGTGCTGGCAAGCGCGACAAGTGCGTGGACGGCAATTGGACGGCAGTCGAAGCCTGCCCGAGCGGACAGACTTGCTCGGCAGACGGGGCCGGCGAGGTCAGCTGCATCATGATCGCCGAGGCCTGTCGCGGCAGCGGCGGCCAGCCGGTCTGCGACGCGCAAGGCGCGCTTCTCGTCTGCAACGCCGACGAGTCGGTCAAGCTGCAGACGATGTGTCAATCGTCGCGTCACTGTCAGGCGGGCCTCCCGTCCCTGGCTTGCGCCACGTGCATCCCGAAGGAGGACCATCGCTGCACCGGTGCCACGCTCGAGGTCTGCGCCGACGACGGCATGAGCTTCGTCAAGAAGGAGGCCTGTCCGAGCGCCGCGCTCTGCAACAAGACCGCGGGCACGTGCACCGACGCGGTCTGCACGGCGAACAAGGTGTCGTGTGACGCAAACACGCTGCTCACCTGCAACGCCGATGGCACCGCCTGGAAGAGCATGCTGCCATGCACCGGTGGCACGTGTGATGCAACCGGGGGCGACTGCAACAAGTGCGAACCCGGCAGCAAGAAGTGTGAAGCAGGCATGGTCATGACCTGCAACGCCGCCGGTCAAACCTACGCGGCGAGCGCGTGCCCATCGGCGACTCCGCAGTGCGTCGGCCTCGGCCAGTGCGTGCAGTGCTCCGGGAATGCCGACTGCTCCGCGCTGAGCAACGCGTGCAAGGTCGGCGTGTGCACGCAAAACAAGTGCGTGGCGCAGAACCAGCCGAACAATACCGGCTGCACGACCTCGGCGGGCAAGGCCGGCGGTTGCTCGAACGGCACGTGTGTGTGCTCACCCCAGTGCAACGGCAAGGAATGCGGCGACGACGGCTGCGGCGGCACGTGCGGCAGCTGCAGCGGCGGGCAGATGTGCGTCGGCGGTCAGTGCGTGGATTGCCAGAACGACGCCCAGTGCTCCGGCCTGAACGGCAACAATGGCTGCCTCGAGGGTTGGTGCGATGCAGGCGCCTGCAAGACGCGCAACGCGGCCTCGACCAAGAGCTGCGGCACCTCGGGCACGTGCCGGAGCGGCACCTGCTGCACGCCGAACTGCACGAACAAGTGCAGCGGCGACAACGGCTGCGGCGGGACCTGCCCGAACAACTGCGGCGGCGGCTCGTCGTGCGTCTCGGGTCAGTGCTGCACGCCGGACTGCAGCGACCAGTGCGGCGGCGACAACGGCTGCGGTGGGACTTGCTCGACCAACTGCGGCAGCGGCAGGACGTGCTTCAACAACCAGTGCTGCACGCCCAACTGCACCAACAAGTGCGGCGGCAGCAACGGTTGCGGTGGCACCTGCGCGAACAACTGCGGCAGCGGCACCACCTGCTTCAACAACCAGTGCTGCACGCCGAGCTGCGGCACGCGCTGCTCGGGCAGCAACGGCTGCGGTGGGACCTGCAACTTGAACAACTGCACTGCCAGCGGGCTGATCTGCCAGTCGGGTGAGTGCATCCCGCCGCCGACGATCGGTGGCCTCTACACGAGCTGCATGGGCGACTGCGCGACCGCCGATCTGACGTGCACCCAGGTCGGCCCCGCGGGACCCTATTGCTACAAGAAGGTCGACGGCAGCGGCGCCTGCCCTGCCGGGATGGTCGCCTTCTTCGGGACCGTCTGCCTCGTACCGTGCCCGGGATCGGACGCCGACAAGGTGAGCCCCGGCTGCCCGGCGGGCGCGAAGATCTGCTACGGCGCGTCGAGCGACACCGGCTACTGCGTGCCCAGCACTTCGGACTGACCGCGCCTACAGCACGTCGCGCTAGAGAGCCGGGCAGCTGCAGCTGCCGGGTCGCGTGACGGGCCCGTTCGCGCCGCAGCTGGTCTGCTGCGCCAGGCACTCGAAGTACTCCGGGCAGCCGCCACACGCTTCGCCCAGGTACGCGGGGCAGCTGGTCTCGACGCGAGGTGCAGGCCCACCGCCACACTCCTCGCGGATCGCGCGTGCGTGCTCCACGTAGTTCAGGCAGGCGTCCAACACGGCGCGGCGCTCGCAGCGCTCGCCGAGCGCAAAGCGGTGGTTGGCGACGCTCTGGCCAAGGGTGAACACGGCTTTGCCTCCCGAGTGAGCCAGCACGCGGCTATCGCGATCGAACTCGGCCGTCACGAACCCGTCCCCGGCGGCCTCGAACACCTTCGCGGGGATCTCGAAGCTGCCATCGTCGCGCAACAGACACTCGATGCGCTTCAGCTTGCTGTAGTCACCCAGCTTCGGCGTCACAGTCATGAAGACGCGCAGTGGGTCGCGGTTTTGGCCGCTCCAGGTGAGCTGCAGCGGACCATTGGGCACGCGCTCGGCGGCCTCGAGCTCGTGGATCGACAGCTCGGCCGGCAAGTGGATGGCCTCGATCTCGACCGCGCCTCCGAAGCTCCCGCCGCGGGCGCGGAAGCCGTAGTCCGCATCGAAGCGGGGCGCCACGCCGAGCTCGGTGAGGTCCAGGAGGTACGAAGCGTACGTGCCGTTGCTCGCGGACGAGAGCCGGAACGGTAGCTCGCGGTCTCCGTCGATCAGCACCGCGCTGTCCACTGTCTGGTAGCGCTGCGGCGTCGATCCGACCTGGCGTCCGCTGCTCACTCCGCAGTCGTCCAGCCCTTCGAGCGGATCGATCACGGTGCCGGCGCCCGCAAGCTTGGCGACGTCGTCGAAGAACTCCGCACTGCCTCCGAACCGGGTGTCGGTGCGCACCGAGCCCACGAAGGAGGTCGCGGCCGTCAGGCGCACCGAGCCGTCGGTGTCCGGAGGGTACGACGGGAATGCCGTCATCGGCGGCGGCTGTGTCGCTGGCGGTGCGAGGTGTCGCGCCAGGATCTCTTCGTCGCCGAGCTCGCATGCGTAGCTCTTGCCGCGCTCGTACGAGCGATCGGCGTAGCAGCGGCCCTCGATCTCCACGACGTTGTTACACCTGCCTGCGTCACAGCGCGCGTAGCGCACGTGACCCGCGAAGCTGCGAGCGGCGTCCGCGGTGAAGCGCGCCTCGAGCTCCTCGCACATCGCGCTGCACTGATCGGTCTCACCGAGTTTGCAACCGGCGAACTCCGAGTCGCCCCACAGGCAATCGCCGGCGCGGCCCAGCGCGTAGCAGCCCAGCCCGACGGGGCCGATCGGGTACGTTCCCGTGCCTTGCTTGCACACGCAGGCAGGGCCGCTCACGTTGCCGCTCTGGAGGCTGACATTGCGCGCATCGCATACGCCGCTCTCGAACATGCGCGCGCTGCGCCCGGGGTTCGCCAGCCCCTCGAGCTCCAGCTCGGCGCGTGCCGCGCAATCGTCGTCGACCTTGCACTCATTCGGGCTCTGGCCGATCGACCCGGTCTGTCCGTTGGGATCGGCCGGCGGCGCGGCGGCGATCGCCCCTGCCCCGTCCTGGGAATCTTGAGGCGGCGCCAGCTCGGCGACACAGCCGCTGATCCACACGATCAAGGCAAACCAAGTTCGGGTTCGTCGATGCATGCCCCAAACTTACTGGAGCACGCGAGCCGGGCTAGTTCAGAGCTCCACATTTCATGGGCTCGAATGCCTCAGAGCTGATGTATTCTGACATATGTGGACGCCGATCGCCTCGCTGCCGAGCTGGTTCGCGCGCTGCGAGGGCGGCGATCTCAGCCCGCGCTCAGCCGCCGCCTCGGCTACGCCAGCAACGCGGTCTACGGCTGGGAGAGCGGCCGCAGGGCGCCGAGCGCTCGCACCTTCTTCCGCCTCGCCGCTCGCAGCGGCGTCGATGTCACCGCCGCTCTCGGCGGCTTCTCGGCCGGAGCCCGTGCGAAAGGACTCGATCAACGAGCCGGGCTCGCGAGCTGGCTGCGCGCGCTGGCCGGCGAGCGTTCGAACAGCGAGCTCGCACGCGCCGTGCACGCCGACCGCACCACGCTCACGCGCTGGCTCGACGGCCGCACCGAGCCGAAGCTCCCGGAGTTGCTGCGCTACGTGCAGGCCACCACGCAGCGACTGCTGGAGTTCCTTGCCTGCTTCGCCGATCCGGCTGCGCTGGCCTCGGCCCGCGCGGCGTACGCAGATCTGCTCGCGCAGCGCCGGCTGGCGTACGAGCTGCCGCACAGCCACGCCGTGCTGCGTGCGCTCGAGCTCGACGCCTACCGCGCCCTCCCCCGCCACGAACCGGGCTTCGTCGCGCGCCGCGTGGGGATCTCGCTCGACGCCGAAGCGGAGTGCCTGCGCGCTCTGCTCGCAGCCAAGCAGATCAAGCGCGTACGGGGGCGCTACGTCATCCAGCACGTGCTCACCGTCGACACACGTCCAGACGAAGCCCAGAACCGCCGCTTGAAGCAGCACTGGGCGACCGTCGGGCTCGAGCGTCTGCGCGCCGGCGACGCGCCGACCGACGCCCTGTTCTCCTACAACCTGTTTCCGGTCTCTGCAGCCGACCTCCAGCGCATCCGCCGCCTGCACATCGACTACTACGAGCGAGTGCGCGAGATCGTCGCCGAGTCCAGGCGCTCGGATCACGTGGTACTGATGAACCTGCAGCTCGTGCCGCTGGACCGCGAGCCCTGAGCTCAGTCGCCGGAGATCAACAGGCTGCTCGCGGAGTCGACCCAAAAGCGACTGACTGCGGTCGCGGTGTCTGCGGGATACTTGAAGGGCTGGCCCTGGGGCACTTCGAGCACGGCCACGCCGACCACGCGCAGGTTGTCCTGCACCGCGTGGCTGAGCAGCACCGGTCGATAGCGCCGGCCCGCGGCGTCCTGCCATTCGAGCACGACGTTCTCGGAGACCAGGCTGCGGCTCTGCGTGGTGTCGTCCTCGTACTCGCGCTGCGACTCCACGTAGTCGATCACGTGCTGCACGAGGCCCGGCGGCAGCGGCAGGTTGCCCACCGCCGCGGTGCACTGCAGGCCATCCGAGCCCACGGTGAACAGAAAGCCGGCCCTGCTGCCGCTGGCAGCGGCGAGCAAGGTCAGCGTGAGCCGGCCGCGCTGCTCCGCTTGGCAGCTCTCGAGCGCCGCCACGACGCGCGTGCCGGTGAGTGTCGTGTCGACGCTTCCCACCCCACCTTGCGCACCGCGGTTCGACGCCGGGTTGACCATGCGGCGCAGGCGTTCGCACTTGGTTCGCAGCGCCGCGTTCTTGTGCCGCAAGTAGATCTGCTCGCAGCGCTGCATGAAGACGTCGCAGTCCGCGGTGTTCTTGCGCAGCAGCGCGACCTGGGCTCGCGTCTCGTACGCGAAGCCGAGGAGGAGCCCGCCGATACCGCGCGCGCCCAGGCGTTCGATCAGCGCATCTGCGCTGCGCTCCGCGCTCTCACAGCCGTTCAGGGCCTCGCAGATCGCGACCTCGGCGTGCAAGACCTCGGCGCTACAGCCGAGCTCGAGCGTCTGCGCCTTCGCGGCGTACGCGCGCGCCAGCTCGAGCGCGGCCTGCGCCGACTCGAGCTTGGCGACAGACCGCACGTGCGCGGCGGCCAGGTTGGCCCACAGCGGGTGCACGCCGGGCTGTGCCAGCTGCAGGCCGAGCTCAATCTCCGCCGCGGCGCGCTCGTCGGCCTTGCGCATGCGCTGATACTCGGCCGCACCGAAGTGCGCCACGGCTCGCCAGGCGGGATACTTCTCGGCGAGCGGTCGTAGCTCCTCGACCACGTGCCGCATGCGCGTCATGTCGTCCGCGATCGAGTGTGCGGTGATCTCGAACACGAGCGAAGAGCCCTCGTAGAGTTGCATGCTCTCGACGCGCAGCAGCTCGAGCTGCTTCTTGCAAGCGTCGCACTCCCGGGCGTTGCCCTGGAACAAGTGGTAGAGCGCGCGAAGCTGCATCGCGCCGCTGCGTCGCGTCGGCTGTTCCTCGATGCGCGCAGCCAGCTCGAGGCACGAGTCGAGGCCCATGTACGCCTCCAGCTGTCCGGACGCGTTCATCACCGTGGCGTACATGCTCTGCGCGTACGAACGTTCCAGGCCGTGATCCGGCTGGTTCAGCGTCTGGAGGAGGCCCGAGTAGAGCTCGTGCGCGCGCTCGATGCGCCCGGTGAAGCGTGCCTCGATGCCTTCACGCAACAGGTCGAGCACGGCGAACGCGGGCACCGCCGGGATGAGCGGCGTGATCGACGGCAGGTCGCGCAGGTACGTGACGTCGAGGGCGGAGCGAACCCGGCCGGTGGCGACGCTGATCGCGCGGCTCAGCACGGTCATGGCGTGCTTGGGCTCGAAGACGCGTTCCTCCTCCGGTGTGGCCGCGTAGCGCGCGGCGGCGCGCTCGAGCGCGAGCTTGACGCGCGCCTGGGGCTCGAGGCTCTCGTCGAGCGACTCCAAGTCATCGAGGCCGCCGTCGTGCTTCAGCTGGCGAAGCAGCTCCTCCATGTGGCCGAGATCGGACGCGCCGAACGCGGCGATGATGCCGATCAGCCGTCCGCGCAGGATGAACGCGTCGCGCTTCGGCCGGCCCAACCGCTCGCACGAGCGGATGGCTTCGTCGAACGTCTCGAGCCAATTGCCGGGCAACGAGCGGGCGTAGCGGATGAAGATCGAGTTGTCGCGCGCAGTCTCCTCCTGCGAGGTACGCGCATGTGTCACGAGCACGTTGAGGCCGCGATCCGCCTGCCCCGCCCGCAGCCAGTGTTGTCCGGCGCGAAAGCTGTCGCCGCGTTGCTCCAGGATCGCGGCCAGGCGCGCGTGCAGCTGCTGCGTGAGCGCCGGGCTCCTGCCATCGGCGAGCAAGCTCCCCCAGGCCGGCAGCGCCAGGCCGAAGCGATCTTCGGTGGCGCGCACCACCTCGGCCTGCAACAGACAGTCGAGGTCACGGCGCAGCGACACCATGTCGCCGGAAGACTGCAGCAACGCGCACTCCTCCATCGAGAACAGCCGGTCCGGGCACAACGCGAACCCGGTCGCGAGCGTGAGCGCACCGTTGGGCAACGAGCCGAGCGTGCTGCGCAACGCTTGCTCCATGCTGCTGGGCAGCTCGACTTGATCGATGCGCGAAGGCAGCGTCCAGGCACCCGCCTCGTAGCGCGCTTGACCGCCGTCGACCAGGTGTCCGGCGAGCCGCAGCAGATCGCGTGGATTGCCCGCCGTGATCTCCTGCAGTCGGCGCGCCAGACCCGCGAGGTTCGACACGTCGCCAAACAGCGACTTGAGCAGGCTCTCGGTGTGCGGAAGCGCCAGGGGCTCGAGCGACAGCCGCGAGGCACACTCGAGCAGCAGCTTCTGCGCCGGCTTCTCCGCCGTGTCGGTCCCCGACACCATGGTGGCGATCAGACACAGCGCACGCTTGCCCTGGGTCGCGAGCAACGTGAGCAGAGCCGCTGAGGGTTCGTCGATGCGATGGAAGTCGTCGACGGCGATCAGCAACGGGCCGTGCTGGCTCATGCTCGTGAACCACTCGCGCACGGCGTTCTGAAGCGCGTGACTCTCCGGGGGCGGCCCGGGCTCCGGCGGAGGCTCCGCCGGCGCGCCGAGCTCC
>DATEOF010000345.1:0-14480 GCA_035274465.1 Polyangiales bacterium
GGCTGTGAGGCTCCAGCGAGTACTGCTAGCGATAGTGATGGGCAGCGGATCGTGCTGCGGGCCCGACACTCACGCTGCGAGAACCGAGGTCGCGGCGGCCGCGGCCGCAGCCGCGTCCCTTAGCGTCGAGCAACTTCAGACGCAGGTGTCGAGCCACTCGGCCGCGGTGCAAGTGCTCGCGACACAAGTGTCTCGCTTGGCGCCGGAGTGGGACGACGTGGTGCGGGAGTTCGAGCGCGCGGCGGCAGTCCACGAAGCCACGCAGCGCACGCTGCACGAGGTCGAGCAGTACTATACAGCAGCGACCATGCAGCATCAGCAGGCTGCTCAGGCGGCCGAGCGGGCCACGCAAGAATGGAAGCTCGCGCAGGCCCTCATTGTGCTGGCCGCCCAGAGCGACGCGGCGCGACTTGATGATGCGCGATGGGGCCGGGAGGTTGAATCGGCCGACATCTCGTGCGCTGATGGCATGTCAACGCGTGCGTACCGCGACCAGCAGTTTGCGCACGGAATCTCGCTCGTCGATCGGGATGTGGGTCATATCGTGCCCCGGTCGCTGGGTGGGGCCGACCACCCCGGCAACTACGCGCTCCTTCCGGCATCCGTGAACCGGAGCCTGGGCAACACCTGGAACCGCGACGTGTGCAACTGGTACGGTGCAGAGCGCTGCGCCCGTGCAATCGCAGTGTCGCGCAAGTGCGGTACGCTACACGGGCTCGGATTCTGAGCGCGCGTGCGGGGGTCCACCACCCCGGCACTCGCAGAACACCACGTTCGGTCGCGTTGACCGCGCCGAGCTCGGAGCGGGTCCGCGACGGCGAAGCCTAGCGTGGGAGCGGGCTGGCTGGCTCCCCGCCGCTACTGCCGGGTCGCATCCCCGTGGGGGTCCCTTGGTGGAGGCGACCTTCGCCATGTGTATCGGGGCGGAGCAATGTCGGCTCGCGACCACGAACAACCCAGGCGGCGACATCGGGAGCGTGCAGGCGCGTTTGAGAACCGCGCGGCGAGCCAGGGTCTCGTTGTCTAAGATCACCCTGATGTGGATGCCGTGCGGCTGAACAGCGCTACGCGCACGCACTGTTGAATGAGGACGGCCCATGCGAAAATGTTCGTGCTTTGACGACAACGAATCGAGCTTTCCTGATTAAGATGGCCACGAAGCGTGCCTGCGCCACCGTCTGGGTGTCGCTGCTGGACTATCGGACACCTCGCGATGCCGCCGGAGAACTCGAGGGTCGGTTCCGACGCGCATCGCACGCGCGCGCCATGGCACCCAACAGTTGTCTTCACGTCGCGCGCTCCCCTTTCTCCGGGCGCGCCGCTGACTTTTCTCCGGCAGCAAGCTTGAGCGCGAAGTCCCGAAGGTTCTCACCAGCCTGCTCGACGACGACGCTGCGTGCCGGATCGAGTCCGAGCGCGAACGCCTCGCGACTGTACGTGTGCAGCGCTGCTCGCCACGCGAGCCAGAGTTTCCGCACTCGCGATGCCGCCGAGCCGCGCAGGGTCCAATAGTTGATCTTGCGACGTGCTAACGCGCGGATCCGCTCATCGTGCCGCACCTGCTGGGCCGCCAACGACTGCCTCAGAGCTCTGACCTCCTCCGCACGCCAGCGCTGCTCGCGGTGCAAGTCACCTTCGCGCTCGACAACGGTCCGCGTCGCCTTCATCAGCGTTCGCTCCTGCACGGCAAGCAGCTGCTGCAAGGTGGCCACGGTGTACTCGAGCTCGCGCACGCGGTCGATCGAGCACGCAGCGAGCTGCTGTTCGAGCGCGGCGATACGGCGTTGCAGCATTACCACTAGTCGCGAGCCCGCGAGCTGGTCGGACGAACACCGCGAGGCCATGGCGTCCGCCGCGGGGTCGCGCCGCGGCCGGCCGGTGCGCAGCGCTATCACGGCCGCGTTCACGGCTTCCCGAAACTCGGGCTTGCAGGGCATTGTCTCGAGCAACCGGGCGTACCGAATCTCTGGTCGCATGGCCGGGACCTACTTTATGTCTTCGAGGCGCGCGAGCACCTCGTCGAGGACTCGTCTGAGTGCCGCCTGGGCTCACCGGAGGAGCGCACATGGGACAATTTCCCGCGCGTTGCGCGTTCTCCGCTGTTCACGAGCGTGGTCGTCCAGCTGGAGAACCTCGGCGCATTCCGCGTGCTTCGACATCTGTGGGCGCGTTGGCTTCGGCGGCATAGCGGCCGGATTGTGCGACACGAAGCCACGCGTCCACAACATCCGCAGTCGGTTTCGCGCCCGCAAGTGCTAGTTCACTATCCGAGTTTCGCCCGCGCGCGCACGAGTACGCCTCCGCGTTCCTGATCGGTCTTGCTGCGGCCCATCAGCGCTCAGAACTTTCGGCACGTGAGACGTCAAGGACTCATCTCGAGGTGGAGGAAGCACTCGTACGATGGCACGAGCAGGGCGCCTGCCGGTGCTACCGGGGCGCGCGCCAGCGCCCAGTGACGAGCCAGACGCCCCAACGGTAGAGACCCAGCGCCAACAGCGGGATGCCAGCAAGCGCAGCGACGCCGGCGATAGCAGACCCTTTGCGGCGTTCGCGCGCCGAGCTCGCGTTTGCGCTGAGTCGATCTACACAAGAGTCGACCGAGTCATAGAGTTCGTCCTGTTTCGGTGGTTCGTACGCGATACCGCGGAAGTTTAGCCGCTCGAGATACTCGAGAAGGTTCCGCTGTGGAACGAAGGCGTAGTGGTAGCGACCAACCGGAAGAACGACTCGAATGAAAGCATCCCCGTCCCAGGAGTACATGATGTGGGCGAGTCTGCACAGCCGGGTGAACTCGGAGTCGGCTTTCGCGGCATGTTCGATGCTGTTCTCCTGGGCGGACAGGATCGCTGCGATGTTTGTCAGTGCTCGGCTTGCCCCCAAGCTTCGTGCCACCGTGATGTATTCCACCGTGTCGTCGACCGTTTGCGCAGGCGGCAGTTGCGCGGCAGCGGCCGGGGTAAGATCGACAACCTCACCAGTTTGTTTGCGTACCCGAACGTTGCTCGAGGTAGACGCTTCCAGTTCGGCCTTAAGTCGCAGCAGCATCTTCTCGGCGGAAGTCAGGTCCGAAGTTGCATTGACATACACCGCGACCGCGATCGCCAGCCCGAGCGGGCCGAGCATACCGAGGGCGATGCAGCACGTAAGCCATAGACGAGCGAACAAAGCGACTTCTCCGAGCTCGACGTAAGAGACCGTTACTGTACTCGAAATCCGGTCTGGGAGGGTTGGGCGCGTTCGGTTACTCGAACGATCCTTCCAGCTCGGCCATCAGCGGATCGTCTTCTGCTGACGTGCGGTCCTCCCCCGCCAGCGCGCTCAGCATCGTCCGGCCACGAGGTCCGCGTCATGATCGACGTGCGTTGCCCGGATGGATGCCTCGTTCATTGGAGCTCGGAAGACGATGCGCCTAGCCATTTGTTCTCCTCCACCCGCTAGAGTGCGCGTCAGCGGGTCTTCATGAAGCTGATCTGCAGTTCGTGACCGGTCGCATTGGCGATCCGTCACCGGATGCGAACTGCTTCAGCGAGAGAGCAGTGTGTGCGGGCAGGCAGCAACCGGACGCGGGGGCAGCCCCAGCTGCCGCACTCACGAGAACCCGAGCTGCACCGCATGGATCTTCGTCTCGATGTCGCTCGAGAGCTGCCGCAGATCGCGGGATCCGGGGAGAGCCTTGATGCCGGCGTCAACCGTGCGCTTCGCATCGCGGAGGAAGCGGACTCGCTTCTCCTTCGGCCAGGTGCACTTCATCGCCCACGCGACCGACTGCGCGCCGAGCACGTGGTAGGGGTAGTCGTCGGTCTTGGTGATCTGGATCTGCTCAAGCAGGAGTTTGCGACCGTCCTCCACCCACTTCTCGGCGTCCTCTGAGTGCGAGGACGCAGTGGCTTTCTTCATCAGCATGTAAGCGTACTCTGTCACCACCAAGCGGTCGCGGCTCTCGAGCCCGTAGGCGGTGTTGAGATACCGCTCCGCGTACTGCACGGAGCCGTTCTTGACCTCCAAGCTCCCCCGCTGCAGCCAGAAGTGATAGTCCCACGCGAGAAGATCCTCGAGCGCCGCGTACAAAGCGCGGGCTGCGTCAAGGCCGACCCGACGCATGAGGAACTGATTGCTGATCACGCGCGTGAGAAGGCGCCACAGGCGAGAGTCGCGCCGCGTTCCCGCTGTAACCCTCGTGGCGACCGCGTAGGCGAGCTTCTCGCACGTCAAGGCGAGGACGTGCTTCTGCGCATCCAGCTCGTCCAGCAGCTTCTCGGCGATGACCCGGTGGCGAGCCCGGATCGACTCGGGGCCGCCAACACCGCGCACGAGTATGTGTCGATCAATCAGGGTCCGCAGCGCCGCGTACGCCTCTGGCCCCGGACGATTCGACAGGCAGAGAAGCACATCCTCCTGAGTGAGCGGCTCGCGCAGCGCGCTGGCGAGCGACACCGCGAGGTACGTCTCGCGCTGCGCGTCGGGAAGATCCTGCCACTCGTCGATCACCTTCTGCCCGAACCGCTTGCCCGAGGTCGCCTCGATCATAGCGACGAGAAGCTGGCGCTCGGCGCTCTCGCGGAACGCCTTGCGTTGGGTGTCTCTCGGCTTGCCAGTGAGCACGCCGAGGTGGTGGTTCGCGGCGAGCACATCCAGAATGGCATCAATGTCCTCGTCGTCGAGCGACGGCATCGCGTATTCGACCAGTGCGATGCTCGCGTCCTCCTTCAACGACGCCACCGCGTCGGCGCGGCTCGATCGAACGGTGAGAACGACGACCTGCACCGTCTCCGACGCAAGCATGTCGCGGACCACCGAGGGGGCTCTCCTGCTGTACCGATCGACGTCATCGATCGCGACGACATCGAAGCGATTCGCAGCGACTGCGGCGCGCAGATCCGCGAGCGGACGGTCGAATGAGCTGTCTATCCAAGCGACCGAGAGTCCCTTCGCGCTGACGACTGCCATCGCTTGCATCAGCGCGCTGCTTTTTCCGCTGCCAGCAGTGCCGGTGACGACGATCACCGCGGAGCGCCGTCGCGGGCGACCGCGGGCCGCTGCCGCGGTCCGCACCGCGGTGCGCTCCGCCACCACGCGTTCGGCGATCTCGGTGCTGCAGCGCCGAGCAGCGGCTCGATTTGCCGCTACATCGCCCCACGTCGGCTGCTCCCCAATCAGGAAGTCGGTACGCGAGCGCGGAGCGGCGGCAAGCAAGCCCGCGACATCCGGCACACTGACGGCGCCGCGCTGACTGGGGTCCGCCGCCGACAACCGCTCGAGTCCCTGTCGTGTCGCCGAAGCTAGTGGCGCCAAGATCAGCTCCGCGAACTCCTTGGCCGTGCAGGGGACGTGTTGCACTCCGTACTCCGCGAGGCGGGCACGCTTCGCACGACCGACACGCGGCACCACGAGGAACGAGCGCGGGCGACGTTCGGAAGCCTGCTTCGAGCGTGCCTCCCGCAGTTCGATGTACTTCCAGAGGATGGGTTCATCCAGCTCCGTACCAACGAAGACGCAGCAGCTCGAGGTCAGTTCGGCGACGAACAGTTCGTACCACGGCTCCGAGCGGCCGAGCCGGACGCCGTAGTCCTTGGGGGAGGCGGTCATGTCGCGCAGCTGGTCCGCCAGGAAGCCATTGAGGTGGATGGTCGGAAGTCGGCGACCGGAGACGCCATCCATGTGTTCGACTAGAGAGTCTGTCGCACCAGTCAGCGGGTATGGCTCGCGCGGTAAGTCGAACTGGCGCGCGGCCGCGACCTCGAGATCGTCGTAGTTGAGCGAGTACACGCGGCGCCATGGCTGGCTGAGCCAGATCCGGTAGTGGGGAGCGAGTGAGGCCGGGTCGACCTGGAGGCGGCTCGTGAGGAACGCGCGCAACTCGCGCGGGCGGTGCCGCTCGCCGTACGCGAAGAGGTCGCCGAACGAGTCCTCGACGGGATCCCCCGGGAAGCAGACCTGCGCGAGCTCCTGGGTCAGCTGGGTCGTGAGCGGCAGGGGACGTCCGCTCTGGTCCTTCGCATCCAGCGAGAAGCCCGCGCCCGTCAGCAGTACGACTCTACCCTGGGAGATATGCCGCTCGAGCAGGGTGATCGCGTTGCCATCGAGCAACGACGGCGCCACCGGAGCCGCGACGCCGACCGACACCGCCGGGGGTGTAGACGGCTCCGATGCCGACGGCGTCGTTGCCCCTGGCGGCAGCTCCGGGGCCGGTGGCGGCTCGATCAGCACTGGTGGTGGTGGCCCCTCGTCGCGTACCGGCGGCGGCGGTTCCTCTGGGACCGCCGCATCATCGATCGCGATCTCCGGCGCCGCGGGCGCCGCACCAAGTAGCGGCAGGCCCTGGCGAAGCCGTGCCTCAGGTAGGATCGGGAAACGGCGCCCCTCGATCACGCGCGGGGCCCCGGTGCGGGTCCCAGCGAGCACGTCCCACCAGTTGCGGCGCGTCTTACGACCCTGAGCTGCCCATTCGCCCTCGATTTTGTCGATCGTGTCGGCCAGCACGCCGAAGCCGTGGGCCCGAAGCCATGTCTTTGCCGACTCCGTTTCGGCCATCGTGAGTCCACTAGGATAACACGACTCGATCGCGACTCCGCGGGCGCGATGCTCCGGCGCCAGGTTTTTGACGCCGCGATCGGGAGTCCAGAGCGGTGTTGCGGTTGCGACTCTGCGTCGTCGTCCCGTGACGGCATTAGCGTTCAGGCGAACGCTGCCGAGCAGGAGGCTTCGGGAAATCCCGCGCAATCCGCGCTGACAGTCGAGCGACAAGTTCGGGCGCTGGGGTCCGCGAGTGATTGCGCTCGCGGTAATACGGCTCGAGCGCCGGAAAGACGCGCAGCGCCTCGGCCTCGGTTAGAAGCTGGAACGCCGCGGCGGCCGTAGTCCGCTCGAGCGCGCGCAGTTGCGCCTGCGTGAGGCCTTTCGCGAGCTCGCTGCGCGCGGCCGGGTCTGCATGGACGTCGAGCAGTGCCCGGTCACGCCAGCCGCGTGCGTACCTCAGGTCTTCGTCCGCGGCCTGGCGCGCACGGCGTTGATCGAACAAACGTTGCCAGCCGCGCAGGAACTCCACTTTCTCAAACTCG
Organism: Polyangiales bacterium; assembly: GCA_035274465.1. Taxonomy (GTDB): domain Bacteria; phylum Myxococcota_A; class Polyangia; order Polyangiales; family JAFGIB01; genus JADGRF01. The sequence goes on from DATEOF010000345.1 coordinate 7,059, forward strand.
CTCCACGGCCGCGCGCGTTCGGCTTCGACCGCCTGCCGCGCCTTGGGCTCGCGGATCCAACCGCTCGCGCGGCGGCGGTTGTCGTAAATCACGACGTTGCCGCGCGTGTAGATCGCGAGTCTGTCGAGTGGGCTCGCGGACGCGGACTCGAGCTCGCTCAGCGTCTGCAGCATGCCGGTATACGCCGCGTCATGCGCGGCCTGCAGGGTGAAACGCGCGCGTCCATGTACTTGGAGCATCCCTTCGTAGCGCTGGTGAATGCCCAGCACCGACCAGCGCGCGTCGACGGCCAGCGCACGCGCTTCGACCGAGTAACCTTGCTCGCGCAGCGCCGACGCGGTCGCTACGATCTTGTCCGCCCGGCGCATCGTGCTCTCGATCAGCAGGTTGAAGCGCCGCGTCTTGGCGTAGTCGATGAGCTTCTCGATCCAGAGTGCAGAATCGCGGTCCGTGTAGAACGCCGCACGCTTGTCGTCGGCACGCAACAGCGTTCGATACTTGGGATGATAGGCACGCAGATCGTCCCCGATGATAGCGAGGACCCCGCCGAACGATGCGAAGTCACGCTCGACTGCGCTCTGCAGGGCGGATTTTCCCGCGCCGGGCTGCCCTCCCAAAATCACCGCCCGCGGCGCATCGACGCCACGCGCCGGCGCGGCTAGCTCCGAGACAATGTCACGCTGGAAAATGCGCTCGTGCTGCTCGGGGCTGAGTCGGTATCGATCCGCTTCATCTGTCACGGCGTTCGCGTTGGAGCTCGAGCGCATCCAAGCGTCGGATCTCGGGGCCGTAGAGCTCACAGATGCGCGCAAGGGTTTTCTGATCGCGGACGTCGAGGCTCCGGAGCTCCGCAGCAAACGCGGCGCGTTCGGCGCGCCAGCTTTCGATGGCCGCGAGATCGGGCGCAGCACTACCTTCCTCGTCGAAGATCCACTGCGAGCGAAAGGCCATGAGCGCGGTGATCGCTTCTCGCGCCACCTCGTACTTGACCGCCTGGTCCTGCGACCACTCGGGCGGCGCGGGGTCGTGCGCCTGGAAGGCGGGGGCGCGGTCGCTGGAAGTTCCCATACGAGGCTTCAACCTAGCACGGAATGCCACGGCGCGGCCGTGGGTGCATGCGGCACAGGCGGGGGCGCTGCCTTGGCCGATGCGGAGGAGGCGAGCACAAACAGGACAAGGCCGGCAAGGTGCTGTCGGGCGACGGCGCGCGTGGGCGACTTCGGCTTGAGCGGAACTCGGGACCACCACGGGCAACAGCCTTTGGATCATACGAAGCCCATCGATCGGGGCGGACGAGCCGTTGCTCGAGAGCGTAGTGAAGACTCATTGATGCCGCCGCTTCAGGCGGCGGCGGCTGCCCGCTTGATCGCGCGGGTTGCGGCCGCGGAGCGGTGTTCGGGTGCTTCAGTCTACTCTGAACACTTGTTCAGTCAATGGCCTCGGCGTAGTGTCAAGTGCATGACCTCAGAACCGGGCCGCGCGCCCATGAGCCGTGAAGCGTTCCTTGCGTCTCCACTAAAGAGTCTGACGGGGTATTGGCTCGGCGTTCGTTGTACCGCGCGCTGTGATCGCACGAGCCTGCTGCCGCTGAAGCTGCTCGCAAGCAAGCACGGTGGAGGGCTGGCGCTTGCCGATGCGATGGCCCGCATCCGCTGCGAGCTCTGCAAGGTGCCGCCATCAGCTGTGTGGATCACAGACTATCCGGTCGCGGCCGGCGGCCACGGGGGCCAGGTGGCGACGTGGTCGGTCGTGCTGTTCGGCTGAGAGGGCAGTGGGACTGGTGTTGCAGTCGCGCATGGCCCCTCTTGTATCGTGGGTCAGCGCGTTCGGTCGGCTGCGATCGCGGGCCCGCTCTGCGGGTTGCACCTCGAGCCGAGCCATGGGTGGCGCGCCTCTGCTTTCCCGGTTTCCCAGGGGGAGCCCTCCGCGAAAGCGGCGCTCCAGCCCGAGGGGCGACCACGCGGGCCTTGGTGCGAACGCCGCCGACCGAACGCGCCGGCCCAACTACGGAGCTCGACCATGCTCGATCACAACCAGGTCCCCTTCCCTTCCGCCATTCACCCGCGTTTCAACGCTGGCGTCGTCTCGATCACCGTGGCCGCGCAACGTGTCTGTTCGCTACCGCTTCTGCGCCTGTGCCTCGGTCGCCACGTGCGGTCCGACTACGGCGTTGCGGATGCTAGGCAGGTATCCGCGAACCGCCAGGCGCTACAGACTGCTGGCGTTGTGCGTTCGGCGTTCGCGATCGACGCGTGCCGTGACTGCGACGCCGACAACACCCTGCTCGTGGTTACGAACCTTGCTGCGGGCTCGACGCTCTTTCTTCTCGAGGTCGAGCTCGCCGCGCCCGCTTGAGGCGCTGCTACTACTACGACTACGGACGGCGGCGGCCGCGAGCGTTCGTGACACGGTGGGCTGGTGTTCGGGCCGGCGCGTCCTCGTTGTAACTGCACACCACTACGCGCCTGGCCGAAGACGTCGCGCTCGAGCGCGCTCACGCCACGCGTGGCGACCGCGGACTCGAGGTGCAACGATACACGACGCGGCAGTAGGGGGAGGAATCTCGGCGGGCGGAGGCAGGCGCGGGCCTGGGCGAGAACCGGCGAATAGAAGGAGCGCTCTCGTCCGTGTGCTCGGGTCCGTTCGCCCCCTACTCTTCTGGCCGACACGGCACCGCGATCTTGAGCATCAGTACCTGTCGGAGAGGGGGGGCTCGAAGCGGTGCTCAGCACTCCGGTCTCTCGCTTTGCCGCTGGCGATTGGCGCAGGTCCCGAGTCTCCGACCTGGGCGACGAAGCCCCCTCCCCTCGCCTCGCGGGCGACCGCCCCCCTACTCCGTGAGGCATTGCACCGGGCACGCGAATGCTATAAATGAATCCCATTGGTAGCACTGCTGCGGGTGCTATCGAGTTCTACCGAGGACAGAACATGGACGCCGGGATCCTGGAACAGATCCGAATTGCGCGCGCACACCGCGCTGTGGCCTACGTTTGCGGAGCAGGGGGTGGCCTGTTTCCGGTGGCGGGGTGCGCGATCGTACATTTCGAACTGCGGAAGCAGGACGGGAGCTGGGATTTCGCGCAACCTCTCACGCCGGTGGCTCTCGCCTGTCTCCTGTATTCGGTCACCACGGTTTGGCAGTGGGGGCGAGGCAGCGTTGGCCACTCGTTCAAGGTCGCCTGCGCCGTGGTGGGCCTCGAAGGCATGATGGCTTTCAGTTCGCTTCACGCTCTCACGGTCGCTTCGCTCGCATTTCTTGTCCTGATCAACGCAATCTCGACCGCCTGCATCGTGATCACCAAGGACACCGAGAAGGGTGAGTCCCGGGCCGATCCGGGCGATGAACCGGCGCCTCCCAGCGAGGCCGAGCTCATGGCCTCGGACGCTGCGCCCGATACGGCATCCGCCGCGACGCGAAGCCAAGCGGTTCGACGGCCACGGAACATCGAGGATGCGCTCTACCATCGCGCGGTAGTCCTGGTTAGGGGCGCAGGAAAGTGCTCCACCTCTGCCATTCAGCGCAACCTGGCGATTGGCTACAACACCGCAGCGAAGCTCGTGGAGCGGATGGAGCGCGAGGGGTTGGTTGGGCCAGCCGCGGCCGGCGGCCGGAGCCTCCGCGGCGGTGAGCCCCGCGCAGCGGGGACGGCCAGCGCCGCATCGTGAATCCCATCGGGGTACGTGTATGCGAGCGCTAGCACTGGTATCCTCGACTCCCAGTGAAGAAGGAAACTCAAATCTCGCTGCGCCTCGAGGCGGAACTCGTGGAGCGCTTCGATCGCCTCGTCGCGAAGCTCGCCGGGGCATCCACACGCGCTGCGTTGGTTCGTGCAGCCATGCTGGCAGGCCTGCCGCAGCTCGAGGCGCGCTACGAGGATGTAACGGACGAGCCTCTCGCTGTGAAGCGTAAGCGATCGCCGAAGCGGGGTTGAGAAGCGCCGAGCCCTGTCCGGCGCCCGCGCTATCGCGCTCACGCGCGCCCGCGGCCGCAGGCTGTCTTCTCCTCGACGAAGCCGCGATCGAGCCGATGCGCGCGTGCTCGTGCACCAGGGTCGGAGCCGACGGCCCAGGGAGGGGCGCCGCGCGGAGCTGCCGTGCCGCGCGCACATGAGGCGCGGCGATGAATCGATCTCAGGGTCCAAACTCACTTGGACAACCCGCGCTAGAATGGATAGTATTGCTAGCAATGAATCCCACCTGAGGATCGAGAGGGGCGTGTGCGCGATGACCCATCCGAGAATTGCTCGACTCGAGATCGATGCGGCCCTGGCAGAGGAGAGGGCCAAGTACAAGCGGGTGAGTGCCAACATTGCCGTGCTCGAGGAGCAAGCCAAGTTGGCAGGTACACAGGTCGTCCTTCGCTCGACTGTCAGCGGCTTCACCTACTTCGTTGCCGTGCTCCTCGTCGCTTTCGTCGCGTGGGCTTACGTGACTACGCCCCCGGACGTCCGTGGTGCCGGGGCGGCCGCATCGGAGTCGCATGACACGGCCGGTAGGAAGGCGAGCCGGGCGAGAGCCGACACTCGACGTGCTCTTTCAGCACCGTGGCTAGACAGCGTGCCGCAGCCATCGGCGGCTGATGCGCAGGCTGGGACCGGACTTGATCCGTGATGGGAGATGACATGATGCATTTCGAATCGTCATCATGGGCTCACGGACGCGCGCCGGTGGCGGAGTTAACCCTTGCGCGCCTCGCGCGACGCTTGTGGTACGCCGTGGTGCACGTCCTGTCCGAGCCACGGGGGGGCGATGCGGATGTGTCGAGTGCGCCTCACGGCTATGCGCTTCGCGCGGCGGACACCGGCGACTACGACTTCGCGTCCTGGTTCCGGCTCGAGCCGCGAGCGCTCGCGGGTTGCAAGTGCGGCTTCTGTCGGGGGCGGGGCCTGACCCGGAGGTCGCTATGATCGAGTACACCCATGTTAAGATCGAGGGGCCCTATCGGCTTGTGGCGGACGGCCAAACCATCGTCTGCTCTCTCCAGCAGTCCGGCTCGATGGGTGCAACCGAAGCTCGTTCGAGCTCCCTTGCCGCGGTTGTGCTGTTCGTCCTCGGCGCGCTACTGAAGATCTTCTGGGCGCTGCTGGCGTTTGCTGCGGCTGCGCTTCTGCTGCTCTGGTCGGCGCTGTGCTGGCCGCTGCTGCGCGAGCTCGCGTGTTTGGTTGGCTCCGCCTTGTTCGGTAGTGTGGGCTGGTTGCTTCGCGTCACTGGAGCGGGCTTGGGCGCGGGTAGTCGTGAGCTCGCGTCGCACTCGCAGTTGTTGCGTGCGTGCGCGCCCTTCAAGGCTGCGCGGCCGCGGGCCTCCGTGGCGACGCACCACGCCGTGGGGGCGGGGTTGACGTGGACGCAACCGCCGGACAGCAGGGGGTGCTGCGCGGGTTGGGGTTGCTGCTGCTTGGCGCGCTGCTCGTAGTCGTGTTGTTGCCGGTCGACGGGCAGAACTTGTTCGGGCTGTTCGGGCGCACGTTGTCGGACGTGCTCCGAGCCGCTTTTGGCTGGGGCGCGTGGTTATTGCCGTACTTTGCGCTGACGTTCGCGCGGGCGAACATCTTCGCTGGGGCGTCATCGCGGCCGGCGCACCTGTTGCTGCAGCTTGGGGTGGTCGCGCTGATATGCACCACCTTGCACCTCATGTTTGGCGCGGGCGGGCGGCTCGGTGCCGTACTCGGAGCACCACTGATGATGCTGTTTGGCTTTGGAGCACACCTTGCCTGCATCGCCACGGTGATCGCCCTAGTCGCGCGATGGACTAGGCGCTCACCGCTTCGTGCGATCGGCGCCTTCGTGTGGAACAGCCGCCGCCGACTTACGGCGGCGTGGCGCACAGCGACCGCACGCGAACGGACACACTTCGCGCGGGAACTCACCATGGTCGGCGCGGCCCCCCTGGTCGCCGCACAGCCGGCGCTTTCCCCGCGCTCGGCTTCCGCGGTCGTCGAGGTTGACGCAGATCCCAGTCCAATTCCGCCGACCAGCGCGACTGCAGCAGAGCCAGTGCAGGCTGGCACCGCAGGCGTCGATGCGGCGGCGGGTCCCACAGCGGATGTCGTCCCCTCCGTTGACCCGGACGAGGGGGCGCGAGTGGATGTGCTGGATCGGTGCGGCCGCGACCGGGAAACAAGCCCTTCTCCCTACCGCCTTCCATCGGCGGCCCTTCTCGACATGCCGGCCGTGAGCGGGCGAGCTCTCGACCAGGAGGTGCTCAAGGCGACCGCGCTCAAGTTGCAGGAGCGGCTGGCTGGCTACGGGATCGAGGGCCAGATCGACGGTCTAACGCCGGGACCTGTCGTCACGATGTACGAGTTCGAGCCGAAGGCAGGACAGAAGCTCGCGAGGATCCGAAGCCTCGACGCGGAACTGTCGATGGTGCTCGAGCAAGGGGTTCGCATCATTGCTCCGCTCCCCGGCACCGCGCGCGTTGGAATCGAGGTACCGCATCCGGACACCGATCGCGAGCTAGTATGGCTGCGTGAGCTCGTCGATGATGAGCGCTGGGAGATGTTCGACGGCAAGCTCCCGCTCGCACTCGGCAAAGACTCGAGCGGACAACCAGTCTACTGCGACCTTGCCGCGGCGCCGCACCTGCTCGTTGCCGGCGCCACGGGTGCTGGCAAATCCATCGGCCTGAGTGCGATGCTGGTTTCACTGGTTCTTCGCCGTACTCCTGATGAACTGCGGCTGCTGTTGATCGATCCCAAAGTGGTCGAGCTCGCCGGCTTCGGCGAGCTCCCCCATTTGCTTGCCCCTGTTGTCACCGAAATGCAGCAGGCCGTGGGTGCTGTGCAATGGGCGGTGGGCGAGATGGAGCGCCGCTACCGGCTCTTCGCTGGCGTGGGGGCGCGACATGTGGATGCGTACAACGCGCGGATCGAGGTCACGCCGCTGCCCAGCATTGTGATTGTGGTCGACGAGTTCGCTGACCTCATGATGGCAGATAGCAAGGAGCGGCGAGTCGAAGCTGCCATCGCGCGACTCGCGCAAAAGGCGCGCGCCTCCGGGATGCACTTGATCGTCGCCACTCAACGCCCAAGTGTGGACGTCATAACCGGGCTGATCAAAGCGAATCTCCCCTCGAGAATTGCGTTTCGCGTCGCCCAGTGGGTGGACTCGAAAGTCATCCTGGATCGAAAGGGGGCGGAGCGACTGCTCGGCCGGGGAGACATGCTCTGCCATCTGCCCGGCAGTCTCGACCTCCAGCGAGTGCATGGAGCGTATGTGAGCGAGGGCGATGTGAAGACGGTTTGCGACTGCGCGCGGTCGCAACGAGCGCCCGAGTACGACGAGCGCATTCTCGCTGCGCTCGAGAACGGCGCGATCGAGCCGAGTGACGAGCAGGATGGTCTCTACGATCGCGCGGTTGCGTTTGTTGCCGAAGCAGGGGCATGTTCGACCTCCGCGCTGCAGCGTGAGTTCAAGGTTGGA